>CAKSFN010000004.1 GCA_934454405.1 uncultured Eubacteriales bacterium | reverse complement strand
GAGTCGTTTTGTTTATCTTTTAAGCCATTGCTTTTTTGTATTTTTCAGCCTTTTTTGCGGTCTGGGCTTTTTTTACAGCCCCTTTTCCGTATGTTTGTTATTTCTCGATTTCTATGGCATCTGTTCTGTAAATGAACTTGACCTGACCGCTCATATCGACGGAAAGACCGGAGAACGATCTGTAATCTTTCGAAACATCGACAGTCGCCTTAACTCTCGTCAGCAGGCTTCCGAGGTCGCCGTCAACCGCATCGACGAGTTTCTGCACGCCCTGTTCGTTGAACTGTTTAAGTCCGTCGGAGAGGGTAAGCGCGCCGTCTCTCAACTGCGTTACGCCGTCCGTCAAAGCCGGTGCGCCGTTTTTGAGTCGGAATATGCCGTCATAGAGTTCGCACATACCTGCGTAAAGCGTCTTTGCTCCGCCGTTCAATGTGTCTGCGCCGACGCTGAGTTTCAGCGAGCCGTCCTTTGCTTCGCCGACACCTGCGGTGTAGTCCGCAAGACCCGTGTAGAACTCATTGTAACTGTCAAGCTGTTCTTTCAATGCGCTGACGCTTGCCGCACCGGATTTCGCTTTTTCAAGCGCCTCGGTTATCTGCGCCTGCACTTCCGCGGAGTTCATCGCTTTTTCTATCTGATCTTCAACCGCTTTTTCGGTGGATGCGTTTATCTGTGCCCGCGCTTCGTCGGAAGCAAGATATTTTTCAACGTCTGCGGATATAGCCGCCTGAATTTCTTCGCTGTTCAGTTTTGCCTGAACGCCGCTTTCAAGCGCGTTTTGCTGTTCTTCCGTGATAAGTCCCGCATCGACCGCCTTGTTGTAGTCCGCAACGGACATCTTGAAATTCTGCTGTACGGCTGCTGCTTTTATGCTTGCGTAATAGCCCTGCGTGTATTTTTCGGTCGCGCCTTTTTTGTATTCGGCAACAACTGCGGCTTTAATGGTGTCTTTTTGTTCGTTTACTTTCTCCGTAACTTTCGCAAGAGCCACGGCATTTGCCTGCGCCGAAACATTTTCGGGGTCGAGCTGTTTGATTATACCGTTAAGAACCTCGACATAATTGTCAATGGTCAGCGTGGGAACATCAAGCCCCGCTTTTTTGAGTTCGGTCTGTGCCGTCGAAAGCAGGGTCTCGAAAACTTTCTTTGCGCCGGCGTTCAATTCCGCGCTGTGAGAATCGAGTTCCGTCAAACCGTTTGCAAGGTCTTTCGCGCCGTTTGCAAGGTCAGCCGCACCGTTGCTCAGATCGTTTGCTCCCGCACGGAGCTGTTCCGCACCTGCCGCAAGTTTGTCAATGCCCGCAATAAGTTCGCCCGATTTGTCAAGCAGCGTGCAAAGACCGTCATAAAGTGCGGAGGAACCGTCCGTCAACTGTGTCATAGCGTCCGTAAGGCTTCCGAGCGCCGATGTCAGGTCGTCTGCGGAGTCAAGTCCGTCCGTGTCTATCTTGTTGAATATTTCGTTGGTCGCTATTGTGACCGTGTTCATCATTTCAAAGTTCCTGACGTTTGCCGTGATTTCAACATAAGAGGGAATCTCAAAATCATTTTTTGAAATCGCGAGGTTTTCCTGCAAGCCGGGGAACGCAATGCCGAGCACGGCGGTGCGGTCTCCGTCATTTATCATTTTGCCGTTGGAAACTTCAACGTCGGTGAAAACGTCGTTGTCAAGCAGTATGCCCGTCAGCATTGCAAAAGGAACGTATATTTTTTCGTTTTTGCCGTCAATCGTTACGGTCTGGTACTGATTATTTTTGTAATCGAAACGTATCGTAACTTTTCCGCTCTTGCCCGCAAGTTCGTCAGCCGAAACGGTCTTGCCGTCCAATTTGTAGGAAACGGAGAGGTTTACGGGCAGTTCCTTGTCTATGCTGCCTTTGCAGTAAATGTCGTTGCCCTGTGCGTCCCAAACGCGCATTCCGTCGGGATTCATTGTATAGCTTTCGTCGCCCTTGACGTTTTCAACGTCTTTGAGTTCGCCGCTGTCCGTTATGGTCGAACTGCCGAGCGCATTTTTTATCCAGTCGCTGACGATAACCTTTTTAACGCTGCCGTCCGCGCCCGTCAGAACGTAAACGGTCTCGTCTTTTGAAACTTTCGCGTCGTCCTCTTTTTCAATCAGCGAGATTTTGTTTTTCGGCTCATCTTTCGCTTCGTCGCCCGAATTCATCGCATAGATCGCTCCCGCGCCTCCGAGCAGAAGCGCGCCGCTCAAAACGAGCGCAAGCGGTTTTTTGAATATATTTCTCATCGTTATTTTACCTCCGTTTTTGCTTTTTTGCCGATATGTGTCATTCCGAGCGTTGTTTTGCATACGATTTTGTCGCATAGCATAAGCAGCGCGGGAAGAATGAATATTACGCAGACCATACTTACAACGGCGCCTCGTGCCATAAGCATACACATCGAACTGATAATGTCAATGTCGGAATAGACCGCAACGCCGAATGTTGCCGCAAACAGTCCCATGCCCGAAACGAGTATGGACGGGATAGAGGTCGCAAGCGCTGTTGTAACGCTCTTTCTCTTGTCGTTGCCGAGAAGTCTTTCGGACTTGTAACGCGTTGTCATAAGTATCGCATAGTCAACCGTTGCGCCGAGCTGGATAGTACTTATGCAGATAGGCGCGATGAACGGCAGCGACTGACCGAGATAGTGGGGAAGTCCGAGGTTTATGAATATCGCAAGTTCGATGACCGCTATAAGAATGAACGGCAGCGAAATGCTCTTTTCAACAAGGGCGATGATGACGAATATAGCCACGATGGAAACGGCGTTGACAACTTTGAAGTCTCTGTCCGTTGTTTCTATCATGTCTTTCATGCAAGGCGCTTCGCCTATCAGCATTCCTTTTTGATCGTACTTTTTAAGCACGGCGTTAAGTTCGTCTATCTGGGTGTTTATGTTGTCGGACGCAACTTTGTATTCGGAGTTGATAAGCAGCAGTTCCCACTTGTCGCTCTTCAAAATGCCCTTTATGCTGTCGGGAATGACTTCTTCGGGCACTCTCGAACCTATAACCGATTCAAGACCGAGAACATATTTGACGCCGTCAACCTCTTCCATTTCTTTCATCATATTTTTAACCGATTTCTGGTCAAGGTTTGCGTCAACAAGAACCATGTGCGTGGAAGCGATATTGAAGTCGTCGGAAAGTTTCGAGTTCGCTATAACGTATTCGATATCGTCAGGCAGGCATTGTCCCATATCGTAGTAAACTTCATTGTTGGTTTTGCTGTAACCGTAATAAGCAGGCGGAATGAGAACCGCGAATATAATAAGGAATACGGGGAATATTTTTGTCAGTTTTCCCGCGAATTTTGTCATATCGGGAAGCAGGGATTTATGCTTTGTCTTTTGCAGGGGCTTATCAAGAACAAGTATCAGCGCTGGAAGAACCGTTACGCAACCGATAACGCCGAAGATAACGCCCTTTGCCATAACTATGCCGAGGTCTCTGCCGAGAGTGAACGTCATAAAGCAGAGCGCCGCAAAGCCCGCAACCGTTGTTATAGAACTTCCGACAACCGATGTCAGCGTTTCTTTTATTGCAACCGCCATCGCTTCTTTGTGGTCGTCACAGCGTTCCCGTTGTTCGTTGTAACTGTGCCAGAGGAATATTGAATAGTCCATCGTGACTGCAAGTTGCAGAACCGCCGAAAGCGCTTTTGTTATGTAGGAGATCTCGCCGAAGAAGTAGTTCGTTCCGAGGTTCAGAAGAATCATCATGCCTATCGAGGCAAGGAATACAAACGGAACAAGCCAGCCGTCGAGGAATAAAAGCATCGCAACAGTTGCGCACAGAACCGCAAGCCCGACGTAGATGGGTTCTTCCTGTTCGCAGAGGTCTTTTAAGTCCGTTACAAGCGCGGACATACCGGAAACAAAGCATTGTTTGCCCGCTATGGAACGTATTTCTCTTATAGCGTCCATCGTCACGTCTTCGGACGTTGCGCTGTCAAAGAAGACCGCGACCATCGTTGCGTTGTCGGTGTTGAATTCATTGTATATTTTATCGGGAATCAATTCTTTCGGAATAGAAATGTCCGCCAACGTCGAATACCATATAACGGAATCGACGTGATCGACTTCTTTTATCTTGTCACAAAGTGCCGCAACGTCTTTGTCTTTCATATCTTCAATGATGATGAAAGAGAACGCGCCTTTTCCGAAATCTTCTTTCAGTTCTTCCTGACCTATTACAGTATCCATATCGGAGGGCAGATAGTCGAGCATATCATAATTTATTCTCGTGCCTATCATTCCGAGAACCGACGGTATCATCAGCAGAACCGCGATTATCAAAATGGGTATGCGGTATTTTACGACCGCTCTTGAAAAATGCATAGAAATTTAGTCCTTTCTCTCTTCGTAATCAATTTCGATAACGTCGGGTTTTTGATTTTTTACTATCTTTACCGCCGTGATGACAGTGCTGATGTTGAGAATGCCTTCAAGCAAAAGCGTGATCCCCAGCATTATCATCAAAAAATCCGTGCCTTCTCCGGGTCTGAACATCAACGCAAGTCCGCATATTCCCGTAAGAACGGCAAACGCTAAAATCAGCCACCATTTTGTCAGCCCGAACCTCTTTGAATCTATGGCTATCTGAACCTTGAAAAGACTGTCGGACAAAATGTAAATGCCGAGCGTTACGCAAATAAATGTCATCAATGCCGTCGGGGTTGTGAGCATTATAACTCCGAGGGCTATCAAAAGAAATCCGAGAGGAAGATCATATTGGAAAGCCAACCTGTAAAGATCTCTCGAAAAATAACCCGCTATGCGGACGGCTCCGAACAATATAAGAAGTATTCCGCAGATTATGCCGAGCGCTTTTGCCGAAAAGCCCGGAACGGCGATAAGAACTGTTCCGAGAACGCAAAGCGCTACCGATATAATAATGTAACCTATCTTGGCTGCTCTCATGGGTGCTATCGAACGTGACCTCATAAGAACGTCTCCTTTCTGTTTTTCGGGAGCGACCGCCCCCGTTTCTTTTTACGTTTGTATTATAGCACGGCGACGGGCGTTTGAAAACGGACAATCCTTCGCGAATGCCCAAAAATCAGACACTTGGATAAAACTGTCCGAAAATCAGACATTTCGCTTTGATTGCCCAAAAATCAGACAGTTTTTCGTCGTTGTCCGAAAATCAGACAGTTTTAAAAGTTTGTCCATTGCAAAAGCGCGGAATTTCTGTTATAATCAAAAGGAAGAAAAAACAAGGCGTTTTGCGCCGAAAGGAGTTGAGCCTTTGGAAAAAAAGAAAAAGGTGGACGGAACCGTCAGAAAAGAAACGATATACATCGCCGCGGCCGTCCTGATTTTGAGTATGCTCATGCAGGCTGTTTTCCTTATTATAAAGCGGTGGGATTACACGGTTCTGCTCGGAAACCTGCTCGGAGGCGGCGTCGCCGTTCTGAATTTCTTTCTTATGGGATTAACCGTGCAGAAGGCTACCGGTGAGGAGGAAAAACGCGCAAGAACGTTAATGCATACCTCGCAGATCGTTCGCACGTTCGCCATGTTCGGCGTTGCGGTGCTCGGAGCGCTGCTTGACTGCTTCAACATCGCCGCTGTTCTCATTCCGCTTTTCTTTCCGATCGTTTCGGTCATGCTTCGGCCTCTCTTCGGAAAAAGAAAGGCGGCGGAAAAATGAACGAGGTCATATTGAAAGACGGAGCGGTTCAAAAGAAGAAACGGAAAATCGGCGTCGCGGATATCGTATTTCTCGTTCTGGCGATTGCTCCGATAACTGCGATGATCGTTCTGAAAATACTGTTCACGCCGCAGACGGACGGTATAAACATCGCGGGAGCGCTGATATATTTTACCGTTCCCATGCCGTTCGGCACAGAACTTCCGATAACGGAATCGCAGGTCAATTCATGGCTTGTCATACTGTCGGTTTTTTGGCTGTGTAAATTCTTGACGCACGGTATGACCGTTCGCGGAAAAGGCGTCCGACAGATATTTGCCGAGCTCATCGTTGAGAAAACGGAAAAAATGGTTCACGCCGATATGGACGCGTATTTCAACGGTTTTGCGCCGTTTATCGCCGCTATAATGGCGCTGTCGGCGTTTTCGAGTTTGCTTTCACTGTTCGGACTTTACGCTCCGACTTCGGATCTGAATGTCGTCGCGGGCTGGGCGGTTCTCGTCTTTTGCCTGATAACCTATTACAAATGTAAGTGCGGTCCTCTGCAATATCTGAAAAGTTTTGCTCAGCCCGCGCCGCTGCTGACGCCGCTGAACATCATCAGCGAGTTTGCAACGCCGGTTTCTATGGCGTTCCGTCATTACGGCAACGTGCTTTCGGGCTCCGTAATATCGGTGCTTGTCGCCGCAGGACTTTCGGGACTTTCAAAACTCGTTCTCGGCTGGCTTCCGGGCGCTCTCGGAGAGATTCCGTTCTTGCAGATAGGTCTTCCCGCGATACTGTCGGTTTACTTCGACGTGTTCAGCGGACTTTTACAGGCGTTCATCTTCGCTATGCTCGCAATGCTCTATGTTTCCGGCGGATTCCCTGCGGAAACTTATTACAAACGCAAAGAAAAACACAAAAAACAAACTGTAAATAATTAACGGAGGAATAAAAAAATGTTGGAACTTGCCATTGGTATCATTCTCGGTTGCTGCGCGCTCGGCGCGGGTGTTGCGATGATTGCGGGTATCGGCCCCGGTATCGGCGAAGGTAATGCGGTTGCGAAAGCCTGTGAAGCGATAGGACGCCAGCCCGAAAGCAAGGGTGACGTAACAACAACCATGCTTATGGGCTGCGCCATTGCGGAAACCACGGGTCTTTATGCCCTTGTTATCGCAATTCTTCTTATATTTGTCGCGCCCGGCAGACTTGTTGAAATTCTCACAACGACGCTCGGTTAAAAGGGGATAATGTTATGCAAAGTCTTGATGTCATATCCGTCAATATCTGGCAGATACTGATTTCGCTGTGCAATCTTGTTATACTGTTTCTTATTCTGAAAAAGTTTCTTTTCAAACCCGTTCAAAAGGTCACGCAGACCCGTCGCGCGGAGCTTGACGATATCTATTCCGAAGCAAAAGCGGCGCAGTCCCGCGCCGATATGAACGAAAAGGAATGGTCTGAAAAACTTGCCGCCGCCCGCGAGGAAAGCGACGCCATAATCAAAAACGCGAACGAGCGCGCCGCCCGTCGCGGAGAGGAGATCGTTTCGGATGCGAGGGAAAAAGCCGACGGCATTGTGCGGGAAGCGCAGACGCAGGCTAACCTTGAACATAAGAAGGCGCAGGCACAGATAAAAAAGGAAATTGCAGACGTTTCGTCCGCAATTTCCGAAAAGGTGCTCGGCAGAGAGATCAGCGAAGCAGATCACCGCGATTTGATAGACCGCGCCATTGCCGAAATAGGTGAAAACAATGACTGAAGTCAGCAAAGAATACGCAGCGGCGCTTTTTGAGCTTGCCCGCGAGAATTCGCGCGAAAAAGAGTTTTCCGACGCTCTCGGCTTGATTGAGCGTCAGTTTGAAGAGCAGCCGCAATACGCGGATCTGCTCGCGTCGCCCGACATTTCGACAGGCGAAAGACGAAAGCTTCTTGAGGCCGCTTTCTGCGGAAAAGTTCCCGAATATGTGATGTCTTTTACTGAACTTCTCTGCGAAAACGGAAGGATAAAGCTTTTCGGAGAATGCGTTGCCGAATACGAAAGAATGTATCGCGCCGTCAGCCTTGTTTCGACCGCAAAGGTTACGAGCGCGGTTGAGATGACCGACGAAGAAAAGGAAAAACTGATTAAAAAGCTCGAAAAACTCTGCGGACATACCGTTACCGCGGAATACGAAACCGACGAAAACGTCATCGGCGGACTTGTCGTGCGTATGGACGACATCCTGATAGACGGCAGCGTCGAAACAAAACTGAAGCAGATAAAGGAAGTGATCGAAAAATGAGCTCGAATACCGAAGAAATAAGCAGCATCATAAAAGAACAGATAAAAGCGTATCGCTCCCGAACGGAGATGACCGAAACGGGAACCGTTATCCGTGTCGGAGACGGTATTGCCCGCGTTTACGGCATAAGAAACTGTATGGCAAACGAGCTTCTCGAATTTGAGGACGGCAGCGTCGGTATGGCGCAGAACCTTGAAGACGAAACCGTGTCCGTCGCCGTGCTTGCAAACGAAAACGATATTCGCGAAGGCTCGCAGGTCAAAAGAACGGGCAGAGTTCTTTCCGTTCCCGTCGGCGAAGCGATGCTCGGCAGAGTTGTCAACGCGCTCGGCGAGCCCATTGACGGAAAAGGGCCGATACAAACATCGGAAACACGTCCCGTTGAGGCGGAAGCGCCCGGAATTATTGAGAGAAAAAGCGTTTCCGTGCCTCTGCAAACGGGAATAAAGGCAATCGACTGCATGATCCCGATAGGCAGAGGTCAGCGAGAGCTCATCATTGGCGACCGTCAGACCGGAAAAACGGAGATAGCGATAGATACCATTATAAATCAGAAAAACAGCGACGTGCTTTGCATTTACGTCGCGATAGGGCAGAAAAGCACTTCCGTTGTTCAGCTTGTAAACGAACTGACCCGCGCGGGGGCGATGGAATATACCATTGTTGTGGCGGCATCAGCCTCCGAAAGCGCGCCGCTGCAATATATTGCGCCCTATGCAGGCTGCGCCATGGCGGAATATTTCAGACAGCAGGGAAAAGATGTGCTTATCGTTTACGACGACCTTTCCAAACACGCTGTCGCATACCGCGCGCTGTCGCTTCTTATCAGGCGTCCGCCCGGAAGAGAAGCGTATCCCGGTGACGTGTTCTATCTGCACTCCCGTCTTCTTGAAAGGGCGGCGTGCGTCGCTCCCGAATACGGCGGCGGTTCGATAACCGCGCTCCCCATCATAGAAACGCAGGCGGGCGATGTTTCCGCTTATATACCCACGAACGTCATTTCTATCACGGACGGGCAGATATTCCTTGAAACGGAACTGTTCCATTCCGGAATTATGCCCGCAATAAACCCGGGTATATCCGTCAGCCGTGTCGGAGGCTCCGCGCAGTTGAAAGCCGTCAAAAAGGTTTCGGGCGCACTGAAACTGCTTTATTCGCAATATCGCGAGCTACGCTCTTTCGCGCAGTTCGGCAGCGACCTCGACGCGGATACGAAAGCCCGTCTGGCACTCGGCGAACGCATAGTCGAAGTGTTGAAACAAAAACGCAATTCGCCCGTTTCCCCGGGATGTCAGGTGTGTATCGTTTATGCCGTGACAAACGGGTATCTGAATAATATTCCCGTTGAAAAGATAGGGGAGTATGAGCAGCGGCTTTACGAAAAAATGCGTTCCGAGTATTCAGACCTGCTATCCCGTTTTGAGGCAGGACATTTTGACGAGTCCGATATCAAGGAACTGAAAAAGGCTCTTTCGGAAATGGAGTGATGTTATGGCGACGGATATGAGAAGTCTGCGCACGCGAATAAAGAGTATCGACTCAACCATGCACCTTACAAAGGCGATGGAGCTCGTCGCGACTTCAAAATTGCGCCGCGCGACCGAAAACGCGCGGAAAAGCGAGGAATATGCCTCGGCGCTTGCCGCCGTGACGGAAGAGCTTCTGTCGTGTCCCGAATGTGCGAAAAGCCCGTATCTGCGCGTTTCCGAAACGGACAGAATGCGAATTATCGTTATAGCGGGCGACAGAGGGCTTGCGGGCGGATATAACGCGAATATTTTCCGCCTTGTCCGCAATTACCCCGACGCGGAAATAATCCCCGTCGGTAAACGCGCCTGCGACCGGTACGGAAAAGAAAAACTGTTTGCGGAAGCCTTTACCGCCGCCGACGCGCACGCGCTGGCAAAAACTCTTTGCGAGGATTTTATAAAAGGCGAATACGATATCCTCGGCATAGTCGGAACACGCTATGTTTCGGTTTTGAAGCAGGAGCCTTACATTCGGTTTATACTTCCGCTTACAAAGAGCAAAAACAAAAAAAATCCGTCCGCGATTTTCGAGCCGGACGAAAGCACCATTCTCAAAACGGCTATTCCCGAATATATCGCGGGACTTATAACTTCCGCTGTCCGCGAGGGATTTCTTTGCGAACTTGCATCGCGCCGTATGGCGATGGACAACGCCGACAAAAACGCCGAGGCGATGATAGAAGATCTGCGCCTGCAATACAACCGCGCAAGACAGGGCGCGATAACGCAGGAAATAACCGAGATAGTGGCAGGCAGCGACGCTTGAAAGGAGAGATAACATTGGCACAGACACACACGGGAAAAGTCAGCCGGGTCATGGGACCCGTCGTTGACGTCCGTTTTGACGACGGAAAGCTTCCTTCAATATATAACGCTCTGACGGTTCCGATAGGCGAAAAAAAGCTGACGGTCGAAGTTGCGCAGCATATCGGAGACAACACCGCCAGATGTATCGCCATGTCCGCAACGGACGGCTTGCAGAGAGACGCGGTTGTTACGGATACGGGAAAACCGATAAGCGTTCCCGTCGGGAGAGAAACGCTCGGCAGAATATTCAACGTTCTCGGCGATGTTGTGGATAACGGTGAAGACCCGAAAACCGCGGAAAGACGCAGTATACACCGTCCCGCACCCGAATACGACGAACTTTCGACCTCAACCGAGATCCTCGAAACGGGCATTAAAGTAATCGACTTGATATGTCCGTTCGCAAAAGGCGGTAAAATAGGTCTTTTCGGAGGCGCGGGCGTCGGCAAAACCGTTGTTATTATGGAACTCATAAACAATATCGCAAAAGAACACGGAGGACTTTCCGTTTTTACGGGCGTCGGGGAACGCACACGCGAGGGCAACGACCTCTACAATGAAATGAAAGAGTCGGGCGTTCTTTCCAAGACCGCGCTTGTTTACGGACAGATGAACGAGCCGCCGGGAGCGAGAATGAGAGTTGCGCTTTCGGGACTGACAATGGCGGAATCCTTCAGGGACGACGAGGGACAGGACGTTCTTCTTTTCATAGATAACATATTCCGCTTCACGCAGGCGGGAAGCGAAGTTTCCGCGCTGCTCGGCCGTATGCCCTCCGCCGTCGGATATCAGCCCACGCTTGCAACGGAAATGGGCGCTTTGCAGGAGCGTATAACCTCCACAAAACGCGGTTCAATTACGTCCGTTCAGGCGGTTTACGTTCCCGCGGACGACCTTACCGACCCCGCGCCGGCGACGACATTCGCGCACCTTGACGCAACAACGGTTCTTTCAAGAAACATCGCTTCGCAGGGCATCTATCCCGCCGTTGACCCGCTTGAATCGACAAGCCGTATTCTTTCGGCGGATATTGTCGGGCAGGAGCATTACGATATCGCCAAAGAAGTTCAGCGCGTGCTTCAGCGCTATACCGAACTTATGGATATAATCGCAATAATGGGTATGGACGAACTTTCCGACGAGGATAAACTGCTTGTCAGCCGCGCGAGAAAGATTCAGAGATTTCTTTCTCAGCCGCTTCACGTGTCTGCGAAATTCAACGGTTTCCCCGGGGTTTACGTTCCTCTCAACGAAACGATACGCGGCTTCAAAGAAATACTTGAAGGCAAACACGACGATCTGCCCGAATCCGCGTTCCTGTTCGTCGGCACTATCGACGAGGCTGTCGAGAAAGCGAAGAGGGAGGAAAAATGAATCCGTTCCGACTGAAAATATCGTCGCCCGACGGAGATGTTTTCGACGGCGACATTCAAATGCTTGTTCTTCGCGGAGCAGAGGGCGATCTTGCCGTTATGGCGGGGCACGCGCCTTTTATAACTTCGGTAAAACCGGGAGAATGCCGCGTGATTTCTGCCGACGGAAACGAAAAAAAAGCGACGACGGACGGCGGACTTCTGTCCGTTCAGAACGGCTGCGCAACGCTTCTCTCGTCAAGCTTTTCATGGCAGTGAATTTTACCGCAACCCCGAAAAAAAAAGAAAAAGTGCCTCGCTCAACGGGGCACTTTTATCGTATTCGGCTGACGAATATCAATTCTTTGTCTTTTTGCTTCTTTCAATCACCTCGGACGACAGTCCTCGGCAAATTTCCGTTATGTGGTGAAGCTCGTCCACGGATTCATCTTTCATTCCGTTTGAGAACCAGTCGAAAAGAAGTCCGTAAAGTTCGCATTTAAAAAAGCGAATGGCAATCTTGCGGTCGGTCTCTCCGACGGTTCCTCTCTCAAAAGCCGTGTCGAGATACGTTGTTACAAGATATTCGCACAACTGCATACAGTATTGCTCAAAAATATTGCGGTTGACGGAATTATAAATGTGATACATCGCTTTTTTATTTTTTATCAGCTGTTTGAAAATAATGTCAACACATTCGTCAAGCGAGCTTATAGTGGGATATTTTTCAATCAAAGTGTCAATGCTTTCTTTGATGATCTCTTCGATAAGCGTCGGCAAGTCTTGATAATAGTAATAGAATGTGTTTCTGTTGATTCCGCAGGCTTCGACAACGGTGCGGACGCTGATCTTGTTTAACGGCTGTTCGTTGAGCAGTTCCAAAAAAGACGTTTTGATTGCTTTTTTTGTCAGATTCTGCATTTCTTTCTCCTCGTCGTCACTATTTGCGGATATTTGACAGGTATAATTATATCACAGAAAGATAAAAAATGCAAGCCCCGAACGGTTTTGTTCGGATAAAGGAGATATGAGTTTTATGTGTACCGCAATAAATTTTAAGACGGAAGACCATTATTTCGGCAGAAATCTCGATTATGAACACGGCTACGGCGAAAGCGTCGTTGTTGTTCCCCGAAATTTTCCGATAGGGGATACGGGAGCGCATTTTGCGTTGATCGGAACGGCTCACGTTATGAACGGCTATCCGCTGTTTTACGACGCGGCGAATGAAAAAGGCCTTTGCGCGGCGGGGTTGAATTTTGTCGGAAACGCGTTTTACGGCAAGCCCGTCAACGGAAAAAACAATATCGCCCAATATGAGTTTATTCCGACCCTGCTCGGTAAATGCGCGACCGTTGCAGAGGTGAAAACTTATCTTGAAAATGTTGAGATAACCGATACTCCGTTTTGCGAGGGCTTGCCCTCCGCGCAGCTTCATTGGCTCGTTGCGGACAGGGACGAATGCATCGTTATCGAATCAATGACCGACGGGCTTCACGTTTATGACAATCCTTGCGGCGTGCTGACGAACAATCCGCCGTTCCCGACGCAGTTGTTTTCGCTTAATAACTATATAAATCTTTCTCCGAAGTCTCCGAAAAACAACTTTGCGTCCGAACTTGATTTGAAAGCATACAGCAGGGGAATGGGGGCTATGGGGCTTCCGGGAGACCTTTCTTCTCAATCCCGTTTCGTCCGCGCCGCGTTTGTGCTCGCAAATTCAAAGTCGGGCAAGGGCGAGGAAGAAAGCGTTCGGCAGTTCTTTCACATTCTCGGTTCGGTGGAACAACAGCGCGGCTGCTGCGAAGTTGCGGAAGGAGAATATGAAATAACCATATATTCCTGTTGTTTCAATGCCGACAAGGGCATCTATTATTACACGACTTACGAAAACGGCGCGATAACCGCAGTTGATATGCACGCCGAAGACCTCGACGGAAAAACAGTCATCTCTTATCCGATGAGAAACGAAACACTTATAACGTTTGAAAACAAGTAAACTCGAAACTTTGTGCATTTTGTTCGTATATTCAGAAAAATACCCCGCCGCGAAAGCGGCGGGGTAAATGTATGTTTTGCCTTTATCAGTCTACATCAACGGTTCCGTCTTTATGAATGGTTATTTTCATACCGTCCTTGACATAGTTCAGGAACTCTTCGCCGAGGCTGTCGATAACCGGAAGAGGCGTACCTTCAAGCCATACGTCCGAAAGAATTGCGCCTGCCGCGGCAAGAGAGTCTATCGGTTCGGAGAAAAGCATACAGGCAGGCTGACGACCCATCGCGCAAGCGCAGTAAAGCACAAGTCCTCCCGTTGTCGAACCTATCGTCATCGGCAGACAGAGCGCTTTGCCGAGCATCTTTTTACCATAAAGATCGGGGTTGTTCTGGTCGCCGCAGGTCGCGGTTTTATCTCCGAATTGGAGCGCCTTCTGAAACGATGCAAGAGTATTGAGACCGCCGTGCGAAACGAGAGCTTCCGCAGTCAGTTCGCCTTCCGCGACAACTCTTCCCTTAAAAGTTTTCATTATCGGTTGCCTCCTTTCGTGATTTCCGCAAGTATCTCATCGTCCGTATAGTATCTTGCGCTCGTATAAGTTCTGAGTTTATTGCTCGATGTTATAACGGGCATTTTTGCGCTGAGCGGGTTGTTCATATACATCAGCGGGCAGATATAGCTTGTAATAACGCCCGTCTTTCTGAGCCTTTCGGCATACGGAGTTTTCTCAAACTCCTTAAGCACGGCGGGCGCGGCGGTGAAAACCGTCGGGATAATCACTTTCGAGTTTCCGGCTTCTTTGAGCGCCGCTTCCACTTTGTCCGTCCATGTCATAAGCTGGTTCAGGCTCATGTGCGGGCAGCCCATAAAGCAGAGCTTCGGTTTTGCTTCTTTGTTTTTCCAGATTATCGGATAACTGTCATAAACTCTTTGAAGTTCCGCGTCGTCGATAACATAAACTTTTGCGTCCTCTTTTATGAGTTTTTCGCCGAGTTCGACCGCTTCCGGTGTGATGTTTTCGATATGGTAAAGTCCGACAGCCCCGTTAGATGCCGTTGCCGCGCCGAAGTCTTTAAGGTATGTCTTTGCGTCCTCGTCAAGCGTGCCGAGCCATTTGTCAAGACCTCTGACAAACGGAACTTCTTCCATAACTTTCATTCCGATTGCCGAGCCGAGCAGCTGCGCTTCGGGCTTTTTCGTCGTTTTAATTTCAACTATCCAGCTTGCTTTTCTGCCCTCGTCTTTAAGAAAACCGAAAGAGGGAACATAGCCGACAACAGAGCCCATAAGGTCGATTATACCTGAGTTTCTGTTGCAGCGCGCGCCGAGCACGGAGTTTGCGTAAACGACAGCCGAGGATTCCGACCACGAAAGAACGTCGCCCTTTTTCGGAGTGTTTCCGACCTCGTCCATATAGCAGGTGCAGGTAAAAGCGTCGGGAGCCATAAGACCGAGTTTTTGAAGTTGTCCCTCATAAAAATCCTGTTTTGTATACATAAACTTGTTGAATACGAAGTTTTGCAGGAAGTTTGACGGAACGTTTTTGTCAAGCGGTCTGGGGTCTGCGGAAAATTTCTGCTGCGAAACCGCTCCCGCTTCTATAAGTTTATCCATAAGCGCATAAACGGGCGCAAGCGCTTTCAGACCGAACGAGGTAACAAGGTGATTGTATTTGCTTGTAACGGGCACCATTTCGTCCGCGCCGAACAGTTCGCCGTAACGGACAAGCGTTTCCATGACCTTTGCCATGGTTTCGCCTTTACTTCCGTCAAGTATGGCTTGCTGTTCCTCGGACAGCTTCATTTTATATTCCATAAATATCCTATCCGCCTTTCTTATATCTTCATCGCAGTTTCGTATGCTTTCCATATAACCGTGCGCAGGTTGCCCACCTTGTCGCAGTCGCCCACGAGATATTTTCCGCATCCTTTTTCCGCGACGGGAGCGGGTATGTATCCCGCGCAGCTTATAACGGAATCACATTTTATCTCAATGTCTTTTCCGTCCTTGCCCGTGCATACGATAGCGCCGTCTTTGACTTCTTTGAGCGTTGTTTCAAGGTAAACGGGAACTTTGTGCAGCTCAAACCATTCACGCAGATATGACGAGTTTGCAAGACATACGCCCTTTTGCGAAATAAGGTCGTCTTTCATTTCCACTATAACGGGGTTTTTGCCTTGAAGCGCAAGCTCGTAAGCGATTTCCGAACCGGTAAGACCGCCGCCGATTACCGCGACCGTCTGTCCTACTTCTTTGCTGCCTCTCAGGTATTCGCAAGCCTCGACCATTTTTTCGTAACCCGGAACTCTCTTCAACAGTCTCGGAATTGCCCCCGTCGCAATTATAACAGGCTCTTTTCCGAAAATGGAAACATCTTTTATCTCATCGTTCAGGCGAACCTCAATGCCGAGTTTGTCCATCTTTCTGATGTACCACGCAAGCAGATCGCGGAGCTTGCCCTTATAGGATTCCGCGCTTGCCGCGATAAACGCGCCGCCGAGTTCGCCGCTCTTTTCGTGAATTATCGGGTTATGTCCGCGCAGTTTCAGCACTCTTGCCGCTTCCATGCCTCCGATACCGCCGCCGATGATGTGAACGGTCTTCGGCGATTTTGCTTTCTTTATGTAATGCTTGTTCCATTGCATTGTTTCCGCGTTGACGGCACAGCGCGCAAGGTGCAGGCTGTCCGAAAGATCCTGATCGTTCGGCACGCCCTTGTAATGGCACATATTAAAGCAGCCGTTATGACAGAGTATGCATGGACGTATATCGTCCTGTTCGTCATTCATAAGCTTTGTTATCCAGCGTTGGTCAGCCAGGAACTGACGCGCAAATCCCGCGCCGTCAAGGTCTCCCTTCGCAACGGCATCGGCCGCCGTTTCGGGGTCAAGCCTGCCCGCGCAGATAACGGGAATATCGACAAATTTCTTGATATGCTCAACATCTTCCAGGTTGCAGTTTTCGGGCATATATATCGGCGGATGCGCCCAATACCATGCGTCGTAAGTGCCGTTGTCGCAGTTTAAGCAGTCATATCCCGCGTCCTGCAGATATTTTGCCGCCTTTTCGGACTCGGCCATATCTCTGCCGACTTCGGTGTATTCTTCTCCCGGCAGCGCGCCGCGACGGAAATCCTTTGTTTTTGAGACAACGCTGTAACGCAGGGAAACGGGGAAGTCCTTGCCGCACGCCGCTTTTATGGCGTCAACGATTTCGACCGCAAAGCGGTATCTGTTTTCAAACGAGCCGCCGTAGGAGTCCGTTCTCTTGTTGACGTATCCGAGCGTGAACTGGTCAAGCAGGTAACCCTCGTGAACGGCATGAACCTCAACGCCGTCAACGCCCGCTTCTTTGAGCAGTCTTGCGCTTTCCGCAAACGCTTCCACAAACTCGTGTATCTCTTCCACCGTCATCGCTCTTGACGGAACCTTATCCGACCAGCGGTTAGGCGAGGGGCTTGCCGACGCCGTTATTTTATCGAGGTTCATAAACGGCTTGCTGACAACTCTCAAAAACTTGTTTGTATAAAGCTTTTCCATCATTTCGCTTATCGTGAACGAGCGTCCGAACCCGGCTGTCAGCTGCACGAAAAGCTTCGCGCCCGTCTTATGAAATTCGGGCATCCACTTTTTCAGATCCTCGAACATTTTCTTGTTCTTGTGCAGCCATTGCCCGAACATCGGGTTGTAAACGGGCTGACATCCCGGCATAACAAGCCCGGCGTTGTTCTTTGCGACTTCCATAATGAAGCGCGCGCCGTCCTTGTCGAAATGGTTTTTCTCCATCCAGCCGAAAAGGTCCGTTCCGCCCATGCTTGTCAGAACAAAGCGGTTTTTGATCTCGCAGTTTCCGATCTTCCACGGCGTGAATAAGGGGTCAAGTTTTTTGTCCATATCTTTTCCTCCGTTATCCTGCTTTCGCAGTTCTTTTTCAAAAACAGTTTTTTCCGCAACGAACAGACGCGAGTTGCGGTTTTCTTTATAATTATAACATAAAAATTTCCAAATTACAAGGTTTTTCGCGCGTTATGCCGAAAAAACATATATAAATTTTTTCAAGGTTTTCCGTGCGAACCGTTCCCGGCTTTGACGGTTCTTTTTTTTGTTTTCCGTTTCCGAAAAAGCCTTGTGAATACGGCGTATCCGCAAGGCTTTTAAGGTTTTTAATAGTAAACGGAGCCTTCGAAAACGAGTTTTGTGTCGCCGGTCAGGATAATGCCGTCTTCACCGTAGTTTACGGTGAGGTCACCGCCGCGAACCTTGACGGTTATGTCTTCGCCTTTCTTGCAGTATCCGTTTTCAACCGCCGCGACAACAGCCGCGCACGCGCCCGTGCCGCAGGCGAGGGTCTCGCCGCTTCCGCGTTCCCAAACACGGATTTTGAGCATTGTCGGGTTGACCACTCTCACAAATTCCGTATTGACACGTTCGGGGAATATCGGTGCGTTTTCAAACTGCGGACCTACCGTTGCAAGATCTACCGCGTCAACGGAATCGCAGAACACTACGCAATGCGGGTTCCCGACGGAAACGCACGTTACGTTGTATTCGTTGCCCGCAACGGTTATCGGCGAATTTATAAGTTTGTCTTTGTCCGTTATCACGGGCACGGAAGCCGCCGTCAGATCCGCTTTCCCGATGTTTACATCAGCCAGCGTCACTTTGCCGTTTCGAGTGTAGAGTGTAAGGTTCTTTATACCGCTTGAAGTTTCTATCGCAATATCTGTTTTCGGCACTATGCCGTGGTCGTAGAGGTATTTGCCGACGGAGCGTATGCAGTTGCCTCCCATCGACCCCTCCGAGCCGTCACGGTTGAATACTCGCATTTTTGCATCCGCGACTTCCGATTTCTCTATCAGCGCAAGTCCGTCCGCACCAATGCCGAAATGGCGGTCGCATATACCTATGCTGATAGACTCGGGGCAGTCGATGTTGCCGTCTCTGCCGTCGATGATGATATAGTCGTCGCCTGTCGCCTGCATCTTGAAGAAATCTATCTTTTGTTTTTCTTCACGCAGTTTGTTGATGTCAACAAGTTCCGTGTTGCTTTCGTTGAACCCTCCCGCGATGATGTCCGCCGCCGCGTGCGCCGTGTCAAGAGAAGTGAAGCAGGGTACGGAAAGCTGCAAACAGCGTCTGTTCAACGCGATATATTCATCCAGTGTGCCGTCAAGCAAAGCGCCCGTGTAAAGAACGTAACTTATTTTGCCGTCATCAAGAAGCGGAACAAAGTCTTTGAATGTGACTTCCGTTACGTCAATGCCGAGAGAACGTACAGCCTCTGCCGTTTCGGGTGTCGCATAAATCGAGAATTTGAGGTCGTCGAGTTTTTTCGCAAGAGAAACAACTTCGAGCAAGTCGTGCGTGTCAACGCTTAAAAGCACTCCGACGCTTCCGTCCTTGTGCGGATATTTGAAGTTTTTTCCCGAAGCGGTCATACCTTTGAAAAGCGCTTCGCTCAATGTTCTGCCTATGCCGAGAACTTCGCCCGTGGACTTCATCTCCGGTCCGAGTGACGCATTCGCATCTATAAGTTTTTCAAAAGAGAAAACAGGGAATTTGACCGCATAATACGGCGGGGTTCTGTAAAGCCCCGTGCCGTAACCCGCGTCGCGGAGTTTGCCGCCGAGCATTACGCCTGAAGCCACATCGACCATGGGAACGCCCGTGACCTTGCTTATGTAGGGAACGGTTCTCGACGCTCTCGGGTTTACTTCGATTACATAAAGTTCGCCGCGCCAGATAAGATACTGAATATTGACAAGCCCCTTTGTTCCGAGCGCCAACGCAAGTTTTTCGGAGCAATCGACAATGGTCTGCGTCATCTTGTCGTTTATGCTGTAAGGAGGATACACCGCAATGGAGTCGCCGCTGTGAACTCCGGCACGTTCGATATGTTCCATTATTCCGGGAATGAGCACGTCCTCTCCGTCCGAGATAACATCGACTTCAAGTTCCACTCCCATCATATATTTATCGACGAGAACCGGGTTGTCTATCTTTTGCGCGAGTATTCTGCGCATATAAAGGCGGACTTCCTTTTCATCGTGGACTATTCTCATATTCTGCCCGCCGATAACATATGAGGGACGGAGCAGTACCGGATAGCCTATTCTCTCAGCCGCGGCAACGGCTTCTTCTTCCGTCGAAACACCGCAGCCAACGGGTCTGTGTATGTTGAATTTTTCAAGCAGCGCGTCAAAGCGTTCTCTGTCTTCCGCAACGTCTATGCCCTCTGCGGAAGTGCCGAGAATGGGTATTCCCGCTTTATCCAGCGCGCCAGTCAGTTTTATGGCGGTCTGACCGCCGAACGCCACAACAACGCCGACAGGCTTTTCAATGCGGATTATGTTCATCACGTCTTCTTCGCAGAGCGGCTCAAAATAAAGCCTGTCCGCCGTGTCATAGTCCGTCGAGACCGTTTCGGGGTTGTTGTTTATGATAACAACGTCATAGCCCATTTGCTTCAACGACCAAACGCAATGGACGGATGAATAGTCAAACTCGATGCCCTGACCTATGCGTATCGGTCCAGAGCCGAGAACTATGACAACGGGCTTTCCGCTTCTGCCGAATTTGACAGCTTCGCACGCGCCGTCTGCGACCGAATAGAAATACGGCGTTTCCGCATCAAATTCCGCGGCGCAGGTGTCCACCATTTTATATGAAAGCGTGAAGCGCGGGCAGGGAAGAATGTCACAGCCCGAAAGTCTTTTAAGCGCCTTGTCGGGATAGCCGAATTTCTTTCCTTGCAGGTATTTTTCGGAATCAAGTCCGTTTTCTATGCTCTTTTCATAGTCCGCAAGGTGTTTGAGTTTGTTCAGAAAAAACGTATCTACACGGGTAACGTCGTGGATATGTTCAAGTGTAACGCCCGCTTTTATCGCCTCGAATATTGTAAACAGTCTGCGGTCGTCGGGTGTTGCAAGCCTTGTTTCGAGGTCATTGCCCGATATCGGGCGCGCATTGAGTGTGTCAAGCGAGATCTCCGCACCGCGCACCGCTTTCATCAGCGCATTTTCAAAAGACGGCGCGATAGCCATAACTTCGCCTGTCGCTTTCATCTGCGTGCCGAGTTTTCGGGACGCACCCACAAATTTGTCGAACGGCCATTTCGGGAACTTTACCACAACGTAGTCAAGCGCGGGTTCAAAGCACGCACAGGTCTTGCCCGTTATATCGTTTTTGATTTCGTCGAGAGTGTAGCCGAGCGCGATTTTTGTCGTTATCTTCGCGATGGGGTAGCCCGTCGCTTTCGATGCAAGCGCCGACGAGCGCGAAACTCTCGGATTGACCTCGATTACCGAATAATCAAAACTGTTCGGGTCTAACGCGAACTGGCAGTTGCAGCCGCCGACTATTCCGAGCGCGGAAATGATGTTCAGCGACGCCGAACGGAGCATCTGATATTCTTTGTCCGACAGCGTCAGCGCGGGTGCGACAACGATGCTGTCGCCCGTGTGTATTCCGACCGGGTCGAAGTTTTCCATTGAGCAGACCGCTATGGCATTTCCCGCCGCGTCTCTCATTGTTTCAAACTCTATCTCTTTCCAGCCGAATATGTATTTTTCCACGAGTATCTGCGTTATGGGGGAAGCGTCAAGCCCCGTTTTTGCGGCTTTTTTCATCTGTTCCGCGTCATAAGCCACGCCGCCGCCCGTTCCGCCGAGCGTGAATGCGGGGCGGATGATCACGGGATAACCTATCTTTTCCGCTATCGCAAGCGCGTCTTCAACCGTTGTGGCAATATCGGAGGGAACCGTCGGTTCGCCTATCTGCGCCATTGTTTCTTTGAACAGTTTTCGGTCTTCGGCTTTGTCTATCGCTTCCGCATTCGTGCCGATAAGGCGCACATTATGTGCTTTCAGAAAACCGTCCTTTTCAAGTTCCGTCGCAAGCGTCAGCCCCGTCTGCCCTCCGAGAGATGCAAGCAGGCTGTCGGGCTTTTCTTTCTCGATAACGCGCTCAATGGTTCTTTTTGTCAGCGGTTCAAGATATATTTCATCGGCAAGAGCCTTGTCCGTCATTATCGTTGCGGGGTTTGAGTTGACGAGCACAACGTTTACCCCCGCGTCCTTCAGCACGCGGCACGCCTGCGCTCCCGCATAGTCAAACTCCGCCGCCTGTCCGATAACTATCGGCCCCGAGCCGATAACGAGAACTTTTTTTATGTTTGTGTCAAACGGCATTTCAGTTCCTGCCTTTCCGCATTATTTCGCAAAATCTGTCAAAGAGAAATTCGGTGTCTTTCGGTCCCGAACACGCTTCCGGGTGGAATTGAACGGAAAAAGCGTTGTATTCGGGATAATCAATGCCCTCACATGTTCCGTCGTTCGCGTTTACCCAACGCACAACGCCGTTTTTAACGCTTTTTTCATCAACCGCATATCCGTGATTCTGGCTTGTGATAAACGTTCTTGTTCCCAAAGCGTCCCTGACGGGCTGGTTAGCGCCTCTGTGTCCGTATTTGAGTTTGAACGTCCGTGCTCCCTGCGAAAGAGCCATAAGCTGGTGACCGAGACATATTCCGAATATGGGAACGTTTCCGAGCAGTTTGCCTATCTCTTTGATTATCTGTGTGTTCTCCGCAGGGTCGCCGGGACCGTTGGAAAGCATAACGCCGTCGGGCTTTTCAGCCAAGATTTCTTCTGCGGTCGTGTCGTAGGGTACGGAAACCACTTCACAACCGCGCTTGCCAAGACAGCGTTCGATGTTTGCCTTTGCTCCGAAATCCATAAGCACAACTCTGAATTTTCTGTCTCCGTCGGGCGTAAAAATCGTTTTTTTTGATGTGCTGACGCTCTTTACGGCGTCCTTTACAGAGTATCTTTTCAAACTCTCAAAAACAGCAGTAGAAGCGGCGGCACCTTTCGGAATGTCGTCGCTTATCGCCGCGTTCATAACTCCGTATTCGCGGATAATGCGCGTCAGCCGTCTTGTGTCAACGCCGCTTATGCCCGGAATACCGTTGTTTTTCAAAAATGTATCGAGCGTATATTCCGCTCGGAAATTCGAAGGTTCATCGCATTTTTCGTGAACGACGTATCCCTTGACAAAGCATTTGCCCTCGAAATCGGGACTGATTATGCCGTAATTTCCTATCAGCGGAAATGTCTGTGTAACAATCTGCCCGTAATAACTCGGGTCGGTCAATGTTTCGATGTAACCGCACATACCGGTCGTGAAAACTATTTCTCCGACCTGCGTCACGTCCGCGCCGAACGCTTCGCCCTCAAAAACGCTTCCGTCTTGTAAAATAAGGTATCTTTTTTTCATATTCATACTTCCGTAAGTGTTGCCGCCATAACGGCTTTTATTGTGTGCATCCTGTTTTCCGCTTCTCGGAAAACCACGGAATTTTTACTCTCAAATACTTCGTCCGTAACTTCCATTTCCGGTCTGCCGAACTTTTCGCCCATCTCTTTGCCTATCTTTGTTTTGAGGTCGTGATAAGAGGGCAGACAATGCATAAATATTGTTGTGTCTTTTCCTGTTTTGCGCATAAGTTCCGCATTTACCTGATACGGCGAAAGTTCTTCTATGCGCTCCGCCCAAACGCTTTCGGGTTCTCCCATGGAGACCCAGATATCCGTATATATAACGTCCGCGTCCTTGACCGCTTTTGTCGCGTCGGTCTCAAACCTGAGTACGGAGCCGCTTTCTTTTGCAAACTCTTCGCATTTTGCAACGAGGTCTTTTGACGGAAAATATTTTTCGGGACAGCACGCCGTGAAGTTCAGCCCGAGTTTTGCGCAACCGACCATAAGCGAGTTGCCCATGTTGAACCGTGCGTCGCCCATGTAAACAAAATTTATGCCTTTCAGTTTGCCGAACTGTTCCCGTATGGTCAGCATATCGGCAAGTATCTGCGTCGGGTGCGCTTCGTCCGTCAGCCCGTTCCAAACGGGGACGTCGGAATATTCGGCGAGTTCTTCAACGGTTTTCTGCGCAAATCCTCTGTACTCTATGCCCTCGAACATCGACGAAAGCACACGCGCCGTGTCCGCAATGCTTTCTTTTTTGCCTATCTGCGAGCCTTGCGGGTCAAGATACGTCACTCCCATGCCGAGGTCGTGCGCCGCAACTTCAAAACTGCACCGCGTCCGTGTGCTTGTCTTTTCGAAGATAAGCGCAATGTTTTTGCCGTTGCAATACCTGTGCGGTACGCCGTCCTTTTTCAGCGTTTTCAACTTTTCGGCAAGGTCAATCAGATATGTTATCTCCTCACCCGAAAAGTCGAGCAGTTTCAAAAAGTCTCTTCCTTTCAAATTCATTCTTTTTCCTCCGCGCAAACTTTTTTCAGTATATCAATGGATTTTTCCAGCAATTCAAACGGAATGTTCAATGCGGGCAACAGGCGTACCTTGTCTTTTGCCGTCAAAACGAGAACGCCTTTTTTCATACATTCGGTAACGACATCTTTTGCGGGACGCTTCGTTTTTACGCCTATCATAAGCCCGAGCCCCGCAACGCTTTCGACGCCCGCGGCGCCGTTCAATGCGCCGAATATATATTCGGACTTTTTGCGAACGTCTTCAAGCAGGGTATCGTCAAGCCTTGAAAGCACGTTCAGCGCTCCCGCACAGCAAACGGGATTTCCTCCGAACGTCGAACCGTGCGAACCTGGAGTGAAAACGTTCTCCGCTTTTTCGCCGAGCATTGTCGCTCCGAGCGGCAGCCCGCCGCAAAGCCCCTTGGCAGTGGATACAATGTCGGGAGTGAAACCGTAATTCATATATGCGTAAAGTTTTCCGCTTCTGCCGTTGCCGCATTGTACCTCGTCCGCAATAAGCAGTATATCTTTTTCTTTTGCGATATTCACCATCGCCCGAACGAATTTTTCTTCAAGCGGAATAACGCCGCCCTCTCCGCGGACAATTTCAAACATTATCGCCGCCGTGTCGTCTCCGACTTCCGCTTTCAACGCTTCTTCCGTCGGTTCGACGGAAACGAATCCCTCTGTCAGCGGCAGAAAATCGTGATGGAATGCGTCCTGTCCCGTTGCGGCAAGCGTTGTCAGCGTCCTGCCGTGGAAACTGTTGTTGAGCGTGATTATTTTGAAGCAGTCTTTTCCTTTTTTATCCGCGGCATATTTTCTTGCCGCCTTTATCGCGCATTCGTTTGCCTCCGCGCCCGAATTGGAAAAGAATACTTTCTTCATTCCGGTTCTTTTGCAGAGTTCCTCCGCAAGTTTTGCGCAGGGTTCGGTGTAATAAAGGTTTGAGGTGTGCTGGAATTTTCCGAGCTGCGCGGTGACCGCTTTTATCCACTCTTCGTCCGCAACGCCGAATGTGTTTACCGCAATTCCGCTCCCGAGGTCTATGTATTCCTTGCCGTCGCAGTCGTAAACAAGCGACCCCTTTCCTGAAACTATATCAATGGGAAAACGCGCGTATGTGTTTGCAACGTATTCCCTGTCAGTCGAAAATGTATCAGTCATTTTTGTCCCCCTCAAACATCGTTCCGATGCCCTCGTCCGTCAATGTTTCAACAAGAATAGAGTGCGGAACCTGTCCGTCAATGATGAAAACGCGTTGAACGCCGTCCGCAATGGCCTGCACGCAGCATTCGACTTTCGGAATCATTCCGCCTGCGATAACGCCGTCGTCAACAAGTTTTTTTGATTCGGAAACCGTCATGTGCGAAATAAGCGATGACGGGTCGTTTTTGTCTTTGAGTATTCCCGCAATATCGGTCAGAATGATAAGACTTTCCGCTTTCAGCGCACCTGCTATCTTTGCCGCCGCAGTGTCTGCGTTTATGTTATACACTTTTCCGTCATCGTCGCAGCCGAGCGTGGAAATAACGGGAATATATCCTTTTTCGAGAACGTCGAGTATGGGCTGCGGGTCGATTTCCGTAATCTTTCCCACATATCCGAGACGTTCGTCTTTTATCTGCGCTTTTATCATGTGTCCGTCAAGTCCCGAAAGCCCTATCGCCGAACCGCCGCGGCATTCAAGCAGATTGACAAGACTTTTGTTTATCTTGCCCGCAAGCACCATTTGCGCAACTTCTATCGTCTCTTCGTCGGTAACGCGAAGTCCGCCTACAAACTGCGTCTCTTTTCCTATTTTTGAAAGCATTTCCGTTATTTCGGGACCGCCGCCGTGAACAAGAACAACTTTCACGCCTATCAGGTTCAAAAGCACGATGTCTCTTGCAACGGAATCTTTCAGTTTTTCGCTTGTCATTGCGTTCCCGCCGTATTTCACAACGAGAATTTTGCCCGTATATTTTTTTATGTAGGGGAGCGCATGAACAAGTATTCTTGCTCTGTCGGCATTTGAAACAGTCATCGTGTCCGCTCCTCTCATGTGCGATAATCGCCGTTTATCTTAACGTAATCGTATGTCAGGTCGCAACCCCACGCAACGGCGCTTCCCGTGCCGTCGTCAAGGTCGATCTCTATCGTTATATCGTGTTCGAGCAGTATCTTTTTCGCAAGTTCTTCCGAAAAATCCACTCCCGCGCCGTCTTTGCACACCGTTATCCGTCCCGCGGAAGATATGAATGTAACACCGACCTTTGAAACATCGACATCAGCGCCGCTGTAACCGAGCGCGCAGAGAACGCGTCCCCAGTTCGCGTCCGCGCCGAACATCGCCGCTTTGACAAGAGAAGAACATATAACGGACTTTGCAACCGTTTTTGCGCAGACCTCGTTTTTCGCTCCGATGACGGCACACTCAATCATCTTTGTCGCGCCCTCGCCGTCGCCCGCAATGGATTTGCAAAGGTGAACCGTGACTGTGTTGAGCGCCTGCATAAATACTTCATAGTCGCCGTTCGGCTCGGTTATCTCCTTGTTTTCGGCTTCGCCGTTGGCAAGCACAACGACCATATCGTTGGTCGAAGTGTCGCCGTCCACGCTGACCATGTTGAATGTGCTTTGTATATCCGTCGAAAGCGCTTCAGAAAGCATTTCCGAACTTATCGCGCAGTCGGTTGTTATAAAAACAAGCATCGTCGCCATGTTGGGGTGTATCATTCCCGAGCCTTTTGCAATGCCGCCGATATGACATACCCTGCCGTCCAACTCAAACTCCACGGCAATCTCTTTTTTCTTTGTATCGGTCGTCATTATGCCCTCTGCGGCAAGTTCGCTGTTATCTCCGAGCCCCGAAACAAGTTCGTCTATCCCGTTCGAGATAGGCGTTACGTCAAGCGGCAAGCCTATAACTCCCGTTGACGCAACCACAACGTCGCTTGCTTTTATTCCGAGCGCCGTTGCCGCGATCTCACTCATTTCTTCGGCTTTTTCAACGCCGTCCGCGTTGCAGGTGTTCGCGTTTCCGCTGTTGCAGATTATCGCCTTTGCCTTTCCGTTGGTAAGGTGTTGTTTTGTCACAAGCAGGGGAGCTCCCTTGACAAGATTTGTCGTATAGACCGCCGCCGCGTTTGCGACTTTGTCCGAAACGATAAGCGCAATGTCCCTTTTTGTTTTGTTTTTGCGTATTCCGCAATGTATTCCGTTTGCTTTGAATCCTTTCGCGGCACAAACGCCGCCGTTTATTATCTCCATATTCATATACTCCGTTTTCCGCTCTTCGCGTACATTTTCACTCTTTGTCTTGGTTCTTTCACTCGTTACGTTATATTCAGTCCGCTTGTTACGTCTTTGCCGAGGATTATGTTCATTACCTCGACCGCCGCACCCGACGCGCCTTTTCCGAGGTTGTCGTAAACAGCCGTCAGAAGTATTCTTTCATCGTTTCCGAAAACGCATGTTTTCATCGAATCAAGTCCCGACATCGCCGCCGCGGAAAGCATTCCGTCCGCCGCCTTATCTTCATAAGAGACTATCGCGGAAGCGTATTTGGATTTGTATATCTCTTTGATTTCGTCCGCTCCGACACCGTTTTGCAAATCGGAAGAGAACAGGGGCACGGTCACTTCCATTCCGCTGTAAAACGGCGCCACAACAGGACAGAATATCGGCGCGTTTTCAAGCCCAGTTATCGCCTGCATTTCTTTCAGATGCTTGTGGTTCTGCGTCAGACCGTACTGTCTCGGCGCTTCCAAAAGTCTGTCCCTGCCGTCCTGTTCATATTGCGCTATCATCTTTTTTCCGCCGCCGCTGTAACCCGTCAGCGAATGACAGCACAGTTTTATGCTCGGTTTGATAACCTTTTCGTCTATCAACGGCTTTACAAGAGCGATAAAGCCGCTTGCGTGACACCCCGGAACAGCTATTCTTTTCGCGCTTTTCAGTCTGTCTGAAAAATTCTTACCGAGTTCGGGAAAACCGTATACCCAACCGTTTGCCGTTCTGTGCGCCGTCGATGTGTCAATAACAACGGCGTTCGGGTTTTCTATCATTTTCACCGCTTCGACCGCCGCGTCGTCGGGCAGACACAAAAAAGCAATGTCCGCATCGTTTAACGCCGCTTTGCGCTTTTCCGCATTTTTCCTGTCTTCCTCGGCAAGCGTCAGCAGTTCGATGTCGTCTCTCTGTCCGAGCCTTTCGTATATCCGAAGCCCCGTCGTTCCCGCCTTGCCGTCGATAAATACCTTTTTCACTCTTTTTCACCGTCTTTCGAAGCCGTTGCATAAATAATCCGACTTGCGGATTTTATGTGCGACCTGATTTGCTGTAAGGATAATTATTCACAAAACTGCATATAAATGAATTGTTATGCATATATAATAGCACTTTTTGAGCATTTATGCAATATCTTAATTTGAAAAAGTTAAAAAACGGCAATTCGTACAAACACGGGCGCATATCAAATATATGAATTGTATATATTGGAAAAACGCTGTACGAAAAAAGAAAAAAGCGTTTCCGAAGAAACGCTTAAAAGTCGGTGGTTATATTATTGCCGGCGGAATAAGAATTTGAAAAAACGGGGTAAAACGGCACTTTCTTTCGGCAATTCGTTTTGCAAACAAACACCGTTCCCATCTCGTTGCCCTCCGCCTTAAAATCTTTTTGGTTATTTTACCATATATAAAGACCGATGTCAATACGCCATAAAGTATTATTTAATTGAACTTTTTGCGGACGGTTAAAATACACTATGGCATTTTATGATTTAACTATGCATCAGCCAATAGATGTAAAGTACAGTATTTCTGTATGACCGCTTGCAGCGAGAGAGCCGGAGCGTGACCGAGCCGCAGCGAGACCTGCCGATTCCGTGTTGGCAGAGAATAAAACCGACAAGCAGCATGTGCGGCTTGTCGATTTTTGGTGCAGCGAGTGCAGACAAACCCGAACCTTTTAGTGCGGCTTCAATTTCCGCAAAAGTGTAAGTCTTGTTTCCGTCCTTGCAGTTGAACAGGATTGTCAATCTGTCGTCATAGAGATAAACGGCGTTGACAAAGCTGTCGATCAGCCTGCGGCGATGATCGAGAAGTTTGGGATTGAGTTCTCTGAATTTCGTGAGAAAGAAAAGAATCTGCTCTTTTGTCAGCGACGGCACTGACATTTCTTCCTTCATGATCTGTACGGTTAGCTCTGATTTCTGCGTTTCCAGATCATTCAATCGCTCTTTGGTGGACGGCGTGATAATGCCCATTTGAATGGCATTCATAAAATTATCAATGCCTTTTTCTACCTCCTTCAGTTGCCGTCTGAGAATGGGGAGGTTTGTATTTTCTGCGTGAAGACGTTCCATCAGTCGGTCTGCAACATCATTCAACAGTTCATCGTCAAAAATGACTTCGCGGATTTTGGAGAGAACCATATTTTCAATCCATTCCTTTTTGACCGTTTTCTTGTGACAGTCCCCACCCTTACGGGCACCGTTGCACTTGTAGTAACGGTGTACATTACCCATGTGACTTGTTCCGCTCTCTCCGGTCATCATGCGTTTACACTCACCGCAGAAAATCTTCGTCGTCAGGAGATATTCATCTTCTGCTTTGTGGTGGGCAGGGGCTTTCTTTGTTTTTGCCATACGCTCCTGTACTTTATCAAACAGTTCTTTCGGAACGATGGCGGGAATTCCGCCCGGAATAACCGTGTCCCTGTAAGAATATTCGCCGATATACTTTCGATTGTGGAGCATTCTTGTGACGCTGTTGATACTGATCTTTCCGTTCCGTTTTGTTCGGATACCGGTAATATTCAATTCGTCCGTTACTTCCCGCATGGACTTTCCGGCGGCGTAATGCCGAAAGGCATTCAATACGGCAGGAGCGGTGATAGGATCAATCTGAAAATATTGTGCAGAATCGATAACATATCCGATTGGTAAGGTACCGCCGTTGTATTTGCATTTCAGGGCGTTTTCCGTCAATCCCCGAATCACTTTTTGTGCAAGGTCAGCCGAGTAATACTCCGCCATACCTTCCAATACAGATTCCAGCAGAATGCCTTCCGAACCTTCTGAAATAGATTCGGTTGCCGAAACAACACGAACGCCGTTTTTGCGCAGGATAGATTTATAATGTGCCGAGTCATAACGGTTTCGGGCAAAGCGGTCAAGCTTCCATACAATGATCGTGTCAAACTTCTTTGCCGCGCTGTCCTTGACCATTTTTAAGAAACTCGGACGATTATCCGTTTTCGCAGAATAGGCACGGTCGATGTACGGATCAAGCAGAGTGATACCGTTCCTGTCCGCATACTGACGGCACTCCCGAAGCTGACCTTCAATGGACTCCTCGCGCTGATTATCGGAGGAATACCGTGCATAGATAACGCCAATCATGTGTCACCATCCTTTTTCTTTACTGTTTGTTCTTTCTCCCGCTTTTCAAGCCAAGCGGCAAATTCCCGCTGTCCCTCCTCGCTTTGAAAGAACTCGATCATCGCCGGAAGCAACGCATCTGCCAGATTGTCGATTTCCTCTTTCGGAACACCGAAACAGCCACGGGTATTGTTGATTGCGTTTTTGAATTTTTCGACAAGCCAATCAAGTGACAGACATTTGTCATAATCAGGATCCCCCTTGCTGACGATCACGACCTGTGTGGTTTTATTGTTGTTCATCGTTTCGACGATACATTCCCATGCTTCTTTTAATGTCAATGTTTCTTCCTCCTATCGTTTCAGTTCCTTGATGACCTTGATTGCCACACCCTGAATGGTCACATTGCGTTCCACCCGTTCGGGGTAATCCGGATTCTCGGCGTGCAACAGATAAGCCTGCTTGTCGGGCAGATAGGTGACGGTTTTGAGCAAAGTTTCCCGCCCGTCCACAAGTACGACGGCATAGTCTCCGTCCCTGCAGGTGTTCTGCTCACGAACGATCACAAGGTCGCCGTCATCTACCCCGATGCCTGTCATTGAGTCACCCTTGGCGGTGAGAATGAAGAATGTTCCGTTACCGACGAGCGATTTGGGTAGCGGCAGCACCTCTGCGGGTTCCACATTTACTTCGGTCGGCAAACCGCACGACACGGTACTGTCATACCGGGCGGCAGGTGTGATATCGGTCATGACACGGGAAAGGTCGGTTTCAATGCTGCGCCTGCCGTTGTATTCGATCTCGCCGTGCGCCTTCATATCGGTCAGATAGCGTTGCACTGCAGTCTTGGATATTCCCGTGCCTGCGGCAATGTCGCGCACGGTCGGGGACTTATGATGGTCAAGATAATATTCATCGATGAACGCCCGAATTTTCGTAAAGCGTTCTGCGTCCAATGCTTTCATAGGTACCTCTTTCTATATAGCGGTACAATAGTACCGCATATTATTATAGCATCACTCGCATAACTTGTCAAGAGGAAGAAGGAAAGATTTTCAACTTATTTGTCGTCGGTACGCAGGCAGAAAAAATCAAGTGGCATTGCTTTGTCCGAGGGGTATTAGGGGAGGTATCCCCTCACAAGCGAATGTACCGAAAACCCGGTGGGAGGCATCCGGGTGGGAGGTATCATTCAGTGCTTGCTGAGAGTGAAAGACGGAAGAAAAAGTGTCCGTATGCATGCACGGGCATCCGCAAGAAACCGAATACAAACAGGAGCAAGGTGTAATTACCGATTGAAACTTTGAAAAAAAGAAAAGCCGCTCCGATGTGTACGGTCTCCGGAACGACTTTGTCTGTCTGCAATTCTTAGCAAGCACTGAATCCGGGTGCTCATTCCATGGTGCTCACACCCGGATTCTCTTTAAGGGGACACCCCTTGTACCCCGTCGGCACTTTCAGGTTTGAAACTCAAATCGGCGCAGTTTGCATTATTCAAAAGTACCTGACCCGCTTTGTTTTGGACTGGTGCGTCGACTACCCGGAGGGCATCCTGCATACCAAGCGCAACGAGTATAATTCGCCGAGAGAAACGCAATCTACACTTTTTTGTATAGGTCGTTTGATTTCATTTGGCTTAATTATATACCAATTATTTCAATCCGATGGGGGATCGATTTTATGCTATCAAAAGGCTATCAGGGGATGTTATCAATAATTGATTCCTACATTTCTATAGGCGATTTAGTAATAAATTATAGCAATATATATGCTTGCCTATCGGGAGACATAATTATCCCAGCAAATACTCACATACAGCTGCAATTCCAGCATTTTTTATTGTTCTGGCTCGCACATTTGCTATATATTTTGCTTGTTTTAATTTTTCTTCTGGTGCGGAAATTAAATCTCCAATGGTATTAATCGAAATCTCATGCATCTTCTGTTTTTGCCAATCTGTTAGCTCAAGCAAATCTATTGATTTATCCAACTGTCCCTTAAGCGCATCTGTTTCGCTTCCAACGATCTTACCCTGAACCCCTTGATATACAGGATAATTCGCACCATATTCGCTCATTCTTCTAATATCTAATGCTTTGATTATTTTCATTCCTGTTGCTGACGGAGTTGATTCAGATGCCAGTAAACACCCGAGATTTACCATGTACCGTGTTCCAATCTCACTGCGGGTTGCACGTATTCCAGCAGCATCTTCATAAATCAGACCAGAATACTCAAGTATTCTCAGAGCCTCTTTAACCTCTTGAGGAGCATTGTTGTGAATCCAGAAATATGCTGTTGTTCCTTTGCCATTACTATTTTCAAGGAAATCATCGTTTTTTCTCTTTATTTCTGGGAGTACAGTAGTTTCAAGAAAATCACGTCCCCATGAAATGAAATCCTTATACCCGGGATATCTGTCTGCCAATTTAGTGTGCTCTGCCCAAAGTTTTTCTCGATAGTAATCCCTAAAGACTTGATTGACAGACTTTGCATCGATTTTCTCGGCCATAGAAACGCTTGTTAAAAGATACCGGGGATTTCCTGACGCCGCATACGCAAGCAAAGTGAAATTCTCTCCATGTCTTGAAAGATTAGTGGCTAAACTGCTATCATGAATCTGCTTTAATACCATCTGCTTCATGATAGACACATAGTCTGAATCATTCACATTTCTAACTAAGGATATTTTGACAGCATCATGTATTGGCTCAAATGTTTCTCCATAAACGGTTACACCAGGATATACTGCTGCATTACATTTGATATAGGGCGACCTCAAATCTCTAAATAATGTAAAGAACTCTCGTTGCTGCTGTGGTAAGAAAACATGTGCGGCTTCATCGATAAATAAAACGATACGAGAAATATCCAGTTCATCACATAAGTCTTCTACTGTATTTAGGAACACATCTAAAGACGGAATTTTGGTAACATCGATAAGTTCTCCCGGTTTTTTCCAAGACTCTTCAAAGGCTTTTGCAATATCGTCAATTTTGTTCGATTCGGTCTCACCTTCACCTGCCAATAATGATAATCCACCAGATATAGGGGATAGTTTTCCTATTTTTTTTAACGCTCTAAGAACTTCGGAACAAATTCGACTGAGCATCCAGCTCTGAAATTGTTCAGGATTTGATGTTTTCAATAGCGAAGCTTTTCTGAAAGTTAAAAACACCGGCAAAATTTTTTTCTCTGAGAATTCTTGAAGCATCTGAATTTCGCTCATTTTGAATAGAAATGATTTTCCAACACCTCTACTTCCAATTAACAAAACCGGGGAGGGGGCTTTAAGTTTATCAATAATGCTTTGCTCATAATCGGATGCTACATACAATTCTGCTATTTGATGGTTAGTTAATTCTTCGGTTCTAAAAACCAAATCGTTCATGTTAGTTCACTCCTTCAGGCGAAAGCAATTGTTGAATTTCTGATAATGTTCCCAAGTTATCTGAAATAATTGGTTCAAGTGCAGAAATTGTTTCGCACTTATTAAATATATGCCTAAATCTAATAAACAAGGCCGCGCAAATCAGATATTGAATATTCGAAAAATATTCTACATACTGGTCAAAGGCATTTCCGTCGAATAGGAGATTATCAGGCAGTAAACTTAGCTTCTCAAAATTACCATGTACATACTCCGAGCATTCCCTGTACACATTTTTTGCAATTGTAAGAAATTCTACACTTCGTACCTCATCTAAGTTCTCTGCATACGCGCTAATAAACTGTTTCCCAAATATACCATTTTGATCATCTACAATTTGCGACCATGACATATCATACCGTCCAGTTTGCCAAAGTCTATACTTATAATCATTGGTTGATAGCAATATGGCAAACAACATATGTTCAAAAAACTGGCGCAGAGTTGTTATTGCTTCCTTATAAAATCCTTGAGCACACATATAAATTGAGTTTATACATTCAGTTTTGGCTTCTTTGACTAAAATATAGTCTTTCAGATTATCACAATAAGATACCCACTTATGGAGATCATCAGCAAAAGCAATACATTTACTAAGTGCATCAAGTTTTCCTGAATTATTAAGCAAATCTATGTTTTCTTTTGCTCTTTTACAAATTTTCTGTAGGATTTCGTAATTTGTCATTTTAATCTCTTCCTTTTTATCGATAACTTAGTGGGCGTTTTGCAATAAATAACTGTCATATTATTCATCTTGGCCCTAAAAACTTATCTCCGTTCAAATGGATCATGTGATCTGGCATATCGGCAATCCAAACCTCTGTTTCCCACGCAAGAGATTCTGAAAACTGCTTGAATGTCTTGAAGTCCAGAAATGCTGTAACATATATTTTCCCGGCTGTAACGCCAGTCGTCATTTCCTCAATTTCTTTGATACGCTTAGGCTCCATCGGTCCAACGGATGTAACCGATTCGATAAAGTATAGCCAATCCTTGTCTTCAGCGTAGAGGACAACATCGGGCATCTTGTCGTGCAACGTTATTTCAAAGCCCAAAGCACGGAGCTTGTCCACATTTTTAACCAAGTCTTTCTCTGTGGTATCCCCAACATACAGGCACTCGGAGTTAGGCGCGAAGCGGGACGCAAATTCCTCGATAATTGCTTTTTGCAGTTGGTTGTGCTTGCCCGGCGAGAATGTGAAGTCTTCGCCATTGATTTTTACAGGCATTTTTCTCATTGTCCGTTTAGAGGCATAGAGGTCAACAAGTGAGTCATGATTTTCCATAAAACGCGCCAAACTTTTCTCCCAGTCTGCTGTGCCAAAGCTCTGAATCAAGTGCAGCATCTCATCCGTTAAGCGATACTGATAGTTTGGACTGTTGGTTGCCTTTCCGTTATCCTCAATGAACGCTGCATTTCTAAAGTGGTGCATGGCTTGCTTGCGGAAGGTTTCGCGGCTATTTTCTGCATAGGTCATTCCGTAATTGCCGTTTGCGAACGCAATGACATCGTGAATTCGAATCCAATTATTAGTGGCAGAGCCCCATGACTCTTCTTCTGTCAGATTAGCCATTGCCAGCAATACACAGCAGCACATACCGTTTTGCTGTTTTGATGGAACTTTCAACGAACTTAGAATTTCTTTTGCTTCCTCTAATTTACTCATATATAGCTCCTCAAAATATTGTCACAAGTCGATTCCGACATATCTCTGGCGCGAATCAATTCCTTCCCCATCGCTTCAATCGTATTCATAGGTGGAACTGGCATGGAATTGATTTCAGTGGAGTTCACCTGTGTAGATCCGTTCAAGATGCGATAATAGCTGTCATACAGTGTAGAATTGAATAGCACATAGAGTCCATAAACAACACACTCTGATAACTCACGGAGTCCGCTGATAAAATTGATTTTATTCTGTGTGCTAATCTCCGCATATTCAGGATGCTTTCTGGCCAAGTACACACCACACTGAAGGCGGCGGTGTTCTTCTTTTGCTGTAAAGCGCTTCACAAACAAATAATTGGTGTTGTCTTGTAATAGTCCACGTTGCCCTGTTACAATGTACTCGTGTTCTTTCCCTACAGGGAATACGACTTTTCCATTTTGAATGTGCTGAGAATAGAAAAGAGGTACTGCATCTTCTTCTGCATTATCTCGCAGCGCTTCACGGTTTCTAAAATCCACAGTTAATCCAGTTTTCATCCGTAAGCCAATACTTGGAAGTGTATTGCTTAGGCGATTCAAAGTATTTAGTATGTCAGCCTCATCCTTATTTGTTACCAGATAGACGTAACAATCTTTACCATTGACAACGGTATCATAAGGAGCCTCAAACACTGTTCTATTTGAAAAATCGCTGTTACTTTGAGTGGTAGAAATTGTAATGCTGTTTGTCTTGGCAACAGTCTTTTTAACTTTTATTATAATCGTTTCTTGCAGGACACTTTCTTTCTCAAACACCTTATCTCGGCTAACAAATAAATGGATATGTTCCAATACACCCTCTTTAAAGAGATGTTTGCGGAATTGCTTGAAGTAAACACCTGATGTCCATGAGCGAGGGATAATGTAGACCATTTCACCCAAATCATTCAAATTAAACAAACTCATAGATACGAACAAGAAATATAGATTTGGTGCACCATAGCATACATCAGGCATCGCCAAGGCTTCCGGCGCATCTTTGGCAATCTTCATATATGGAGGATTAGCAATTACAAGATCAAATTTTTTCGGATTTGGACTGGCATCAAGCAAATAATTATAATCAGACATTTGGCTTAAAATATAATTATCTGTAATAATTTGATATGATACTGTCTTATTGGAATATTTACACGCCAAATCGAGGTTTGCTTGCAGCAATTCCAAGACATTGGGATCATTTTCATAACAAACCACTTCTATTCTACTAACATCAGACACATTCTGTAATCTTTCAATTAAAGCAACCGACAGAATACCAGACCCAGCACCTGGATCAAGAACAGATATGACATTTTGATGAGGGATTGTAAATAATCCTGCCATAAACGCTGCTGTTTCTGGACTGGTAAAAAACTGACCATACTTTTTGCGCAAAGATTTTGGCATACGATCGATGTATTTTGCTGTGGTTTGAAATGCATAATCAATCATACTCATAAGTCTGTAAACTCCATAATCTCTTCAATTCCACATTTAAGTGTCAAGCAAATTTTATGCAGACTTTCCATAGAGACAAATTCGTTTTTTCCCATCTTGGCAATAATATTGAAGCTGACTCCAGACCTTTCTTTCAAATCAGTGCGAGTCATTTTTTTATCAATAAGCAACTTCCAAAGCTTATTATAGCTCACAGGCATAGTGAATTTCTCCATCACGAAAGATTATAATATCATTATAGCATAACACACACGATTTGTCAAGATATACTCACAAAAATATGGAAAAATCTCAGGCTGATAATAGAAGTATTATTACTATTAAAAGCAATGTTTTAGCTTTCTATCGATTTATGCCCAGTGGTAGCTATTTACCGAAAATTATTCCAAAGGTGTCACAGCCGGCTGTTTGCAGGTGCGGCAGGCAATCAGAGCACAGCTGCAATGTTTGTCATCGAATTGCTTGAGTTTGTCGATGATTTCGTAATTACTGGCGTAACTGCCGCCGGAATCGCAGGCGTTGTTATATAGCGAAATTTTGTCAAGCCCATAGCACCGTTGGTTCTTGTTGAACTTGCCGAATTTAAATTATTTTTGCGGATGAGAAATACAAGTGGGAACACAGACAGTACTGCACGGTAGCATCTTAATCAGATAAAAAGCGAGTCGAACAACTATGAGGGCTGTCTGACTCATGTTACTTTAGCCGTTATTCGTTTTGATAAGGAACTGATGATCGAGAAGTTCTCTGAATTTATCGTGAAGCTGTAAAGAGAATATTGTAGAGGGCGTATGCATCGACATTCTGAATGCCATAAAAATGAGCCTGCAGCGATTTCAAGGCGAAACCGTTGCAGGCTCAAAATTTTGCGTCTCAACAAGGAGGATTGCCAGCAAGTAAGAGAGTAAATACTATTCCTCCTTGTTCAGACAGATTTCAATTATTTTATTGGTAGATGATCTCACTCATGACGATTTCCTCAGCAGTGGTCTTGCAGGAATTCATCTGCACCACCCATTCGAGCGGGTCGGTAACTTTCAGCTTTTCATCAATGCCACGGGATTGGGCAAGCTGAGCGGTGATCAACCGCACCTGTTCTTTCGCCGCAATGTCAATGTCATGAAGATACGCATTCAATCGACACTGCGTCAAAACTGTGGTGTAAGTACCTTTCCGATGCTCCTTTATAAATGCAAGGCGTAAACTTCCGTATTTGCCGATTGGGTAGCGTGCTTGCTCCGGCAGAAGGAAGTCGGGGTAGAGCAGACCGTTTTTCTCTTTGTAGGTAATTTCGTATTTCATATTTATCATCCTTTCAAGCTGTTTTCTTATATTTGCAACCGAAAGGATTTCCGGCGGAGCCCGTGCGCGTTCCATAGGCGCGTTCATGACAAGTCACCGAGGTAAAAAGAAAATCCGAACCCAAAATCCATCAGGATTAGGTTCGGATTATTCTTGTTTGTGGGAGGACTATAAAATAGATTTTTTCGCCTTTTTGGGGTTAGTATTTGTTCCCTTACGAAAAATCTTGAACTTTCAAGGTTAGGGGCAGCAGTGAGCCGCTGTCATTCGGTCAGCGGCTGCACCGATTTAAGTCCGCCTTTGAATATTACGGTAATCTGCTCTTTTGAGTCCACCACTACACATTCGAGCAGTTGGCGGACGATTCGGTCATCGTATTCCATCGGATGGTTCTTTATGCCGTCGAGTATCATGTAGATGTCATCGAGTCGGGATTTTGCGTTTTCACGCCGTTGCTCAGCGTCGGCTATGCTGTCGAGCTGCTGTTGCAGGCGGCTTTTTTCGTTCATGAGCCGAGTTGCAGTTTCCTCGTCAAAGGCTTCGATGGTGTCGGTGGACACTCGGTCGAGCATTTTTTTGAATTCTGCGTCGATTTCGGCGATCCGTATCTGTAGGTCGATGCTCTTATCCTCGCTCTTTTCTCCCGCCAAGCCCATGCCGATGTGCAGCTTCAGTGTTCGCAATACCTCGGCATTTTGGTTGGCGGTTTCCATGATCGCCGCCATCACAGCCCGTTGCAGTATGCTTTCCTCTACGGAGGGTGAGTTATGACAGTATTTCTTGGCGTATTCAATGCGGTTGATGCATCGCCACACGATTTTCTTTTTACCGTTTGCCGTCCATGTGCATCGGCGGTAGGCGGACTTGCATTCACCGCAGACGAGTAGTTCTGTCAGAGCGTATTTGCTTGAGTATTTGCCTTGTTCGGTCTTGGCTTTTCGGCTGATCTTGCGTTTGCCGGAGCGCCGCGCGAGCTCCTCCTGAACCCTGCCGAAGGTAGCCGAGTCGATAATGGCAGGGTGGCTGTTTTCTACATAGTATTTCGGGCGTTCGCCGTTGTTGACTCTGACCTTTTTGCTGATGCAGTCGGTGATGTAGGTCTTATTGATGATGGCATCGCCTTTGTACCTCTCGTTGGAGAGAATGGACTGTATCGTGGAAAACTGCCATTCTGCTTTTCCCGTTGGGCTTTTGATGCCCTTTTCTTCAAGTAGTTTGGCAATTCCTTTTAAGCTGTCGCCTGCGAGGAAGCGGTCATATATAAGGCGGATCGTTTCGGCTTCTTCGGGGACGATTTCGGGTTGTCCGTCCTCGCCCTTGCGGTAGCCGAGGAAGTTCTTGTATCTGAATACCACCTTGCCTTCACGGGCGGCCTGCGCCTTGCCCCATTTAATGTTGGCGCTGATATTTTCCGATTCGCTTTGCGCGATGCTGCCGTAGATCGTAATGTAAAACTCGGCGCCGGGCTGATTGCTGTGGATGCCCTGCTCCTCGAAGTACACATCGACACCGAGGTCATTGAGCAGTCGGACATATTTCAAGCAGTCGACGGTGTTCCTCGCAAACCGGGCGATGGATTTCGTGATGATCATGTCGATTTTCCCTTGCTTGCATCGGCGGATCATGCGGTTGAATTCATCTCGGTTCTTTACGCTTGTGCCGGAGATGCCCTTGTCGGCGTAGATACCTTCAAGCGTCCATCCGTTTTCGGAATTGATGCGTTCAGTATAGTGCTGCACCTGATTTTCGTAGCTATTGAGCTGTTCCTCCTGCTTAGTGGAAACGCGGCAGTATGCCGCCACCCGCAGGACTCGGTAATGGCTTTTCACGCTTTCTCTGACCGATATGGTCGGTTCGATTATCCGCACCACTCTCTGAGGGGCGACCGTTGTTTGTTGCATGACCTTGCTCCTTTCGTATGATCTGTCCGTTCAGCAGTATGATGTCTGCCGTTTTGTCGGTGTACAGGCGTATTTCGCTGACCGTGCGGTTCAGCCGCTCGGCGATGTCTGCCGTACTGCCAAGTTCGGCTTTCAGCCTTTGTACGGCACAGCACCCGTTGCCGAGTTCTTTATATTTCCGGGCGAGGCACTCCGTCATTTTGCTTCGCAATACAGCTTTGTCGATTTCTGCTGCGTCAAGCATACGGCTGATCTCGTTATTCAGCCGTGTTACCTCGGCGCTCGGTTCGTAGGGCGCTTCGGCAGGCAGTGTGATGCTGTCGGCGGTTACCGTGCCGAGAAGGTCGGCAAGTGCGGTCAGCAATTCGGCATCGGATATCTCGATCCGCAGACGGCAGGTCGTGTTCTCACAAGTCCAACGCTCTTGGCATTTGCATCGGCTGTCATGTCGGCGGCGCATTCGGTCACCGCAGCTTGGGCATCGGACGGGGATGGTCAGTTTGAATATGTCTTGTGTTTTGTCCGTATCCCTTTGAGTGTTGCGCCCATGCTTTGTTTTCTGTGTTTTCTCATAGGTTGCTTGATCGATGATCGGCGGATACACCTCTGTGCCGAGATATTTTGTGTTGTCAATGAGATGCTTGAGCCGCCCCTTGTTCCAGTCGGTAACGCCGTCCCTGTATTCGATTTTCTCTCTGTTCAGCTGCTCGGCTATGGTCAGCATAGAGGAGCCGTCAAGGTAGGCGGCAAAGATCTGTTTCAGCACTTTGCTCTCCTGTGGCTCTATGACGATAACGCCGTCTTTACAGCAGTAGCCGTAAGGCAGGATTCTGTTTTTCATTCGGGTTTCACCGTCCTTTCTTGGGGATTTGCTCGGTCAGTGCAATGCCGCCGATGAGCTTGAAGGTCAGTTGTTCGCTGCTGTCCACCGTGATGCTCTCGACGATTTCGTCAAACAGCCCGTTGTCAAACTCGACGGTCGGCTCGTATTCATCGAGGATGCCGTTCAAGTCTTTGAGGGTGGCGAGCAGTTGGTCGTTCTCATCCTCGGTGAGCTTTTGCCGCCGTTCGATGCGCAGCTCGGTGAGGCGATTGCCGATCTCCGAAGTCTGCATGGCGTAATCGGCGGCGTTCATAGCGCCGCTTGTGTGCAACCTTGCAATGATATGGTTCTTTGCACCGAGGTCGGCGATTTCTCTGTCTATCTGCCGTATGCGTTCCTGATTGCGGCTTGTGCGGTCCTGCATGGTTTCCATTTGGTGAATCAGCGTACCGAGCAGTTCGCCTCGGTAGGTTTTCAGCTTGATAACCATATCGGTGAATATCCCGTATACGATATCCTCACGCACATGGCGGTGCTGGCAGTCGGTTGCACCGGACGAGCGGCAGGAGCATATCCAATGCGCCTTGCCGTTTACCACCTGATGCCGGAAGGCTCTGCCGCATTCGGGACAGCGCAGCTTTCCGGTCAGCGGATAGGACTTTCTTTTGCATCTTTCCGTTTTCCGTGAGCACAGCAGGTTCTGCGCCGCCTGAAAGGTTTCTCGGCTGACGATGGCAGGATTGCTGTTCTCTACATAGTATTGCGGCAGCCGTCCGTCGTTTTTCATTTTCCGAAACGGCAGTGTTTCGGTGGTGTAGCTTTTCTGCAGGAGCGCATCTCCCATATAGCGTTCGTTGTTCAATACATAGTTGATTGAACTCGGCAGCCATTTTTCGTAGCCGTGTTTCCGCGGTATGCCGTCCTCATTCAGCATTTTCGCAATGGCAAGCGTACCGTATCCTTGGAGGTATAGATCGAATATGCGCCGTATGACCGTCGCCTCCGTTTCGTTGACGGTCATTTGCCCGTCTTTGAGGTCGAAGCCGTAAGCCGGACAGGTGCAGTTGAAGTCACCGGACTGCATCCGCTTTTGATAGCTCCAACGCAAATTCCCCGATATGTTCACACTTTCTTGCTGTGCGGCCATACCGGGGAATGTTACGATCATCTCCATATTCAGTTTTTCGGTGTCGATGCCCTGTTCCTCGAAATACACGCTTACGCCGATCTCTTTGCACATCCGCAGCAGCACGAGCAGCTCCTCGGTGTTCCGTGCCAATCGGGAAACCGACTTGACGATGATGCGGTCGACCTTACCTTTCCTGCAGTCGGCTATCAGCCGATTCAGCTCGTCCCGCTTTTTCATCTCGGTTCCCGTGATGCCCTCATCGGCATAAATGTCGACAAGCTGATATTCGGGATGCTTCTTGGCATAGTCGCTGTAGTAGCGGATCTGTGCGGCGAAGGAGTGGAGCTGGTCGGTAGAGTCACTCGACACCCGGCAGTACGGGGCTAACCGAAGCCGTTCGGCTGTCTGCTTCTTTGTGCTTGTGATTTCAGTAATGTTCATGTCTTTCTCCTTTCCGCAAGGGGTCGCCTTGCTGTTATTCGCCTTTTGGCACGACACACCATACCACAATAGTTCGAATACTTCCAGCGGTTTTTCGCAAAAACTTGAGAATTAAGATTTCAGACATAAATAAGATCAGCACCGTAATGTTCGGCACTAATCTGAGCGATTCTTTCGTATTCATCCACGGTGATGAGTTGCATGGCGAGGAGCATTTTTAATAGGTTTACACTGTAAGCGAATGATGTATTGTTGATGTCGGTTCTTTTATCCATTGAGTAGTTCCTCCAAATATTTGATGCCGAGACTCACTACAATGGCACGGTCAACGGCGGCGAGGGTTTTGCCGTCGAGCCTGCCGATGTATTCGCCGAGCCTCGCTTTGTCTATCGTTCTGATTTGTTCAAGCAGGACGGTGGATTCGGTTTTAAGCCCTTTCGCCATGATTTTCACATGGGTGGGCAGAGCTGCCTTTGTTTTTCTGCCTGTGATCGCCGCCACGATGGTGGTGGGGCTGTGCTTGTTGCCGATATCATTCTGTAAAATCAAGGACGGGCGCGTTCCGCCTTGCTCACTGCCGAAGCCTGTACCGAAGTCAACGGCATAGATTTCACCTCGTTTGATCTCTTTCATATTAGCCTCCGTATTAAGTAAAAGGCGGCCGTGTGCTTTTGGGCAAATGACCGCCTTGTATTGTCTTTGTATCAATCGTTCTTTTTTCTGTCCGTATTTGTCCACGACACCCCGGACAAGGGAACGCATCCTCCGGTCATGCATTTGACCTCATTGGAATCCCACCACTCCCAGGATCTCTGCGAGGCGCCCTCATTGGCTGCGACGGCTTACGGCTCTTTGTTCGTACCGCTTCAACGCTCGGCCTGTGACTGGACGCAAGTATCATTATTGCTTCTGCTTTTTATGGCCTTCGGTGCGGATGCGCCGCACCGTCCGACTCAAAAGGTCGTGTGGCTCATCGGCTCTCGCCGACGGCAGAAGGAAGGTAAAGAATGCGCTGTGCTATTCGGTTTTCAAAGAACGGGCGGAGGCTATTGAGAAAGCCCCCTCACTTTTCATGGTAAAAAGTGAGGGGGCCTACAACCGAAATTTTTATTTTTCTAAAAGATTTTTGAGCTTTACTCTGATTTTGGCGATCCGCTTGCTGATTGCCTGCTGAGATACGCCGTAGATTTCCGCAAGCTCAGTGCCGGGAATATCGGCGTAATAGTGGCGGTAGATGAGAAGCTGTTCCTCATCAGTCAGCTTGAGGATGGCTTTCCTGAGCTTGTCCGTCATAATGCTTTCCACTACGGTGTCGCATACATCCGGCTGCTCTGCTATGAGAATATCCTCGCCGTTAAATTCATCGGTGCTCAGAGCGTTGTAGGAAACATCGCCGTTTCTTGATGCGCGTCTGTCAATATAGATTTGACGATTCCGCTGACGGTAATATTCCTCATAATCCTCTTTGGATACCTCCATCAGACTGCCGTACAAAGGCAGGAACAGCTTGTCCGCATATAACGGGCAGATTTGCTCACGGCGAAGGAATTCCTCATAGGTCAGTTCCGTGTACCCGCCGTTTTCTATGATATAAACCGCTTTGGGTTGTTTGTTCAAGGTTATGTACCTCCGTTCAATCGTTTTTTGTTAGGTCAAAAACGATTGATACGGAGGGCTGCGGCAGCCGACAGAAACAAAAATGTTTTTACAGTTATACTTTAGGACAGTATTAGCGACACCTCATAAACATAAGACTTCCTCCAACAAATAAAATCCGCCCATTTTGAACAAGTCAAAATAGACGGATTTGATGTAAAAACAGGCTTTTACGGAAATTCAGGCGCACTTATCCTGCCGAATTGAAATAATTATCCGGCGGATTTGCTACCGTCCTAAGCATATCCTCTTTTACGATTATTATTATAAAGTTTTTGAGAATGAATTTGGTCACCGCTACGGCGACAAAAAAGCGCCGGTCAAGGTGACCGACGCCAAAAACGCTTATTGACTTAATCAAACATTACACCGGGGTTGAGCTGGGTCGGGGAGCGCCAGAGGATGCCGTATTCAAACAAGAACCGAGCTTTTAAACTCCAGTATTCCAGACAGAAATCCATCTGTTTGGTTTTTTCTATCTTTTCCTCCACCTTGTCAATCACCGCAAGGTATTTCTCCGTTTTCTCAACAGGATCGTTTTTGATGAATCCCCGTCGGTTTTCCTGCGCCGAGAGAAGCAATTCACGGATTCTTTCATCCGGCAGACTGCCGGACACGATTGCGACAAGGTCAGGGCAATCGTCAGGTTCATAATAATTTCTTGCTTTGACCGCCAGATAAAAACAGTTTTCAAACCCTTCCATGTCCTCACTGTCATATTCTCTGAGTTTCATAAGCTCTGTATGAGCTTGAAGCTGCGGTGTGTAAAATTTCACCGACATTCCCGCACGGCACATTTTGTCATAACATTCGGTAAGATACCAAAGCGTCGGAATGATCTCTTCCAGCGTTTCTATATCGTGATCACGGGGAGCAAGCGCAATTTGCGCCATTTCGGCAAGATAAGGACTGTCTTTATAGGTGGGCGCTGCGTGGCTGTGCTCCTTATGGCCTTCAATAATGCCGTGAAGCTTTACGATTCTGTTTAATTCCTCTTGGGAAATGGGCATAGTATACCTCCCGTTTATAGGTCTATTCTGTCATAGCCTTGATAAATCCGATGATATTTTGGGCGGCGTTATAGCGAAGCACACCTATACCAAAGGAAAATTCGTCAAGGCGCTCTTTTGAAAACGGAAACAGCAGCTTGACCGAGTAGTAAGGCTCGTCCGCTCGGTCGGCTATTATTTTTCGCAGTTCGTCCTCGTCCCGCGCAATCAGTCGGTTTTTATAGAAATAGTTGATTTTATTGGGATCGCATTTCGGATAAAGCTCGGTATCAAAGCAGTGATCGGCGGCAATGTCGGCATCGCACAGATTAAAATAATCATAAGCCGCTCCGCCGAAACGGGAGTCCCAGGCTGCATCGGTATGGGCGGTTACACCTTTTATACGGGTGATATTCCAGGAATGAGGCTCCCGCCGCCCGTTTTCGTGTAAAGCCTCTCCTACAACCACAATTGAGGCGATTCCAAGTCTGTCGCACAGCAGTTTATATGCCTTGGCGAATCCTTCGCAGACGCACCGATCGCGGAGCAATGCACCGACTACCGAAAAGCAGTCGCTGTCAAACGGCTCCTCGGCCGTGTGAATGGTGTACAGAAAATTATGCACCTTAAGCTGCTTTGCGAGGGGACTCATATCCGGCTTTATACTGTTCTTTATAAACAGATCTACTTTCCTTTCTACCTCTGCCCATAGCTGCTCGGCTTCTTCTTTTGCGTAATCATACTGAAAGATGAGTTGAATATACATCGGCGTCTGCTTGGTGACTACCCGATGTCGATTAAGATAGAAAAAAACCGGATTGTCAAACAGTACAGCGGTCATGATCTTTTTGGTATCTACCGTAAAGGCCTTGCCCATACCGGCGTGGATGGACAGGGCAGGTTCAAAGCGAAGAAGCGCCTCGCATATCCGATCATATAGATTTTTCTCACCGTCTGTCAGACGGGAATAATAAAACCTGGAGCCGTTATCCTTCATGGTGTCACCTCGTTTTGGGAAGCCTTTTGCGATTTTTCAAAAGCCGCCGGCTTTTGACGTGCAAAATCCGTATTGACAATAATCCCAACCGACATATCATCTCCGCTGCCTTTTTCCGAAAGGGTCGGCAAATAATCTTTTAATTGCGAGACGGCGGTTTGATCGTTTGTTTGGGCAAAAGACCTGAGGGTCAGGCGGTAAAAATCATACAGCCTCTCATCTCCGGCAAAGCAGTCGTCGATTCCGTCGCTGCCGATGAATACGGCGGCGGGAAGAGTGCGTTCAAAACAAAAGCGGAACTCCTTGGCGGCATTTTCATCGCATATCGATGTGGTGACATTCAAAAAGCACTGCTCATCCCACGGAATGGGCTGTGTAAATTCGCCGTCTTTTGATACGGCAACGCATTTTCCGTCGCCGATCTGCAAACCGAGCCAGAAATTCTCGGTAAGTATAACGCCGATAAGGGTCGTGCCGTATGCCGATTGCAGGCGCTGTCCTGTTTCGTATCTTTTTCGCGCCTTTCCCGATACGCCGCTTAGTTCATCCTCGCCGAAGGAATGTTCCTTTATGTCCCGTTCCACAAGCTCGTTCCAGCGGGCAATAATGCTTTTTATGAGCTGTTCTATGCGACCGGACTGCTGTTTTTGGGTGGCGGCCGCCGAAAGGACACTTATGACATCGGGATCCTTCATACATTCGGTAAAGGCTTCCGCGGCAAAGCGGCTGCCCCTGTCCGAGCGGAAATAATCGGCTCCTCCGTGACCGTCACATACGACGGAAATTCTGCGGTCGGGCAATTCGCAGCTTAAGGAAAAATCCTGACAAACCATGCCGCTTTTTATGTGGGAAGCGCCGATCACCGTCATACCAAACGCCCGATAATCGGTTACCATTCCAGATCACCGTCGTCATCCGGCTCGGCGGCCTTGACCTCGTTTATTTTGTCGATCATTTCGTCCTGCTTGTTTGCGGCTTCGTCCACGCCGCCTTTACCGACTCCGCTGGACTTCGATCCGATCTGTGACGCCGTAACCGAAACAAAGCGTATCATTTTTGTGAGAGCCTCGGGCGTATGCACCGTAAGCACCGCTTCCTTGTTGCCTGTAAATTCGGCAAGTACGGCTTTATTGGCGTCCTCGCCGATGGCCACCGCAACCTTAATGGCCTTTTTGAACCAGTTGTTTTCCTTCAGCTTTGACAGCTCGGAAGCATATTCGTCGGTCGGTTCTCCGTCAGAAAGCAGAAATATTGCAGGGGCAAAGGAGCCTGCTACATCACTCATAAATGCCTTGCGGGACAGCTTTTCGTTAAGCTGTTTGCAGGCCGCGCCGAAATCGGTCAGTCCGTCGGCAGTGAGAAAGCTCCATGTGAAGTCCTCCGCGTCCATCGGAGCGGGGGTTATCCATCTTGTGCCGCTTGAAAATTCCAGCACAGCGATTTTTATGGCTGCGTCGGCATTTTCGGCGGATATTTTGCGGATTTCGGGAATGACTTCTTCAATTGCAGAGTTAAGTGTCCCCATTTTCGCTCCGTCCATACTGCCGGATGCATCAACCATAAAGAAAAGGGTCATGGTTCTGCGGGAAACCTCCACTGCGCCTTCATATATATTTGCCATTTTTAAAAGCCTCCTTATTCGATGGTCCCGATACAGTTCGGGAAATGAATCTGTTTTGCTTTTGTTACGACCAGTACCTCGTTTTTGCCGATTGTTTTTACATTGCCGTCCTTGGTTTCGGCCTGCCAAGCCTCATCGCTGAGATTGCGAAGCCCCCATATGGCAGGATTTTTAGGATTGCGTATAACCTCGCCGACAATTTTCTTAAAATCATCGCTGTCCCGGTCGGTGTGACAGCGGTAGAGCTTTATTCCGGGGAACAGGGCAACCTTATAGCGATTCTGCGACGATAACACAGGCGGTTTCGGAATTTTAAGGCCGCAATTTATGCACAGGCTGTCGCCCTCAAAATCGAGAAATGTTTCTCCGCCGCAGGGACATTTGACAATGCAGTCACGAAGCTGCGTAAAGACGATCTGCCAATCGTTATCGGTGGGGCGGAGCGCCTTTCCGCTCATGGCGTCCTTGGAAAATGCTTTTAGGAACTGCTCACGAATGAATTTCGGATACACCGGCCAAAAGCGCAGGGCATTTGCGTGTATACCGTGCACCGGGCGGTTTGAATCGTCCGTTTTATCATATATAAAAATCGGTGCTTTGCCGTAAAATTTCAGCTCCAATTCCTCGGTCAGGCAGGGGTGCTCCACCACACGCTTCCCCTCCAGCGGGTGATCGAGAAACAAAAGGCGGAACAGCACAACCGCCAGAGAAAACCGGTCGCTCATGATATCCGGACGCTTGATATTCCGCACCACCTCCGGCGCCATATACCGTGCTTTCCCGGCAATGCCGAGGCTCTCTCCGTAGGGCGCCACATTGTCGTTGTCGCAGATGAGCGCCTCGCCGGTCGTCGGATCAAGAAAGAAGTTTCCGTCGTTCAGATCCTGATAGGAAAAGCCTTTCCGGTGCAGCTCCCGAAAGCCGTTGGTGATATTCAGCGCCGCACCTGCCGCCGCCGACAGAGAGGAAAAATGCACCTTTGCCAGCAGGAAATCCGAAAACTCCCTGTAATTTGACGGGCGCAGCTTCATGACATAGCCAAAGCTGCCGTCCCTTTCCTTTGTCAGAAATTCCGGCCACAGAAAGGCGGGTGAGGGCGCACCCTGCCGAATATTGTTTTCAAGATTCTGATAAAAGCGGCGGGGATTCTGCAAGGTGCCTTTATGATACCATTTCAGCGCATATTCTTTTCCGCCGATACGCACACGGTATACCGTGCCTTGCCCGCCCTCGCCGAGTTTTGCAATCACCTCTGCCGACTGCCCGTTTTTCAGCGGGATCCTGCTGCCTTTTGCAAAATACCGTTCCATATATAAACTCCCTTTTATGAACGGTCAATGTCGAAGCGGATACCGTTAATGCGATCCTTGCCCTCGCCGAAGAAGAAATAGGCGTAGCCGTCGATATTGTCGAGAAAGCCAGTGCTTTCTGCCAGCGGATCGAATTGCAGCAGCAGATCCTCGTCTGTTTCATAGCCGGAGGACGGAACACCGAACAAGCGGGTTCCGTCAAAATCTTCATCGGCAGGCTCAAAGCTCATGAGCCAATCCTCATTCAAATGAGCAAACTGCACTTCCGCTTCGTTGAAATCATCCACAACGACATTCGGCTCGCCGTCATAATAATACGCCATCGCCTGATAGGGATACATCTCAACATCGAGGAAAAGATAAAGATAGCCCGTATGCGGCAGCTTGTTTTCCGTGTCAAGCTCTGCGATATCCGAAAGCCGTATCTGCCCGAAGAAGATAATGTCCTCGGAAAACATTTCCGCCCACCCGTCGGGAAGTACCGGCGCACCGAAAAATTTACTGGCACCGGGGTCGTGATTTCCATCCGCTTTTTTTATTTTGATTCCGATCGCATTCATAGCCGTACCTCCTAAATCAGTTTAAATTCATAGAAATACCCGCCGTCAAAAGAGCGCGGTCGATAGGTTATTTCTTCACCCTTGTTGATTGTCCATGTTTTGTTATATTTCGGATCGGCGCAGTGTACCGAAAGGCTGACGGATGTTTCGCTTACCTCGTCGATGGAAAAATGCCGCCTGCCTTTTCCGAACTCGGGGATCTCTCCGACTTCACAGGGAAAACATAAATTGGCGGTAACTCTTTCACGGTAGCCTCCCGCCACTCGGTTGATTCCCCAAGCCGTTTCCTTGATTTTAAGTTTCATTTTATTTTTATCTCCTTAGTCCCGTCCTTCGCCCGAAAGCCATAGATAATGCGCCGCTTTTTTACCGTCAGGCCGAATATGTAAAAGACCTTCGGTGTATATCTCATAAAGCCTTATCATAGCCGAGCGCACGCCCTGTTCGGCGGCTTCTGTATAGAGCATAAGCGCCGCATCAATATCCCTGTCGGTTCCAAAGCCGTTTTCATATAAATACGCCGTTTGATACATTGCCGAACCGTCGCCTGCGTCGGCTCCGCGGGAAGCCCACAAAAACGCCCGCTCATCGTCACGCTTTTCGGGATAGCCGAGATGATATGCCATACTAAGCGCATTCATTGCATCGGTGTCGCCCGCTTCGGCAGCGAGACAATACCACGCCATCTGCTTTTTGTGCTGCTCCCGTATCTTCCTTTTGGGCTTTTTATCAGAAAACTCCAAATCCCGAAGCTGTGCCGCTTGTTGCCAAAATGGAATATCCGTATCTGTAAGTTCCAAATCACCGAGAACTATAATCGCTGGTATACTGCCCTGATCGACAGCACGACGAAGATATTGACGGGCAAGCCCTTCGTTGTAAAACCCGCTGTTCTTATCCAAATAGACCGAGGCTGCACTTAACAGAGCGTCAATCTGCCCGGCTTCGATGGCTTTGTTAAACCACTCGGCGGCACCGGTCTCATCGTTTTCCTTTTTGCAAAACTGTGCCATCTGCCAAAGGGCGCCAGTATTGCCTTTGTCAATCTGCTCGAGCAAAATTTCACGGAGAGGGCGGAGGTCAAAGCCATCGGCAAGCCGCATCTTTGCCTTTTCATCTCCGAGCCTTGCTGCCTTTTCGCACATTTTTTTGGCTTCATGAGCCTCCACCTCGTATACGCTGCTGTCGTGTAAATGACATAGCGCAAAGCAGGCGCGGGCATTTTCCTTCTTCGCCGCTGTACGCAGAAGCGTGAGGGCTTCCTGCAAATCCTTTGCGCAGCCGTACTGGCCGTATACACGGGCAAGGGCAAGATCCACCATGGCGTCGGTATTGCCCATATCGGCGGCACGGTTCAACGGATAAAACACCTCGCTCCACTTGCCGCTTTCCATGTGTTCTTGCGCCTGTTCATAGCACCGTGTGCCCTCGTCCGCCATTTTGCGGCGGCATTCGTATTCACGCTTCTGCACGCTCTTGCTTGTCGGTACGCCCTCATAGCAGCGCACCGCTTCGGGAAAGTCGCCGTTCAGCTCGGCAAGAAAGCCCTTGCGTACCAGCACATCGAAGTTATATCCGTTAAAGCTCCCGGCGGCGATCAAATGGTGCAGTCCGCACTGAATCTCGACAAGCTCCGAAACGGAAAAATAACAGCCTGCAAATTCAGCGTCAGGTTCACTTCCGAGTGGAAATTTGCCGTCAAGAGATGCGTTCTCGTCGTCCATGATCTTTGCCATCTCAATATAATACATATCATCGTGCAGCGACGAGAACGGCTTCGGATTGTTGCGCTCAAGGATAAGCGTACAGGCTTTTTCGGCACGCTTTGAAAGTTTTTCCGCCAAATCTTCTGCACTCGGAAACTCCGCCGCAATGGCTGCATATTCCTTAAGCCACTCCTGCAATTTTACCTTTGGTTCTTCTCCGCATTTCATTCCAAGCACCGTTTCGGGTTTCATGCGCTCGCCTCCTTTACAACACAATGATAGCGTATTATAAGAATATTTTGGTCGCCGCAGCAGCGACATTTATTTGCCGTTTTTTACGGTTTCGATGCGCGCTTTCCATACGGCCGCTTTTTCATCTCCAAGCGCTTCAGACTTTTCGGCATATTCTTCGGTTTTCTCGATATCCGGTTCAAAACCGCAACCATACAAATACGCAAAAATCAGATAAACGGTCGCGTATTTGTAATCCTCGTTATCGGGCTGCATATTCAAAGCTGTTTCATTCACCTGACGGTTAAAATCGGGTTTGCTTGTCAAAAACTTTTTAACCAATTGCAGGTTATCATCGTCAAAATCACCTTTATAGTCCACCGATAGCCACACTGAACCGAAAATTCTTTTCTCTGCGGAGCATTCAATTTTTTCAATACCGTAAAGCTGACCGAAACAATAATGCAACTGCACTGTTCCCTGACTTTCGTTGTACGCATTCTTTTTTACCCGTTTATACGCCTTTTCCAAAACCGATTTTGAAGCGGTTCCTTCAATCAGCGTTTCCATTGCTTCGTCATACGACATCATTCCAAACAGTCCCATAATTTATTTTCCTTTCAGTCTGTATTTACTCTACAATTTCATATTCCGAATAGTCCGGCAATTTGCCCATAGAGGATTCATAGTATTGCACTTTATAGTTGAGTCTTTCTTCGCCGCTTTCATCAAGGACGTTGATGCGGTTTCCGTCCTTGGAGCAGCTTAAAGATACTCCGTCCTTTTTCAAAACATAATAGGACGTATTGATACCGTATTCGCCGCCCGATACCTTTTCGGTAAGAGGTTTTAATACCGCAGCCGGATTAAACGCCTCCAATTTTGCGATATGTTCACCGAAAAACTCTGAGCCTTCCATATAGACCTTGCCGCGATCATTATCAATGAGTGCCCGTTTGCCGTTTACTTCCGTGAGATAAAACTCGCCGTCAAGCCCCGTACCGCAATCATAGCCGCTGAAACAGTAGCAATAAGCTGCCTTGCCGTCCACCGTAAAGCATGACATTTTGGCAAAGTCGGAGGAAGAACCGAAAACGCTTGATACAAAGCCCTCTTTCTTTGGAGAAACGGTCAATTCGTAGATTTTATATGTATTGCTTCCCGAAAGGGCGGTGTTAATGACAAATGAACCGTCACCCGATTCCGTCTGCGTAATTTCAAACGGTGCGAGCAGGTTGCTTTCATTTTTAGAATAGGAATAATACTTTATCCCCGTGAACACTCCCGCCGCCAAAAGGATAAGAATGATTACGGTACGCCAAAAACTGCGTTTGACCTGAGCGGGGGTATGCACGGTGGTTCTTCCGTCGCGGTATTTACTAACGATATTCCCGTTGCTGTCGGTGGTTATGCTTTCTAAACCGTGTTGTGCGTTCCATTCTTCCTGTCTGCGTCTTTGTTCCTCTTGTCTTTTTTGGTTTTCGTTGCTTCCGCTGCGTTGAGATGCCATTTGCCGTTGACAGTTTAAGCAAACTGCTCCGATTACATCTCCGGGCATAGGCATTCCACACCTTGCACATCGTCCCATAAATTAAATCTCTCCTTTTGAATAAATCTTGATTTTCGCCGTTTCCGCCTCCGGTCGATTATCGGGAGCGTAAGCGGTATATTGTCTTGTTGTTTCATACGGCACATCGGTAATGCTTACATAAATCTCGCTGTCTATGTCCACTGTATCTTTGCTGATTTTTAAACGCTTATATCGGCAAAGCGGGTATTCGAGACGGCTCAAATCATACTCGCCGTCTTGATACGGAAATTCCGCTTTTGCCTTTCGGACAAGTCCGCCGCCCCCAGCAGTCATTTCGATGCAGATTACGCTTTGAAACAAGTCCGCTGTATCCGGCTCTGTTACTACCGTTCTGCCGCAGTCAAGACAGATTGTCTTTTCTTGTCTGCGGTCAAAGGGATTGCCGATGTCTCCGCCGGTGGTTTGTAAACGGGATGATCCGCAATAAGGGCAGGTCAACATCCGCTATCACCTTCTTCCTTTAACTCACCGAGCAAGTCAATGAGTGCGTCGATTTTGTATTTGTTCTCGCAGTTTTTCTCCCAAAGGCGGGTTTGTTCATCCTCCTGCCCGCCCATCAGCTTGTTTGCCATAGCGTCGCCGTAGCCGGAGTTATAAGCCTGCCAATGCGCATTCGAGAGACTTTTCAGCTTTTCCTCGACCGCCATCGTGCCGTTTACAAGATAGGAAAGCTCTTTTTCAAGCTCAATGATTTGCTTTTTCTTTTGTTCTGTCATATTTTTGCCCTCATTATATAGAAAATTCTCCGCCGGTTATAGAAAGCAACTTTCTTGCCTCATAATCCGAGTAGCCCAAAGTTATTAAATCGTTATAAGTGTAGCGCGGTCTCATTTTATAAGCTATGAGGAATGCAATCATCAGTACGACAACAGCGGCGAGCCACACAATAAAGATTGCGGCGGGCGCTATGCTGAATACAAGCACGGTTGAGAGTGCCGCCATCATCAGGCAGCGCAGCGATGCCGTGCCGTCCTTTGTCAGGCAGAACTGTGCAGTTAGTCCCAGCTTTTTACCAAAGGCAGTCTTAACACAAAGGATTCCGCCGAGCAGCATCGCCATAAGGAAGCACGCCTCAATGCCAAACATATTGTTAAATATCGGACTTGCGCTTTCCATAGAGGTGTCCATAGTCAGATTAAGGCCTCCGAGCAAAGCCGGCATGGTTACAAAGGCTCCGCGCATAATGTCGTAGCCGCCGAAAATGCAGGCAAGCACTTTGGCAAGTCCCGGCTTAATAAAGGAATATTTCGCACTGTAAACCGAAAACAGCGGCAGGAAAACGAAGATAAAGACGACGCCGAACAGGGTACTGCCGAAAGTCTTGATCTGCATGATAACCGTGCCAAACGCCGAGGCTTCATCCTTTGGCACAATCCACAGAGCGATCATCAGTGCAAAATTCAGTATTATAGCGATAACAGAAAGAATTTTTCCTATCACGCCGAAAAAGCCTTCCAGCCCGAAGCGGTCGATAAACCGCAGTGCCCCGAAGGCGGGGATCAGCACACAGAGCTTGTCGTAGGTGTCGAGGTCATCATAATCGCCAACATTCTCGCTGATACAGAACAGGTAGGAGAGGATAAGCAGCACAGCCGTGACGATCCACCAAACGCTGATACCGCTGATAAATCCCAATACGACAAAGCCGATAAACCAGACTGCGCCGAGAATTCGGCTCTGACAGGCGGCATAGCCCACCACAAAGCCGGGAACCAGCATCAGGCTGAACAGCCCTCCCACGGCGTTCCACACATCGGCGTACAGATAAACGCCCATAACATTTTCGGGCAACAGATATATGCCGCCTGCTGCAAGCATCAGCACTACCATAAACGCCGTGCCGAATAATAGTGTTATGACTTTTTTGAACATATCCATCCTCCTTCTGATTACGGTATATAATTGCCTGCCCTTAAAGCAGCGGCTTTTTTCGCATTTCTTCTGCGATAGAGCGAGTTTATGATAAACACGGCAAGGATTGACACTATTCGGTACACCACAATGCCTGTTATCATTCCGTAAAACAGGCGGACGACGCCGTTATAATCCGTCAGCCCCACCAAGGCAAGCTCCACAGGCTCAGAATCGGGCAGCATTTTCACCGACTGTCCGGTGATATCCTTTACCACAATCTCCTGACCTTCAGAAAACGGAGGTGCGGCATAAAAGTACAGTCCGAGCACCAGTGCGATAAACAGTCCCGTTACGATAAGATAGATTTTCAGCGGCCGCCAGCGGCGCTTTGCGTTGCGTTCATATCGGGCAATCGCCGCCGCTGTCGGTTGTGCGGGAGCGGCATATGTATGCGAGAACGGAATGCCTGCCGTATTGCTCTCAGGCGGCTCGTAGGCTTCCTCCGGCTGAACTAAGGCGCCTTCATAGGCGTCTTTCAGCACATCCACCTGCGGCCATTCTTCAAACACCGCATACAGCATCAAATAGTGCATCGTGACGACCGCCATTTTTTCATGCTCGTCAAGCGTTTGTAACAGGCGCGTCAGATGTTCGGTAAACGCCGTTATCTGCGGCGGCGACATGAGATTCCGCCCGATATTCGCATATCCGGGAACGGTCAGCGCAAGCGGCAGATCGTCGCACAGCCCGTTGATGTTTGATACATACAGCTTCAGCCTTTCAGACATACGCTCCCTGTCGGCAGAGCCTGCTCTGTTCCAGCCGCCCGACACCGCCGAGCAGGCAATGAGCAGTGAAATATCCTGTATCGGGTAGCTCCCTCCGCCGTCATCGGAAAATCGGGACAACCCTTCTGCGCAAAGCCGAAAGCACGCCGCCGCCGTTTCAATAGATTTGTCGATCCCATCGGCGTATGTTTGCTCCGCTTGATTTTTTAATTCGTCGCATATACTCATAGGCTATTTCTCCTTAACGGTAGTTTTATGACAGTAGTGCAGATTACATTACTTGTTCGATTTCCGTAACCCGTCAACAAATCGTCTGTATCTCGCCTATCCGGGCATCAGCCGTTCAGATGCATTTGCGTCCGTCTGCCGTCTTTGTCGACAACGGTAATATCGCCCGTGGGGAAGTCGTTAAAGCTGTCGCAGCTTATAATGCTGCCCGTGGACAGTCCGCCGTACCAGTTGAAGTCGCAGACATTCTTATTGCCGATAAGAGACAGCATGCCCTTGCCGCGCCATTTTGAATCATGAAATCCGCCGACATAGTATTCCGCGTACTGCGTGGTGCCTTGCGTGGTCAGCGAGATCATGCGGCATTCGCCCTCGGGCAGCGCCTCGCCGCGAAAATCGGAGCTGATCAGCACCATGGGGGAGTCACCGACCGTATTGACGACCATTCCGGAGCCGCAGGGGGCATCGTTCTCAAACTCACCGATGTAGCCGTCCACCGTGTCTGCACCGTTACGGTGAGAGAAGCGGTATTTTCCGTAGCCGTGCTTCACCCGCGTGATCACGTTTCCGTTTCTCCTCCGCACGATCTCTCCCGTATACCGAGAATCGCTGCCGATATCGATCACCTCAGGTCCGGTGGGCTCCGGAACGATCTCGTCGTTCTGCCACAGGGTCCCGAACCATTGACCTTCCCGGCGGATAAGGAAGATTCCCTCATGCAGATTGTTATAAAATTCCCCGAGATCCACCGCTCCGTTCAAAAATTCATACCGCCCGAAGCCGTGGAATCGGTCGTCCTTCCACCATCCGCGGTAGACCTCGCCGTTTGCGTAGGTCTGCACGCCGTAGCCGCAGCGCTTTCCGTTCTTCCAAAGCCCCTTGTAGACCTTGTCGTTTCCTTCGTCCAGCATGCCGTAGCCCTCGTAGTTGTCCGCATGGAAGCAGCCGCGGTAGAACCCGCCATCCGCGAAAAAATAGGCACCGAATCCCTCGCGCACGCCGCCGACCGCCGCGCCGCGGTAGGAATCGCCGTTTCGGTAACGCAGCAGCACGTTGTCTCCGGTATCGGATTCCTCCGCTTCGTCCCCGCTGTCATCGCCGATATCGGACAGATACATTTTTCCGTCCGAGCCGGGCAGGTATCCTTTATCGAGAAGATCGCCGAACACATAGTCGAAATCTGCGAATTGATAGTCGAAGCTGACGTTGCCGTTCGGATTCAGCGGCTCGTCGATATTGCCGTTTTCCCGCAGGCGGAGTATGGCGCAGAGCCATGTGCTGTCGTCGTCGTCGTATTCGCCGGACAGCTTAAACAGATCAAGCAGCGGATCGAAGTAGTCGCCGTCCCCGGTATCCGTCCACAAATAGCAGGCGAGATTTGCAAGATACGGCGCAAGGTCCGTTCTTTCGTCGTAAGCGAGGCTGTACATCGCCGCAAGGAGGTACTCCTTTTCGGTAAATCCGTGTATAAAGTCAAGTCGGCGCTCGATGCACTCCGTGAGCTCGCCGCTCTCAACTCCGAGAATTTCGGCGATTATCTCCTTCGTTTCCGCATAGTCGTCGCCCGCAAATTCCTCGCGGAATTCATCGACGAACGTATCAAGATACATACACGAATTTATGATATAGCGATCCTCCGGATCGCGGAAAAGCTCCGGATGGAGAATTTTTTCGTGAAGCTCGTCGATCGAGGAAAACTCCTCCCATTCGAAGTCGTCTGCCGCAGCATCGGCGCTGTCCGCGCTGCCCTGCGATTCTGCGGTAATACTGCTGTTCTGCGCGGCACTCTCAACGTGCGGTGCCGCTTCCGTGCGGTCGGAGGTCGGAGAAGCTGCGGCGGGAGAAGCCTCCGCGGGGGATGCGTTGTCCTCCGCGCACCGCGCGTCATCGGCGGGCTTTACGCCATCGTCGTGCGGAACATCGCAGCCGTTTTGCATTTCGCCGTCCTTTTCGGCAGGCTCGCCGCTTTCTGCCGACGGAACATTTTGTTCGGGGATTTCTTCGCCCGTAATTTCAAGATATACTTTTTTGATAGTCGGCGCATATGACACAAACGCCCCCTCGTGTATCCGTTCCGCCGCATCCCGTATGATCTCAAGAGCCCTTGCGTGGTCAGCCTCCGTACCCCAGCCGTACTCATATGAACGCGCCGTAAAAACGGCGCTTGCCGGCTCGTGATACTTGTCATACCGAAAGCTGAAAAGTCCGAATACGACAGGCAGACTGCGCACGCGCACGTATTCCTCGCAAATTCCGTATTGCCTCTCCGCAAACGAAAAGTTGCTGATTGCCGAAGGGATGTTATGCTTATATATGTTTATGAGAGGGCGCCAGATGACACCGCGCGCATCTCCCGATTCTGCAAGCTCCTCCAATGCCTTTTCGGCATTCTTAAGCTCCCGCGCGGACAGGTTTCCCGCCGCAAGCTTTGTGAAAATCTCGTCATAATCGGTAGTTTTCTTTTTGAACAGTCCCATGGCAAAGTTCCTCCCTGTTATATCTGTGCCGCTTTCACTTCGGAAAAGTTGCACGCTACAAGTTTTTCTTTTTCAATATAAAAGCACAGCGCCCCGTTACCCTTAAAGCGGATCTCCGCATCCTCCGTTTCAAGCGAGCCGATACGCAAAAGCGGCAGATAATCCTTTATAAAATCACAGCTTTGCGTCATATCTCCGAGAAGAAGAGAAGATGATTTTTCATCCGCATCTGCTACATCAAAATTGATTCTCTGCTCGGAAAACGCCAGACTGTTGCCGTCCTCATCTGTCAGTATCATTTCATGCAGGGCGGACAATTCGCCGTTGTACCAAAGAACCCGTGCCGATTTTTCGTCCGGTGCTTCGGGCATTGTATCAAGGTCGTAAAAGAAATAAAGTATTCCAGTTTTCGGAAGCAATCCGCTTTCGTCAAAGCCTTCTGCCTTTGCACAGTCTATCTGACACATAAAGGTTAAGTCATACTTTTCGCCGTTTTCTTCGATATACGGCCATTCAAAGCCGTCCCACACATCGGGATTGCCGAACAGCTTGCTTGAACCTGCGGAAAGCTTATCCTTTGGTTTTGATATTTTCAGCTTGATTCCGTTCACGCCGCCACCTCATTATCGCTTATTTCACCCATACAGCCTGTAATTCATCCACGCCCGTAAACCACGGGCCGTCGTATGAGGCCTGATGCTCCCTTATGTCAAAAAGGAAGTTGATCCCTTCGTGCAGGGTGTAGTCATTTCCGCTAAAAGTAATATCAACGCTGTTTTCGTTAACGCTTTTTATAATCAGCTCGTAGCTGTGCTTGGGCGCGTAGGAAGTAAAATCAACCGTAAAACTATCGGCTTCGACAGGGAATGGAATATCATATCTGTGCATATCGGACGGGCAGCGCTCGCATATGTTTCCTTCAAGCCGTATGGTCAGCGTGTTTTTTTCAAGCCCTTCATAAAGATCTACTTTGTCAAGAATTTTGTTGTATTGCAGGTGGTTCATATATTCCCTCAGCTTTCCGCCTGAATCAAAGCGTTATCGTCAAAAGAGTAATCCTTTATCCATTCAAGTGCCGGAGCATATCCGGTCTCAGCCGCTGCGGAAATCCACCGTGCGGCTTTATCTATATTTATCTCCGTCATAGTTCCTGTTTCAAAGCAAATACCAAGTCGGTACATGGCGCAGGGCTTTCCCATTTTCGCCGCTTTTATCAGCTTTCTCAATTTCTTTGGTTTTTCCATAGTTAAAGCCGCCCTCCTATTCCAAAAATCATTATATACCGCATCACCTGTAATTTGGTCGCCGCAGCGGCGACACTTTTTGAAACTCAATTGATAAGCATACCCATTCAAGTATCATTATATAATTTTTCGGTACCATCCGCAAGCGCTTTGCAAGATAAACTGCTTGTATATTTATTTCTAAATTTAGTGCATAATAATATGCAAAGAGGTGAGATTTATCATGCTTGAGCTTGAAAAGGGTTTTGAATCCGTCAATAAAACATTCCGTATTCCCGTAAATATTGTGGATCAGCTTGACCGCCTTGCCGGCGAGTACAACACTTCCATGAATAAAATCGTTGTACAATGCCTTCAATATGCGCTCGATAACCTGAACACATCGGATGATAAATCCACGGACTCAAAATGATACTTGGCTGCCGTTTTCTGACGGCGGCTTTTTCTTTTTCAAAACGGCTCAAAACCGAAATGAACAAGAGCCTCGTTGATGTCAAAGAAATTAAATATTTTCTTTTCAATGCAAAAGGCAATCACAAGATCGAAATCGTCGGCACGGGATAAACTGTATCCGGCAGAGGAAAGAAGTTTATCTGCATCCTCTCTTGATAATTCCAATGCAAGACACAAAGCGATTACCGTTCTCTTGGCAGGTATGTATTTTTTGTTCGACCGTATCTTGGAAAACAATCGGCGGTCAATCAATGCCTTTTTATAGATATCACTGTCTTTCTGACCGGTACGATCAATAAAGGCAAACATCTGCTCTGTAAAATAATTCTCCCTGTGTTGCTGTAAATACTGTTCCGCGGCATCGGTATCAATGTCCATCATCTTATGGGAAGGTATTTCTATTTTCCCAAAAGATGAACCGGCAAGAATGCCGCCGTTTCGGATATATTGCTCGCACTCAAGCAATAGCTGTACCGTCATCAAGCATTCACCTCCGATTTTGAAACCGGAATGAAGTCGCAGATATCCCCGATATTACACTCCAGATATTCGCAGATTCTTTTCAGAACAGACATCGACACTTCTTCATCACGACGAAGCTTTGTCATTGTGTTCGGAGAAATCTCCACAGCCCTGCGTAAATCAGCCTTGCTCATTTTTTTATCGACAAGCAGCTTCCACAGGTTGTTGTAGCTGACGGAAAGAATAATCATCGCTATCACCTCGATAAATATAGATACTGCAACTTATTATAACATAAATAATCCCTGATTACAATACAGTATGCTATAATTTCGGCAAACAATCGCAAGAAATTGCGATTGTTTGCTGAAATAGCGACGACTGAAACAGCATTTTTATATTGCTGATTCTTCGTTGTTTTTTCTTTCTGCTGTAGTTATTCTTCAGTTGGGTAGTTCACTTTCTCCTATCACCATGACAGGTGGCACCTGTCACCAATTAGGCGCAGTTGCCCCTTGGCGGAGCGTTTTGCTTTTTTCACTCCGCTTTCAGCCGGAACAGCAGACTGCTCTTGCCGCCTTTCTTGCGGTATCGCTGCTCGGTTTCGAGAAGTCCCGCTTTTTTGAGGTCACGAATTCCGCGGCGGACGGTGGAAGCCGACAGTTTGAGGTCTGCGGCTATGGTCGGTATGGCAGGCCAGCATTCGTTATTTTCGTTCGTCCGGTCGGCGAGATAGATATACACCGCAACGGCTCTGTGCGGCAGTTCGGTGCGGTAAAGGAAATCAAGACGGCTCATTGCTTTGCACCTCCGTTCCGGTTAAGTCTTTTATGATTTCTGCTTCCGTTATGTCGGGAGCAGTTTCTTTTTTCGGCGGTGAGGTACGGATGGGGTTGCCGCCCTTGTTCTTATCCTTCGGCGGAGTTCTCTGCGGCTCGTTATTGGTGCTGTCCTGCTGTGCCTGACCGCCGCCGTCATCGTCGCTCGGTGCAGGCGTTTCCTCTTTCCACTCCGGCGGATATTTTTCGAGGATGCCGTTCTGAATTTCCTTTTTGTCGGCATACTTGACCTCACGGTTGCCTTGGTCGGGTACGGCGTATGGGTGTTCATCGTCGAATTCGATACCCCATTTGAAAAACAGCTTGAGGTGTACCCGCATCGGATGCACACCCGTTTTCATGACGATAAAATCGCCCTTGGGCAGGGATTTGAGTTCATCCGGTGTCAGCAGCGGTCGCTCTATCATTTGGAGCGACTGTGACGGATCGTTTTTACTCCGGCTGACAGATCCGCTCATGACTGTGCGGCTGCCGAGTGCTTTGGAAAGCGTTTCGGCCGAGCTGCTGTTGGGCGCAAAGCCGCCGAAGATAGTGTCCTGCGTATTATCCACGATAATTTCCGCACCTTCCTTGCCGTAGTTCTTTTCGAGCTGGGCGAAGGATTGTATTATGGGAACGATCTGCAAACGCCTTGAACGGGAGGCGGAAAACATCATTTCCGCACTTTCGATTTTGGGCAGCGTTCCGAACTCATCGCAGAAGAATACACAGCGGTTCTTGAGCTTACCGCCGTTTTCATCGGCAACGGCGAGTATCTCACGGTAGAGCTGTTGGATAATCAGTGAGATCATAAAGAAGGTGTTGGGATTTTCCTCCGGCATGATCACAAAGATAGCCGATTTCCGGTTGCAGAAGGTTTCGGCATCTATCTCGGTATCAAAGCACAGGAGCTTCTCTAACTCGGTATCCAAAAATGCGTTGAGTCGGGAAAGTGCTGTTGACATGACCGATGCCATACTCTGCTCGGCGGTGTTCAGTGCCGCACCCGCAAACCATTTCGCCTTATGCTCGTTCGGGAGCAGTTCCATAAGCTGCTGGAACTGATTCTTGCCCTTTTTCTTTGATGGCGCAAGCAACTCTTGGATGACCTTGAACACCGAAACGATGTGCCGTTTCTCCGGCGCACAGAATTCTGCTACCAAGAGAATGGTTGCGGTCAGCAAGCCCTCGGCGGCGTCATAGAAGTATGCGTTTTGCCCGAAGGAGGCAGCGTCCATGCCGGAGAGAATAATGGTTTTGGATATGATTTTGGCGTACTTCTCGGCTTTGGCCTTGTAGACGATTTGGTCGGGGTGCTTTGCGTATAGGTCGGTGTATTTATTGACGAGGTATAGGATGTTGTTGCCGTTACTGCGAGTAGGATTGCGTAAGTCAATGACCGAAACCTTGTAGCCGTAGTCCTTTGCAATATTACCGTAGTTACGCATGACATCGCCCTTGGTGTCGGTGGAGAGGAAGGACATTCCGGATGCGCAGGCGTACTCAATGCACGGGTACAGCCAAAAGGCAGTCTTGCCGACACCCGCTGCACCGATCATCAGCACATGGACATCTCCCGTGTCTATCATGGCGGTGGTGCTGTGCTTGCCGCCCTTGCACCCGACCACAATGCCCTGCGGCAGCGCTTCCTCGGTCGGCTCGGTCTTTTTTCGGAGCAGCTTTCTCGGCGCTGTCGCCGTCATGGTAGGCGTTTGGTTTTGCTTTGCCTGCTTACGCCACTTTTTCGGCGTGAACGGGATGTGGCGGTAGGTCTTTCGTATCTCCGCTTTGTTTACCCACCGAGCTGTGCCGTGCTGGCCGTCGCCGACCGTTTTGCTCTTGATATTGTTGAGGTTATAGATGTGAGCGATCAGCGTTATCGCACCGAGGACGGCAAACATAATTGCGGCAACGGTGATTAAAGCTGCAATGTTTGGCATTCGGTTTCCTCCTGTTCATTATATAACAGATCCTCGTTCCAGTCTTTATGGGTAGGAACGAGGATTTTGTGTTTTATGCCCTGTATAAAGAGCTTGTCGGATATTCTCTTGTTCGCCGCCTGCCCTGCGGCATCGTTGTCCATACAGAGACAGACGGTGTCGATATTGGGATTGGCCTTTAGCATTTGGAACAGCACCTGATCCCCGACACAGCAGGCGGCAGCGTAGCTGTGGCTGCGCCAATTTTCCTTGTGCAAAGAAATAAAGGACAGCATATCTATGGGAGCCTCAAAGAGATAGAGTGTATTGTCCGTACCCGTCCAGTGGAAACTGTAACAGGGATCGCAGCTTTCCGCATTGCCCTTGTAGGTGCTCTCACTTCCTGTTCCTCTTTTGTGTGCGTGACGGGCAATGCCGTGTTCATCATGACCGACAAATACGGCGTTGTGGTAATCGGCTGATTCATAGATCATTCCCTTATGCACAAAGGCAGACAGCACCTCTCGGTCTATCCCACGGCGGTTGAGCAGATAAGCATACATTCGCCGCATATTATCATTTTTCGGCGGAAGGGTGAACAGCTTCGGCGGCTCTCGCTTGACCGGCTCGGCTTGCGGAAGCGCGCCGCCGTTATTGCCGAGCAGAAAATTGACGGCCTGCGGAAAGTCCATGTTATAAAATCTGCGAACAAAGTCTACGGCGTCGCCGCCGATGCGTTCATACTGATGAAACCACAGGTTTCCTCTGACCGTAACCTTATCCGAGCCGTCACGCCACACATATTCCTTGCCGGAGCGTTTGAGGCGTTCACCCTGGCTTTGCAGGAGTGCGACCAGGTCTGTCTGCCGAGCAGCTTCCTTTTGCTCGGCTGTAAAGTGAATGTATTCGGTTGACATGAGTTTCTCCTTTCGTAAAGGAGGTTGCGCATAAAATGTATGCGCAACCTCCCCGTGCTATTGTTTGAGTCCGTGAGCCTGTTTCTTTTCCTCGATTTTTCTCCGCAGCTTGCGGTCGATGCCGATTTCTCTGCCTCTACGCTCATCCTCCAAGCGGTTTTGGATGACACGAGCCATGTGTCCGAGCAGACGGAGAGAAGCAAGCGCTGCCGTCCAGTTCCCGTTTACCTTAATACTGTGGATGAGCTGTGCGGCGTATTGATTGCCATGCTCGGCGGCAAGATGAAGATAGTACATTGCTTTGCCGGTATCTCTCGGCACATCTTTGCCGTAGAGATAGATTTTTCCGAGTTGGTATTCGGCATAGTCATTTCCGTTCTCGGCAGCTATCTTAAAACTGCGGATGGCTTTTTGAATGTCCTTGACCTCATCCTCGGTCAGATAAATTTTGCCTGCAAGGTATGCCGTATAGGGATTTTTCTGTGCGGCGGCACGGTCAAGCCAACGGACAGCCTGCCGGATATCTTTCGGCACGACCTCGCCCTTGTATAACAGCCTGCCGAGGATAAACTGTGCCGGTGCAAATCCTTTTGATGCCGACAGCGTCAGCAGGCGCACGGCTTCGTCAATGTTTTGAGCAAGAATATCTCCGTCAAGATACGCTTTGCCGAGGGTGTACGCTGCATATTTGTTGCCTTGCTCTGCGGAACGGCGGAGCAGGCTCTCGGCTCGTTCGGCATCTCTTTCTATGTCCTCGCCCTTGAGGAAGGTCTTGCCGAGCAGATATTCGGCGTATTGGTTATCGTCTTTGACGGCGCTTTCGAGCCAATGCAAGGCATGGAGCATTTGTTTCGGTACATCCTCGCCTTTAAGGTACAGCTTTCCGAGCATATATTTTGCAACGGTGTAGCCCTGCTTGGCGGATCTGGTGAGATACTCCACAGCCTTTTTCGGATCGTAGTGGTCGCCGTTACGGTCGAGCATAAATTTTGCCGCACGGTACTGCGACCATTTGTTGCCCTTGTCGGCGTCCGCAACCGTTCTTTCATATTCGTCCATAGGCGGAGGCGGCGGATCGGTGCTTTCGGCTTCCTCGGCGGTCGGCTCACGGTCCGGCTCTGTCGGCTCATCTGTATCCTCAACCTCATCTGTCGGCATATTGAGTTTCATTGCCTCGGCTATCACCATATTTTTCACGGATTTGAATTCCTTGTTTTGCGACAGCGGCAGCCGTTCCGGTCGGCTCTCGGTGTAAACCTTCATCGCCGTTTCCTTTGACTCGCACCATAAATCATAGAGAGCCGCAATGCGTTCGTCCTTGCCGAGTTCGTCAACGATGCTGTTGATGATTTCTTTGATATCCTTGCGCAGATAGCCGTATTGCTTTTTGCCGTTGGTCACAGCCAACCTCTTGGCGAGTGCCTGCAACAAATCCTCCACCTGTGGATTGTCATAGGTTCCGCCGTTTATCTTTGCGATGAGCTCGGCGAGCACCTCACGGCTCTGCACCTTGAGTGCGTCACGGCGTTCTGTCTGTTTTTTATATTCGCAGAGTAAGTCCTGAGCGAATATGTCCTTGGCGAAGGACGAACGCAACGCCATCAGACCTTTTTCCGAGAGATAGCCCTCGTTTGGATTTGTCGAGTAGGCTATCAAGTGAATATGGGGATGGTGGCTTTCGTTATGGAATGCGGCAAACCAACGGAGATTGCTCATGGGTATTCGCAGGTTTTCGGAGAGCGTCTGCGTTTGCGACCGGAGCATATCCCGCCATCGGCTGCCGTTATCATAGCCGAGCCGCACGGCGTCCTCACGGCGCAGTGAGACGATTGCTGTCCACACATTTCCCGTATGCGCATTGAGTTCATCCGACACCTTTTTCAGATCCACCGCCACGCCGTCGTCGGTAAAGAGACCGTGAGAGCCGAAGCGTTCCGCACGGGGACGGGTGGCAATGTAGTCGGCATAGGTTTTGGTGTGCATCATCTCATCGGCGTTTTCTTCAAGCATTCGGGTAATGAATTCCGAAGCCGTACCGATCGTTTTGTCTTTGAGGTAATCCTCATACTCCAACGATGATTTGCTGTCGGGAAAGTCCGAGAGGATTTTCTTTATCAGTTGTTTTTGCTTATTCGTTGCAGGAGCATTTCTTTTTGACTCATCTATCTTTTCAACACCCTCACGGGTGGCAATGTATTCCGCATAGCCGCCGAAGTGATTTCGCTCATCGGGCTTCAGATATTTGAATTTCGTAATAAGCCGTGCCATGCGTTAACCCTTCTGCCAATCGTTTGCGTCACGGAAAGTAAAATTGCCGTTCAGCCTTTTCACTTCTTTTACGCATTCGCCCTTGAGCCGTTCAAGAGTGATATCGTCGATGTCGCTGTTTGCCGCCACCACATTCATTGTGACGGCGAGTTCCACAGCCATCTTGAAAAGCAATCGGCAGATGCGGTTGTCGCTCTCGGCAACAATACTTTTCATAGAGGACAGCATTGCGTTCGGCAGCATGGAGCGCTGATCCTCGGCAGTGAGGTGGTCGATATAGAACTGCACCGCCTTTTCTATGAATTCGGATTTACTGCGGCAATCATCTGCGGTGTAAAGCTGCCCGATTTTGTCGAGTGTTTCGGGATAGAGCCACAGTGCAAATTTGCGTTTGTTTTTCGGCGTCGGCACTCAAATCATCTCCTTTTTTGCTGTATTTTTCGCTCAAAAACCGCAACCCCTAAATCAGCGAGGCTGAAATCCGAGCAACCCCGAAAGGTCGGTTTTCTTTGCAGCCCCCAAAAGCCCCGCAAAGCCTTATGCGGTCGGCGTTGCCGTCCGCTGTGTCCTGCGAGGGGAAAGCAAGGCAACCCCTCGCTTTCTCCTGCTTATTTTCGTACCGCCTGCCGATTTCCGCAAAAGGGTGCGAAAACCGTTCCAAACGGCTCTTTGCCTTTGCAGGGCTTGTGTTTACCCGCCATTGGGCTGTATTTCGCCACACGGGGCGGCACAGGGGCTGACACGGCGGTCACATCTGCATCGCCGGAGCTTCGGTTTCGTCATCGGCTTCCTCATAGATCATATCGGAGAGATCCTCCATATAGGCGACCCATGCACTCAGCCCGTTTATGGACTCATCGAGGCTTTCAAAGGTGTGCTTGAATGCTCCGGCAAGTTCCTCACGGTTTTCGGGGAATACAACACAGCAATCGGTATATGCTTTTTCCATCTGCTCCTTTAAGGCACAGCTACAGTCCAGCATAGAATACAGGCGATCCAATTCGTTATCCGCTTTGATCTCCAACTGCTTTTGCGGAGATTTTTTCTGATAGATACCGAACTGTACTCGTTCATAGTTCGAATCGGGTTTCTTGATGACGCTGTTGACATACTGGATGAAAAGGTTCGGCTGGATTTTTTCGTCGAACCTTGTTCCCTGAATTTGCTGCCGAGCGAATTCCAAAAGCTCTCGGTATCTATGTGGCTTTCCATCATCAAGCATTTCCTTGAAGCAGTTGCGGAGAAATTCCGCTTTTGAAATATTGTTATCCATACTTTAGTCCTCCTTATATCTGAATCACTTGGTTTTCGGTTTCGTCATCGGTTTCCGACAGCTCCATTTCCTTTCCGGCGAGGCTGCTGTTGAAAATCTCACGGCGGCATTCCTCACTGCGGTAATCGGAGCGGAACGCTTTGTAGGCCGCAACGGAAAAATCGCGCAGGGAGTAGGTCTGCCACTCGTTATCCGTGCTGTCGTAAACACTGACCCGCCCTTCGTCCAAATCAAATTCGAGTAGCGCAGTGACTCGGTTATCCGAATGGATATCCGCACAGACCTTGACGAAGTATTCAAGGCTGACGGGATTCGTTTCAATAAAAGCGTCGGTGAATGTTTTGGGGTCTGCGGATAACTCGCTGCGCTCATAGAGGCGGTATCGGTATGCCGCCTGCATCGGGGTGTGGAAGTAGTCGCTTGTGAAGTGACAGTCATCACCGTTTTCACGGATGTGATAAACCGCAAAGCGTCGGGCCGCTTCCAGCCGCGCCTGCTCTGCGGCGTCCTCTCTTTCAATCGTTGCCTCGATGGAGGCGCGCTGCTCATCGGGAACATATTCCTGATAGAGTGTGTCGAACGCCTCTGCCAGCTTGTCCTCCACCGTTTCGGCAGTTTGACTGCCGAGGGCTTCTGCCAAGGCGCGCACACGGTATTCGTTAAGGTACAGGGTAATATCAATGTCGCTCATCGGCGCTCACCTCGCTGATCTCGGTATACTCCGTTTTGGGCGGCTTCGGCTTTCTCGGTTTCGGTGCAGTCGGAGCCGGTGTGTTGCCGGAGCGCAGCTCGATATATTCCCGCACACCTGCCGGGACGGTCTTGGTGTAGAGCGTGTCCAGAGCTTTTTCGAGTTCCGCTTCGACGGTCGCACCTTTTTGCGAAAGATAAAGGACAAGGGCAGATGCCTTGTCCTCGTCGAATGAGATATTGAAGGTTGTCTTTTTCATGTGGGTGATCTCCTTTCAGATACAAAAACGCGACGCCGTTTTTTCGGCGCCGCATTGTCGGATATATATTTTTAGATAGTTTTGGGCGTTTGCGAGAGCAACAGCAGCACGATAATCGAAGCCGCAAAAGCCGCTGCCCCGGTGATGACGGCGGCAGGTTTGTTTATCGGCTTGTTTCTTATCCTGCACACTGCCCATACAAGACCTACGCCCACAGCAGAGGAAAGAAGAGATATTCCGAGTCCTTTCCACAGCCACAAAAGCTCTGCAAAAATTCTCATCGTTTGCACCGCCTTTCTACAGCGTAAGTCCCATATCGGGTTCTTCGTCCCCGGACAGATCCCCGTCCATCTCGATGATCTCACAAACCCTATCCTGCCCGCAGAGGATAAAGGTGCGGATATATTCCCGGTCTACCTCGATAGGAATTTCGTCAAGGCATTCGTCGATGATATCCTCTGTGATCTCCGGCAGACGCATTTCCCGGTACAGCTCACGCGCTTCTTCGCAGTCCTGCAGGAAGGCTTGGAGGAAACCGATCAGTCCGTCATGAGTGCGTCGGACATCGGAGAGATAGCCCTTGGCGATCAGTGCAATGTTGTTATCGTAGTTGGGCGCAAGGGAGAGGATTTTCCCGGTTTTCACATCCCGCAGCAGTCCGAAGTTTTCGGTGTGCCTGTCCATGTTGTAGCAGACCGAGTCCGTCCACAGAAGCAGCAGATACTGCTTGGCGATCTCCGGGGATATGCCGTACAGCACATGAAAGCAATTTTCGTAATCCTCATCGTCGTCCACGAGTGCGCGTATCGGTTCAAAGTTGACCGCCGCGCCGTTTGTGAAATCCTTTGAGCGGATATACCGTCCGTCAATCTCATAGTGCGCCGTAGGCAGTCCCAGCTTTTCGCTGAGCTTGCAGATGAACAGCTCCGAGAAATATTCCTCGCTGTTTCCGCTTTTGTACATCCACCACTCGCCGTCGACGAGCTTCCAGCACTTTTCGAAGCTGCCGGTGTTGGTCAGCTCCGGTGTTCTTGAGGGCTTGCGGGAGAAGCTGTCGGGGTCGCCGCGCAGGGCAAGCTCGGCAAAGTAATTTTCCTTGAAGCGGATATCCTCATATACGGCGGACGAGCCTTCGGGCTTGAACCAGTAGCGGTCGGTCACGGTCGCCGCATTCACCGCAAGCGCCGTGGCGATGTCGTCCGTTGTGCGCAGACGCAAGGCTCTTTTGAGAAGGCGCGAGTTGGTTCTGTGGGAATCGATGGCGCGGGAGGCAAGCCAGCCTTCGATGTTTCCCGTCCGTTTCAGATAGAGGGGCAGGAGCTTTTTGTCCGCATCCGTTACGACGCCGTTTTTCACGGTCGCGATGACACGGTCTTCCGACATTAAGGTTCCCGTTATATTTTGCATATTCCGCACCGCCTTTCGTTTGAGATTATAGCTTTTGACGCCGTCGGGTGTCGCATTGAGTTTCTTCAGCTCCGCTTGGAGGCTTTTGCGGCGCTCCACCAAGGCTCTGGTCTGCTCCAATTCTCCGGCCTTGATATACCGGCTTTTGAGCTTGCCGTTTTCCGTCCACTGCAGATAGAAGCGTTCTTTTCCCTTGATCACCTTGCGGGAGATATATCCGTTTATGCTTTCCGCAAGCTCCTTTTCCAGTTCCGCTATCCGCTTTGCCGTATCGCTCATATTCCCACCGCCGTTTCGAGAGATTTTGTCTTTGATTATATTATAACCTATATCCTCGCAAATAGCAACAGGTTATCTTGCGCAGTGGAGCAATAAAATGCAAACTTTTTGTTACATGGACATCTCCTGCGTCTGATCCTCATCGGAGGTGTCGTGCGCAGACTCGTGGTCATGTTCGTCATAAATATTACAGCCGAGAACAGAGAGCAGACTCACCGGATCGGTCTGGCAGTTATGACAGTATTGCAGGTGGCAGGTCATCTCAATACAGTCCTCGGTCATGATGAGTTCGTTGATTTCTTCTCTCTGCCGTAATTCTTCTTCGAGCAGTCTGCCGCTTTCGTTGGTGTCGGTGACCTCCGCGCCGAAGTGATAATACAGCTCGTCATAGGAGATCGTCCAATAGCAGTCCTCCGAATGGTCGCAGCACTCGTTGATAGCGTAATCGGCAAGCTGCCGTATTTTGTTTTTATCCATATTGACCTTTCCTTTCATTCTGTTTGCTCCTCATAGGAGATATACGGAATCTTGAGCCAGTGCGTGAAGCCGCTGCCGCTGACCTCGGACAGAATCACGCCGTCGTTGGTGTTGGCGGCATGGATAACCTGACCGTTCCCGATATATATCCCGATGTGACCCTCATGCCAGAGTGCCAGCCCCGGCGTTTCGGGGAGCGTATCGATCGTGCCTTTCTCCGTTGCATTTTCGTACATGGTGTCCGCACCGATATCGGGCATACCGTTTGTGCCGTATGCGATACTGCCGCTTTCACAGTCGTACCAGCCGTAGCCCTTGATAAGACCGATGCAGTCGGCGGTCCTTCCACCGAGCCAATGTGTTCGGATATATTCCTCCTTGCTGCCGACCTCATCGGGGTACTGGGAGACCTTGCCGTTCAGCATCGATTCGGTCAGCACCTCACCGTAGGTTCCCCATACATAGCCCCACTTCTTTGCATAGGCCTGCTTTGCCCATTCAACAAGGTCATGGGCGTTCTTGGTGTCGGGATCGGTAAAGCCGGAGATGTTGATGGCTTTGGCTCGGATGGCGGTCATGACCTTTGTAAAATCCTCGGTTTTCAGCTCCGTGCCGAACGCGGAGTTGACGGCGGCGATGAGCTGCTCATCTGTCTGATCCTCCGCAAAGCACCCAACGAGCTTATCTACAAAGCCGTCCGCTTTGGAATGGTCATATAAAGCGAGGGTGTATAGCACTTGCGCCTCTTTTGTTCTCTCTGCCGTAAAGCCCTTTTCGGTCATGGTTGTTTCAATGGCTTTCATCGTATCCTCAACCGCTTGCAGCTTTGCTTTTTCCTCATCGGACATTTCCTCAACCACGATTTGCTGAAGCCTGACGGTGTCGATATTGATATCGCCGTTAAAAAGAGCGATAACGGCAACCACAGGCATTATGACAATGATAATAATTCCGAGGGCAATGCCAAGCACCGCCTTGCGTAATTTCTTGTCAGTGAGTATGGCAACGGCTATCTTTTTAAGAGCCGCCGCTACCGTTGCGCTCATCGCCCGCCTGCCTTTCCGAAGATGGCCGCTTTGTATTCGGGTGCAATGACTTGGAGCAGATATCTTTCGTTACCGCAGCGATAGAGGCAGGTACCTCGTTCGGGATACTTGATGAGTTCGAACTCGCTCGGCTCGACCTGCAGGGCGTCCATATACTCCTTCGGGTTGATCTGTCCGGCATTGAACAGGAACTGGTGCGTAGGAATGGAGAACAGCGGCTTTGTGAACTCACGAATGGACGGAATCAAAAAGTCCTCGATATTCTGACTTGCCAGAATGACCGAGGAGTCCTTTTTGCGCACACGCTTCATGCAGTTACGCAGATATTCGATTGTAGTCATATTCGAGAGGAAGAGGTACAGCTCATCCACCGATGCCGCCGTGCTGCCTTTGCCGAGCAGTTCGTTGCTCATATAGGACAGGATATTGAACAGCATACAGTCCTTGAGTCGGCGGTTGGTATCCATAAGCCCTTTCACACCGAATACAAGGAAGTTGGAGTCGGTGATGTTGGTGTGCCCGTTGAAGTATTTGCTTTCCGAGCCGACACACATAGAGTGAATACCGAGGCAGACCTCTTGGAGCGTTTCCTCTGTGTAGAGGTATTTTCTCTGTTTGTCATAAGCCATGAATTCCTCCTCGCACAGCTCGTAAAAGTCCTGCATGACCGGAAAGTCCGAGGGCTTCTTTACACTATAGTCCGTACTGTCGGTAATGCCGAATCGGGCATACAGTTTGGAGAGCAGGATTTCAATGGTGTCGATCTGCGAATCGGTAAAATCCTTGTAGCTGCGGAAGAAGTCTTTCAGAAAAGCAATGTGCTGACTGAGCCTTGTGACCTTTTTGAAGGCTTCGGGTGTGTTGGCGTCGATATCCTCAACGCTGTCCGTCCATGCCTTCGGCTCTAACGGATTGATGGTGTATTCGCCGGACATGAAGTCAATATAGCAGCCGCCGAGAGCTTCGCACAGATCCTCGTATTCCGATTCGGGATCGAGGCAGATGATTCTCTTGCCCGATTCACGGATGTTGGTGAGGATAAGTTTCAGAAGATAACTCTTGCCTTGTCCGCTGTTTCCGAGAATGAGGATATTGCTTGTGGTCTTGTCCTCGGCTCTGCGGTCGAAGTCCACAAGGATATTCGTGCCGTATTTATCTCTGCCGACATATGAGCCATGGGGATCTGTTTTGCCGGAGAAGTTGAAGGGATACATATTGGCGACCGAGGAGGCAGGCAGCACTCGTTCATACTGTGCGCCGAACTGGTTGGAGCCTGTCGGGATAACCGACAAAAAGCCTTCCTTTTGTCGGAGGGTTAAGCGGTCAACGGAAATCTTGGAACGAGTCAGCTCCATTGCGATGTCGCTCTGTAATTCCTTGAGCTTTTCCATGCTTTTTGCTTTCAGCTCGATAAACACCGAGCAGTGGAGGAGCGGCTCTTTGTTTTTGCGGAGGTTTGCGAGAAGTTCAATTACATCCTGCAAATTGCCCTCGGCCTCGATGGTTTCGTTCACATCGTTGCCGCCGCTTTTGAGCCGATTGCGGCGGGTGGCGTTTTGAATGATCTTGCGCTGCTCCATAGATTCCACAAGCCTGTGATAGATGCGGAGCGTCACGCCGCTGCGGTCGGCAAGCTGCGAGAGAATGGCCTGTTCCTCAGTGGACGGCGGATATTCCCGCACCGCCCATACGCAGCGGTAGCTGTCGCCGACGATATAATGGTCGGATAAAAATTTTATAGTGCCGGGCAGGATCATGTCGAAGAAGTCCTTGGTGCGGATTTCCTCTGCCTGCTCCGGCGTCAATACTTTCGGTTTTCTTTTGAGCATAATATTTTCCTTTCTGCCGTTTAGCTTTCTGCGGCGATAATGAGCAGCCTGCCGTCCTTGCCCGATCCGTAGCAGGTGGAGAGGATGAGTTGTCTGCCGTCCTCGGCGGCAATGCGGTCATACCAAGCGTCCGAGGTGTTTGTTTTCAGCGCCTCGGTTATGATAAAGGTTTGTACTCCGTCTGTGGTTTCAAATTTTACGGTCCGGTGTGTGTTCAAAAACTCTCTGTTCACATATTTTTTGAGATCGGAGAACATCGTACCGTTTTTCATGTTATGACCGTAAATAATAAGGTTGGTGCTTTGAAGGTCGCACCGTCCGTCGAGGAACGGCACACCGCTTTGGCTGTACTCGCCGTAAAAGTTGCGGCGGAGATATTTCTGCGGTTCACTCGGAGTATACATGACGGGATAACTAATATTCGTGCCGTCAATACTCAGCCACCCGATACAGTCGCCGTTTACGGCAATGAGCGCAGGAATATTGTGTTCTGTGGCAGACTGTTCGGTCGGCTCTGCGCTCGTTTCTGTTTCTGTGTCCGTTACGGATTCTGCCGGAGCTTCGGTCATCGGCAGTTTGGCAATTTCTGCGACGGAGGCGAAGTCCTCTTTTTCTTTCTGCCGTTCTTTTAACTCAGAATAGATATTTACGCCCGATAGCACGGCAACCGCCGACAGCAGAAGACAGAAAAATATGAGGACGGGTTTATTCCTCGTCCTCATCGTCCGTACCCTCGTAGAACTGTTCTCCGTCAATGTCGGGCATGGCTTCGCCCTGCATACTCGCATCGAAATAAAGAGCCAGGATGCGCTTGATCTCCGGCTTTTTAAGCCTATGCACCTCAAAGCCTTCGCCGGCGATTTTGCTCTCAATGCGGTTTGCGGTTTCAAAGACCTGTTTTTCTTTCTGTCCTTTGAGCCTTGCGACAAAGAAAAACTGACGGGCGGTTGCCATCTCTACCTGAATGGTATCGAGGAAGTCAATGTCCTTTTTGATGAGTTTCTTGACCTTGCCGTTTTCCTCGGTTTTGAGGCGTTCGGTCAGATAGGCTTTGTTATCGTCGAAGCATTCCGAGGAGTCAGTGCAGACGATTTCAATGTCGGGCAATGCCGACAGCACCATCATCAGATGGCGTATCTTGATTTCGATATTGGTGTGGGACAGCACCGAGATATTGGTGGGCGATACAAGGTAGAAGAGCAGCTCGCCCTTAGTCGTTGTAAGGCCGTATTTTGTAAAGGTTTTAATCCCTAAAAGCTCCTGCACCGAGCGGCCTTTTTTCTTTTTCTGCTGTTTCATTGTCATCATCTCCATTCGTAATACTGTTGTGTGGATATAAAGTACCGCACGGCATATTTCATAAAATCCAGCACCGTGGTGTCATCCATGCGGATCGTTAAAAAGCCGTAGCAAAGCACCGCTGCTGCCGGAAGAAAAATGTGGAGCTGCACCAGTGCCAGTACCGACAGCAAGGCGGCTACGGCAAGGATAACAAAGTCCCGCAAGCTCCAAAGCCACAGATTAGCTGTGGCTTTTAAGTTCTGCGGATAGATATATTGTGTCATTGTGTCATTCCTCCGATCTCTATGCCGCCGACATCCTCGCAGAATTCCTTTGGTGTCTGCCCGTATTCCTCACGGAGCTTCTCGGCAATCATATCCTTGATGAGCTGCGACTCCGCAACGGTCGGTACATATTCGCCTTCCTCGCAGGAATCGGTGGTCGTGACGGTAAATTCAAGCCGGAGCGAATCGGCGAACGGATCATACTTGGCATACAGGTTCAGCCACTTGTCATCGTCCGCCGCCGTGTTCGTTCCGAATTTCTTATCCACATCAAACCACGTTTCGAGATAACAGGTGATCTGATGCCCGATGTCGCAGTCCACCTCCATATCTCGGTCGATGACAATATCCGAGCGTTCCAATTCATTGTTTTCTTTCATGCTATACCTCCGTTATTTGCCTGCGGCCTTTGCCACACTGCGGGTCAGGTTGACTGCCGTAGTGGTGGCGTGTACCACGCTCATCATGTTGACTCTGACACTCGAATCAAGTCCGAACTGCTGCGCAATTCTCGGTACTTCATTGGCGGCCAGCATAATGCCAAGCCCCAACAGCATATTGTTCGGGAATGTCATTAGTCCAAGGAACAACAAGGTTGTCTGCATAAATGCCGTAAGGCAGATCGCTATAACCTGCTTGCACCATTGATTGAAGCCGTCCGCATAGCCACGGGGAACGCTGAACATATACAGCGAACCGACCGCTATTTGAATGAGCAGAATGCCGCCACGCTTGATATTGGCGAAAAACATCTTGATTACGCAGTAAGCAAAGGCGATCATGCACAGCAAATTCAAAAGACCGTAGGTTGCCGAGACCGCCGACGAGAACATTCCGGCGAGGGCGGCAAGCCCTGCGTCGGCAAGGCTTTCGTTGATCCCGCCGGAGGCGATCCCGACCAAATCATGCGAAAAGGTGTTTTGCAGGCTGATGCAGAACTTGTATAATTCTATCGGCACTATGCCGATGAGGGAGCAGGCAAAGAAGCCCTTTAGAATATTGAGCGCTGTGGTCTTGATGTTCGCCCTGCCGCACTGGTATTCTATCGCCACATCGAATACGGCTACAACCGTTCCCGCGACGAACAAGCCCCAGCCGAACAGCGTGAACAGCTTCACGGTAGCCTGCACCCATTCGAGATCGAATACTTCCGAGCCCATATTGCCCATCATCTCGAAGAAATCGGCAATTGCACCGTAGATGATCTCGTACAGCCATTTGAGCATGGCGTTCCAAATCGCATCACCCACACCTGAACCGATGAAGTCAATCGTATCTCCGATGGCGCTGCCGATGCCTGAAATGATATCTCCTAACCAGTCAAACAAGGAGCCTCACCTCCGTTTCCTTTTGCTTGTGTTTCCGCTCTCATCATATGATCGACCAGATATACAGCGGTGCGGTGAGGGTGAAAATAAGGCAGGCGAAGAGGATACAGGGCGCGGCGAACTCAAACTGCCCGTGCTTTCTGTAGTCGAAATATGCCGTGCCGACCTTCACGAAGAAAAGGATGGCGAGGATCATATCGCAGACGGGAAAGACCACATTGTTGACCACGGTCTGAATCTGTCCTTTGGCGGCATTCCATGTGTTCTCGATCGCTCCCGCTACATCGCCCGCCGCAAATGCGGTCACAGAGAAGGCCGATACAAGGACGGTCACAAGCAGAAGCGAAAGCATAATTCTCATCGTTTTCTTTTTCATAGGATTCATAAGCGGTTACCTCCGATCACTTTTTGAATTTCATTTTCGGTTATCTTTCGAATGCGGATATTGAGGTTTTTGCAGAACTGCAGCTCGTTTTTCATGCCGTCTGTGACGGTATCTCCGAACAGCCACAGCTCGTCGCAGAACCACAGAAGCGACAGTCCCGCCGCAAGCCCGATTTCACGGTCTTTCGGGTCGTTATCGTCAAGACATTCCGCATAGAAATGCGGCACGACCGGAGCCGTGCCGCACATCAGTGCATATTCGGTATATGTCTTAACCTTTTTGAGATTTTCCTCAATATTCCCTCCGAGGGGAGCGCAGACATACACCTTGCGCATCATTCGTCATCCTCATCCTTTCGGGATTTCACACGGATAATGATGACCGCCACAAGACCGCCGAGCGCCACAGCGCCGAGTCCGATCCAGAATCCGAGGTTGGAGTTATCTCCCGTCTGTGGATTGTCCGGTGTGGGCGGCGTGATTTTCACTGTCTGCCCTTCGTCCTTCAGATCCGCATGGGCGGCGATCTCTGTACCATCACGGTAGAGGGTTTCGAATACCACGATCTCGGTAGCAGTTTTAAGCCCGGAAGCGTCGAATACGAAGGTGATATTGATCTCGCCGTCCGGCTTGTCGGGCTTGAAGGTGAAGGAGCTGCGAATTTCCTTGCCGTCCGCAAGGAGCGATTCTCCGGTGGCCTTGTTCATCAGCACGCCCTTGACCGCATATTCCTTGCCGGGGGTGAGATTTTTGTAGGAGACAATATCCTCAATTTTCACTCTGCCGCTTGCGGTGACTTCCTTTTTGCCGTCCACCGTCGCTTTTGTGCCGATTTCGGGGACTTTTACCTTTACGGTCTGCCCATTATCATTGATATCCGTATGAACGGCAAGCTCTTTGCCGTCCTTATACAGAGTTTCAAATACCACAAGACTTGTGTTTTCCTTGATGAGCCTTGAATCGAAGGTAAAGGATACAGTAACCGTTCCGTTCGGAGTTTCGGGCGTGAAAACGGTTTCGGCTGTTACAGCTTCGCCGTTTTCGGTAAAGGCTTTGCCCGTGTTCTTATCCATAAGCGTTCCCACAAGGAGATATTCCTTGCCGGGGATCAGGTGCTTGTAGGAGACGGTATCGGTCAGCGTGAACACCTCGGTGGCGCAGATCTCCTTTTCGCCGTCCACCGTCGCCTGCGTCCCGATTTCGGGAATGCGGTCATTGACAACGGTCATGCCGATGACCTGCTCGCTTTCACTGACCGTTACGGGATAGATTTCCTCGTTGGGAAGATAGCCGTCCGCAGGCTGCAATTCCTTGATGAGCCAGTTGCCGTAAGGGATTTTCTCGAACACGAACACGCCGTCCTTGCCGGATTCGGCTGACAAGATTGCTTTTTCTGCTGTAAATTCAGTTTCATCCGCACGGAACAATCCGAACTTGGCGCCCTTGATCGGTTCCTCGGTTTCACGGTCGATTTTGAGACCCTTGACCGTACCGTAAATGAGCTCGTTTCGGATGGCTTCGCCGCCGTTTGCCGTAATTTCCACAAGGGCGGTATCCTGTCCGGCATAGTCAAAGGAAATGGGATATTTCTCGTCGGAGAGGATATAGTGTTCATCGTTGGCGATTTCCCTCACATACAGCTTTGTGCCCACGGGAATGTCGGTCTTGAAGATGATATTTCCGTTTTCATTGCAGTTGGCAATTTCGAGCAGTCCGTCTGCCGGAATGACCGTGCCGTCTGCGGCAATCAAGTCCTCTGCGGTATAGAGCCCGAAGCGCACCGAGAGGATCTCACCGTTATTCCCGATATTAAAGGTTTCGTCCTTGCCGAGAATTTTGGAGAGTGAAAGCGCCGCTTTCTGACGGTCATTGTAAAACTCTGTCGCCGTTTCGGTGATCTCCACGGTTTCACCCGCATAGGTCAGCTCGACGGTCTTGGCTGTGCCGTTCAGCACCATGCCGTAAGGCGCTTTTGTTTCTCTGACGGTATATTTGCCGAGGTACAACGGCTTGCTTGCGGCGCTGCCGCTTTCATCGGTGGTTACGGTATCGACAACCGTTCCCTTGGCGTAGCGGAGCGTGCCGTCCGGCGTGATGATGTCCTCGGCGGCAGTGATCTCATACACCGCACCGACAAGCCCCTTATCCGCAAAGACAGACTGATACAATCCGTCTGTTTCAATTACAGAGGAGAAAATCTCGCCGCTTTTGGTAAGGCGAATGATACCTTTCTGCGGCATATTACTCTTTTCTACGGTCACGGTGGTTTTCGTTCCGTCCACCTTAAACGACACAGGCTCGGCGTTCAGCACATACCCATATGCCGTACATTGCTCGATAATCTCATAGTTTCCGTAAGGAAGTTTTTCGGGCATCATGAGCTTACCTGTGACATCGGTATAGAAGGTGTCGATGTCCACAGGCGTCGGGTAGTTGATATGCTGCACGATATATTCGCCGGTATCGGTGTTGCGTACCTTGAAGCCGATGCCCGCCGCAGGGATAATTTTACCCGTTTCTGCGTCCTTTTTAACAATTTCAAGGAGTGCTTCGTAAGGAGCGTTGTTGATGAGGAAACGATAGATTTTGCCATCTTCGCTGACATAGACATGAAAAGGTTCAAGCAGCTCCTTGCCTTCCCAGCCCTTTGTCTGACGCACGGTGTATGTGCCGTAAGGCAGGTCTTTGGTTTCGGCAAAACCGTTCTCATCGCAAACAAGGATATCCCGTTCGGTTTCCTTGGCGACATCAAAGCTGCCCGCCGATTTCAGATACACCTCAAACTCCGCACCGATTTCGGGTGTTTCGATTTTGGTGCTGCCGTCATCGCAATGCTTGATTACGGCGATTTTCCCCTTGATCACATCTTCAAGGGAGTCGAGAGGCTTTGCAAGGTTGTATTCTACCGTGTAGTTCTTGGCCTCCGCACCGATGTGCAGGCTCTCTGTATTGAGCAGATATCCCTCGGAGGGGCTGATCTCACGAATCGTCCAATCGTCGCCGCAGATATACCACTTGGTGGTGAACTGCCCCTTGGCGTCGGTGGTGTAGGTGTCGATGAGCTGATTTCCTTTATAGATACCGTACTTAGCACCTGCGAGGGAGGCGTCGCCCTGCGGCAAACCCTTTTCAGAATCGGATTTCGTAACCGTAACGCTGAATTTCTTGAGAACATTGTCAAAGGACTTGTTCGTTACCTTGTTCCACTCGATTGTGACGGCCTGCTTGTCGGGTACGACATAGCGTTCGGGTGTTCCCACTTCTTCGAGGGTATAGCCGCTGCCGATCAGCACATCCTTGAATTCCGCAATGCCGTTTTTGTCGGTGACGGCATACTCGTCCACGGCAATTCCCGCAAGGGATGTGCCGTAGAGCCGGAATTTCATGCCCTCGGTCAGTCCGTCCTCGGCGGTCTTGGTGACCTTCAGTCCGCCGCGCTTTAAGACATTGTTGAAGGTGACGGTTGACACCTGACCGCTGACCACGGTGACGCGGCGTGTTTCCTGCGGCACATATCTGTCATATTCAGCTTCTGTCACGGTATACACGCCGGGACGGAGGTTGTCCACCTGAATCACGCCGCCGTTTGCGGTCTTTACGGTTTTATCCACGCCCTCGCCCTGAATGCGGAAGGTAATGCCGTCTACCTTTCCGTCCTCGCTGACCTTGACGATCTTTGCGCTTCCGGCAGCGGTACGCACTTTTAGATATGCAGGCACGGGGTCGTTGTCGGCGGGAACGCCGGAGACCATATCCTGATTGGCGTTTTCCTTGCCGGGGACGGACCAGATCAGAAAGCCGGTGGACATATCCGTTGAGGGAACGCGACGGTTGAGCTTGATGATTACCTCGTCGTTCAAAGGCTTGACGGAAGAAACGGTCAGCGTATTGCCGTTAACCGATACCGATGCGCCGCCGCTTACCGTCACGGCATAGTTTTGCAGCACACGGTTGGTATCGGTCAGCGTTACCGTATATCTGCCGCCGCTGTAGTCCATTTCAAAGGTCTTTGCCGCACTTGCGGTATAAGCCGTAAAGCTCGGTCGGGTGTAGTGGGTCGCCATATCCGAGAGAATGCCGTCGTAATAGGCTTTCAGATATTTGTTGCGCGTATACTGCTCGGTCATGGTGCCGCTGTAGCCGCTCATGGGATAGGTCTTGTCATTCAACGCCGTAGCCGAGCTGCGAAAGCCCATGGTGATCTGCCACACGATGAGCTGGGTGGCGGCATAGCAGGCGTTGGCGTCCTTGCTCGTCTGCAAGCCTACACGGTTCGGATACCCGTAGGTCAGCGCAAGCCTTAGAAGATCCTTTTGGTTTTCGGTCAGCAGCGCATACTTATTGCCGTGGTTTGGGTTTTCGGACGCGGAATACTGCGTATTGTCGGGCAGCGGAATACCGCGCTCGATGCAGAAGCAGTAGACATAGTCCCGACCGTATTCCCAATCGGCTTTGGAGCCGGTCAGCCCCTTGCGCTTGGCGGTGTAGTCATGCATTTTGCTGAGATACGGGCTGAAGCCCTTGCCGAAATAGATATCGTCCGCGGCCTTCAGTCCGTAGGCGGCGGAGAAGGTGTTTCCTTCCTCGTCGGTGAGCGTATAGTCCCAGCTTACATGACAGTCGGTGAGATCCATCGTCACGCCGCTTGCCGCAGACGCGGTCAGCGGCAGCATGGTTGTGAGCAGCATGACGGCAGCAAGAAGTGCCGTCATCCCGCGCTTACATTTTTTGAACATGAAAATTCCTCCGTTCGATTTTTTGAGTAAAAAAAGAATGCCGCGATTTTCACGGCATTCGGGTTAGAGTATTTAATTGTATTATCCGTATATGACGGCATAGGCGATGCCGCCGTCGATCTCGAGCTGCACCACACGGTAGAGTACGCTGTCGGCAGTCACGCCGTTTGCGGGATCGGTGCCGGATTTGTAGATGAGATCGACATGATGCTTGAGGGTCTTGATCGTGCCGTCTACACCGTCGCGGCTGATGCGGGGCGTTCCCATCCAGCCCACATCCCAGCCGAATTCCAAGCTGTCCGACCACTCGAAGTTAAAGCCCTTTGCCTTGTAGCTTTCGGCATAAGCCTTAACCTCGGATACGATGCGGTTGTGATCGGCTTCGGTGAAGCCCTTAGGCGGCTGCGTTTCGGCAGGCGGTTCGGTTTCCGGCTTTGTTTCAGTCGGAGGCGTTGTTGGCGCAGTCGTTTCGGCAGGTCTGCTCTCCGGCGGTGCGGTCGGCTGCGGCTCGGTTGCCTTCGGCGGTTCTGTATGCTTTGGTGCTTGCGTCGGCGGCGATGTTTCCGCCTTGTCAGAACTTTCCGTAGGCTTTCGGGTTTCCGCCGCAGTACCGCTTTCTAAAGTCGCCGTACTTTCCGCTTTGTCTTTTTCTGCCGTTGCTTCGGTTTTGCTTTCGGTGTCGGCAGGAAGAGCGGTTTCGACGGTGGTTTCGGGTGTGAAGTCCGTCACCGTTTCGGTTATACGGCTGTCCGCTGCCGTGCCGCTGTCGGACGTTGCTTTGTTTGCATTACATCCCGCAAGGGCGAGCAGCATCAGTCCTGCAAGGAGGACTGCGGGCATTTTCCGTTTCATCATCATGATCACCTCTACTTACACAATACCGAAAAACACGCAAAAGTCCAGCGAAATCGGAAGATTTCGAGAAAAAGTCACATCTTTTGTGCCGGACTCTCGTCCTCATCGGGCAATTCGTCCTCGGATTCCTCCAAAGCCTCACGGTAAGCGCCGAGGACGGCTTCGTTGAGGCTCTGCCGCGCCTCATCGGTGAGGGCGAAGGCAATGTCGGAATATTTTGTTTCGCCGCTGCCGGTTTTGTAGGAGCGAAAGGGCATTCGGGCGAACATCCCTTTCTGACCGTCCACAACGGCGATGTCCTTGATGACGAATGCGCCGCCGATATTCACGCTGGCATAGGCTTTGACCGTCGCGTCCTCACGCTCGATCATGCGGTCGATTTTGGCGCTGACCGGAATTTTGGATTGCGATGCGTTGTTTGCTTTCTTCGTTGCCATAATAAAAATCCTCCTGATTACAGATTTATTGTCATGCCGCCGTCCTCATCGGGTTCGTCGGCAAGGTCGTCGGCTTCAAGATATTTCTGCGTATTTTCCTTTGCCCATTCGGGGATGAGCTCCTCTTTCAGTGCACCCACAAAATCCGTGCGGCGGTAATAACCTTTTTCCCCGTCCGACACATGAAAACCGAAGACCTTTGTACCGAGGGAGTCGGGTCGGCAGCCGTTGCCGTGGGTGGCGTAGAACAACTGATCCTGCGGCGTTTTGCACTCGTCCTTGAGAACGGACGGATTCAGTACAAGTATGCGATCGGTATAGTCGAGCTGTCCGCTGCGCTCACTGTCGCACTGACTGCCGTCATATAATCCGAGCTTATCCCACAGCCGCCTTGCATCGGAGACAAAGAGATCAACAAGCCCCGGATGACTTCGCACACTGTATTGCCAAGCGTTTTCCTTGTCCATGACAGAGAATCGCCGCGCCCATTTCTTGTTGTCCTCGGAATATCTGCCGTCATGGGTTCCCTGACGCACGGTGGTGGCAAGGACGAAGTTGACACGGTCAAAGCCATATCGGTCGATGATCTCCTGGGCACAGGATTTAAGGCACTGACCGTCATAGCGTTCGTCAATGGCTCTCTCGATGGCACGGGCGCAGTCGCAGTTTTCGAGATAGCTCTCACGCCATTCGTCCTTTTCACCCCATTCCGCAGCTTCCTTGAGGGAATAGAGATACAACGGCTTATGCTCCGGCATTGTGTCCACCTGCTTTCTGTTCAGCCCACTTGACGGACAAATGGACAAGGGCTACACGCTGCTGTTCGGCAGAGAGGCTGTCGAGGAAATCCTCAAGCGTCATCTCGGCTTCCTTGTCGGCTGTCTTGGTGCCGGAGCAGTTATCGCAGATTTTCTCACGCTTGACGGTCACGGTTCTGCCGTCCGGGGCTTCGGTGAAGGACAGCACATCGTTATACGAAAAGCCGACCCGCTGTCTTATCTCATAGGGGATGGTAATGCGTCCTCTTTTGCCAAGGACACGGTATAATTTTGTCATATCAGTTCGCCTCGCTTTCATCGCAATTATCGCTGCAGGGGCAGTCCTCGCAGTCGCCGTCACAGTCAATGTCGGCAATGGGACAATTTTCGCAATCGCCGTCGCAGACAATATCCTTCGGATCGTCGATGTTCTCGATGACGATCTTATGTCCGTCTGCGTACATCTGCATGGGGTCGCCCTCGAACATTCCGGCTTCGAGGAACAGCTCGGCAGGTACGGGAAGCATAATGATTTCGGTTTTTATCTTTTTATTCTGCATATGATATTCTCCTTCAGTATTTTTTCGTAATCGAGTGGCTTGTCGATGGAATCGAACAAGGTGAGCTGGTGGGGCTGCTGCCGTTCACGCTCAAAGAGGTCATAGTTGGCAACGAGCAGTTCGGGAAATTCCTTACCGGCCTCGTATTTCTGCGCCATACTATGCACGCGCTTGAAATCGAAAAAGTTATATTCCTTATACAGCTCCCGGATTTCGGGGCAATCATTGTAGGACAGCAGAAATTTGCCTTTCATACCCGCAAGGGCATGGTAGAGCCGCAGATGATCCTCCCATGTGAAGCCGCAGTCATACACATATTCGCTTGTGAAGTACGGCGGATCGCAGTAGGTGAAGGTGGTGGATCTGTCATAATGGCGGATGAGCGTTTCAAAGTCTTGATTCTCGATCACCACAGTTTCGCACCGTTTTGAAAACTGCTGCACCAGAGCGAACAGGCTGCGCACCGAAAACGGCTGACAGGCAAAGGACTTGCATCCGCTTGAATAACTGTATCGGATGAGCTTTAGAAACATGGCAGCCCTGCGTAGGTCGTGGTCGTTTCTCGCCGCCGAATACAGCGTCCGTACTTCCTTGGCGGTCACTTCGGGCAGCATGATTTCCGTGAGGTCAAGCTGCGCCTTGAGGTAGTCCTCGGTGAATTCCTCTTTTTCGAAGAACTTTTTCAGCGCGGCAAAATCGTCACGGGAATTGAGGCTTAAAAAACCCAGCTCACGAATGAACTCCATCGGGCGGTCACGCATACAGCGGAACAGATTGACGAGGTTGTGGTTGTAATCGTTGAACACCTCGAACTTGTCCGGCACGGGCTTCCCCAGCAGTACCGCACCGGAGCCGCCGAACGGCTCAACATAGCGGTCACAGCCTATGGGAAACAGGGCGTAGAGGATATGCAGGATCGAGGTCTTGTTGCCTATCCATGTTACAGGGGATTTTATTTTGATCACCTCACTTTGAGGCGGTCAACCGTTCCGAAAACAAAAAAGCGGTATCTTTCGTTTTCAAAACGATCGATACCGCCGTGGATTTATTGCTTATTCTGTTTTAGTTCTCTCTTTGGTGCGGAGCCTGCGTATCTCGTCCTCATAGTCGTTGATGCGGTTGATCTGCATACATCCGAGAATACAAAAACTGACGCACCCGCCGAGGAGCAGGCCAATTATGAGCATGGCGATCTCCATTTTACATTCCTCCCATCGTTATACTTTCATCCTCATCGGGAAACAGCTCGGCGGACTGTACTGCGTCCTCGCTGAGTCCTCGGAGCAGTGCGTTAAACTGCTCGATGTCGCAGCATTGGCGAATACCGTATTCGGCGCATAAATCCCTGTAATAGCCGAGCTCCGTATCATCTCTGTCCATAAGGAGATTTTCGTTCAGTTCCAGCCACGCCTTTTGCTTTTCCCAACATACGCAAAGGGAGGTCGGGAAACCGCCTGTTTGGTCGCACTGAAAATCCGGCGAAGTATATACCTCGCCGGATTCGTAAAGCTCTGCGGTTTTCCTTTGCCATTCATCATAGGTCATAGGCTCATCTCCATTCCTTCGTCCATATCTTCGGTTTCGTCCTCGCCGCACGTTATATTAACATATTCGCCGATAATACCGAGAGCTTCGTCATAGCTGCCGCACTCATGAATGCGGCCGGTCATTTCCGTTGCCTGTTCCGTAAGTCCGTTATGGCGGAGTGTTCGGGCAGCAAGCCCCATAAGGTTGAAGATGTTTCCGTCCTCGCCGATGAGCCTGCAATCGGGCTTTATCTTATCCGGCTCATGCTCGGAAATAAAGCCGCCGAGTCGATTCGGGACATAGTCCGAAAGCCAGGTGCCGCCGAACTGCTCATGGGAACGCAAGCGCCACATGGCGAGCTTGCCCATGTCTATCTCCACGCCGTCCTCAAAGGGAAAGAGAATATTGGTGAGGTCGCCGTTTTGGAACACCGAGATATTCTCAAATTTGCTGCCGTTTTTCAGAATACCCTCATCAGTAAGCAGACCGTTGATGCCGTCAAGCCACTCCTGCGGATCTCCGCCGCAGCCCTGCAAAACAAGTCCTTCCTTGCCGTTCATACGGCGTAATTCATCCTTAGAAATTGTTTTTACACTCATAATTGCATTCCTCCCATCTGTATTACCTCATCTTGGGCTTCGTCCTGAACTTCTTCCTCGGCAAATTCTTCTGCCGTCATTTCTTCTCCCAGGAAGTTTGGCTCGGTGTTATCGTCAAGTGCGATATATCCTTGCTCTCCGAAGTCCAGCACTTCTTTCAGAAGTATCGTACCGCCATGGTTAACGCCCACTTTCGGCTCAATGGAGCAGAAGCGGTCGCCGTCGTCGCTGTGGCGGAGGTCGTAGGCATACAAACCTTCGGGGATTTCTTCGGGCAATAGTCTGCCATTGGAAAACAGCGCCTTGCGATCCAGTACCTCAATAACATCCAGCTTTTCCTCGGTTAGCGCCTGCGATTTCAGTTCCTTTACCTCCGGCTCATCATACGGCACAGGCTCAAAAAGCTGTCCGTTTCGTGCGGAAATAACGCCGTAATCGGTAAGCGTCGCACCGAGGCGGCCGAGTAAGCGTTCGCCCTCATTTCGCGCAAACAAGCCGCCAAGCCACCGGCTGTCAAAGCGCGTATCCGCATTCTCGGCAACATAATTTTTGAAAAAAGCGTCGGCGGTATCGGGTTCGGCGGCAAATTCATAACGCCACAGGTTTTGTGCCGCATTCAGTGCGTCTTGAATGCTTGCCATGTTTTCGGCGTCGAGAACGGCCTTGAATTTTGTCTGCTCGGATTCGCTCATTGCCGCAATGCGCTGCGCAAGGGTGTTCAGCTCGTCGATTTCTTCCATGCTGTCAAACATATCCGATGTGATCTGCGGTATAGATGAGTAGAATTCATAGCAGAAACAAAGGTTTATTTCCGGTTCGCCGCACTTGTCTGTTACATTGAATAATTCGTCTGATTCGGCAGGCAGGCACAGATCATGAAGCGCAGGGCCTTCGTCGGAAAAGGCACTTTTCGGATATGCGCCGACCTTGAGCAAAAACACAGCGTTTTTCGGTTCTTCCTCCGGCAAGGTCACGCCGTCATACACCTCCGGCCGTTCATAATGCACGGTGGGGATATAGTAATTTCCGGCAAATACGCCTTTATCGTTTTTTTGCTGCACTCTGCCGACCTGTTCCGCATTCAAGAACGGAACGGCACTTTCGGGAATGTCATCGATGTCGGAAAGCAGACCGTTTTCGATAGCAAATCTGCCGAGTGCCTCCGGACCGGAGATGCCGGATGCGATCGGAACGGTGTCCAAGCCGTAGGTGCAGTTGATGAGGTCCTTGATGCTGACGAGTCCATCGTTGTCCGCAGCTCTGAAAACCTCATCGGTTACGGCGTAAAATACGGGCAGTTCCTCGTCGGTAAGGGATACAAGCCTTTTGGCAAGGAAGTTCAGCTCGTCCAAGCTGAAAGTGTCCAAGCGGATATCCTGCAATTCCGGCAGGATATCGCATTCGAGGATGCTCACTTCAACCGTGTTTTCTCTGCCGACGGCACGAGCCTTTTGCATAGCATCCTTGATTTCATAGTCCGCCGCAGGGAGCAGTAATTCGGCATAATAATATCCGCCGTGAAACTGGTTTTCGGCGGATAATTCAAATCTCATGATTTTTCTGTTATAGTTCATTCTCGCTTATCCTTTCTGAATTTGCTCTTGGTAGATTCGCTTAATAACAGCACCGACAGCCGAAACGACAGGCACGCTCACGGCGTTGCCTGCCATTTTGTAGAGCCGTCCGTCGCTTAGTCCCGCAGCCTTGGCTTTGTCGAACTGTTCGTCGGTAAAGCCCTGCAAGCGCCAGCATTCTCTCGGCGTGAGCTTTCGCACTCTGCCGTAACGGAGGATACCGTGCCGGTCCTGCACCGTAAGGGTGAACATCGGCTCGTTAGGCTCTTTTATCCACCTTCCTTGCTGACGGATGGTTTTCTTGTTGGGCGTCACTACAGCTCTCGGCTCGTCCTCAATAAACACGGCGGAGTGTTCGCCTTTATGCTTACTGATGCCGCTGTCCTGTCGGGCAGTAATGCACCGAGCCGTTTCGGTGAGCTTTGCACCGGCGTTCAAATCGATAAAAAAATAGCCCTGCGTATTGCCGGGCGTTACGGTATGGGCGATCTTTTCTCCGACCCGACCTCGCCGTGTATTCATTGTCGGGTAGGCAAGGTCTATGCTGTCGCCGGGGTGTGCAAGCTGAAAGCCGGATTTTGTATCCACCTTGATAGGCAGTGCTACATCGTAGAGCCCTGTTTTTCCTCCGAAGCCTCCTGCACTGCTTGTGAGAGTAATGCCGACTCCCTCGTCCGAGTAGACCCGATTGCCCTCTGTGCCTCCAAGGAGTTGGATAAGAGACGCTGCATTTGCGTCTGTGAAAGAAAGTATTTCTCCGCAACATCGCTCTCTAAGATATCCGACAATATACACGCGCTTTCGGGATTGGGGGACACCGAAATCCTTGCTGTTAAGGATTTGCCATGCGACATCGTACCCCAACTCATCCAGCGCACCGAGGATTGTCGCAAAAGTCCGGCCTTGGTCATGCGACAACAATCCGGGAACATTTTCAAGCAGCAGAAAAGGTGGTCTTTTAACGGCGGCAATTCGGGCGATCTCAAAAAAGAGAGTGCCTCTTGTGTCATCTTGGAATCCTCTGCGGAGCCCTGCGATACTGAAGGACTGACAGGGAAAACCGCCGCAAATAAGGTCGATATCCGGCAGGGTGTATGGATCAATGGTTCTTGCGTCTGCAAAATATAACTCTCCTTCCGTGGGGTATATGGCGTCATACGCCTGCTTTGCGTATATATCTATCTCGCAGGAGCCGATACATTCAAAGCCGCCGAGCAGGTCAAGCCCCGACCGAAAGCCGCCGATGCCTGCGAACATATCCAGATATTTGATCGGCATAGATCATCCGACCGATACCGTTGTTTTTTCTGTTCCGCCTCGCTTTCCTTACATCGTCATACCGAAGCCTTCGGATTCGTCCTCGTCCTCGGTTTCTTCCTCGTTGTCGTCCTCACATTCGCCCTTAACGCCGTTTTCTGCGGTTTCCTCGTCCGTTTCCTCACAGATATCCTCTGTGGGGCTTTCGGCGTTGATTTGGCTCTCACGCTCGGTCTGTTCTCGGTCGAGCTCAGTTTCAATAAGACCGAGGACGAATTCCTTCTGACTCATATTGTTGCGGTGCAGGTAATCCTTGATCCTCTGAAACAGTTCCTCCGGCACCTGAAATGCCATCGTTCTCATATTGCCCATGTTATTTCCTTCTTTCTGCTGTATTTTCGGGTGGAGCTCATCGTCCACCGCAAGGGTGATAAACTCAGCCATTGTCATTCCTTCATGCCGTTCGAGATATTCTCTGATTTCGGCATGGAGGTCGGCGTCGATTTTTACGGTGATGCCTTTCTTTTCATCCGCCATTGCGCTCGTTCCTTTCTATATATTTTTTGATAATTTCCGCAAGCAGTTCCTCTGCCGACACTTCACGCTCGGCGGCTTCTCGGAGCAGCATATCTGCCTGCGGCTGCGGTATAAGAATATCGTGTTCCAATAGGTAACCTCCTACATTCCCATGACGGGGCCGTTGTCCTCGTCCATGTCCTCGCTGTCGGCCTGTTCCTCGGCAAGCTCCTCATCGGTGAGCTTGCGGAAGGAGTCCTCGCCGGGGATGATGCCGAGCTGTCTGCCGCTATCAAATTTGCAGTGAACGGTGGACATATCATCCACAAACATTACGGTGCCGCGCATATCGTCCTCGACAGGTCGGGGATCGTCGCCCATGTGCAGAAGCAGGATGCGAGTTCCTTCGGGATAGAGTTCTTTATATCGCTGTGCCTGTCTGTGCAGGCGGTCATATTCGTTCATTTCATTTACCTCCGTGTTTTCTCTGTAAAATTCCAATTCGTAAATAACGCCGTTTTCACCGCGCTTGTCCAACACCTTAACCGCAGTGCCGTCAAAGATATATCCGCCGGCCTTGCCGAACTCAGTGAAAAAGCCTTTGCCTCCATTGCAGTCGGAGAACCGATGGTTTGGCTCATCCTTGATTTTCGAGTAAAAGCCGTTGGTCTGCACCTTTGTCACCACACGGGTCAGCCCAACGATGTCGGGGTGGTATTTGTGTCTTGTCGCTTTGAATTCCGTGCCGAGTTTAATATACCGTTTCAGCTCGGCAAGGTTCTTGAACGCCATGGGCTGCGACGGTTTTGCTTTATCTGTCATCAGTTCATCTCCATTCCGTAATATTCCTCCGGCGGCCGTAAAAAGGAGAAGTCGACATCCTCGATATTGTCGCAGTGTCCGGCGAGGAAGCGGTCGTCCCGTTCCATTCGCATCGTAAGATATGCGATCTCCTCGGGAGTGGCGGTCACGGTTTCCTCGCCGCCGTAGAGATATACCTCAGCGTGTACGCTGACCTCCGTTTCCGCATCGACATTTTCCATAAAGTCATCAAAAGCTGTCCAGCCGACGAGGTCATCGTACTCTTTCGGTATTCCTCCGACCGTGAATTCGGTTTCGTCATAGCCTGCGGTAACGGTGACCGCAGAAAACAGCAAGGCCATATATTACATCCCTCCCATCTGCATTTCGTTTTGCTGCAGGTATTCGTCAAACTCGCTCTCGGTCATCATGGCGTAGTTATCGCCGCTGTTCCAGAAGGAGACGAACAGTTCACCGTCCATCGTATCAATGGGCTGCTGTTCAAAGCCTTCGCCGAGGCCGTCCGAACACTGTCCCGTAAGCCAATCCCGCAGTGCTTCCGTTTCCTCTGCCGTGAGAGCTTCTTTGAGGCTGCAGTCAATTCGTCCGAACAGCCTATCGCCGTGCATTTCCACCGACCATACAGCCGAGGTCAGCTTTTCACTCACGCCGTCATCCTCGTTGTAGTACGCCGCCATATCATTTTCGTCATTGGCGGTGTAATCCTTTAAGGCGTCGCTGATTTCATCGGCGCTGTCGGCAAGGTAGGAATCTCCGACCGTGAACATATCTCCGTCGCCCTCGTCGATATTGCCGACAAGCGGACAGAAGAACACAGCCTTTACGGGACCGGCATCCTGCGTCATCTGACGGACGGCGTTGATTACTTCGTCCATTGAGTCGTACTGGTCGTAGAGGATGTTCTGTTCCAGTTCCTCTTTGATGTCCTCGCTTGCCGCCCCAATAACAAGCGTCAGCATATTGGCGTCGGCGATGGTGTTTTTCTCGTTCAGCGTGAGGAGCAGATGCCGACCGAAGTCGCTCTCGCTGAACAGCTTTACTCCGATGTCCTCGTCCTCGTTGTCGGTCAGCGGGATTCGCTTTGGCGACTGCATAATGCCGATAGACTGTAGCTTTTCATAAATGTCGTTAATGCTGTGGGGCAGATCGAGAACGAGGGCGTTCTCTTTATTGCGGATAATTGCGGTGATCATATTTACATTCCTCCCATCGTCATAGGCTCGTCCTGATATAAGATGTCCAGCAGGCTTGTGTCGGTGTCGTTGTAGATGAAGCCGCCGTCGACAAATTTGCCGTAAAATTTATCCGAGATATATTCTCCGAATCCCTCATAGTCGAAATAATCTTCCATTTCAAGATCAAGAATATATCTGTCCTCGGTTTCGGTAAAAAATCTTCCCACCTCGGCATAGCTTGTTGCTCCCTCAATGAAGGTGAAGCACCCGATATTCCTTGCCAGCCGTACAAGCTGCTCGGCGTCCTCGGCTTCGGCATATTCCGCCACCGACCACAGCTTTTTCAGATCCATATCCGCCGTATTAACGGCGGCGGTCAGCCGGTTCAGCTCGTATACGCCTTCCTCGGAGGCGATCTCACGGAATCGCCCGAACCATTCGGGGCTGTCGGTATTGAAGTCCTCCAGCGTAATTTTCACCTCATCCGCTGTTGTGCCGAGCCTTGCAAACGCCTTGTCGATGGCTTCCTCCTCACAGGGAAAATACAGATATTCGGTTTTGCCGCCATACTCGGCCTTGGCAACGCAAAGCACCCCTGGATCATACAAATACGGCGGGAAGGTCTGTCCGTCATATGACCGTTGGAACGGCGTGTTTTCATCAACGAACAGCATTCCGTGTTCGGTAAATATGCCGTTGCCGGACTGTATCAGTTCCCGTCCGAGCTGCGCATATTTCGGGTCATCCTCATCGTGTGCCGGTATGCAGCCGTTGACCGTCAGCAGATACTCTCTGCCGATTTTGCCCATGTCACCGATATCCCGAATCAGCGGATAGCGATTGAGATTAAAGCTCAAATTGATGAGGTCGGGCAGGGTGTCAAAGCCCTCTAACTTCATGGCTTCGTAAAACTGATATTCCTCGTCCCCGAAAAAGCTGTCCATGCGCTTGGCAAGGTAATTGACCTCATCCAGATTTGCGAATCTGTCTTGTAGAAAGGCGAGTTCCTCGGGAAATATGACCTCGGACACATAGAGTTCAAGGGGTGTGACATCCTCGGCGCGGATTCTTTCGAGTGCCGCATTCATATCCTTTTCTGTGCAGGGAAAGCGGAGGTCGGTTTGACTGTTTCCGTATTTGATTTTCAGTTTAATCATGGCAAATCTCCTTTACGGCTGCGAGTCCGAATCTGCGGATAGCCATAGCATTGCAGATGGTGCGGAACAGCATGGGCGGGACAAGGTCTGCGTCCGACAAGTCCGACACGGTTATGTGCTTTGTGCCGAGGGTTAAATCCTTTGCCGCACAGTAGAGGGTGTAGGCTCGTTCGGTGCAATTATGGAGTTTAATGTTCTCAAAAAACACGCAGCCGTTATTTATGTGGTGCTTGCAGCAGCTCCACAGCCTTTGGTCGGCGGTGAGCAGATACAACACCGAAAGTAGTGCGTAATTCTCTCGGTGTACATTCTTTGCGGCAAGTGTAAATCTTGTCCGGTGCTTTTCATTTATATATGTCATGGGGTTTTCCTCGCTTTCTATATATTCGTTGAATCTCTTGCGGAAGGGCGGACAGCGTATCTGCCTCATGGTGGCCGTCAGTATCTCCGTGGGTGTGGCGGCGGTTGCCGTGATGAATATTTGTGCTTCGGTAAAACGGAAGCCCACACCTCTCGGTCTGAAATTCGGAACGGTCATCATCAGCCGTTCCATGCGTCTGTCATATGGATTATCTGAAAATATGGTCATTGTTTTTTCTCCTTGCCGTGAAATAGAAAAAACCCTCCGGTTTTTGTGTAACCGAAGGGCGATCAATAGTATTACATATTCTGTTGTGGGGCCGCTGTCTGTTCAAAGGTCGGCGGCTCAACTTCGAGGGGCGGGTATCCGTCCGTGAGTTTTTCTTGGAGCTTATCCAGCTGCCGTTCCTGCTCATAGGTCAGCGTTTCGCAATTGGCCTTGGCGAAGTCCACACAGCGGCAGAGGTTTGCGGTTTCCTGCTTGGAGAACAATCGGCTTTCGGGGATCAGTCCGGAGCGCACGGCAAAGGACTCCTTGGCGTATTCGTAGCTCGGAGAGTAATCTCCCCAAAACACGGCATTACCGTCTGCGTTCTGTTTCCATGTGACAAATTCAAAACCGTGGCTTTCGCTGTACTTGGCTGCCAGCACCGTATCTCCGAAGGAGGCAAGCTGTCGGTATTCCAAAACCTCCGCTGCCTTCATCTGCGGAGCGTGTTCGTAAAGAGCGACATAGTCCTTTACGGTGAGCAGCTCATTTTGAACTTCAGCGATTTTGCCGAGGTATTCCTCCGAGAGGTAGGGGTTGTCGTTGACGATACAGTTGCCGTTGTACTTCACCCGGCACAGCGGCATCCCATCCGAGGATACCGCAAGCCAACCGTCACCGTCCATTTCGGTTTCAAAGCGGCCGCGCAGCCGCTTGGCTAATTCTTTTTGAAGCATAGTTTTTTCTCCTTTTTTCGGGCAACAAAAAAGGCAGGTAGATTTTTGATTTCTACCTGCCTATGCCGTCCATATTCTGTTGTGTGAGAGTTCAAGACCTTCTACAAAGGAAAAATGCCCGATTTACATCTACAAAATCGAACACTGAAATTTTGCCCCATAAAACGGCGAAAACCTCGATAAAATCGAGGTTTTCACGGGCTATATCTTTTTTATAGCCTTTTTATGGTGCGGGTAACAGGACTTGAACCTGCACAGCCTTGCGACCATTAGAACCTGAATCTAACGCGTCTGCCAATTCCGCCATACCCGCATATTCTGTTGTTCCTCAATTTTTACACGGTGAGGGTAACCGAGGCGGAGCGTTCTGCTTGATCCGCTTACATAAAAAAGCATTACTGCGATTTTATCGTAAATACAAGGAGTAAATGGTGCGGATGAAGGGACTTGAACCCCCACGTCTGAGACATCGGATCCTAAATCCGACGCGTCTGCCAATTCCGCCACACCCGCAGACATAGACAAAACAACTCCGTTGCTAAAAGATTATACCACACAAAGCGTCGGTTGTCAATAGCAACGGAGTTAAAAAACCTTTTTGATTTGTGAAATTTTGTTGATAGGGAAGCGTTACTTTCGGATCATTCGGCAGAGAATACCGAAACTATCCCGTTATAAACGAAAACAGCCTTGCAAAATATGTTCCGAAGCCCGCGGCGGGGACTTTTTCGGTTGTGATTATCGGGCAGGTCTTTATTGTTTCGCCGTTGAGCGTGTACGTGACCGTTCCGACCTCCGTGCCCGCTTCTATCGGGGCTGTGAGTTCGCTTTCAACCGTTATATTTTTTTCTATGTTTCGTCCCTGACCTTTTGCAACGAGAAGGTTAAGACCTTCGGCTTCGCGGACGCTGATGCTCGGAGAGGTTCCTTTCAGCACGGTTATCGGGGGATGTTCTTCCGCTTTGGAGCTGTAAACGGAAAAGTTTGCGAACCCGAAATCGAGCATTTTTGCGGCGTCCTTAAACTTTTCTTTTGCGGACGGCGCGCCCATAACCGTTGCAATCAGCTGCATCCCGTCCCGTTTTGCGGTTCCGCTGAAACAATGTTTTGCAAGCTTTGTGTAACCTGTTTTCATTCCGTTCATACCGCTGTAGGATTTGAGCATCTTGTTCGTGTTTGCAAGCCCGAACTGACCGCCCCGTAAAGTGTCCATCCAAATCGTTGTATATTCAAATATTCTTTCATGGAGCAAAAGAGCGCGTGTCATAATCGCCATATCTTTTGCTGTCGTATAATGGTTGTCGTCGTCAAAAAGTCCCGTACAGTTCGTGAAATGCGTGTTGTTCATTCCGAGAGCGGAGGCGTGTTCGTTCATCATCTGAACAAAGCCTTCTTCCGAGCCCGCAACGAACTCCGCCATGGCAACGGTTGCGTCGTTTGCGCTCGGAACGGCGATAGCCTTTATCATATCGTTCACGCACATCTGCTCTCCGACTTCGAGATATATCTGCGTGCCGCCCATCGACGCGGCGTGTTCGCTTGTTGTGACGGTATCTTCCGTTGTGAACGTTCCTTTGTCGAGTTCTTCCATTATGATAAGAAGTGTCATAACTTTTGTCACGCTTGCCGGGGCATGGCGCGCGTCGCCGTTTGCGGCGTAAAGAATCTTGCCCGTCGAGGCCTCCATAAGCACCGCCGAAGCTGCCGTCAGGTCAAGTTTGATTTCGGGCGAATCGGTCTCTACGCTTGAAAGATAATTCATTACATCCGAAAATGTTTTGATTTCCGCTTCCGTGTCGGTCTCGTCCGCATTTGTCATAACGGCGCACCCGAGAAAAAGCGTCGCCGCAAGTATCAGACTGAAAATTTTTTTCATATCGCTGTCTCCGTTTACTTGAATAGTGATGAGAAAAAACCGTTTTTCTGCGAATTTTGGTTGGGCGGGTCGATACAGACAAGCACCGCGTCTTTGCCGATTTTCTGAATATCGCACCAACGGATATATATTTCTTCTCCGCGTCCGAAAAGTCCGAAAAACCGCGCGCGTCCCAAAACGGTTATTGCGCAGATGTCGCCTTTCGGCAGCGTGAACTCCACGTCGTCCACCAGCCCGAGCCGCGCCCCGTCCGTGACGTTGACAACCTCTTTGCACCGCAATTCGTTTACGCGCATGTTTATGACCTCCGAACCGTTTGTCTGTTAATCTATATGCCGAAAATTTGTCCGTTATGATATTGCTTTTTCGACGGCGGCATGATATAATCAATCAAAAGGGGAGATTTGAAAACAAAATGAAAGTGTATTACGAAACAACTGTTCCCGCAAATATCGTAAAAGATAAGATAAAACGAAAATACGGAGAGTATCTGCAAGAGATTCTTTCCAAAAAACTCTTTCCCGAATTTGTAAAACTGCGGGAAAAACTTAACAGACTCGATTATTATTACAATACATACGCAGAGAAGAAAACAGTTTCCGAGGGCGTGAATGCCCGCTACCGCATCTCGATAACCGTCGAACAGAGGCGCGGATATACTTCCGTTTGCGTGAATGTTGTGAACGGTTGGAAAAAGTTGTTGCCTGTCGATCCGTTTGCACTTATCCCCGTGTGTTCGTTTGGCCCGATTTCGTTATTGCCTATGCGGAATGAATTACTGTTTGATTTGAAAAGGTTTTTATTCCGTTCTCCACTGCTTCATTTTTTGATTTATACGGGAGCAGGCGCCGTAGTGTCCGTTCTTTTTTCGTTCTTGCGCAGGGTGCTGACAGAACCGAAAGAAGACCCGCAGCCGAAGCTTGACGCCTTTGCCGAACGGCTTATTTCGGACATTCCGAATCTGAAAAAAACAGATATACAAAAATAAGAAATGCCTACCGCATATTTGAAATGTGCGGTAGGCATATTAAATGCTTATTTTGTTAAGTATTTGAGAATTATTTCACGGTGTCGGTGAAAATCTGTTCCTCGTCGTCTCCGTCGTCCTTGTTTTCTTCTTCTTTCGCAATATATTTCACAAGTACGGGATATACCGCGAAATTGTTGAGCAGGAATACAAGCGAGAAGTTCGTCAGAAACAGGAATGCAAGCCCGAATTGCCAGAAGTAAGCAAACGTGCCGAGAAATACGACGGCGAAAAGCAACATTCCGAGCGTTCGGAAAATTTTTGCGGTGCAGAGGATAAGGCTGTTTCTTATCAACTGTTTAAGCGGCAAATCAAAAGATACCATCATCGGGAACAGATAGGGCAGAGAACCCGCCGCAAGAAGCACGATTAAGAGCATAAGCCCGAACAGGAGCGCAAACCCGAACCCGCCGCCTGTGGTGTACTGCGAACGGTACCACGATATTGCAAATCCGAGCAGAACGCCGACGATGATGTAAAGCACCGTTACCGCCGTGCCTTGCTTGAAATTCTCTCTGCATTTTTTAAGAAAATCGTGATAAGGGTCAACGTGAACGCCGCGGACATAGTTTCTCATAACATAGTTGAGCGCGGCGGTTGACGCGCCAATCGTAACTATCGGAAGACAGCAGAAAAGATAAAGCAGATTAAGCCCGACCATTGTCGGGAAATGCGTAAAATACGTTTTGAAAAATCTGATATAGGCAGGGGCTTTTTCTTCGTTTTTGCTGACCCCCGGACCTTCTTTGTCTTTGAACGACCAAATGCTCATAAATCATCCTCTGATTTTTAATTTATATATTTTATTGCGAGAGGCGTAAGAAAAATGCGCCACAGCACGGGTATCGCCGCCAGCGCAAAAAGCGCGCCGCAGACCGCGAAATACCGTTTTATAAGTTTTTTGAGTATCGCTCTGTCCGTTGCTCTGTACGCGTGATACGAAAGGTCTGTCGCTTCAACGCAGAACAGGCACAGCACGCATAATATCAGAAAGGCATAGGGGAGTATCGCCGTTGCGACAGTAAGCGCGCCCCGAACACCGTTCAGACAGTAACATGCGCTTGCCGTTATTCCCAAAAACATCGCTTTCAGAAAAAGAAAAAGATTGCAGAACCAAAAGCCGAACAGCGAAAAACCGAGCAGAAACAGCGTGACCGTAAAAAACAGCGTATCTGCGATTATCGGAAAAATTTTGACCGAACCTTCAAACGAGGTCTTGTACTCCGCGCAAATCTGCGAAAGTCCGCCGCCGCAGAAAAAGCCGACATAAAGGCAGCCTGTTATAAATCCTATGGCGATAACGCAAAGCGCAATCAGAAAAATATTGTTTTTATATTTTCGCTCAAACGGCATTCTCGGCGAACCTCTTTCATCAGTCTTACGGTCAATGACTATGAAAAAATATCCGTTCGTATGCCGTCAAAAAACTATTTTGCCGAGTTGACCCCGAAAATTCCGCCGAGAGACGCCGTGCATATCTCCACGGCAAACAGCGCAAATACAAGCGCTCCGACGTCTCCGAGCCCTTTGAAGATTATGCAGGCGAGAATGTGGATAAGCGCATAGAACGCTCCGCATATTATTCCGTTTCGCAGTCCGTTGCTTTTTATAAGGCGTGCCGTCAGAAACCCTCCGAAAAACGAACCTCCCGCTATGCTTATCCCCGCAAAAAGAGGCATAAACCCGTCCGAGATCCGCGTTAAAGAAAGAATCAGCGCAAAAATGCACATCAGCGCGCAGAAAACAACGACGCCGCCGAGTATTCCTATTAAAAACCGCAGCAGAAAAACGCCTTTCGGCAGGTTTGAGTTTTTCTTGTCGTAATAGTTCATAAACATCACACTCCCGAGTCTCGGCAACGGCTTTTGCCGCGCCTGTCAAAACAAGAATATGATGTTTATGAAACGATTATTCTCAGTCAGAGATTACTTCTTCTTTTCGCCGTTCAGTTTTGCTTCCGCAGCGGCACTTTCAGCCGCAAGGCTTTCCGCACCGGCAGCGTCTTTGGATTGAAGCGCCCATCTCTTGACCGCTATCTTGGACTTGTCCGCGGAAGATTCGATTATAAAAGTATCCTCGTCCTCTTTGATCTGGCGAACGATGCCGTTTATTCCGCCGATGGTGGTGATGGTGTCTCCGACCATAACGCTGTTGCGCATTTTCTGTGTTTCTTTTTCCTGTTTTTTCTGAGGTCTGATTATAAGAAGCCAGAAAACAAGAACAAGACCGATAATCATAAGGGCGGGGAAGAGATACTGTTTGATCTGATCCCAGCCGGAAACGGTTCCTCCGTTGTTAAGATCCGTCGTGGCAACGGTCTCGGCAAGAGTAATAAGAAAATTCATTTTTGTTTCCTCCGAATTAATATTTATATTTATTTTAGCATATTTTTTTTGCTATTGCAATAGGTAACGCAAAACTTTCGCAAACCGTCAAATTCTTCTGCCGAGAATTTCTCGCTGCTCACGGTAAAATTCTTCATATCTGCCTTCTGCGAGCGCCTGTCTTATCTTTGCCGTAAGGTCATTGTAGAAGAAAAGATTGTGCATGACCGCAAGTCTCATACCGAGCATTTCGTCGGCTTTTATAAGATGTCTGACATACGCTTTTGAATATGTTTTGCAAACGGGACATTCGCAGTTTTCGTCAATCGGAGAGAAGTCCCTCGCGTATTTCTCATTTTTGATGTTGATGATTCCTTTTGAGGTGAAAAGGTGACCGTGACGGGCATTTCTTGACGGCATAACGCAATCAAAGAAATCAACGCCCCTGTAAACCGCTTCCAGAATATTGACGGGAGTACCCACGCCCATAAGATAACGCGGCTTGTTTTTCGGCATAAACGGCTCAACCGCTTCGATTATGCGGTACATTTCTTCCGCGCTTTCGCCGACCGCCAATCCACCTATCGCGTATCCGTCAAGGTCAAGGGTCGCTATATTTTTCATGTGCGCCTGACGCAGATCTTCGTAGGTGCAGCCCTGATTTATTCCCCAAAGCATCTGCTTCGGATTGACAGCAACTCCCGTTTCTTTGAGCCTGTCAAGCTCGGTTTTGCATCTGACGAGCCAGCGATACGTTCTTTCGCACGATTTTTTCGCGTATCCGTATTCCGCGGGGTTTTCCACACATTCGTCAAAAGCCATCGCTATGGTGGAGCCGAGATTTGCCTGTATCTGCATACTTTCTTCCGGTCCCATGAAGATTCGGTGCCCGTCAAGGTGGCAGTTAAACGTAACGCCCTCTTCTTTTATTTTTCGCAACTGCGAGAGAGAGAAGACCTGAAATCCGCCGCTGTCGGTCAATATGGGTCTGTCCCAATGCACGAATTTATGAAGCCCGCCCGCTTCCGCAACAAGTTTGTCGCCGGGTCTGACGTGCAGATGATACGTGTTGCAGAGAAGCACCTGGCAGCCGAGCGTTTTCAAGTCGTCCGCGCTGACAGCGCCCTTGATCGCACCCGCCGTGCCGACATTCATGAAAACGGGCGTCTGCACCGTTCCGTGAACGGTCTCGAATTTTCCGAGCCGCGCGCTGCCCTCCTGTTTTATAAGTGTATACATAGTTTTGCCTTTCAATACGGTGTGCCCGTGTTTTTAATAAATGAACATCGCGTCGCCGAACGAGAAGAATCTGTATTTTTCCCTGACGGCTTCTTCGTAAGCCGAAAGTATCGTTTCTCTGTCAACAAGCGCGGAAACAAGCATTATCAGCGTGCTTTCGGGCAAATGGAAGTTCGTTATAAGCCTGTCGATAACGTGAAACTCAAAGCCGGGATATATAAAAATGTCCGTTTCGCCAGACTGCGCTTTCAGCGGAAGATTGCGTCCCGCCGTTTCGAGAACTCGGACAGATGTTGTTCCGACCGCCGTAACTTTTCCGCCGCGTGCTTTCGTCCTGTTTATCATATCGACCGTCTGTTGCGGAAGAATATAGTATTCGCTGTGCATTTTATGCTTTGTCGGGTCGTCAACTTTGACGGGTCTGAACGTGCCGAGCCCGACGTGCAGGGTGACATAGCCTATCTCCACGCCTTTTGCCTTAATTTTTTCGAGCAATTCCTGCGTGAAATGCAAGCCCGCGGTCGGCGCGGCGACGGAGCCGTCGTATTTTGCGTATACCGTCTGGTAACGGTTCGCGTCTTTGAGCTTTTCGTGTATATACGGCGGAAGAGGCATTTCTCCGAGCTGCTTGAGCCTTTCGGTAACGTCGCCGTCGTATGTGAATTTAATCGTTCTGTTTCCGTCTTCCGCGATGTCGAGAACTTCGCATTGCACGTCTTCTATATCAAGTATCGTTCCAATCTTTGTCTTTTTGCCGGGCTTGCAGAGACATTCCCAAACATCGGCGCCGCTTGTGGGACGGAGCAGAAATATTTCGACCACCGCGCCCGTGTCGCGTCTTACCGCGTAAAGTCTTGCGGGTATAACTCTCGAATCGTTCAGTATAAGGCAGTCGCCTTCGTTAAAATAATCCGTAACGTCGGAAAAATGACGGTGCAAAATCTCGTGTGTTTGTCTGTTTAAGCAGAGAAGTCGCGAACCGTCCCGTTTTTCAAGAGGTTTTTGAGCGATAAGTTCCTGCGGCAGGTCATAATTAAAATCGGATAATCTCATTTTTTTATTAAAGAATCTCCCTTGCTGAAATGTTGACAAAGCGCCGAAAATATGATATACTTTCAATATTATAATGCAATACGAAAAATTTGTCAACCTAATCGGGGTAACAAAACATAAAACTTTTTCGTAGTATATTGGTAGGAGTGATCGAAATGCAAAATCTGAAAATCGCCATCGTCGGCGCAACGGGCATGGTCGGCAGAACCTTTTTGAAGGTCTGCGAGGAGTACGACCTTAAAGCTGATTACACGCTTTTGGCTTCTGCGCGTTCGGCGGGCAAAAAACTTGAATTCTTCGGCAAAGAGCATGAAGTCAAGGAACTCACGGAGCATAGCTTTGACGAGGGCTTTGACATCGCGCTTTTCTCTGCGGGCGGCTCGACAAGTGAGAAATTCGCGCCCATCGCCGCGGCACACGGCTGCGTTGTTATAGACAACAGCTCCGCGTGGCGTATGGATCCCGAAGTGCCCCTTGTCGTTCCCGAAGTGAATCCCGAGGATATCAAGTGGAACAAAGGTATAATCGCAAACCCGAACTGTTCGACGATACAGGCTGTAGTCGCTCTCAAACCTCTTTATGACAATTACGGAATAAAGAGAATAGTTTATTCGACTTATCAGGCTGTTTCGGGCGCGGGCGTCGCGGGCTACGACGATTTGAAAAACGGTATAAACGGCGAACCTCCGAAGAAGTTCCCGTACCCGATTTTCTCAAACTGTCTGCCGCATATCGATGTGTTCGGCGACGACGGTTATACCAAAGAAGAAAAGAAAATGATAAACGAGACGCGCAAAATCCTGCATGACGACACTCTCAGAATAACGGCAACAACCGTTCGCGTTCCCGTTTTCGACTGCCACAGCGAGTCCATTAACGTCGAACTGAAAAAACCATTCGAACTTGATAACGTAAGAAAAGAACTTGCGGATTTCGAGGGCATCGTGGTTCAGGACGACCCGAAAAACAACGTTTATCCCATGGCTGTTACCGCAAAGGGCACAAACGAGGTTTACGTCGGAAGATTAAGACGCGACGACAGCGCAGATAACGCGCTCAATATGTGGGTGGTCGCGGATAATATCCGCAAGGGTGCTGCGGCAAACGCCGTTCAGATCGCCCTCAAACTCATTTCCATGTGGGAGAGCGGCGAAATCAAGAAATAGGGTGACTTTTTTGCCTCACGCTCCGATTTTTGTCGGTTCCGCGGCGGCTGTCACAACTCCTTTCCGCGAAGACGGTTCACTCGATCTGTATTCGTTTGACCGTATACTTGATTTTATTCTCGAAAGGAACACCGATGCGGTTGTCGTTTGCGGAACGACGGGAGAAGCGTCTACTCTGACAGACGAGGAAAGAACGGCGCTCATTGCGCGCTGTATCAAAAAAGTCGATAAAAAGATTCCCGTGATCGCGGGAACAGGAAGTAACAACACCGTCCACGCTCTGGAACTGTCGCAAAAAGCGGCTGACCTCGGAGTGGATGCGCTTTTGCTCGTAACGCCGTATTACAACAAAACGACGCAAAAAGGACTTGTAGGACATTACGGCTATATTGCGGAGCGCGTTGCCGTTCCGATGATAGTTTACAATGTTCCGTCACGCACGGGGCTGAATATTTTGCCCGAAACATACGCCGAGCTGAAAGAGATACCGAACATCGTTGCGATTAAAGAGGCGAACGGCAATATGACCGCTCTTTGCAAGACCTGCGGGCTTTGCGGCGATTCCCTCGATGTTTATTCCGGCGACGACGCGTTGATTGCGCCGTGTCTTTCGCTCGGGGCAAAGGGCGTCATCAGCGTTCTGGCAAATATCTGTCCCGTTCAGGTGCACGAGCTTTGCGCGTCGTTTTTCGAGGGTGATTATACGACAGCGGCGATGATCCAGACCGATTATCACGACCTTATCGAGGCTCTGTTCTGCGAGGTCAATCCCGTTCCCGTAAAGGTCGCGCAGTCTCTTCTCGGCTTATGCTCCGACAAAGTTCGGCTGCCGCTTGCGAAAATGAGCGAAAACGCGAGGGAACGCCTTGTTTCGGCGATGCGTCGGCATTGTCTTTTGCCGTGACGGGCGGCTGCTCCGAATATTGCCGCATAACGGTTAATTATTCCGCGGATATGAAGAAAACTTCGGAATTTCTTCGCGCGCTCGCGGATGCCGGCGCCGAAACGCGCTCTCTTTGCGGTATTTTCGGAAAAAAGAGCAGGCTTGAATTTACGACAAAGGCGTCAAGCGTTGCCGACGCGCTCCGATGCGTTGCGATATTCAACGCGAACGGGAAAAGAACAAAAACGAGAGTTGAGGTCTGCCGAACGTTTGATATCGTTGATTTTCGGGGATTCGGAGACTTTTCGGATGATGAAACGCCTCTTTCCGTGTCGGCAACAAGGATAGAAAAAGCGAAAATTTAGCGGTCGGGGTCGAAAGACCCCGTTTCGCTTTGAATACGAACAAAATTGCCGAAAAAGATTACAGAAAAAACGTCATTCGCTATTGCTAATTAAGAAATTATATGCTATAATATCTTATATAAAGATCTTGCACGGAGGCGGTAATCCAAATGAAGAAGCGCGCGCTTGAAATTGTTGCCGTAACAATCGCGATACTTAATATCCTTGTCATTTCCGTCGTTTCTTTTTCCGCAAACACGGACAAGACCTTTGCGCTCGATTATTCAGATAATATTTATTCCGTTTCCGTTTTCGCGCCGCGCTCCGTTTACCGCGATGAGCTCGTCGGGGGAACGGATATTGATTTTTCAGTGTATAAAAAAGGCGTGAAGCTTGCATTTGACGAGGTTTCGGCTTTGGATCTTTCGATTTCCGCCGACGGCAGACCCTTTGAAAAAGAAATCCTGACCGACGGAACCGTTCGCGTGCGCGTATACGGATTGACTTCTTCAAGGTTTCTTGCAGCGTTCGCAAAACCGCTTTCCCCGTTTGTTTTGAAAACAGGCGACTGCCGCGTCGGATTGACATTTTATTCCGCGGACGATACGATGACCGTCGGAAACTTCGCGACCGTTTGCGTTTTGCCCGAGCCGTTCGGGAGATATGTTTTTTATGTTTTTCTGCCGTTTTTGATTCTCGCGTTTGCGCTCGGCTATGTTTTCAAGAGCCGTTTCGGCTGCGATTACAGGCTGACGCTTTATAATGTGACGGAGCTTGACGGAAATCTTTCGTTTGCCCCGTCGGATAGAAAATGTCCCCGAAAAACGGGATTCAGAAGTTTTCTGCCGTATATCAGGTGCAAAACATATATCGGCGGCGTCAAGGTCGCGGCTTACGGCGTTTTTCGCAAGCGCTTCTATATCCGAAGCACGCGCAGATTGCTTTCGTTCGCCGTCTTTGACGCTGCGGAACTTGAGCGCGCGGATTTTATTCTTCCCCAAACGCGGAAAAAGGGTTTGAAAAAATCGCATATAATTTTTTCCGCTGGCGAAGCGGTGCTTTTGAAAACTTCGGACGGACTTGTTTGCATTGGCGCAGAAAAAACAAGACCGAAAAAAACGGCGGATTCCGCAGACGAGATGCCTTCTTCCGAAAAAGCGATGCGCCGGGCTCAGGCAGAAACGGAGGACGAAAAAATATGAAACGTCTCGGAAGTTTTTGGTTCACTCCGCGAATACTGCTTGCCTTGCTTGTTCTTCTTCCCGTTTTGTGCTTCATATTCGCGGGTGCCTGCATCGGCTACGGCGCGTCGTTTCTCGATATTGTCGGGTACCGCGACAAAATCGGCAGTGCAGAGATTGTTGATGCCGTTGAACAGGGAAGGGATATTTCTTCTCTCGGTCTGACCGACGTCGAAATTTCTAACGCGTTAAAAGCATACAGGAAGCTCGGCGAGCCTCTTTCGCTTCACGACACCGCCGATGCGACTGCCCCTGAGCTTTTGTCTCGCCTGAAACGTCAAACGGAATATAACTCAACGCGCGCTTCCGCGTATTTGTCGAATTTTTTACTTGTCAGCACCGATAAAAACGACACCGAGATGATTCTTTGCGTTCTCGTGTCCCTGAATTCAAGAACGAACGGCTGCGTTATAACTTCGCTTCCGTCGTACATGCTTGTTCTTGACGATGAGCTCGGAATGACAAAACTCGGAAACGTGTATTTCCGCCGTGGTATAAAAGGCGTCGCGGAGGACTGCGGAAAAATGCTCGGTCTGACCGTGACCGATACGGGAAAACTCAATATCGGTTCGGCGGCGGAACTGATAACCTCTGCAGATACGGATTTCGGATATGATATCGTCGTTTCCAATTCCGGCATAAGTATAAAGCATGAAAACAAAAAACTCACGCCCGTCGCGCTTGACAAAATGCTGAGACTGCTCGTGCGTGACGTGCGAACGGATATGGACTTATCTTCGCTTTACCGCTTTGCCGCAGGTATGCGAACGGCTCTTAAAAACGAAATGCAATTGATCTCGCCCGCGGCAATAGAAACAAGCGCGGTTACCGCATACGACGGCAACTCCGCTCTGGTCGTGGATTTTATCGCCGCAAGAAGCCTTATCGGCTGACGATTGTAACGGAGGAAGTATGACCGAAAAAGTTAGGGCAACCGAAAAAGAGAACGACGGCGCAATTTTTCTGTTTCATCAGGGAACGAATTTTCGCGCCTATGAATATATGGGCTGTCATCCGCTCGGAAAAAACAAAACCGTTTTCAGAACATGGGCTCCGAAGGCTGATTCGATAGACCTTGTTTCCGACTTCACGGGCTGGGACGAGGGCATTCCGTTCGAAAAGGTTTCCGAAAACGGGATATGGCACGCTGTAGTAGACATTCCTTACGGTGAACTTGTCGGAAAATTCTATAAGTTCCGCGTGACGGGCGGCGGTGTTGCACGCTATAAATCCGACCCATACGCATTCGAATCGCAGACGCTTGAAAAAACCGCGTCGATAGTCGCCGAACCGTCCGGTTTTGCGTGGAACGATTCAAGTTGGCTAAAACACAGAAAAAGCCTTTTTGCGGGCGGCAGGCATTTTTACTCAGCTCCGATGAATATATATGAAATGCATCTCGGTTCGTGGCGCACGCGCGACGGCGCGGAGAACACGGACGGAGCGCATTATCTGAATTATCGGGAAATCGCCGACCTTCTGGTCCCTTATGTTAAACACCTCGGCTATACGCACGTCGAGCTTATGCCCATTGCGGAATATCCGTTTGACGGCTCTTGGGGCTATCAGGTCTGCGGCTATTACGCGCCCACATCGCGTTTCGGAACACCCGACGATTTCAGATACTTTGTCAACGCGCTTCACGCGGCGGGAATAGGCGTTATTCTTGATTGGGTACCCGCGCATTTTCCGAAGGACGAGCACGGACTTTTTGAGTTTGACGGTCACCCTCTTTACGAATATACGGGCAAAGACCGTATGGAACATAAAGGGTGGGGCACGCGTTGCTTTGACGTCGGACGTCCCGAGGTTCAGTCTTTTCTTGTATCCAACGCGCTTTATTGGCTTCGCGAATTTCATCTTGACGGACTTCGCATAGATGCGGTTGCGTCAATGCTTTATCTCGATTACGACAGAAAGCCCGGAGAATGGATCCCCAACTCTTACGGCGAGAACAAAAACCTTGAAGCGATCGCTTTTTTCAGAAAACTGAACACCGCCATTTTCGGTGAATTCGGCGACGTTCTTATGATAGCGGAGGAGTCCACCGCGTGGCCTATGGTCACGGGACCCGTGGACAAGGGCGGTCTCGGCTTCAATTTTAAGTGGAATATGGGCTGGGCAAACGATATGTTTGATTATGTTTCCCGCGATCCGCTTTTCAGGCGCTACGACCACGAAAAACTGACGTTTCCTCTGATGTATGCGTTTTCTGAAAACTACATTCTGCCTGTTTCGCACGACGAAGTCGTTCACGGCAAAAAATCGCTTCTTGATAAGATGTTCGGCGGATACGAGGATAAGTTTGCGTGTATGCGCGCATTCCTTGTTTATATGATAACGCTTCCCGGCAAAAAAATGACGTTTATGGGCACGGAGTTCGCGCCGTTCCGCGAGTGGGATTATCAGAATCAGCTCGAATGGTTTATGCTCGATTATCCCGCACACGCCAAAATGTTTGAGTTTACATCGGCTTTGAATAATTTCTATCTGCAAACCCCCTCGCTGTGGCAGATCGACGACGGCTGGGACGGCTTTGAGTGGATAGATGCGGATCTGCGCGATATGAATACAATAACATACCGAAGAAAGGCTCTTGACGGCTCTTCCGTTTCCGTTATTATCAATTTTTCACCTGTCGCGCACGGGCATTTTCGGCTGAAAGTCCCCGAAAGCGGAACATATCGCATCGCTTTTTCGTCCGAGGACGAGCGGTTCGGCGGTAAAGGAGATATGAAAAAGAAATCTTTCAAAGCGTCGAAGAACGAGAGCGGAGGTTTTTATGTTGATATAGACATTCCCGCATACGGCGGCTTGATCCTTTCCGACGCGAAGAAAAAACAGGTCAAATAAAACAATTAAGAATAAAATAAATTACGGAGGTACGATATGAACACCAAAAAAGAATGTGTTGCGATGCTTCTTGCGGGCGGGCAGGGAAGCCGTCTTTACACGCTGACAGAGAAGACCGCAAAGCCTGCGGTGCTTTTCGGCGGAAAGTACAGGATAATTGATTTTCCGATGTCGAACTGCGTCAATTCGGGTATAGACACCGTCGGCGTTCTGACGCAGTATCAGCCGTTGGTTCTGAACGAATACATCGGCAACGGACAGCCGTGGGATCTGGACAGACTTTACGGCGGCGTTATGGTTCTTCCTCCTTATCAGGGAAAACAGGGCGCGGATTGGTATAAGGGCACGGCAAACGCCATATATCAGAACCTGCAGTTTATCAACCGCTACGATCCCGATTATGTTCTTATTCTTTCCGGCGACCATATTTACAAAATGGATTATGCCAAAATGCTGGACGCGCATAAAAAAGCAGGCGCGGACTGCACAATAGCCGTTTTGAACGTGCCTCTTGATCAGGCGAGCCGTTTCGGCATAATGAACACGGACGATACGGGCAGAATAATCGAGTTTGAAGAAAAACCCGCACACCCGAAAAGCACAAAAGCGTCAATGGGTATCTATATATTCAACAAAAAACTGCTTGAAGAATATCTGATAAAAGACGAAGCCGATCCGTCCTCATCGAAGGATTTCGGCAAAAATGTCATTCCTTCGATGCTCAACGACGGAAAAAAGCTTTTCGCGTATCCGTTCGAGGGATATTGGAAGGACGTCGGCACTCTGACGAGCCTTTGGGAGGCGAATATGGATCTGCTCGGCACAAAGCCCGAGTTTGACCTGCATACAAAAGATTGGAAGATATATTCCAGAAATAACAATTTGCCGCCGCACTTCATCGCGGATACGGCGACTGTTCAGAACTCACTCATAACGGAGGGCTGCGACATTCACGGCTCGGTTATAAACAGCGTGCTTTCAAACGGCGTTGTAATAGAAGCGGGCGCATTTGTGCGTGATTCCGTGTTGATGAACAACGTAACGGTTAAGAGCGGCGCCGTTGTCGAGTATTCTATCGTTGACAGCGGCTCCGTAATCAGCGAAGATGCCGTTGTCGGCAAAGAACGTTCGACGGCGAAAGGGCTTGCCGTTATCGGCGAGGATATTACGGTTGAGGCGGGCAGAGTCGTCGCCGACGGCGAAATGATAGGTTCCGTTTCAAAAAACAACTGATGAAAGGGAGAGTATTATGACAACTGCGGGTATTATTTTTTCCAACATCCACGACAGCAACATCCCCGAGCTTACAAGCAAAAGGACTATGGCGTCCGTTCCGTTCGCCTGCAAATACAGACTTATAGATTTTACCCTTTCCAATATGGTGAACTCCAATATAACGGATATCCGAATAGTTACGCAGTATAATTATCAATCGCTTATGGATCATATCGGCTCGGGCAAGGATTGGGATCTTGCTCGTCGCTCGGGCGGCGTCAAGATAGTTCCTCCGTACATTTCTGCGGGTTCTCCGACATCTTCGGTCTATCCCACACGCCTTGAAGCGCTGAAAAACGTCAATTATTCCATAACTCACATAACCGCCGACTACGTCGTGCTTTCGGATTGCGACGTTATCTGCAATATTGACCTGACGGATATGGTTGAGTATCATATCAAGCAGGGCGCGGACATAACCGTTGCAACAAGACTTGTCGAGGTTGACAGCGAGACCGCTGAAAAGAACGTTCTTTTCCGGACGGACGAAAACGGCAGAATCACCGATGTTATTTCTTACAGCCCGATATTCTGCGGCAAGGCGCACGTCAATCTGAATATCCTCGTCATCAACAGAGATTATCTTTTCGAGCTTGTCGCAGACGCGATTTCGCACGGTTACAGAAGTCTTACACGGGATATAATGACCAATCATACCGTTGACAGAAAGTATTCCGTCTACGAGTTTTCCGGCTATTATGCGTGTCTGTCGTCGCTGAACGATTATTTCGGTTGCAGCCTTGACCTTATTTCCAACAAGGCTTCCAGAAACGCGTTGTTCAACGTCAGGAACAGACCAGTTTATACCAAAGTCAAAAATTCCGCGCCGACATATATCAGCCCCGACGCGAAGGTCAGCAACAGCCTTATCGCGGACGACTGCATGATCCTCGGAGAAGTGGATAACTCCATACTGTTCCGCGGCGTTAAGGTAGGCAAGGGAACCGTGGTGAGAAATTCCATTCTGTTCCAGGACGTGTTTACGGGCTCGGATGTTCACTTAAACTATGTGCTTGCCGATAAAAACGCGGTTATATGCGACGGAGTGACTTTGAGCGGTCACGCGCAGCTTCCGAGTTACATCGAAAAAGGAAAATCCATAGGCTGATTTTTCCGAAAATGAAAATCGTCGAAAAGAGGTGCTGATATGAAAAAAATACTTTACGTCGGCTCGGAGGTTCTGCCGTTCGCTTCAACGGGCGGTCTTGCGGACGTTCTCGGTTCGCTGCCCGCGGCGGTCGCGAAAAAACTCGGCGACGGCGGAGATGTCCGCGTTGTTATGCCGATGTATAAATCTGTCAAAGAAAAATTTCTGTCAAAGATGACGCGCGAATACGAAACCTACATCAGTCTGTCGTGGAGATGGCAGTACTGCGGAATATGGAGCCTTTGCGGCAAGGGCGTTAAATATTATTTCATAGATAACGAATACTATTTTTGCAGAGGACCGCTTTACGGCGAGTACGACGATGCCGAAAGGTTCGCCTTTTTCTGCAAAGCCGTTATGGAAATGATGAATATTGTGGATTTCCACCCCGACATTCTTCATGCAAACGACTGGCAAAGCGCGCTGACTGTCATCTACCTGAAACGGAAATATAATAATAACGGAGCGTTTGCGAAAACGCGCGCCGTTTATACCATTCACAATATCGGCTATCAGGGCAGATACGGCTTCGACATCCTCGGCGATGTTTTTGAGCTTTCGGACTCCGACAGGGATATACTTGAATTCGGCGGCGATATAAACCTGACAAAAGGCGCCATCGTGTGCGCGGACAAAGTGACGACTGTCAGCCCGCGGTATGCCGAAGAGATAATGACCGATTATTATTCGGAGGGGCTGTCCCCCGTTCTGAATATGTACAGGTTCAAGACCTGCGGCATAATAAACGGTATAGACATCGATTATTATAATCCGCAGACCGATACGGAAATTCCCGCAAATTATTCGGCAAAAAGTCTTTCGGGCAAAGCCGCGGATAAAAAAGCGCTGCAGGAGCGCTGCGGACTTGAAGTCAGAAAAGATATTCCGATTATTGCGATGGTTTCCCGTCTTGCTTCGCACAAGGGGTTTGACCTTGTCAGATACGTATTGGAAGAAATACTTACGAATGACGTTCAGTTTGTTCTGCTCGGAACGGGTGAACACGAACTTGAAAACTTCTTCCGCTATATCGCGAACAAATATCCCGGAAAAGTCAGCATAAATCTTGCCTACGACAAAGCGTTTTCAAAGCTTATCTATGCCGGCTCGGACATCTTCCTTATGCCGTCGCTTTCGGAGCCGTGCGGTCTTTCGCAGATGATAGCGTCACGCTACGGAACCGTGCCCGTCGTTCGCGAAACGGGCGGTCTGTTTGATACGATAAAGCCCTATAACAAATTCGACGGCAGCGGCAACGGCTTCACTTTTGCAAATTATAACGCGCATGAGATGAAAGACGCCGTTATGCGTGCGGTTGAACTTTATCATGATGAAAAAGCGTGGAAGGCGTTTGCAAAGCGCGCGATGGAGATGGATTTCTCATGGAACGCCTCTGCGGAAAAATATCTTCGTCTTTATGACGATATGACATAAAAAACCGTTCTTTTTCCGAATAGGCTCGGGAACGGGAAAAACTGAAAGGACACCTGCAAAACCAATGGAGAAAAAAGTAAAAGAGGAAATCAGAAAAGCGCTCGAAAGCAAGGTTTCGAGATATTTCGGCTGCGCGTTGACGGAGGCAACCGAAAAACAGATTTATAATTCGGTCATTCTTACCGTCAGAGATATTCTGACAAACAAGAAAGCCGAATACAAAAAGCTTATCAAAAAGAATCAGCCGAAAAGAGTTTATTACCTTTGTATGGAATTTCTCGTGGGGAGGTCTCTGAAAAACAACCTGCGCAATCTCGGACTTGCGGAGGAGTATGCTTCGGTGCTTTCCGACCTCGGGTTTGACATCGAAAAACTCTATGAACGCGAACCCGACCCGGGTCTCGGCAACGGCGGTCTCGGCAGACTTGCAGCGTGCTTTATGGACGCGCTGACAACGCAGGATTATCCCGCGATGGGCTTTTCGATATGCTATGAGTACGGCCTTTTCAAACAGCGTATCGTTGACGGTTCGCAGGTTGAACTGCCCGACGTCTGGATGGACGACGGCGGTGCGTGGCTCGTTCCGAGAACGGATAAAACGATGAGCATACGTTTCGGCGGCACCGTTTCCGAAAAGTGGGACAACGGCAGATGCGAGATAATAAACGAGGGATATGAGGAGATTCAGGCAGTTCCTTACGATATGATGATTTCGGGCGCGGATTGCGCCGCCGTAAGCACGCTTCGCCTTTGGCGCGCCGAAAACGTCAGCAATTTCAATATGAAACTGTTCTCACAGGGCGAGTACATCAAGGCGATGGAGGAGAATAACAACGCCGAAGTTATTTCAAAAGTTCTTTACCCCGCCGACGCGACGCCCGAGGGCAAAATGCTTCGCCTGAGCCAACAGTATTTCTTCGTTTCGGCATCCCTTCAAAGCATAATCTCCGATCATCTTGCCATGTACGGAACTCTTCGCAATTTCGGCGAAAAAGTCGCTATTCATATCAACGACACGCACCCTGCGGTCTGCATTCCCGAACTTATGCGTATATTTATGGATATTTATTCGTATTCGTGGGAGGATGCGTGGAATATCGTGCAGCAGACCGTTTCATACACCAACCATACGGTTATGCCCGAAGCACTTGAAACTTGGAATGAAAACATCTTCAAACTTCGTCTTCCGCGTCTTTATATGATAATCGAAGAGATAAACCGTCGTTTCTGCGCGGATATGTGGAATCTTTATCCAGGCGATTGGGACAGGATTTCCCGTATGTCCGTTATTGCGAACGGACAGGTGAGAATGGCTAATCTGAGCGTTGTCGGATCTCACACGGTCAACGGCGTTTCCAAGCTCCATTCGGAGATTCTTAAGGAGACTGTTTTCCACGATTATTACAAAGCGATGCCGGAGAAGTTTACGAATGTAACGAACGGTATCGCGCACAGGCGCTGGCTCTGCTATTCAAATTCCGGGCTGACGGCGCTTCTTGACGAAACGATAGGAACGCAATACAGAAAACAGCCCGAAACCCTTAAAAAATTCGAGGCTTTCAGAGATGATAAATCCGTTCTTGCAAGACTTGAACAGATAAAGAAAGAAAACAAAATAAGTTTTGCCAATCATATCTTTGAAAAAACGGGAGAAAAAATTGACCCGAACTCGATTTTCGACGTTCAGGTAAAGCGTATGCACGAATATAAGCGTCAACTTCTGAACGCGTTGAAAATAATCAACAGGTGCATCGAAATCAGAGATAACCCGAACGGCAGCTATGAGCCGATGACATTCGTTTTCGGCGGAAAAGCCGCACCGAGTTACTATATGGCAAAGGACATAATCAGCCTTATATGGAATCTCGGCAAGGACATTGACCGCCACGATGTTCTTCGCAAGTTTGTCAAGGTCGTATATGTTGAGGATTACAATGTAAGCACCGCCGAAATCCTTATGCCCGCGTCGGACATCAGCGAACAGATCTCTCTTGCCGGCAAAGAGGCAAGCGGCACGGGCTGTATGAAATTTATGATAAACGGCGCGTTGACCCTCGGAACGCTTGACGGCGCAAACGTTGAGATGAAAGCGGCGGTCGGCGACGATAATATCTATATTTTCGGACTTAACGCAAAAGAGGTCGAGGACCTTTGGCGCAGCGGATACGTTTCGGCAAAATACTATATGGCGAGTCCGCGTCTTCGCGCAACGATAGACCGCATAAGCGACGGTTTCAACGGCAGAAATTTCGCAAATATAGCAACCTATTTGACTTCTACCAACGGCGTTGCAGACCCGTATATGTGCCTTGCGGATTACGAGTCTTATAAAAACACGTTCGACCGAATGATCGCTGATTATTCCGACCGAGACGCATGGCTGAAAAAATCACTGATGAACATCGCGAACGCGGGATATTTCTCCGCAGACAGAAGCATTCGCGAATACGCCGAGAACATCTGGCATATCAAACCTGTAAAATAATGAGGAAAACGGTTTCACACGAGCAGATTCTGATAAAACGCGACGGCGGGTTTGAACCCGTCGTCGCTTCCGCGCTTCCCTGCGGCGTGAAAGCCGTTTTCAGGGTATATATTGCCCGTGTTTACGGCGCTTTTGACGGCGTTTTCCGGCTGAGAGCGGACGATGACTTCGGAAAACACGGCGGCGTTTCCGTTCCGCTTGAATGGATAACATTTGAAAACGGACACGATGTTTTTGAGGCGGAGATAAAGGTTTCCGATTTCTGTGACAGTAACGGCGGACTTTTCTTTTACAGATATGAGTTTAAGACATATTACGGCGAAAGATATTGCGTTTCGGACGGTTTTTCGGAGCTTTCGGTCAACGCTCTTCCGTCGGAAAGACAACTGCTTGTTTACGACACAGACAACGAAATAACATATTTCCCGAAAGGGATAATATATCATATCTTCGTTGACCGTTTTCGCCGCAGCGGAAAATGTGAAATAAAGAAATCTTCCGTGCTGAACGAGGATTGGGAAAACGGTATCCCCGAATACGCAAAGAAAAACGGGGATTTTCTGAAAAATAACACGGTGTTCGGCGGCGACCTTTACGGGGTTGTCGAAAAACTCGACTATATCAAAAGTCTCGGCACGGAACTTGTCTATCTCAGCCCGATATTCGACGCTTACTCAAATCATAAATACGATACGGGCGATTATATGCGTGTCGATGAGTCTTTCGGCGGCGACGAGGCGCTCGATCTGCTGATATCGGAAGCAAAAAAACGCGGTATCGGCATAATCCTTGACGGCGTATTCAATCACACCGGCGACGACAGCGTTTATTTTAACAGGTACGGCAATTATCCCGACACGGGCGCGTATCAAAGCGAAAAATCCCCGTATTTTAATTGGTACACGTTCAGGCATTTTCCCGACGATTACGAGTGCTGGTGGAATATCAAAATTCTGCCCCGCGTCCGCTGTGACGAGCCGTCATACAGGGAGTTTGTCTGCGGCGACGGCGGCGTGCTTGAAAAATGGATGCGAAAAGGTGTACGCGGCTTTCGCCTTGATGTTACGGACGAACTTTCCGACGGTTTTATTGCCGCAATACGCAAAAAAATCAAGAAAGAAACCTCGGACGGCGTTCTTTACGGCGAGGTGTGGGAAAACGCTTCAAACAAGGTGGCGTATTCGACTCGCCGGGAATATTTCCGGGGAAAAGAACTTGATTCCGTTATGAATTATCCTCTCCGAAAGGCTGTTATAGAATATCTGCGAAACGGCGACGCGGCTCAGTTCAAAACGCTTTTGCACGACGTTTATGGCACATATCCGCCGTTTGCCGCACGGCTTTTGATGAACTTTCTCGGCACGCACGACACGGAACGTATAATAACCGCGCTTGCCGCCCCGTCTTCGGACGAAAAATCAAATGATGAGCTTGCGGTTCTGAAAATGAATAAGAGCGAGAGGGCAAGGGGAGAAAGCCTTGTAAAACTTGCGCTTGCTCTCGTTTTTACCGTCCCCGGATTTCCTTGCGTCTTTTACGGCGACGAAGTCGGCATTGAGGGGTATCATGACCCGTTCAACCGCAGAACATTCCCATGGGGACACGAAAACTGTTCTCTTGCGGACTTTTTGCGGACGCTTTCCGTTATCCGTGCCGAAAACGGCGTTTTCACGGACGGAGATTTCCGCGTTTGCGAAGCAACTGCCGAGTATCTTATTCTCGAACGCAAAAACGCCGACGGAGGCATACTGACAGTAGTCAACCGCTCCGATGAAAATCTGTCAATCGCGTTTGAAAATCCCGTTCTGAACCTGCTGAACGGCGACGAGGCGTCGGATATGACCGTTTCGTCTTTGACCTGTTCAATGCTCCGTTTTGATGGCGAAACGCCCGATTATGAGATAGAATAAAACTGCAAGTATAAAAAAATCGGTGAGTGAACGCTCACCGATTTTTTATAAAATCAAAGGAGACGAAAAAAATGGCAAAATATGGTTATGTTCGTGTTTCAAGCACGGATCAAAATGAGGACAGGCAAATAGTGGCTCTGAATAAATATAATATCAGCCTTGAAAATATATTTATTGATAAGCAATCAGGAAAGAATTTTGAAAGAAACGAATATAAACTCTTATTACAAAAAATAAAGAAAGGGGATGTATTGTTTTTAATAAGTATTGATCGTTTGGGACGAGATTATAAACAAATACAAGAACAATGGCAGTATTTGACGAAAGTAAAGGAAATAGATATAGTTGTTTTGGATATGCCTTTACTTGACACTAGAAGGGAAAAGGATTTACTTGGAACATTCATATCTGATATAGTATTGCAAATACTTTCTTTTGTTTCACAAAATGAAAGAGAAAACATAAAGAGGAGACAGGCAGAGGGAATATCTGCCGCACAGAAAAGAGGTGTTATATTCGGGCGTCCAAAAACAGACTTACCGCTTGATTTTTTTGATATAGTTAAACGTTGGAAAGAAGGGATAATTTCAACAAAAGAGGCAATTACATTATGTGAAATGAGCCGGGCAACATTTTATAGAAAAATCCGATCCGAGTATTTATTGTAAAAAAAATTAAGTGTCTCAAAAAGTAGACAATCTGAGACACTTAATTTTTTCTATATTATAACACATAAAAACAAAAAATGCAACCCCTTGTAATGAAAATATTAAAAAACAATCAAATTAACCCGGTTAAAATTGTGTTTTTATAAGTCTGCTTTTTGAGACAAAAGGAGGATTTATGTGTGAAACAATAGGAACAAAGGCATTCGCCGAAAAATTTGGGGTAAAACAGAGTACTGTGGCACGATGGTGCCGAGAAGGGTTGTTGGATGCAACACAAGACTCTCCGGGAAGTCCTTGGCATATTTCTGTTGATGCTCTGCCACCTCAAAAATGTAGGAGAAAGGTGGAACATAAAAATGAACGATAGTCAACTACCAGAAAAAACAGAACAAATCGTTGCAGATACTTCTTCTGATGCTATTGTTAAAAGTAATCAATTTAAACAAAAAAAAATAAACAGAATTATACTAATTTGCGGAATTACTTTCCTGCTTTTAATCATTGCTATTGTTTGTATTATTTTTGTTCCGAAATTGCAGAAAACAGTAGATGATTTCTTGGCGGTTGGTGATTATTCAAAGGCGTATCATGTTGCAAAAACAGATGAAGAAAAAAGTGGAGTTATAAGGGAAAATACAATTGCTGTTTGTAGTGCATTGTGTTTAGATGTTCTGAAAGACTCTAAGTCATTTTGTTTAAGGGATGGATGGTACGACGGTAAAAAAAACGCAGTTATAAAAGTTGCTGCTAATAATAGTTTTGGAAATACCGTTATTAATTATGTTTTATTGTTTTACGACGATTCAAGTTGCAGATGGACTATATTTGATTCTTATGCTGACCTTAACAATGAAAAAATTGCGTCTTACGATGATATTGCAAAGCGATTTGAAAAAGGTGTTCATAATTTGGGGTTATTAACAATTAAGGAAACGATGCTTTCGCAAAACAAAATTGATAAATATGGGATTGATAGAATCAACAATATTTACAAGGAGAATGCTCTTGAAAATATTAAGTTGTGCATTGAATCTATTCCATGAGACTGATATTTTAATGAAAAATACAATAAAAGGAAATAAAGAAAAATGAAAAAAACAGTTTTAATTTGTATCATAACTATAATAATATGTCTTGCGTTTTCAAGTTGTTCACATACTCATACCTTTGGAGATTGGAAAATCACAAAACAAGCGACGTGTAAAGAAGAGGGGCAGCGCGTCAGATCTTGTGAATGTGGTGAAATACAAACTGAAAAGATAGAATTAACAGAGCATAAATGGAAGGCTGCAACCTGCACATCTCCAAAGATATGCACAGTTTGCAATGCAAAAGAAGGAGTTTCCTTAGGACATAATAAGTATGGGTATTCTTGTTCAAGATGTGGAATAAGCCTTGTTACAAAAAAGGATGTTCCAAATATTATTGATATAACATCTCTTAGATATTATATGAATAGTCTCGGTGGAATGGATCAATATATAACTTTTAAGAACAAGAGTTCCTCAAAAACAATCAAATATGTTTATTTTGATGTGTCTTTCTATAATACCGTTGGAGATATAACTAAGAATGAGATGGGCGAAGATTCAAATGTCGTTTTGCAATATACTGGTCCGTTAAAACCTGGATGTTCATCAGGACGAACCACCTGGGAAAGGTGTTTTTATTGCAAGGATTTTGGAGGACAAATAAAGTTCAACTCAATTGAAATTGAGTATACCGATGGTTCTAAAATTACACTTGAAAGTTCGATTGCGCATGACGCAGTTGTCGACTGGAGATAAATACTGAATTTAAACATGAAATATCCAATCTGTATTCATGTTTTTTCTTTGATGACAATAAAAATCCCTTAGAGGCCGTTTTGAAAACTTGTTATGTAAAACGACTCTAAGGGATTTTTTTGAATTTTAAACTATACTTTTACTTTGCTTCCGAGGCGGCTTTTTACAAGAGAAGAAAGTCCGAGCGCAAGCGCGAGTTTTGCGAGGTCAAACGGAATGTAAGGCACGACGCAGAGCATGAGCGCGGGGAAGAACGATGTTTTTGTGCTGATTACAAACCAGACCGTGCCGAAAAAGTAGGCAACGGCAAGTCCCGCGATGAGCAGAATTATGCGTTTCCATATTGCCGAAAACTTCGGGTATGCGGCAAGCCCCGCAAGAAAAGCAAGCCCCAAAAATCCGATAATGTATCCGCCCGTCGGTCCCGCAAGTTTTGCAAGACCGCCCGCAAAGCCCGAAAATACGGGGACGCCTATCGCGCCGATGACGATATACAGCGCCGTTGCTGGAACGGAAACCTTTGCGCCGAAAATCAGCGAGAATAAAGAGATAACAAAAATCGCAAGCGTGAACGGGATAGTGGGGGACAGCGGGTTCGGTATAGCCCACGGCGCGGTCACGCAAAGAATTGCGGCGATAAGCGCGATGTATACAAGTGTTCTGAGTTTTTGGTTTTTCATAGTTTTCCTTTCACGCTGACTTCTCCCGAGTCAAGCGTTTTTATTTTCTCATTTTCTTTTACCGTAAGCCGTCCGTTTTCGTCAACGTCAACAGCCGTCGCTTCGTGCGTCACGCCGTTTTTTACAAATGTAACGGTCTTGCCGAGCAGGAACATTCGGCTTTTGTATTCGGAAATCCCGTTTCCGCTCAAATAAAGGTTTTTCGTTATTTCAGCGATAAGACATTCGCGTTCCGCCGTCTCGTTTTCGGAAAAAAGATACCCGGCTTTTTCTTTAAGTTCATCGGGCAGGGAAGATACGCTTCCCCTGAAATTTATTCCGATGCCGACGACTGCCGCATTTTTTGCAGGGACGGCTTCGCAGAGTATTCCGCAAATCTTTTTGCCGTTCAGATAAACATCGTTGACCCATTTTATCGCAGGCTTTTTGTCTGTCAGCTTTTCAATTGCTTTGCACACGGCAACCGCTGCGGACGTCGTAGTTTTTCCGGGATTGAAAATGTCAACATTCGGCAAAACCGCTGTTATATATATCCCGTTTTCGGGGGAGAAAAACGATTTGCCCGAACGTCCTTTTCCTTTTATCTGCTTATCGGCAACAAACAAAGTTTTCTCTGCGTCGTGTTCTTTCAAAAACGCTTTCGCGTCTTCGTTTGTTGAACCCGTTTCGTCGCAGACAAAAAGTTTTACTTCGTCACCGAGCAGTTCGCTTAATCTTTTTTCATTTATCTTCATTGCCGTAATCTTTTGTTTCGACCTCATATAGGCTTTTTTCCGTTCCGTCGCATTCAAGGTCTTTTCCGAACGGTTTCCAGCCTGTTTTGTCGTAGTATTTCTTCAAATCGGTATACAGATACACTTTTTCATAACCGAGTTTTTGCGCATATTCAACCACCGCTTTTTGAAGCAGCGCACCGAAATGTCTCTTTCTGTATTCGGGTTTGACATAAAGCAACGCAAGCCACGGGCAGAGATCCTGCCTTGTCATCAGGTCGCTTCTCCAAAGTCCGCATGTTCCCGCAAAAAGCCCTTTCACGGTCAGAATGAACGTTTTCGGCAGCGCGGTTTTTGCGTTTGCGCTGCTTTCTACCATTCTTTCAAAAAACGCCGCGCTTTCGCTTTCTCTCGCAAACTCGTCATAGAGCGCTTTTGCTGTTTCTTTTATCAAATCGGGTCTTTCGTCAAGCGAAAATATTCTCGGTCGCTCGTCAAATGTGCCGAATTTGAGGAAATCGGGATTTGAACGCCCGAAATAGAACATATACTGCTGTATTATACCTGCGTTCTCTCCGAGTTCCTTTTCCGAGAAATTCTTATGAAAAACTTCTCTTGTCACGCGGTTTATCCATACGTCTTTCGGAAAAACATCATATTTTTGAAAAGCAAACAGCAATATACAGTCCGCAACCTTGTCGCCTATTCCCTTTATCGTTTTCAGCTTTTTTCTTGCTTCGTCTGCGGCGAGAGATGAAAGGGAAGATATGAAATCTGCATTTTCATTGAGAACTCTTGCGCAGTCGATAAGATATTTGTCCCTGAAACCCGCGTGTATCTGTTCGAGGTCTTTGACCGTCGCGTTTTTTAACGCTTCAGCTTTCGGAAAATCGTAAAACAGCCTGTTTCCGACCCAAATTTCTTCGCCGAACAGCGCGCAGAATGCTTCCACTATCTTTTTGATACGCGAAATATTGTTGTTCGACGAGATTATAAACGAAAAAATAGTTTCTTCGGGCGCTTGTTGCAGAATACGAATACCTCTTCCTCTTTCCGCTGCGGCGGCAAGAAACGCATTACTTTGGCAGAAATCGCGAACAGGCTTGTAATCGTGCTCAAGGTCGAGATACGGAATCCAAACATTGTAAATATCTTCTTCCGTGGTATTGCCGACGGATATACCGTTTTCCGTCTGCCGCATATAGACGGCACGCCCGAAGGCAACGCCTTGCCATACGCCGTCAACATAGTTCCAACGGAAGCATTGACCGCATTCAAACGTGTCTTTCAGATTTATGTCCGCGTTTTCGATTTCGAATTCACCGAGTTCCGAATTGACGCATTTTATCGACAAATTACGCATTTTAAAGTCCTTTTTCTTATGTAGGGCTTGACAAATTTCATATGAACCGCTATAATATAAATAATTATACCACGAACGCAATAATATTTCAATAGCAGGAGAGTTGTTTTTTATGTTTTTGGAAAAGATTAAACCGATGATTGCCGAAAAATTCGAAATAGATGAAGCGAAGATAACCGCCGATACGAGAATTATCGAAGATCTCGGCGCAGATTCTCTCGACCTTGTTGATATGTTGACGATTATCGAAGATGATTTCAATATCGTTATCCCCGACGAGGCTGCGATGAAGATGCGCACGGTCGGTGATGTTGTTGACTTTATGCAGAAAGCATCCGAGCAATGATAATTCTTGCGATAGATTACGGCGTTGCGAGAACGGGTGTTGCTACCTGTGACCCTCTTGAAACGATAGCGTCGCCGCGCTGCGTCATCCCGTCGTATAATCACGAAAAGCTTGTTTCCGAACTGCTTCGGGTCATCAAAGAAAGCGGCGCGCAGAAACTTATAATAGGAAAGCCGCTCCGAACAGACGGCAATAAAAGCGAAATGGCGGAAAAATGCGAGGCGTTCGCGGCGGAACTTCGCGAATTGACGGGTATGGAAATCGAGTCCGTTGACGAGCGTTTCACCACCGTTATCGCGTCCCAACATCTTCACGCAAATTCGATAAACGCAAAAAAACAGAAAAAGACCATCGACGCCGCTGCTGCTGCCGTTCTGTTGCAGGGGTATATTGATTCAAAAAAATAAGACTTTACAGTGTGAGGGGCTTCCGTTCGGAAGCCCCTTTGAATATAACTGTTTATGCGTTTTTTGATTTTTTGTTGTTGGCTGCAATCGCGAAAAGAACGACCGCAACAACGGCGACCGCCGCGGTAACGATGCCTATAAGCATCCAGTTTGCCTGACCGATAAGAGAAAAATCAAGTTCGCCGCTGTCCGCATTCTGAAGTTTGGAGAAAAGAGCAACAACATCAAATATAAGACCGCCTGCAATGCAGAGCCCCGCAATTATGGAAAGCGGGCTTATCGGCGAACCCTGCGTCTGAACACGAACGGGTTTTTCGCTTCTGAGGTCTATTGCGGAAGACAGATAGAACGCGAGAACAAGCGTTACTATCGTTTCGGGAATCATATAGGTTGCGTTATAACTGAACGAATAGAGAAGCGCCGCCGTTGTCGGAATAGAGATGCCTGCCCACACGGTCGCGCCGGAAAGAACGTGACAGAAGTATCTGAGAACGCAAACTATAAGCGCGCCGATGATAAGACCCGTGGTCTGGTTTTTTATCTTCTTTCTGAACATACCCGCAAGGCCGAGAACCGCAAACGCCACGACATAGTCAAGCATGATAATCGCAACGGTTGCCTGCCATGAGGTTGCATACGAAAGATTTTTCAGTCCGAACAACTGCTGAATGACCGCATAAACGAGCGCGGAGCCCATACCCCAGCCGAGACCCCTGCGATAGGATATCAGAATTATCGGAAGCATGGAAGCCGCCGTGATCGAACCACCGTAAGGGAGATCCACGAATTTGATCATGCTGAGTACGGTTGCTATGGCGATAAGAATCGCGCATTCTACCATACAAACTACTTTTTTGTTCTTTGCCATTTGTTTTGTACCTCTTTTATATTAAAATTTTTTAAGTGCAATAAAAAAGACGGAAGGCGACATAGGTTCGCCTTCCGCAATTTTCGGAATTTACTTTCCCTACGCTGGCATTATCCATATCAGGTTCAAGGGTCGAAGTTGGATAACTTCCTCTCAGCCTGCCTAACAAGCTCCCCGTATTAAATTGTGAGTTAAAAATCAGATGTCTTCCTCTGCGTCCTCGCACTTGCCGAACGCTTCAAGGTATTTGTCGTGAAGTTTCTGCTTCTTTGCTTTGCATTTTTCAGCAAGCTCGGAAACTGTCGCTCTTGCCTTTTCGTTCTTGCAAACGAAAACCACAGCTCCCGCTACGATACCGGCAACGATAACCGCGCCGATTGCGATTTTCAAAACTTTTGCTGCTCTTTCAGTCATTGTTTTTGTCTCCTTTACAATTATAATAATGTATAAATTATTGTCGTAAACAGGGAAAGGACAAGCGCGCCCGCAAGCACAAGGCAAATTATCCTTATTGTTTTCTTGTTCATCATATTCTGCAGCCTTTCGGTCAGTCTTCTTTGAGAGATTCTTTGAACTTTCTTATTCTGTCAAGAATAGATTCCGTTTTTCTCGGTCTCTGTTCTGTCTGTAATTGCTTTGCTCTGATTTCCGCCGCTTCAAGGTGCTTTTGGGCGTTTTGTCTTATCTGCGCCGCTTCCTCCACCGCTTTGGAACGAATTTCTTCGGCTTCGGCTCTGACTTCCTCAAGAATCCGGTCTATATTCTCCTCAACCTGATCGAAAAGTTCTTTTTGTTCGGAAAGCTGCTCAAGCCTTTCGGTCAAATCCGCTATCGTTGCGGCTTGTTCCTCAATGGTTTTTCTGTCTTCGTCGGATTGAACGTACTGTTCGGAAAGCTTATCCGTGCAGGAGGTTACTTCTTCGCACAGCAGAGAGACTTTTTCGGAAAGCTTTGCGTCTTCCTCTGCCTTTATCACAAGTTCGGCGTTTACCTGCTTTAATTCGACAACTTCGGCTTTAAGATACTCGAACTCCGCGAGGTATTCCTCTTTTTCTTTGCGCAGAGTTTCGCATTCGTCGTTTTTTTCTTTCAGCGTGTTTTGAAGTGCCTCGTTTGTCGCGTTCACCGTTTCAAGCAGTTTTTCCGAACGTTCAAGTCTTTCGGCGGCGTCCGCAAGAGCGGAGGCGTTAGTCTCGTTCATTTCGCGGATTTTTGCATCCGTTGCAACGATATAGTCGTTCACGTCATCGGCATTGTATCCGTGAAACCCCGCTTTTCTGAAAAACTGTTCGCTCATAATTTAAGACTACCTTTTAATGAATATTTCCAGTATCTTTTTATATATTCCGTCGGCGTTTTCTCTGAAAGACTGCGCCATCATCTCCGCCTGCATTTCGGTCGGACAATACATCGAAAGATCTATAATATCCGCGCCGTCATCTTTTAATCTTAATTCAACGACATATTCTGCAACCCCGTTGTTCATCCGTTGCTTGACGGATGTGTCAACAGACAGCGATTTTTTCAACTTCTGCAATTCAATGGCTGTAACATAAGTCACTTTCTGCCGAAGAGCGAGTGGAACCTGCGTGCGGAGAACGTATGCTATTTCCTTGCCTTTTTCCGAAAGAGAAAGAAATACGCCGTCTTCCGTTTCATAGCGTCCGACAAGTCCGTTTTCAACCACTTCGTCAAGGACGGGGACTATATTGAAATAATTGATATCGCAAATTCCGAGAATTTCTCCGAGCGTTGCCTGCGGTATCGGAGACACCGCCGAGCGCAACGAAAAAAGTATCAGTATTTTCAACTGTTCATCGGACAGGTTAATGCTCATAAAATCAAATTCCTTTTATATTTATATAATAACACACGAAAACGAAAATTTCAAGTGGTTAGGCATAAATGACAGAAAAAAATTAAAAAATTTTCGTGCGATTTTCTCCACAATTATGTGGTAGTATAAAACCGAACAAAAAAAACGGGAGGAAACAACCATGGATATAAATTCAACGATAACTCTCAATAACGGAACAAAAATTCCCCGTCTCGGCATAGGCTGTTGGCGTTCGCCGTCCGGTGATGTTACAAAAAACTCTGTTTTGTGGGCATTGGAAGCGGGATATCGTCATATTGACACCGCCGCGATATACAAAAATGAAGCAGATGTCGGAAATGCCATAAAAGAAAGCGGCATAGCCCGCAAAGACATTTTTGTTACCACAAAACTCTGGAACACGGACAGCCGCGCACACCGTCAGCGGGAAGCGTTCGAAGAAAGCCTTGACAGACTCGGTCTCGATTATGTTGATCTCTATCTGATACACTGGCCTGTCGAAAACTTTGTTGAATCGTGGCATGAACTCGAAAAGATGTACCGTTCGGGCAGAGCAAAAGCGATAGGTGTGTCAAACTTCAAGGTTCATCATCTGCAAACGCTGCTCAACTCCGCGGAGATAACGCCCGCCGTGGATCAAATGGAATTCAGTCCGTATATGCAGGATAACGAAGCTGTTGATTTCTGCCGCGCGCACGGTATCGCTTACGAGGCATGGAGCCCTCTCGGCGCAGGAACGCTGCTTGAAGAACCGACACTTGTAAAGCTTTCGCAAAAATACGGAAAGTCAACGGCGCAGGTAATTCTTCGCTGGGTTCTTCAACGCGATATCATCGTTTTTCCGAAATCGAATCATAAAGAAAGAATAATCGAAAACGCCGACATATTCGATTTTGAAATCACGGAAGAAGATATGCGGCTTATAAACGCCCTGAACTGCGGAAAACGAACGGGTTCCGATCCCGATACCTTCAATTTCTGATTTTGCGGTTCAGACCGAACGACCGCCGTCAACGCAGAGCGTTTGCCCGGTTATGAAGGACGAATCGTCGGAGGCAAGAAAATAAACGGCTTTCGCGACATCATCCGCAGCTCCTACTTTGCAGAGCGGCGTATCCGCGGCAAAAGCCTCGACATCTTCCTTCGAAAAATGTGCGGTCATATCCGTTGCAATAAAACCCGGGGCAACGCAGTTGACGCGTATCCCCGACGGTCCGAGTTCTGCAGCGAGCGCTTTTGTGTAACCGATAACCGCCGCTTTTGACGAAGTGTAAACCGCTTCGCACGAACCGCCGAGAACGCCCCAAATGGACGCGAGATTTACAATACTTCCGCTTTTGCGTGAAATCATATAAGGGAGCGCCGCGCTGACCGCGTTATGCGTTCCCTTTATATTTATGCCGAAAACCTCGTTAAAATCTTCTTCGGAAACGTCGGTCACAAGTTTTTGCGGCAGCGCTATTCCAGCATTATTGACAAGAACATCAATCTTTCCGAACGTATCGACCGCTGTCTCTATGAGCGCGCGGGCTTCTTGTCTGACGGAGACATCGGCTTTTATCGCAACCGCGGAGGGGAGAGAGTCTGCAAGCGCTTTCGCTTTTTCTTCCGAGCGGACATAGTTTACGCAAACATTGAATCCTTTTTCCGCAAACAGTTTTGCCGTTGCCGCGCCTATGCCTCTCGAAGCTCCCGTTATGACAACCGTTTTCATTTTTTATCGTCTCCGCCCTTCGCCCCGATATTTTTGATGGCGTTTTCCACCTCGGTTTCCGCCGTATCGTCTTTGACAGTCTCGGTTTCCGTCGTATCGTCCTTAACCGTCGATATTTCCGCAGTGTCGTCCGTTACGGGACATTCGACAACGGACGAGCCGTCCGCCGTGACCATTCGCGACAGCTTGATGTGCTTTCTGTCAAGCCTTTCGGAAGAGCCGTTTTTAAGCAGTTTGTAAACGACTGCGGTTGTCGGAACGGCGAGCAGCGCTCCGATAATTCCGAAGCAGCCGCCGCCTGCAATAACCGCAACAAGCGTCCAGACCGCAGGCAGACCTGTTGAGTTGCCCACGATCTTCGGCGCGATAAGGTTGCCGTCGAGCTGTTGAACGACGAGAATGAAGACCACGAAGAAAATCGCGGAGCGAAAACCGCCGTCGGGAGAGATCAAAATAAGAAGCGCCGACGGTATGCCCCCGATGAAGGGACCTATTATCGGAATAATATTCGTCAGACAGATTATAACGCTGATGAGTATGGCGTTGCTGAAACCGAAAACCGTCAACCCGATAAATGTGACAACGCCGATTATTGCGGAGTCAATAAGCCTGCCCGAGATAAAACCGCCGAATGTTTCTGCGCAGATATCCGCGGTTTTGCAGACCTTGTCCGCATTTTTCTTTTTAAGATAAGCGTAGCAGAGACCTTTTGCCTGACGCAGCAGAGAGTCTCTTGACGCAAGCAGATACACGGAAGTGCAAAAGCCGAAGAACCAATATGCAACGGTAGTCGCGACGGAAACAGTCGCGCTGAAAATGTTCGGGACTATCGCAACGAACCAATTTGCCAAGCCTTGACCTATGTTTCCGCCTTCACCCATATACGGCGCAAGCAGCTTTTGCAGATATTCGAGCGCAATATCGGGCAACGGCTTATCAATGTGGAAAAATTTGCCTATGTTTGTCAGAATCTTTTGTATCTGCTCCCAATACTGCTCGTAGTTTATTGCGATAGTCGTTACGCTTTCGGTAATGCTCGGAATAAGAAGCCAGAAGAAAAGAGCGACAACACCCAACAGTATCACGTAAGAAAGGGTCAGCGAGACGGCAATCGCGGGCTTTGAAGACATATTCTTCTTGAAAATTCTTGCATAGGAACGCCTGAAAAACATATACGGCTTGTTCAGCACGAACGCAATACAAAAGCCGATGAACAGCGGCGACAGATATTTCAGAATGATGCCGAGCGCATAGACCACCCAGTCTATCTTGACCAACACCGTCACAAGCGCGATACAAAACGTCGCTATAAGAAGTATCTGTTTAAACGTCCTTTTTTTCATTTGTCTTCACCCTTGCCGCGGAAAACCGCAGATAATCTTATATTTATACTATTATAGCATACGTTTAGCGAAAAATCTACCTCTTATCGGAAAAAAAATTAATATTTGCTTGAATTTTTCCTCAATCTGTGTTAAACTGTTACGGTATAACTGTAATTGCCGAAAAGAAAGGCGGAAAAAATGGATATTATCAAACAACTTGCCGAGGAGTTTAATCTGCGCGCGGATTACTCGAAAAATATCGTCGCTCTTATCGACGACGGGAACACCATTCCGTTCATAGCCCGTTACCGCAAGGAAATGCACGGTTCGTGCGACGATCAGGTGCTGCGTGAGTTCGATGAACGATTAACATATCTGCGCAATCTTGAAAAGCGGAAAGAAGAAGTGACTTCCTCCGTCTCCGAGCAGGGAAAACTGACCGATGAACTCTCCGAAGCGATAGCCGCGGCAAAGACGCTTGCGGAAGTCGAGGATCTGTACCGTCCGTATAAGCAAAAAAGAAGAACGCGCGCCACGGTCGCAAAAGAAAAAGGACTCGAACCGCTTGCCGATATTATTTTTGCGCAGGAATTGAAAAACGGAAACATCGCAGACATCGCCGCGCCTTATATTTCCGAGGAAAAGGGCGTGGAAACCGTTGAAGACGCCGTTGCCGGCGCTTCCGACATAATCGCGGAGACCGTCTCCGACAACGCTGAGGCGCGCAAAAAAATTAAGGAGATCGTTCACCGTCTCGGAACCGTCGTTTCGTCGGGAGACAAAGAAAACGACTCAGTTTATCGCAATTATTACGAGTATTCCGAACCCGTTTCAAAAATTCCGAGTCACCGTATTCTGGCGATTCTCCGCGGTGAAAGCGAAGATTTTTTGAAAGTCGGCATAGACTGCTCCGACGCAACGTGTCTGAACGTGATCTTCGATGAGTTTGTAAAAGGGAACAGCATTTTCACGGAAATCGTTAAAAATGCCTGCGAAGACTCTTGGCAGAGACTTCTTCAACCGTCCGTCGAAAGAGAAATACGAAACGAACTGCGTGACAAAGCATACGAACAGGCCGTTAAAATGTTCGGGCTTAATCTTCGTCATCTGCTTATGCAGCCTCCCGTCAAGGGAAAAGTGGTTCTTGCCGTTGACCCTGCATACAGAACTGGCTGCAAGATCGCCGTAGTAGACCCGACGGGCAAAGTTCTTGACACTGGTGTGATATATCCGACCCCTCCGCAGAATAAGGTCGAAGAAGCGGAAAAGAAAATACTTGCGTGGATCAAAAAATTCAACGTTGACTGTATTTCGATAGGCAACGGCACCGCATCGAAAGAATCTGAAATTTTTATCGCAAATACGATTAAAAAGGCCGACAGAAGCGTTTCGTATATGGTCGTCAACGAAGCGGGCGCGTCTGTGTATTCCGCCTCCAAACTCGGCGCCGCGGAATTTCCAGAATTTGACGTCTCGCTCCGCAGCGCCGTTTCCATCGCACGCCGTTTGCAGGATCCTTTGGCGGAACTTGTCAAGATAGACCCGAAGTCCATCGGTGTCGGACAGTATCAGCACGACGTTCCTCCTTCACAGCTCGACGATGCGCTCCGCGCCGTTGTGGAAGACTGCGTTAACAGCGTAGGTGTTGACCTGAACACGGCGTCTCCGTCGCTGCTTTCGTACGTTTCGGGACTTTCTTCCGCCGTTGCTAAAAATATTGTCGCTTACAGGGAAGAGAACGGTTCTTTCAAGACACGTTCCGAACTCAAAAAAGTGCCCAAACTCGGACCGAAAGCCTTTGAACAATGCGCGGGCTTCCTGCGTATTCCCGACGGCAAAAACGAACTTGACAATACCGCCGTTCACCCCGAAAGTTATGATTGCGTTAAGTCTCTTCTTGCGCTGTTCGGTCATAAACTGTCCGATATTGCGTCGTTTTCCGACGGAAGTCTGCGCAGAGAAACCGAGAAATACGGAAAAGCAAAAGCCGCCGAGGCGTGCGGTGTCGGGCTTCCGACCCTTGAAGACATTCTCGGCGAACTTGAAAAGCCCGGACGAGATATCCGTGACGACCTGCCCGCGCCCCTGCTTCGAACCGATGTTATGGATATGAACGACCTTAAACCGGGAATGCAGCTGACCGGAACCGTCAGAAATGTTATCGACTTCGGCGTTTTTGTTGATATCGGCGTTCATCAGGACGGACTTGTTCATGTTTCCGAGATTGCAAACAAGTATATCAAACACCCCTCGGAGGTTCTTTCCGTCGGGGATATCGTCAAAGTAACCGTGCTTTCTGTTGACCCCGTCAAAAAGAGAATTTCTCTTTCAATCAAAAGAAAGCCCGAAGATATAAAATAAGTAAAACTACGCCGTCTCCGTAAGGGGCGGCGTAAAAATATTTGGAAGTACCGTGTCGAATGTTGTGCAATACACATAAATGCGAAAAAGTTCATATAAGGGTATTGACAAAACGCTTTCGGCATGGTATAATGATTGAGTAATTGAAAAGCGGCTATGTGCCGGAGTGGCGGAATAGGCAGACGCCCGGGACTTAAAATCCCGTGGGAGTAACATCCCGTACCGGTTCGAGCCCGGTGTCCGGCACCATTTTTTCAATTTTTTATATCGCGGGGTAGAGCAGTTGGCAGCTCGTCGGGCTCATAACCCGGAGGTCGTGTGGTTCAAGTCCCACCCCCGCAACCAAGGTGTCCGTACAATTTAGATGCACGGGCAAAAGCCCCAGTAACCATGCTGTTACTGGGGTTTTTTCATGCCAAAAAACAGGTTGTAAATTGAAAGATGCAAACAGACGAAAATAGGTGATCGGAGGATTTGAACCGATTTTCTAACGCTTTTGGACGGTTTTCAGAGAGTTTTTCTCTCCGAAAGCCGCCCTTTTCGGTAAAGATTCTGCCCATCACAAAAAAAATCTTGCCTCCGCAAACTCGAAACTTTTATTTGTTCGAAAAGCAAAAAATTCTCCGAACCGGAGATTATGTCAATAATCAGTCTGTTGACTCTACCGTCCGTTTCGTATATAATGAGGGCACAAGGACCGGAACTTGAACAAAACCGAAAGGGGAAAGACTATGTACGAATGTAAAATTGCAGAGAAATTAACAGAACTGCGCTTGAAAAAGGGCGTGACGCAGGAGGATGTGGCACAGAGTTTATCGGTATCCAACAAGACGGTCTCAAAATGGGAAAAAGCCTCGTCCATGCCCGATATTCCCATGCTTGTGAAACTCGCGGATTACTACGGAGTGACGACCGACGCATTGCTCGGCTTGGCAGACGACCGTCCACACGACACAAAGGAAACCGTTCGCCTCGCCTTGGACGGGCTTTGCCGCAAGGATACGATCCTGAAGGCTTTTGAAATGGAGCGGGCGATCATTCCCGCACTATTTGACGGGATCGCCGGCGACAAGGCGGATAACGCTGACGATGTGTTCCCGACCGAATATCCGCGTGCTTATCGCTCGCAGATCTCTGCACACGATTTTTTTCAGTTCACTGCAAGCTCGGCGGATGTCAACCTCGCCGTGACACAGCTTCGCAACAAAAACAATTTTGCGTGGCTGAACGATCCCGAAAAGCAAAAAAAGATCGCAACATTCTTTCGCTTCCTGTCCGATGAGGACGCGCTTTCCGTTCTGTATTTCATCCACTCAACCAAATGCACCAAAAACTTTACGGCAGACTTTGTTGCCAAAAGCACCGGTGTGCCGCAGGAACATGTTTCATCCGTCTTAAAACAGTTTTGCACCGTTGGCGTATGCAGTCGCATGGAGGCACATCTTTCCGAGGGGGATATCGACATTTACGAATGTTTCGGCGACGGTATCATGCTGGCGGTCATTTCACTCGCCTACGACAGAATGTGCGGCAGTAGGATTTATAACTACTATTACAACGGCTCCCGCAAAATGATCGGAGGAAAATAACATGAGCTTATCCGAAAACATCAAAAAAGCACGTCTTGATAGGAAACTGACGCAGGAACAGCTCGCCGAAAAGCTCGGAGTTTCGCCGCAGGCGGTATCAAAATGGGAAACAAGTGAGACATATCCCGACGGAGCCCTGCTCGTTCCGCTTTCAAATGCGCTTGGCGTTTCTCTTGACGAGCTGTTTGGCAACGATTCTTTTTCCTTGGCGGACATTTCGCATCAAATCATATCTCTTCTTCATAACACCCCCGTAGAGGACCGTTTTCACGTGGTAAGAGACATCTGCTGGCAGATTGAGCGCGGACTTTTCAACTGCCGTATGGAGATCGACAAAAAATATGATCCGGACGAGATCAAAAATCAGAAAAATGCGTCCTATATCATCGACGATACCGGATTTACCATGGTGTCAAACGGAAAAGAGCCTTTCTTTGCCGTCTTTCCGCAACCCGAGGAGGGCTTCGGGCATTTTCTGAATGACATGGGAAGCCTGCAAAAGAAATTTGAGGCGCTATCTCATACAGACACCGTGAAAGCGATTCTATGGCTGTACCGCAAGACCGAAAACTATATCTTTGAGAGTGCCGTGCTTGCAGGCGCGTGTCAGATAAAGAATGAAACCATGGATGATGTTATGTCCGACCTTGCGCTTTTAGGAGTTGTAAGAAGGCAGGAGCTTGTCGTCGATGGGCATGAGCGGGTGCTTTATTTTTCGCACCCACGTCATCAATTGATCGCTCTGTTTTTAGTCGCACGAGAACTCGGATATCCCGGCGCCTATTCCTTGCAGTCGCATTGCAGAAATACACCGTTGCTATCTGAAGGAATATCTGAGCAGCAGCTTCACCAAAGCGAATGACGCATCAAAATTGTTCAGTTATTCCAAAAAAATAAACACCGTTCAAAAGACGGTGTTTATTTTTTTGTATTATTTGCTTTCTTTATCCTTCTTTGACGGAATTTTCGCAAGCAGATACATAAATATAACGATAACTGCCGCGACGACAAATATTCCCGCCATTCCCTTTGCCATTACCGGAAGCGTTTGAAGCATTGCGTTTATATCAAAAACCATTATTTTTCCTCCTTTAGCGAGCAATAAGATTCAGAATCATTCCGCCTGCGATTACGGAAGCAATCTGCCCGGAAACGTTTACGCCTATCGAATGCATCAGCAGGAAATTCTGATTGTCTTCTTTCAGCCCCATCTGATGGACAACGCGCGCGGACATAGGGAACGCTGAAATTCCGGCGGCGCCTATCATCGGATTAATCTTTTTGCTTTTCGGCAGAAAAAGATTGAGTATCTTTGCAAAAATAACGCCGCCTGCGGTATCGAATATAAAGGCGACAAGTCCGAGCGCGATTATCATAAGCGTGTCAACCGTCAGAAAATCTTCCGCTTTCATTCTCGAAGCAATCGTGATTCCGAGGAATATTGTAACGAGATTGGCAAGCACCTTTTGCGCCGTTTCGGAAAGCGAGTCAAGAACGCCGCATTCGCGAATAAGGTTTCCGAACATCAGAAATCCGATAAGAACGACGCTCTTCGGCGACACAAAGCCTGTTATTGCGGTTATTATTATCGGGAACAGTATCTTGGCGAGCTTTGAAACGGAATGAGGCTTATAGGGCATTCTGATAAGCCGTTCCTTTTTCGTTGTCAACAGTTTGATTACGGGCGGCTGAACGATAGGAACAAGCGCCATATAGGAATATGCCGCGACCATTATCGCACCGAGATATTTTGAATTGAAGTATTGCGCGACGAAAATCGATGTGGGACCGTCCGCCGCTCCGATTATCGCTATTGACGCGGCGTCCTTCAAATCAAATCCGAGCAGGGAAGCGAGACTTAATGTGAAAAATATTCCGAACTGCGCCGCCGCTCCGAAAATCATCAGCTTCGGGTTGGACAAAAGCGGACCGAAATCTATCATTGCGCCTATGCCGATGAACAGCAGCAGCGGAAAAAGTTCATTTGCAATTCCGGCGTCAAACAGAACATCGAGCGCGCCGACCTCGCCGCCCTGCGTTATCGCCCCCGAAAGAGGCAGATTGACAAGTATTGCGCCGAATCCGAGAGGCAGCAAAAGCGTCGGCTCCATTTTTTTCTTTATCGCCAAAAAGATAAGCACCGCGCCTATAACGTACATAACCGCCTGCTGCCATGTGACGTTTAGCACGTTTCCGAAAAGCTCTGCCATAATATTTCTCCCTTTAATGTAAAATCCGGGTATGTTCTGCAAAACAAAAAAAGACCTCACCGGAACACCCGCGAAAATCGCAGTTCGTCCGATAAAGTCTTGCCGTTTAATTCCCCGAGCGGGCAGTATATCTGCCGTGCATTGACGCAGGGGAAACGAATCATGTTCGCCGACTACTCCCTAAATCTTTCTGTTTTGTTTTCTTTTAACATTATATTTGATCTTTACATTAAAATCAAGAGGTTTATGCGGTATGTCAAAAAAATGTTGTTATTCAAAACCGTATTTTTTAAAAATAAATCGGCGGGAGATCCCGCCGATTTATTGCGTTTCTGTTTATCAGAGAACCTTTTTCTTGTAGAAAGCGATTCTTTCATCAAGGTCAGGATGTTCTCTTTTCGTTTTGTCGGAGAACATCGCGTCTTCGATATTTTCGGTCGCCGCAATCTCGTGCCCTATCAGCGCGTATGTTGCGTCTATAAGATGCGCGAATGCGGGGTCGTCGAGCGCCTTGCAGATGAACGACTGTCTGGGCGAGTTAATATCTTCGCCGCTGATTTCGAAAAGGTCGTAATCGTGACAGTTTTTCATTATCCTGTCAAGCTGCTCACGGGTGTTTCTCGTCGGCATATAAGTTACCGCGTCAAACTTTTGCCCGTGAATAACCTCAAAAAGCAGGGGAAGGTAATCGTCCTCGAACTTTTGCGCCTTCTTATCTCCGGTTACGGAAGAACCGACGTCTCCGAGATATGCGTATGCCGATATTCCGCCGAATTTTTTCGTCATCGCGATAAAGTCAGCCATTTTCGGACATTCGTCGGTCGCCGGGATATAGAACTTTTCAACCATATCGCTTTTCAGAACGCCGAGAATATCGTATTCGTAAAAGTCGGGGTTTTCTTTTCCCGAAAGAATTTGTCCGCGCGCCTTTTCGCTGACGGGAATATGAAGATTGTTCAGCAAAAAGTTCAGAACATCTTTGCAGTCGGGGAATCTCGCCGTTATCTTTTTGGCAAGCGCAAACAGAATGTGTCTTTCCGTTACGGAGCCTCCCTCGCCGTGTCTCGAAAGAGGCAGCACGTCTTTTTCATAGTCGAGCGAAAGGCCGGCGTCTTTAACAAGCTCCGTGATGTTTGCACACATCTTTTTGTTGCGTTCGTCCCTGTGCGCTCTGTAAGGCGCAAGCCACGCGTTTACCGCGTCGATATTCTGATGCGGAATGCCGTGCATGGCAACATACGCAACGGAGATCTGGTCGGGATTGTTTATCTTTTTGCCGTTCAGCGGCGTCTCGGACGCGTCAACTCTGCATTCAATACCGCATGTTACGGGCATATTCAGGATCTTGCCCGCTTCGATGAATTCTTTTGCGCCCGAAGATGAGTCGTGATCCATAATTCCCGCGGTTTTAAGACCGTTTAACCACGCCATATAAAGCGCTTTTGCCGGGGAGTACGGGGAAAACGAATAGATCGTATGAATATGGTTGTTGACATACTGCGTTTTCGGGGGAGCGGGAAGAATGCCGTCGTCGTGAAGTTTCTTGATTTCACGAAGCGCGTTCAGCCGCTCTTCTTTCGTTTCGGCATTAAGTCTTTCGATAAGTTCGGCTTTTTTATCCATCGTAAAACTTCTCCTTATTTAAGCATTACCTGTCCGCCCGTTACGGGGATTGCCTGACCTATTTCATAAGTCTGCTCAACGATATAGAATATCGCCCTCGCAACGTCTATGGGCAGACAGCCTCTGTTCATAGGAACTTTCGACATATAGAATCTTCTTACGTCCTCAACGCAGGTCGCGCCGGGAACCTTGCCGGCGTGCAGGTATTGAACGAAAAGTCCTTTTTCGGGGTCGCTCCAAAGCGGACCGTCGAGGTAGTTGCCGGGACAAACGGCGTTGACCTTGATATTGTAGGGGCAAAGCTCAAGCGCGTAGCTCTGCGTGAGACCGATGCCTCCGAATTTGCTGCCCGCATACGCAAAGTTCTTGTTCGAGCCTTCAAGACCGGACTTGGAGTTGACCTGAACGATGTCCATCATATAATCGGGGGAGATCCTGTGCTGTATCTTCATTATGTTGCTCGCATATTTTGTGCAAAGGAAGAATCCGGTGTAGTTTACGGCGGTAACAAGCTCAAATGTCTTCTGCGTCATCTCTTCAAGAGAGCCTGCTTTTGCGATGCCCGCGTTCGCGACAAACAGGTCAAGTCCGCCGAATTCGAGAACGGTTTTGTTTACAAGATTCTTCACTGATTCTTCGTCCGCAACATTTACCGCAACCGCAAGCGAGCGACCCGCGCCGTATTCAGCAGTGATTTCGTCCGCAAACGCCTGCGCACCCTGCAGGTTCATATCCGCAACGACGATGATTGCTCCTTCTTTGAGCATTTCTTCCGCAATGCCTTTGCCGAAGCCCTGAGCGGAGCCCGTAACTATGGAAATCTTTCCGGACAGACGCTGACCTGCGCCTGCCGCAAGAGAAACTTTCGCTCTGTAAGATTCAACCTCCCAGTTAACGATGAAGTCCACCTTGTCCTGCGTCATCGGAAGCTCGCCGCCGAAGGACTGCGCATATTCCGCGATTTTGAGCGCGTCCGTGAAAACGACCGCCGCCGTGTCCGCTTCTTTCTTGTTTTTGCCGCAGGCGAACATTCCGAGACCTTCAACAAAAACTATCTTCGGCATAAAGCCTTTTTCTTTTGTGAAAGAGTTGAACAGAGCAACAATTTTCTCTTCGTCCGCGTCTGCGGGAATCCAAAGCGGATTTGCCTTGCAGTATACTATATGGTCGGGAGTAAAACTGTTTTCTATCGCCGCAAAAGCGTCTTTTGAGGCGGCAAATTTCGCTGTTTCTTTGTTTGCGACAAACTTGACGGACGCGGCTTCGTTCTTGCCGTAAAGCATACGGAGAACGGGCGCAATTCCGACCGCTTTGTCTTCGTCAAACTCAACCTCGTCAAAGCAGGGAACGGTCGTTGTCTTTTCTTTGAGAGCATCCATAACGCCCGCAACGAGTTTGTCGAGTTCTTCTTCCGTATCTGCGGCAAAGAACACGCCGTGATTTTGAAGGAAAAGCAGGGAAGCGGGCTTGCCGTTCTCTTTTTCGTATTTATCCATAAGCTCCTTGCAAAGAAGCGCAAGAACAAAGCCCGGATTTGACGAGGGAACCCAAACGGCGTCGGGGAAAAGTTTTTTCATTTCCTCCTCCGCGCCTTTTGAGCAGGTGAGACCGTTGATAAGCGCGGGGTGAACGTGAAGCACGAGCTTTTGAGGGAAAAGGTCGTGAAGCAGCGTTTCAACGCTCGGGCGCTTGCTTTCCTCGCCCTTGCAGCGGCTGTCCATCATATCGGACAAAACCTGCGCTTCGCGCTCCTTGACATCCGAAGAATATTTTTTTGTCCACATCGCTTTGAGAGCGGCCCTGTTCATTTTTACGAACTGATCTTCGCGTATGGTCGCAAGAGATGAGCCCGAGCCTTTGATATAAAGAAATTCATCTGTCTTGAAAGAGGTGTTTCCGCCTCCGGCAAGAACATAGTCTGCGTCTGCGCCGTAACGGTGAGACATGGAAATAAGAGCTTCCAACATACTGAACGCCTTTCTCGGAATATATCCGTTATAAAATATTTTATAAAACTTTTTCACGCGCGAAGCAGTATTTGCTTACCGCTTCCGTCTGTTTTCCCGCCATACCGAGCATTCCCCGCGCCCAACCCGGGAGAAATTCGTTGTATTTGATCTCGAACACGACGGATTTTTCGGGGAAGAGCGGCGTTGTGACCTTTTTTCTGAAAAGGTCGAAGTCGCTTGTTGAATACCTGACGTCAAGGTCAAATGTTATGCGCACATCCTCAAAGGGAAGCACAAACGCGGCGCGGTCATATTCGACGATGCACGACGGTCTGTAAAGTCCCTCCGAAAGAATCGAGAAAAACCTGACCGCAGTATCGTCTTTATTGAGCAGGCACGAAAAGTCGCCCGCCGCAATGCGGTAGAATTCGTCCTTCGAAATTCTGACTTTATCCTTATACTCCCAGATATCCAACTTGCGTTTCATCTCAAAATGCGCCCAGTCGAGGTCGTATCCGTAGTTTCGAATACGCATCTTTTTGCGGTCGTATGCGCCGAGCTCTTTGTCGAAATAGTCCCGGCAACCGACGGAATCGAAGTAAAGACTGTTGATGAAATATGTTCCGTCCGCGCCCGCGAACCTGTCGTACTTCATATACCGCTCGCAGAGATTTCGGCATTTGAGATAGTCGTAACGGTTTATGAGATATTTGAATTCGTGCCGAAACGTCTTTTCCGTTTTCGGGGTGGGGATGGGGCCTGTCAGATTATCGAGAAGCTTTGAAAATGCGCTCTCAGATCTCTTCATTGCTCGATACCAGATTTACGGAAAGAATTCCGTCGAGATCCGCGATCTTTTCAACCATAACGCTGTCTGCGCCGTTGCGGAGATTCAACTCATAGATCGCTTCGACCGTGTCGTCAGACGTGTTTTTCATTCGCAGACGGTATTTTTTGCAGTAATGATTGAGCGCTTTCGCCATAATGTCGCTGTTGAAAGACGAGTCGTACCTGACAACGAGAAGATAACTCTTTGAGGAGAATCCCGTAAGATTGAAAACAACGACGCAAAGGCCGATGAAAACCGTTGATATGAGAGCGACGAGGTAAAGCCCCGTGCCGGCCGCAAGACCGGAAGCGACGCCCCAGAAAATGAACGAGATATCACGCGAATCCTTGACCGCATTTCTGAATCGGATTATGGAGAGCGCGCCCACCATTCCGAGAGAAAGCGCAAGGTTTGAGTTGATTATCATCATGATAACCGCGGTGACAACCGTCGTTATAACAATCGTTCCGCCGAAATTTCTGTTAAAGGTCACGCCGTTGAATGTAAGCTTATAAATAAAATAAATGAAAAGGGAAACCGCAAGCGCTATCAGCAGTCTGATTATGATATCAGGAACGGAAATCGTCGATGAACTCTGGAAGAGCTGCGACAGAAAGCCGGAACCCGCAAGGGCGGTGAAGTTTGAAATCATTTTAATATTCCTCCGTTTTATCAGTTCCAGAGTTTTCTTCTGGGTGAATTTATTTTTGTTTCAGAAAGGTTTTCGACATGGTCGGAAGCGATTCCCGCGCCTCTTACCACGCACGAAAGCGCGTCCTCCGCCGTATAGACATGAATGCCGACCTTTGAAGTCAGAAGTCTGTCAAAGCCGTAAAGCAAACTGCCGCCGCCCGTCATCAATATTCCGTCCGTGGAAATATCCGCAATCAGCTCGGGCGGTGTCTTGGACAGCACATCGTGAACAGCCTCTACCACGGTGTTCGCCGCAGGCGTCAACGCCTGCATAACGTTGTCGGAAGAAATGGTAAACTCTTTCGGCAGCCCCGTAGCCATATTTCTGCCGCGCACCGTCATCGTCAACCGTTCGGGACGGGGAGTGACGCAGCCGATTTTGATTTTTATGTCTTCGGCGGTTCTTTCTCCGATAATGCAGGAAAATTCTTTTCTAACGTATTTTACTATTTCGTCGTCGAATTTGTTTCCTCCGCACTTGACGGATTCCGAAACAACGATATCGTTCAGGCAGATAACGGCAATATCAACGGTTCCTCCGCCGATATCTATAACCATAATGCCTCTCGGTCTGCCTATATCAAGTCCCGCGCCGAGCGCCGCCGCCATAGGCTCCTCAATCAGCTCGATGTTTTTTGCCCCCGCATTCGTAACTGCCTGGCGCACCGCTCTTTCTTCAACCTCGTTGATCCTTGACGGAACGCACACAACCGCGTTTGGAGGAAAAACGGAATTCCCGTTTGCTTTTCTGATAAAATATCTGAGCATCTGCTCCGTACTGTCATAATCCGATATGATCCCGTCGCGCATAGGGTGAACTGCAACTATATTTTTCGGAGTTCTTCCGAGCATTTCCTGCGCCTCGAAACCGACTTTCAATATTTTCATCGTTTTTTTGTCTATCGCGACGACCGCAGGCTCACGAAGAACTATGCCTTTTCCTCTGACGTATATCAGCACGGAAGACGTGCCGAGGTCAATTCCCATATTTTTTCTGAACATCGGTGTCCTCCTACTCTTCTATCGTAATATAAGGTTTGTTTGTCAATCCCGCGTTAAGCAAAACATATTCTTTGCTGTCTCCCCGCAGGAAATCGTCAGGTCCGACAACATCGACTTTTTTCGCGATACCGTGCAGCGGACCGAACATATTGCGCCTTGTCAGATAAACGGTCAGTTCAATATTCCCGTCTTTACCGAGCTCGTCAGTCACATCGCAGGTATACGGAGGAAACGCAATCGTTTTGTCCGCGACCGCGCAGCACGCGACGTTTTCTTCATCGGCGAGATGTAAAACGGCGCGCTGTCCTTCTTTCGGAGTTTTGGGGAAATGAAGCATATATTTCATCGAGCCGCCGTAAAAAGGAAGCCCCTGCTTTGCAACGTCGCCGAAGCCGAGTTTTTCTCTCTTTGAGATTTTACCCGAAGCGTCCGCGGCAAAATCGCCGAGCAGATACACCGCTTCGAGGTTCGTATCCTCTTTGAACGCCGTCTTAAACGAGATGGTGTTGCCGCCGTTTTGAACAAATTCGGAGATATCAAATCTGTTAAAGCATCTGTCGATATAAATCCCGTCGATCGGCGTTTTTTTCAACAGATTGCCGTTGACCCGTATTTCAAACTTCTCCGGCTCCTCGCAGCAAAGGACGATTTTTCCGTTATATCCGTCGTTTTCGAAGTCGAAAACTGTTTCGACCTCCGCTTTTGTCTGCAATCGGCGTTGCGACGTATACCACGGCTGATTCATCATTCCGCCTCTCGGTTCAAGTCCGAACTCGGCGCGCAGGCAGCGATCCGAAAGCAGTATCTCTTTTTTCTCGGAGAGCTCGCCGCCGTTTATTCCGAACCTTGCATAGTCGAGAACAAGCACGTTTGGTTCGTCCGTCGAAATCTCGGTCTCATCGCTCGCAAAAACTCTTTCGATCTCTTTTCTTTGCGGCAGCGGCTCGACGTCGAGAGTTTCTTCATAAGGGATTACCAGCAGAATGAGCTGACCCGCTTCAAAGTTCGCGATGTATTTTCCGTCTTTTCCGTCAACGCTGAATATTTCCCCGGAAACGGTATCCCAAAGCTGAAGAGAAACATCCTTTCCGAAATCCACCGTTACGTTTTTCACCGCGTTGTCGGGATCGGTATTGAGCAGAAAACAATATTTGTTTTCTTCGTCCCGATATGTTTGTATTATGATTTTTTCCGAAGAAACGAAAATTCTGTCGCGCAGCTTCGCAAGAGCTTCAATTTCGACCTTTTCGCAGCTTTCAGCAAAGGTTGCCGCATCCGAGGATTCCTCCGCGTCAACGAGCGTCGGTGTTATTCCCGCAAAAACGACTTCTCCGCCGTTTTCCTTGAATTTTTGCAATATTTCAAGCGTTGAGCGGCGTATTGTCAGCATACTCGGAACGATAACGCGCTTATAATCGGCCTTTCCTATTACCAATTTTCCGTCTTCAACGCTTCCGAGCCTTGAAAGCATTTCTTCATCTGCAAAATCAAAATCGACATGCGCTTTGAGAAGCGTGTTGTAAACTCTGTCGAAATCGTCGTCGAACGGCTTGATCTCATCCGAAACATTAAGCATCCCGTTCGCCCAGCCTGCGTATATCTGAACCCAGAGGCTTTCGACGGGCATAATTACCGCCGTTCTGCAAATTCTGTCGGTCGTGCCCGTGATTTCGCCTATTCGTGTATAGTGGTCTTCGAGATACGAATATGCCTTGTACCATGCGGATTGATGAAGAATGCTTGCAGGATAATCTCTTTTTGCCTCACCCTGCATCGTGTACCATGAAAGATGCGGACAGCGAAGATTTATTCCCATAATCGCCTGCCAGTCGCCTATTCCTTTATAATCGGAAAAGCGCATCTGCCAGCCCGTACAGCCGTTCAGTTCGGACATCAGATGTTTTTTGCCTGTCTGCCTTGCAACGGAGGAGAGCTGCTTGACAATGCAATATGCGTAGTTGTGATTGCACAGCGTGTCCACTCCCGGAACATCCATATGCTCATAGCAGCGCATAACGGAGCCGTTTGTGCTGACCTGATACGAAAGACGGTCTTCGTGGAGCATGTGCCCCGTGAAAAGCAGATCGTGATCTTTGCACCAGCCGTGATAGGGCTTCATAAAATTTTTTATAAAAAGCTCGGTCAGCAGTTCCGTATACTGCCACTTTACCTTTGCGTAATACTTTCCGTCCTTTCTCAAGAACAGTTCGGGCAGACGGTCGCGAAGATCATAACCGAAAGCCTTTTTGAAACAGTCGAAAAGGTCGTCCGTGTACGGCGCAAGCATCTGAGGCTCTCTGTTCGGAACGGAAAATCCCGTCATAAGCGCGCCTCTGTGAGGCTCGTCCGTAAATATGCCCTGAATGCTTTTTCCGATGCGTTTTCCGCATTTTTTCGCATACAGTTCGTGGGTGGTTTCTATAAAATGCTCCGTCGCCTCCTTACTGAGCGTATCAAGATACGCGCTTTCGTTATAGGTAGGCGTCGGAATCATATATTCCTGCGTGAAGTAAATAATATCCTTCGCGGGCAGGGAAGTGATGTCCGTATGCTTTGAAATCTTTATCTCTCCGGAAAAATCAATCCCGTCAACGTCGGCGGCAAAGGCGCATATAATATCGTCGGACCACTCGAACAGATCCTTCATCACGATGTTGCAGCGGATATACTGCATCCGGTATTTAACTTCCTTTGTCGCTATGCCACCTGCGGAACCGCTCGGCCATCTGTCCTCGTCGTAAAGCCACGATTCCATATCTTCCTTTTCGGCAGCGTCCGCGCAGGCGTTTATATCGTCGAACCATTCGTCGGACAGGTATTCCGTCGCGAGTCCGGTTCTCGAATGCATAAAAAAGCCTCCGAAGCCCATTTCTTTCATAACTTCGGTTTGCCTTATCAATTCTTCTTTGTCAAGCTTTCCGTTCCATGCCCAAAACGGCTTCGCTCCGTATTTTCTTCTGTCGGGCTTTCCGAACATCCGAAAACCTCCTTCCGCGTTTGCGGTTATTCAGTCTAATATATAATAACATATAATAAAAAAATTTACAATACCCAACGGCAGAAAAACTCCGATTTGAATGTTAACATTTTTCGGAATAGACGAAATCCGCATCTTTCCGCCTCCTTTTTTTTATTTTTTGTTTTTTGTGCAGTTTGACAATGAAAAACCGAAATTAACAAAAATGTATAAATTCTTTTCGGAAAAGGATATGAAGATTTATGCAAAATCTTTGATAAGTGTTTAATAACTGCGTTTTAACCGTAATTTTCAACGAATTTCGATTGTTGAAAACTCTTCGCCAAATTCAAACATTTTGTTACGAAAGTATGTAGCGGCGGTAACTCGTGTGTTAATAACCGAAAAAAATCCCCACACATTCGTGAATACAAAAAAATGAATAAAAATCTCCCTTGAAAAGAAAAATGAATAAAACCGACAACTGCCCCCGGTTTTGTGGAAAAACCTGTTGAAAGTGTGAAAAAGTCGATGATTTTAACGCGTCGAAGTTTATGAAGGACGTTTTTCAACAATTTTCGACACCGCGGAAAGCCCATAACCACGCGGTCAATACTTTTTTTATTATTTTTCCGATTGTTCAAAATGAATAAAAGTTCAATATCTTAAAAGCGATAGCGATTGAGGTTTTTAACAACGCGAAAAAAAATTGTTAAAAATCCTATTGACATAAATTTTTATTGAAAAATGCGCGTTTTTTGATGCCCGATTCGATTTCTCACGAATAGCGAGCTCGCTGAAAAAAGCCGAGAAACGGGGAAAAGTGAAAAAATGTGAAAGCCCGAAAAAAAGTTTGTCGAAAATGACGACCGAAAATGCGCCTTTGAAAAATGTGGAAAGCCGTCCCGTTTCATTCGCAAAGAAATATCGGCTTTTTTATAAGAATACGGCGACGCAAAAAGCGTCGCCGTGAATTAAAACTCGATTATTTGCCGGGGAAGCAATGAACCTGAACGGTTTTTGTTCCGACCGTTATATCGTAATCGTTTCTCGTTACGGAAATATCTACATTCACCGTCAGCTGTGCGTGACCGCCGTAAACGTTTACGGTTTGCCCGTTTATCGTAACCGTCGGGGTTGTAGCGCCGTAGACATGAATGGTTCTTGTGCCGGAGCTTTCCGTCTCCTTGATATAGTATATAAAATCGACGTTCTCCTCGATCTTATTTGCAAGATCATTGCGCACATAGGCGAAAACGGAAGTGTCCCTGAGCCAGTTCGTGGTGCTGTTGTACATAACCGTCGTGAACATCTGCGTTGCATCGTCTGTTGAAACGCTTGTTCCGAGCCTTGCGTTCAGCGCTTTGATCTTTTCGGAATAGAGCCAAAGATATTCATAGTCTTCCATACCGTCGCGAAGAGCTTCAAGTCTTAATGTCGGCACGGGAACATTGTCGTCTATTATGCCGTCGCCGTTAAGCCCTATCATAATGATATAGTTGTCGCCCGCGGGGTCGGAGTTTGCGGTGTTCCCCGTATCGTCGCCGAGAAGGTGAGCGTAGGGATTCACCCATTCGTTTGTGTCCGTATGCGTGGAGTTGGTCGCTCTGTAATGCCTGGTCGCAGAGTAGCAGAAGAATCCGTCAATATGATCGCCGAAGCCGAGCCACGTGATAAGTCTCGGCGCGATGAGGTGGGAGTCGATATGCGTTGTCAACGCGGGATATACAGGCCAGTTGCAGGTGTAGTACCACATTTCCTGACCTCTCGCGTGCGCCGCGTCGGCGTCCGCCTTTGTTATATAGGAAGGCTTAACGCACCAAACATCGGGAATGCTCAGCGTTTTTTGGTCTGTCGGAAGATAGGTGTCATAGGTGATAATGGACTTCATGCCCTGACCCTCGTCGCGGACAAGCTTTGCCAAATCGGGTATTCTTGTCGTGTTTACCCAGTCGGCGCCCTCCTGATAAACGGGTTCGTCCGCGATTATCGAATAAAGCTTTCCGGGAATCTGACCGTTAAGATATGAGAGCATCGCTTTGAACTCGGAGGTGAAGCGGTACGTTCCGTTGTCGTTGTAGCGGCGCATACCCGCGATGTCGAGCATAACCGTTTTTATGAGATCCGATTTCGCGTGATCAATAACCGCCTTTGTCGCGTCAAGCGTTACGAGGGTGTTCTTGTTGTCGCGCCATGACAGATCCGCTTCGATGGTCGGAAGATACGTCGAATTCAGCCTGTACTTTTTGAGGAATTCATAATACTGCCCGCGTTGACCGTCGTAATCCGTCAGCTGATAGAGCGCATAGGAGTTTTTGAAGTGAGATTCCTCGGGTATGGCGAAATCGTAAATATGCACGTTCAGCGGAACGGAAAAGCTTCCGTCGTCCGTTGTGACGGTGATTTTTCCCTTGTAATCGCCCGCAACCGCGTTTTTGCCTGACGAAAGGGTCAGCCAATAACCCTGATTTCTGCCTTTTGCAACCGGCAGACCCGACGGGTAATGCGCTTTGTCGTACTTAACTTCAATCAAAGCGTCGGGGTAGTACGCGTTCGGATAGCCGTTATACGTATAATAATGAACGTCAACATACATATAATGCTGTCTGTAAACGGTGATTGAGGACGAGGGAATCGTATGACCTTTTCCGTCCGTCAGATCGCTGACGGTAACATCCTTTACCGTAAACGCTTTTTTTGCATTGCTGAGTATGAACTGTCCGCCTTCGGATTCATTCGACGCAAGAGACATATCTATGCGCTTGACGGGAGCCTCGGCGTTATAGGAGAGATCCTGATATACTTTTGTGGTGTTGTCCGCCGCCACGGCTTTTACGAAACCGTTTGCGTCGGTTATGTTGAAGGTCTTGCTCGCACCGTAGACCGTCGAGCCGTCGGGCGTAATCCAGAACGGGGTCACTTTAAATTCCGAAACAAAGAATTCCGTGGGGATACTGCTGATGACGAAAGTCATAAAATACTTTGATGAGGAGCTGAAAGCCGTGGGCTGATAAGTAAGAACGGACTGCCCGTTTTTCGCTGTCAAACTGCCGTAAACGGTACTCGTCTGAAGAGTTATCTCTTTTCCGTTGTTCAGCGTTATTCTGAAACCGACGGAACGATAGTTTTTGCCGTCCACCGTCGTTATAAAACGAAGGTTTGTTTGTTCCTTGTCAGCCGTAAGTCCCGCGTCGCACTGAACGCGAACCGAAAGCACTTTTTCATCAGTGAACTTTGCATAAGCCTCTCCCGAATCAAGCATATACGGGGTTGTGTAAGTGTTGTCCGTATACCAGCCGGCGAAAACCGAATTCGCCTGAAGAGGAACCTTTCCCGCTGTTTTGTATTCGGAGACCTCGTACTTCCCGTCGTTCGGCATCATCGCTTTCAGAGCCTCTTTGAAGTTCTCAAATCTCTGTTTTTGAGCCTCGTATCTGCCCGTGTCGGCGCTGCCGAAAGCTTTGTCGTAGTGACAGTTTCTCACATATTCGCCGAGAGCGTTGACAGCCGCCTGATAAAGGTCTTTATGATATACGGTCTGCGTGTCCGCGGAAATATACATAAAGTAATTTGCATGAATCAATTTGAGCTTTACCGAAGGATCGACGGTACTGTCCCAGAGCTCGTACGCAAGTCTTTTACCGCCGTCAAACATATAATACTGTCTTCCGAAAACGGTGTCCGCATAAGCCGTCAAAGTCTGGTTTTCAGAGGTCTTCGTCGAGTCGTAGTTCGGAGACGCGCCGTCCGCAATCACGCCGTAAGTCGCTTTTGCATTATTCAAAGTTTCTTCGAGAATTGCATAAGGCGTTCCTTCCGCCCGTAAATCGTCATACTGCGCTCCGCTCGGAAAAATCTTCAAAACGTTTTGCCAGCTTGTCCAGCCGTGCGCCGTGATGGTCGTCGTGTTCTTGAACGAGTATAAGGCCGACGCGGCGTTCGACGCAAGCGACAATACCGTAAAAGATGATACTCCGAGAACTACGGCAAGGAGCAGCGCGAAAAGTCTTTTTTTCATCATAAACCTCCGTTTAACTGTTATATATACATTATACATTATCTTTCGGGAAAAGTCAACGGCGTTCCTGAATTACAGGAAGAAATCTTTTTATTTTCGCCGAAAACGCTTTCGTTCGAGGTTTTATGTTTTCGACATATAAAAAAGCCGTCAATCGACGGCTTTTTTATAAACGATACCGTAAAGCATCTTTTTCAGGCTTTCAAACTCTTCTTCGGAAAGCGCGCCGCCTGTTGCCATTATGCGAAGTTCGATTTCCTTTCCCGAAAGCGCCGGCTGGATATATTCGTAATCATTGAATGTAAAGCCGAGCTTCTCGTAAAAAGCCACGCGTTTTTTTGAAATCTCGTCTTTCGGAGGTTCGACTTCAAGAACGTATCTTTCCGCAGGGTGCTCTTTCATGTAGTCTTTCAGTATCTTGCTTCCGTAACCGAGCCCGCGGTGCTTTGCGCTCACGGCGAGATGCTCGACATAGTTGAAGCCGTCAAGGTCCCAAACGCTGATAAAACCGATAACATCCGTAAAATTCTCTAAAACAGCCATATCGAAGCAGGGAAGAGAAAACAGCCTTTTTTGATCTTCAAAAGTTCGCAGCTCGTCTTTGGGAAAAGATTTCTGCATAAGTCCGTAAACTTTTCCGAGCATTTTTTCCGACATACTTTTATTTAGATATTTCATTGTTCGAACCTTCTTTCTCACGTATTTTGCATATAGATCTTTTCTTTTTTCCCGCGTTATTTTCAAGGATTGTTTCAATTTCCATTCTTCGATTTTCGCGGTGTTTCCGCTCGTTAAAACCTCGGGAACTTCAAGCCCCCGAAAAACGGGAGGTCTTGTGTACTGCGGATATTCGAGAAGTCCTCCGTATATGGATTCGTCTTCAAAACAAACATCGTCCGACAAAACTCCTTTGACCATGCGTGCAACGGTGTCTGTCAATATCATTGCGGGCAATTCCCCGCCTGTTAAAACATAGTCTCCGACGGAAATTTCCTCGTCCGCGATAAGGTCTATCGCTCTTTGGTCAACGCCCTCGTAATGTCCGCAGAGAATGGTAAGGGAATCGTGTTTCAGCAATCTTTTTGCCATTGACTGCGTCAGCTTTTTGCCTTTCGGCGACATATATACGGTATGCGTCGTCGGGTATTTTTCTTTTACGGCGTCAAAGCATCTGCATATCGGTTCCGCCTGCATCAGCATGCCCTGACCGCCGCCGTATGCGTAATCATCAACTCTGTTGTGCTTGTCGAGCGTGTATTTTCTTATATCGTAGCAGTTGACCTCTATAACGCCTTTTTTTCTTGCCCTGCCGATAATGCTCGAACTCAAAAACGCGTCGACCTCGGCAGGGAAGATAGTCATTATGTTAAAAACCATATCATATATCAAACAGACCCGGAAGCGGGCGGATTTTCATTGTTTTTGTTTTCAGATCCGTGCTTACAACGCAATCTCTGATTGCGGGAACAAGTCTTGTTTTTCCCTCCGCGTCAACAATTTCGTAAACATCGTTTGCGCCTGTCTGCAAAACGTCTTTTATCCTGCCGTAATCCTGCGCCGTATCCGCGTCCTCGACTCGGATTCCGATAAGATCCTCGATAAAGAACTCCGTATCTTCAAGCTCGAAGTCCTCCTTATTTGCGTAAAGAATCCTGTTTTTCAGCGCAACGGCATCGTCCATATTTGTTATTTCGCAAAGCTTGAGAAGCACGGAACCTTTATGAATCCGCGCTTTTTCGACCTCGTAAGGCTTTTCGTCTATATAAAAAATCTTTATTCCGAGCAAATCTTCGGGGTTTCTTGCCCACGAGATAACCTTCAACTCCCCGTGAATACCGTGGGTGTTGACGATTTTGCCCGTTTGAATAAGTTCCATACTGTCTCCTTTGAAAAAAGCGCACCGCGGGTCTCGTTTTGAGACAAAAAACCGCCGTGCGCCCTCTGTTTTCGTGCTTTACAATCCTGTGGAGAACGGCGCTTTCTGCGTTTTGTTCCCGTCAGATAATATCGATGTTTATGCGCTGTCCGTCTTTCGCGGCTGCCGCCTTGACGATGGCTCTGAGCGCTTTTGCGACGCGTCCCTGCCTGCCGATAACGAAGCCCTTGTCCTCGTCGGCGACTTTCAGGTTGTAAACGGTCGCGCCCTCGCGTGTTCCGCCTTCTTCAACGGTCACTTCATCGGGCTTGGACACGATATTTTTCACGATGTAAAGAATTAATTCTTCCATGCCGCCGAATTCCTTTCCGATTAAAGAATATTATTCTTTTTAAGGATGACCTTTACGGTGTCGGTCGGCTGAGCGCCCTTTTTAAGCCACTCGGAAGCCTTTTCCGCGTCGATGACAACTGTCGAAGGCTCGGTCTTGGGGTCATAAGTCCCGATTTCCTCAATAAATCTGCCGTCTCTGGGATAGCGGGAGTCCGCAACGACTATACGGTAGTACGGATTCTTGTGTGCGCCCATTCTGCGAAGTCTGATTTTTACCATTATTGTTCACTCCTCTCTAAGTGTTTCGTATTCTGATTTATATATCATCCGTTTTGCGGTAGATATCTTTATTTTTTCTTCTTTTTCTTTTTGCGCATCATCGGATTTTTTCCGCCGAAACGCTTCATCATTTCCTTTGCCTGTTCAAATCCTTTGAGAAGTTTGTTTATTTCTTCGACCGAACGGCCGCTTCCTGCGGCTATTCTGCGTTTTCTCGAAGCGTTCAGGATTTCGGGACGGGTTCTTTCCTTTGTCGTCATCGAATATATGATAGCCTCGACGTGCGCAATCTGCTTCTCGTCAATATCAACATCCTTGAGTTTGGACTGATCCACACCCGGCAGCATACCGAGCAATTTGTCGATCGGTCCCATATTCTTGAGCTGCTGCATATTTTCGAGATAATCGTTCAGATCGAACTTGTTTTTGAGCATTTTCTCCTGAAGCTCTTCCGCCTTTTTCTCGTCGAACGCCTGCTCGGCTTTTTCAATAAGAGAAAGCATATCGCCCATTCCGAGAATCCTCGACGCCATTCTGTCAGGGTGGAAAGGTTCAAGGTCGCCCGCTTTTTCGCCCGTGCCCATAAATTTGATAGGCTTGCCCGTGACGTGTTTTACGGAAAGCGCCGCGCCGCCGCGCGTGTCGCCGTCGGTTTTTGTCAGAATAACGCCCGTTATGTCAAGCGCCTCGTCAAAACTCTTCGCCACCGTCACCGCGTCCTGACCGGTCATTGCGTCAACCGTCAGCAGAATCTCATTCGGTTCGACCGCGGCTTTGATGTTCCGCAGCTCGCCCATAAGAACCTCGTCGATGTGAAGGCGTCCCGCCGTGTCGAGAAAAACAATGTCGTTGCCGTGGTCTTTTGCGTGAGCGACCGCTCTTTTTGCTATATCCACGGGATTTGTTCCCTCAGGCTGAGTAAAAACGGGTATGCCGAGTTTTTCGCCGAGAACCTGTAACTGCAATATCGCCGCGGGTCTGTAAATGTCGCAGGCGACGAGCAGGGGTCGCCTGCCCAAATTCTTGAAATAAAGAGCGAGTTTTGCGCAATGCGTTGTTTTGCCGGCGCCCTGAAGACCGCAGAGCATAACGACCGTCGGACCCTTTGACGCAAATTTAATTTTGTCGTTTTTCGAGCCCATAAACTCGGTCAGTTCCGCGTTTACTATTTTAATAACCTGCTGCGCGGGCGTAAGGCTTTCGAGAACCTCCGTTCCCGTCGCTTTTTCGCTGACCGCCGCTATGAAGTCCTTAACGACCATATAGTTAACGTCGGCGGCAAGCAGCGCAAGCTTGATTTCGCGCATAACCTTTTTAACGTCGTCCTCTGTCAGCTTGCCTTTGGAGCGCAGGTTTTTGAATATGCTTCCGAGCTTTTCGGAAAGGCTGTCAAATGCCATTTTCTTCCTCCGTGTATAACGGTTGATCAGCTATTTCTCCGAGCCTCTTTTTCGCGGCGTCGGAAAGATCTTCTTCTTCCATAAATTTTTTGAGCCGCGCTTTGAGCCGCTCCGTTTTTTCGACCGTGCCGAGTTTTTTTTCATATTCGACAAGTGTCCGTATGCCTTGCCACAGATTTTCGCGAACGCCCTGCCTCGAAATGCTTTTTAATTCGGAAATTTCCGAAAGAGACAGGTCTTCCTGAAAATAAAGCTCCAGCGTATTTCTTTGCTTCTCGGTCAACAGAGAACCGTAACAGTCAAGCATAAGCATTATGCGGAACCGCTCTTTTTCAGACGAAATATCAATATCCGACATGGTATTTTCGCTTTCCCTGTAAATGATTTTACCTTTACAGCGGCTATGATACCATAAAAATCGCGTCTTGTCAATAGAAAACCCTCGATTTTACATTTATTTAACACATTATTCTCTCTTTTACATACAATGATACTGAACATAAATTTTTATGTCAAACGATTTTTTTTGGAGGTTGAACTTATGGCTGAAAAAAATGCCGCCTGCGCAAGAAGAGATCTGCGCGAAAGTGTTTGCATAAACGTTGACAGGGTATATGACTGCTGCAAGGACAGAGATTGTATAACCGACGCCCGCGTTTATGTTTCCGAAGCAAACCAGCAGATAATCGACCGCGCCGTCAACGTAAAGGCGATGACAGCGGAGGTTCTCTGGACGTACATTGATGTTGAGGCTCTGCCGTTCAACAGAGGGTTTTATACCGTCGATATCAAAATATTCTTCCGTATAGGGCTTGACGTTTTCGCCAATGTCGGAAGACCGCAGAGGGTCTACGGGCTTTCCACCTTTGACAAAAAGGTTATTCTTTACGGCAGCGAAGGCAACGTAAAAACATATTCGTCCTCTTTTGTTCCGTCCGCTCCCGATACGGATCTCGGCTCAAAGACAAACGCACCGAAAGCGACAGTCGAGCTTGTCGAGCCCATCGCCCTTGCCGCCAAGCTTGTTGACAGCTGCACGCGCTGCGGCTGCGGAGAAACCGATCTTTCCGCAATTCCGTCCTGCATCTGCAGGTGCTTTGAAGAATGTCTTTGCGACAACACCTCGGGCAACAGAGTTTACGTTTCTCTCGGACTTTTCTCCATTGTCCGCCTGATGAGAGAAGTTCAGATTCTCGTTCCGTCCTACGATTTCTGTATCCCCGAAAAAGAATGTCAGGGACCGAGCGAAGAAGACCCGTGCAGTCTGTTTTACAGAATGGATTTTCCCGTTGACGAGTTTTTTCCGCCGAGAATAACGGATGCGGGCGAGGGCTGCGAATGTTCGACCCCGGCCGGCGTTGCGGCGATACGCGAAGAAGCCGAACGGAAAAATATGACCCGTAACTGCGGCTGCAGACAATAATGTGAACAATATTTGATTTTCGGGTCGCGGGACGCTCCTCCCCGCGGCTCGATTTTTTTGCCGTTTGTTCCCGTTTACGGCTGAATACGGGCAGATTAAACCCTTTTGCGTCGTGTTTTTTATTTTTCGCTCCTTACGCTTCAACATTCTTTTTGCTCCGAAAAAAGTATAATGCTTTTCGGAAGGATGTGTTTTTATGAAAACAGGAATAAAGGACAGGCTCCCTTTTTCGGTCAAGACCCTGCCCGCGTTTCTTGCAAAGTCGGTTCTTAACTTTATCGTCGGTTTTGTCTTCTCAAACGCCGTCGTTTCGGGCTCGTTTGCGCCGTTCGGCGTTGCCGCCGCCGTCAGCGGAAATTTTTTCACTCTTGCCGGCTGCATCGTCGGGCATATTTTTGCCGGCTGCGACGTAACAAGGTGCATTATTGCCGTTTGTGTGGCATTCGTCGCAAAAAAACTGCTGAAACCGGTTTTACATGTCAAAAGCGGCGTTCTCTGCGTGATGTGCTCGTTATGGGCGATGATGGTCTCCGGTGTTTTCGGACTTTTTTCGGGAAGTCACGATGTTCGTGAAAATATCTTTTTTGTTCTCGGAGGGCTGCTCGGAAGTATAGTTTCGTATTATATGTGTAATGCGTTTGAAACCGTCGCGGGAAAACCGACGGTAGGCGTAAACATACGGTTTTTCAGCCTTGTTCTGACTTGGGCTGTCTTCTGCGTCGGATTGCTTCAAATGGGCGTTGTCACAAGCCACGCGGCAGTTATAATGACCGTTGCTTTGCTTTGCCGTTTGCTTCGCAGAGGCGGCATTTTTCTCTCTTCCACCGCGGCAATGACCGTCGCTCTTGTGTTATGCCTGCGCGACCCCGAAGATATTTGGCTTGCGGGCGTAATAGTTGTGGGGACTCTTGCAGGAAGCATTCTTTTGTCCGTAAGCGATTTTGCCGTTCTTCTCGGCTTCGCTCTTGCAAATGTCCTTGTTTATATTTACGGCGGCGGAGAACACGACCTTATCAGAACGTTGATTTCAATCGGCTCGGCAGGCGTTGTTTCGTGGCTAATTCCGCAAAAAACCGAAGACAGATTTGCCGCCTTGCTGTTGCCGAAGCGTTCCGTCGGAAAGCGAAAGCTTGTTTTTAAGCCTCGAAAATACACCGCTGCCACGGCGCTTGAAAAGCGTATCCGCAACGGCGCCGACGACGAAATAGCGGAACGCGTCTGCTCAAAATGCAAAAAAAGAATTCTCTGCTGGGTAAAGAACTATGACGACACCGTTCGTTCTCTCGGTATGCTTCGCGCGAATTGCGACGTTCCCGAAGCTTTGACGGAAAACTCTCTCGAGCGGATATGTCCCAATATCGATCTTTTTCTTCGGAACTTCCGCTCCGACGGACAAGTTGCCGCAAACGGGATTTTTCTCGACGTCGTCCGCGTTTGCCGCAGTAAGGACGGGCAGACCGAGTGCGGAGACACAAACTGCGGTTTCGATTGCGGAAAAAACAAATATGCGCTGTGTATAGTTGACGGTATGGGTACGGGAGAACCAGCCGCCGAGCAAAGCAAACGCATTTCCGCAACGGTTCGAACCATGATAAGCCGCGGCGTGCCCAAAACGGATATTATGGATATGGTAAACGACGCTTTATATAAAGGAAAAGAAGATGCCGTTATTTCCTTTGACCTCTCTGTTATAAATCTTGACACGTCGCAGTGCGAGTTGTTGAAATCCGATGCCTGTCCGACATTTATTTGCCGTGACGGCAACGTATATTGCGTAGGAAGGCGTTCTCTGCCTCTCGGAGCCGATGAAAAACCCGATTCCTTCTCCTCTACCTGCACCCTGTTCGACGGTGATACTCTTGTTATGGTTTCAGACGGCTTTTTCGGCGAAAGCGAAGACTTCTGTATGAAAATCCTGCGCAAATGCGTCACCGAAAAAAGCGATCCTCTCGGCTTTGCCGCCGCACTTATCGATACTGCGGTCAATTCGGGGCTTGCGGACGGCGACGACCTGACGGTCATAGCGGCAAAAGTAAAAGCACGAAAAAACTCAACGGAAAAAGAAGAATAAAACGGAGTCTAACATATAAGAATACAAAATTCTATACGGGGATGTAAAAAAAGCCCAGACCGCAAAAAAGGCTGAAAAATACAAAAAAAGCAATGGCTTAAAAGATAAACAAAACGACTCAAAACAGCAATTTTTGTGTTTTTTCATAAAATAAGGTTTTAATACGCCTTTTTTGCTACGGGCGAATCTCACCTCTCGACGTACCCATGTACGCCAAGGCTGATGATGTCCGGACTCTTATCGCCCGACACAGGCTATTTTCGGTTATTTTCTCTCTTTTCGT
>CAKSFN010000003.1 GCA_934454405.1 uncultured Eubacteriales bacterium | reverse complement strand
TGAAAAGGCGGTTTGCACAAACGGGGCTTATTCTTTCTGTGAACTGTGACGGAACGCGTCGAAAAACGGCGGTTCGGAGGGCTTTACTTCACACTTTTTCCGAATACGGGTCGCAGAAAAGCCGTCCGCTCCGCTTTTCGGAAAAAGCGCGGCGGAATTTTCGGAAATTTCGTGACAAAAGCGGCGGCGGACAGCCGTTTTTCGGGGTGAAAAGGCGGTTTGCACAAACGGGGCTTATTCTTTCTGTGAACTGTGACGGAACGCGTCGAAAAACGGCGGTTCGGGAGGCTGAATGACACGGTTCTTCCGAACAAAGTTCGTAAAAAGTTTGATTTCTTCGTTTGAAAGCCGCGGGGAAGTTCCTTTTCTGCCGAACGGGAGCGGCGGAGAGGATTTTCCGATGCCAAAAATGAAAGTTTCCCCGAGATTTTGCATTTCCGCTTTACAAAACGCGCGTTGTATGATATAATGTGCAAAGAATATTTATTAACCGGGATTTATTATGACTGAAAAGCTTTATTATGACGACCCGTTTCTGTTTGAGTTCGACGCAACGGTGACGGAGGTTACCGAGAACGGCGTGGTGCTTGACAGAACGGCGTTCTTCCCCGAGGGCGGCGGACAGGCGGGCGACCGCGGCAGAATTAACGGCATCGAGGTTTCCGACACAAAAATCGCGGACGGAAAAATCGTGCATTTCATTTCATCTCCCCTGCCGCTCGGCGCGGAGGTCTTCTGCGAGGTGGACGCGAAGGAGCGTTTCCGCAAAATGCAGCACCACACGGGCGAGCATATCGTTTCGGGGCTTGCGTGGCGCGAATACGGTATGACAAACGTCGGTTTTCACCTCGGCGAGGAGGATATGACGCTCGATTTCGACAGGGAACCGACGGAGGAGGAGCTTCTGCGGCTGGAGCGTATGGCGAACGAAGCGGTGGCGAAAGACATCGCCGTTGAGACGGACTTTCCGTCACCGGAAGAGCTGGAAGACATGGAATTCCGCTCCAAAAAAGAATTGACGGACGCGATAAGGATTGTTACGATACCGGGATACGACGTTTGCGCGTGCTGCGCGCCGCACGTCCGTTCAACGGGGCAGATAGGGCAGATAAAGCTGCTTGACAGAATCCGCTGGAAGGGCGGCGTTCGCATTCACGCAAAATGCGGCTTCGCGGCGCTGGACGATTACAACGACAAGTACGCGAATGTGAAAAAGATCTCGGCGGCGCTTTCGGCAAAGCAGCACGAGGCGGCGAAGGCGGTTGAAAGGCTTGCGGAAGAGTTGCGCGAAGTGAAAGCGAAAAACGCGGAGCTTTCAAGGCAGGTCGCGGAGCTTCGGGCGCAGAGCGCCGAGCCGACGGACGGAGATATGCTGTTCTTTACAGACGGCGCGGACGCGGATATACTGCGGCTGACGGTAAACGAAGCCGTGAAAAAATGCGGCGGCGTGTGCGCGGCTTTTACGGGAGGCGACGCGGACGGATACAAGTTTGTTGCGGCGTCGAAAAACGGCGGAATGAAAGAGTTTTCGCGGAAAATGAACGAGGCTCTTTCGGGGCGCGGCGGCGGCAGAGACGAGATGATACAGGGCAGCGTGAGCTGTTCCGAAAAAGATATAAAAGAATTTTTCACCAATCGGCAGTTGAGAAAGGGAGAGGCAGAAAAGATATGAAAAAAATCCTTGCGTGTTTGCTGACACTTGCGCTGACGGTCGCTTTTCTTGCGGCGTGCAACGGGGGAAAAGAGCCCGTTCCGACAACGCCGCCGACAAGCGGAGAGTCGCAGCCCGGCGGTTTTGAAACGGACGCGGCGACGGAGGCGACGACAGGAGAAAAAACGGAGGAAAGCACGACGTCCGAACCGACGGCGGAGAACACGACGCGCGGCTCGGAGGAGCCTTCGTCGGAGGCTTCGCAGCCGCCGACGACAACTAAAAATCCGCTGGTGGAGACTTCCGGCTCCGGAGGAGGAAGCGGCGGCGGAGGCGGCTCGTCGGAGGATCTGAACAGATATTATACGCCCCATTCCTATTCTTACGCCACGCCGAAATCCTCGTCGGTCGGGCTTTCGTGGTTCGACGACGCAGTGTTTATGGGCGACTCGCGTTCGGTGGGGCTGCTTGCCTACACGGGGCTGAAAAACTCGACAACGGCAAAGGATTACACGAAGGTGTCGCTGACGATATTCGGCTACGACTCAAAGGCGGTCACAACGATAGGCGGCGTTTCCTGCACAACGGCGCAGGCGCTTCGCAAAATATCTTTTTCAAAGGTCTACATCGCGTTCGGTATGAACGAATGCGGCTATTCCAAATCGGGTTTTATCAGCAAATACAGAGAAGTTATCCGCGACATTAAGGCGATAAACCCGTCGGCAAAGATCTACGTTGAGGATATTCTGCCCGTTACGGCGGCGAAATCCGCTAATTCGGACGTTTTCAACAATCCGAGAATAAACGAATACAACGAGGCTCTTATGCAGCTGGCGCGGGAGGAGGGCGTTTACTTCCTCGCGGTTTCGGAGAATATGAAGCGAAACGGCGTGCTGCCGTCGGACGAGGCGGCAAAGGACGGTCTGCATTTCGGCGGCTCGCTGTGCAGAATCTGGCTGTATTACCTGAGAACGCATACGGGCAATTAAACTGCCGGGAAATATACCCGACCGAAGTTTTACATCACATCAAATAATATTACATTCATAATATCACGGAGGAAATCACAAATGAAAAAGATTCTTGTTACGGTGCTTGCGGCGCTGACGGTTCTTGCGGTTGCGGGCTGCAAAGGCTCGGACACGGACAACACGACAAAAGATTCGGGAGCGGAGCAGAAAACGACGGAACAGACGCAGACGTTCGACGCGGCGGCTGTCAAGGCGTCCGTGCTTGAAAAAGTTACTTTTGACAAGGAAGTTGTGGAGCTGAAAGCGGAAAACGCGCTTGTTGAGTATTCGATAACGGACGCAGGCGTTAAGTGCCTTGTCTACAACGCGGCACCCGGAACGTCCGCGGATCAGTTCGTGATTTTTGAGGCGCCCGACGAGGCTGCGGCAAAGGCGACGCTGGCGCAGGCGCAGGCTTACATCGCCGAAATGGCGGGGGTTTACGAAAGCTACGCGCCCGAAGAGGCGGCAAAGCTGAAAAACGCGGTCATCGCGCAGAACGGCAACTATGTCGTTGTTGTGGTTGCGGCGGACGCGACGCCGGCGGCGGCGATAGTGAAATAAATCGCTCAAAGAAAGACACTTCCGCAATACCAAGATAACGTCATAATCTTTTGCGGACAGAAAAAAGCACTCTGTCAAAGTATGAAAAAATGCTCGGAACACGGGCGTTTTCAATATTATCATATCACTCACATCACTTAAAAAGGATACTCTCTTTATGACTTTCAGCAGCATCCTGTTCCTGTTTTTCTTCTTACCTGCGGCGTTGCTGTTCTGCCGTTACGACGTGTTTATTCCGCCGTCGGTCAAGCGCAGAATGTCGGTCGAGACAAAGAAAAAGCATTTCAAGCTTCAAAACCTGTTTATTCTGATTTTCAGCCTGTTCTTTTACGGGTGGGGCGAGCCGAAGTATATCGTGATAATGATTTTCACGATACTGCTCAACTATGTCTGCGCGCTTCTTATCCACTCAAATATGACAAAGGGCAGGCAGGGCGCGGCGAAGGCGGCGCTTGTGGTTTCCGTTATTCTGAACCTCGGAATACTCGGTTTTTTTAAGTATTTCAACTTCTTCCTGACGAATATCAACAATGTTTTCGGGCTGGATATTCAGTTTTTGAAGCTTGCGCTTCCGATAGGCATTTCGTTCTACACGTTCCAGACGATGTCCTATACGATAGACGTTTACCGCAACGACGCGAAGGTGCAGAAAAACATCATAAACCTCGCGGCTTACGTCACGATGTTTCCGCAGCTTATCGCGGGACCTATCGTGCGTTATCAGGACGTGGCGGATCAGCTGGAATACAGAGAGGGCACGGCGGAAAAGTTTGCGCAGGGCGTGCAGAGATTCTGCATCGGTCTTGGCAAAAAAGTGCTTCTGGCGAACAGCATCGGCGCGCTTTGGGACACGGTTAAAGCGATGGAAAACCCGACCGTGCTTTCGGCGTGGCTGGGCGCTTTCGCGTTTATGTTCCAGATATATTTCGACTTCTCGGGCTACTCCGATATGGCGATAGGCATGGGCAAAATGCTCGGCTTTGAGTTTTTGGAAAACTTCAACTATCCTTATATGGCGCGGAGCGTGACCGACTTCTGGCGCAGGTGGCACATCTCGCTCGGAACATGGTTCCGCGAATATGTCTACATTCCGCTCGGCGGCAACCGCAAGGGCACGGCGCGGCAGATACTCAACCTGCTTATCGTTTGGGGGCTGACGGGCTTTTGGCACGGCGCAAGCTGGAACTTCCTCTGCTGGGGTCTTTATTTCGGAATAATTCTCATCATTGAAAAAACGTTTCTGCTCAAGCGGCTGCAAAAAGCGCCGTGGTTCGTAGGAAGCGTTTACACGCTGCTGCTCGTCATTTTCAGCTGGATAATTTTCGCGGTTGAGGATTTCGCGCAGATACCGGTCTATCTCGGCTCGATGTTCGGTGTGAACACGTCGCTTTACGATTCAAACGCGCTGTATCTGCTTATATCAAACGCGATACTGCTCGTTATTCTCATACCCGCGGCGACGAACCTGCCCGCAAGGCTGATGAAAAAAATATTTCCGTCCGAGGATAAGGCGGTGGCGGTTCAGACCGTTTTGAAAAACGCGTTCTGCCTGCTGGTTCTCGTTCTCTCGGTTGCAAGTCTGGTTTCGGATTCTTACAATCCGTTCCTCTATTTCAGATTTTAGGAGGCCGCGATGAAAAAGAATACCGGATATATAATAACAACCGTTGTTTTCGTCGTTTTTCTGTTCGGGCTGGCAATAGCGAACCTGATATACAGCCCCGACGATTTCTCGGAAACGGAAAACAGAATGCTTGCGACTTTTCCGAAGCTGACGGCGGATTCCCTGTTCGGCGAGGACGGCGATTTCTGCGAAAAGACGGAGGAATACATCAACGACCGCTTCGTTATGCGCGACGCGTTCACGGCGATAAACGCAAGCGTCGATTATCTTTTGAACAGGCGCGATATAGGCGGTATATGGGTCTGCAAAGACGGTTATTATATGACAAAATGCACGCCCGAAGAAGTTAACGAAAGAACGGTTTCCTCAAATGTTCTCGGCGTTGAAAAATTCTTTGAGAATATGAGCGGCAACAGGTATTTTATGCTTGTTCCGTCAGCGTCGCTTATCTATCGCGACAAGCTGCCCGCGTTTGCGAACGAGTTTGACCAGCAAACGGAGATAAACAGGATTTTTGCGGGTGTTACGGCAGGCAAAAACGTGGATGTGAGAGACGCGTTCTTTGCTTGCGGCGAACAACTCTATTACAGAACAGACCACCATTGGACAAGCGACGGCGCGTATACGGCGTATCGCGAATTTTGCAAAACGGCGGGGCTTGAACCGCTTGAAAAATCGGATTTTGAGATAAAAACCGTCTCAACGGAGTTCCGGGGCACGCACGATTCAAAGGTTCTGCTTCCGTTCGCTGCAAAGGACGAGGTAAAACTCTATATTCCGAAGCAGCCCGAAACGCTGAAAATAGCGCACGACGGCGTGACCTCCGATTCGTTTTATATTATGTCCGCGCTTGAAAAAAAGGACAAGTATCAGGTCTTTCTCGGCGGCAACTACGGCAGAGTGGACATCGAAACGGGCGTCAAAAACGGCAGGCGGCTGCTTGTTGTTAAGGACTCTTTCGCGAACAGCTTCGTTCCCCTGCTGACAACGCATTACGAAAAGATATGCATGCTCGACCTGCGCTTTTTCTCCAGAAACCCGGACGACCTTTCCGCGCTTATCGACGGGTTCGCCCCGACCGACACGCTCGTTCTTTTCAACATCGCAAACTTCATCTCCGACCCGACGATAAAGCGTTTGGCGATGTATTCAAAATAGAAGACAGAAAACCTGAGTTTTTGTTTTTCGGGTTTCAGCCCGTGGCTTATGTTCCCGAACGCAAAGCAAAGCTTTTTGTTTTTCAAGCATAGAGCAATTCAGCTTTCTATCAGAAATAGAAACGGAGCGGCAAGCCGCTCCGTTTTTAAGGTTGATTTCGGAAGTAAAGAAAGCCTCATTCAGAGACAATATTTCACCTCTCGCAAAACACTGCCGTTACCACTCTTTTGAAAGAAGAAAATCCGCTATATGCATCGTTTTTATCCCGCGATAGTCTTCTCCCGAAAAGTCATCGGTCACGAGAACATACTTGGGATAGTTGTCATTAACAGAAACAAGTCTGCCATATTCGCGTTCCTTGGTTTTTTCGCTCTCAATCCTGCGTGCGACCTGTATATATATCTTCTTTTCACGCAGCGTCGCGACAAAATCTATCTCATAATCGCTGCATTTACCCACAAAGACCGAATATCCGCGGCGGCAGAGTTCAAGGTACACCACATTTTCGAGCAAAGAAGAGATCATATCCGTCTCATTACCCAAAACGGCGTACACGAACGAGGTGTCCGAAAGATAAAATTTTTCCTGAGTTTTAAGTATTTCTTTTCCCTGCAAATCATAACGGGAACAGCGGTGCAAAAGATATGCTTTTTCGAGTTTTTCGAGATACCCGTATACTGTTTCGTTGTCAAGCTTTCTCTTTTCGGACTTCAAATATTCGGAAACGGAGTTTGCCGAAAACGTATTTCCGATATTCGAAAAGGTAAACCGTACTATGCGTTCGAGCTGATCGATTTTTCGAATCTGATTTCTGCGAACGATATCCGAAAAAACGGTTGAATTATATATATCGCGGACTATCGTATACACTTCTTCAAGCGAATATGCCCTTAAATGCGTTGCCGGAAAGCCGCCCTTTTCCAGATATTCAAGCAATTCGTAACGGGGCTCCGCGACAGCGGCATAGCGGCTTTTGAATTCAAGATATTCGGCAAAAGAAAGAGTGAAAATACGAAAAGAAACATACCTGCCCGTAAGATATGTCGATATTTCAGACGACATCATACGGGAATTTGAACCCGTCACATACAGGTCAACGTCAAAATCCGCAGCAAGCGAATTTACGATTTTTTCCCAACCGTCTATCTCCTGTATCTCATCAAGGAATATATAAGTTCTGCCCTCCGGCGAAAGATGCGCTTTCAATTCATCGTAAATCTGCTTCGCGGTCATTCCGTCGTATTCCATGGAATCAAAACGATATGACAAAATCCTCGACGGTTCCACACCGCGCTTTCGGCGCAAAGTTTCTTCTATCATTTTCAATATGGTAGACTTTCCGCAGCGACGAACTCCCGTCAGTATCTTTATAAACGGCGTATCCGTATACGCCATTATTTTATCGACATATTCGTTTCTGTAAATCATTGCGACCGACACCTCCCATAATATCTTACACGGTTATTATACCCTTAAAAAACAAAAAAGTCAATACTTTTGCGGTTACAAATCGCAAAAGTATATAAAAAATCAAAGTTTTGCGGTTTATAACCGCAAAACTTTTTTTTGCAATGTTTGTTTTTCCGCAAAAGCCTATGCTGCTTCCGCATTGAGGCATAAGGGATTTCGGTGAGAAAAAAGGCTCGGAATACGGGCTTTTTGCATTTTCGCTTTTTTTACCGTTCGGGTGTCGGTTCCCGACCTTCGATTTATATTCCGAATTTGGTTTTCAGGCGGTTGAGGACCTTGCCGAGGGGATAGGCGCAGACGAGCAGGAAAATGACGTTGGAGACGGCGTAGACGAGAGTGAATGACGCGGACGAGGCGACAAAGCCGAGATAACGCCGAAGATTGAAATATCCGTCCGCCCAGAGGGTTGACCAGACGTCCATAAGCAGCGAAAACAGGCAGCCTGCAAGCGCGCCGTAGGCGCAGAGCGCGACAAGGCGCTTTTTCAGCACGGGAGCCAAAAGCCCTGCGATAAGCCCTACAACGCCCCAGCTGAACATCTGAAACGGCGTCCACGGTCCCTGCCCGAAATAGAAATTGGACAGAAGCGCGGAGAGCGCGCCGACAGTAAAGCCGGCTTCGCCGCCGAAGTGAACGGCGGTTATTATGACAAGCGCGGTAACGGGCTTGAACCCGGGAACGGCGGCGAACGCCATTCTGCCGACGACGGAGAGCGCGACGAGGGCAGCGAGAAGCACGAGCCGCTTTGCGTCGAGACTGCTCTTTTCAAAGCGGACAAAGAACGGAACGAAAGAAAGAACGACGACGCAGAGGCTTATCCACGCGTAGCTGCGGGAGCCGAACACGAGAGAGCCGCCGATGACGACGGCGGGGACGAGCACGCAGAGAATAAGAAGGGTCAGCGTTTTTTTCAGTTTTTCGGTTTTGAGAGAGGGAGCGTTTGACATAATAAAATCCTTTCGGCTGCCGTTCGCGAACGCGGAGCCGTTTTTAATCGCCTTTTACGGGGCGGAGCCTTTTTTAATCGCCTTTTGCGGCGCGGAGCCGTTTTTAATCGCCGTTCGCAAGCGCGGAGCGACAGCGCGCGACGACGCTTTCGCAGGTGACGGCGTCTTTCCAGAGGCGGCGCGCCATACGGTTGGCGGCGGTGGTGTAGAAATTGTTTTCGGAGAAAAAGCGGGACGGAATGTCGCAGGCAAGGATCTCACCGTCGAAGAAAAGCGCACAGCGGTCGGCATTTTCGGCGGCAAATTCAACGTCGTGGGTGACTATGAGAATGCAGAGCCCGTCATTTTTCAGGCTGCGGAGAAGCGACGAGAGAGAGTTTTTTGAAAAGGCGTCCAGCCCTTTCGTGGGCTCGTCCAGAAGCAAAATCTTCGGTTCTGAAAGAAGCGTTTTGGCAAGGGCGCATTTTTGCTGTTCTCCGCCCGAAAGGTCGAGCGGATGCTTTTTCAGAAAAGGCGTTATTCCGAGTTTTTCGGCAAGTTCCGAAATGCGTTTTTCGCGTTCCGTTTTTGACAGTCCGCACGCTTCGGCAAGCTCTTCGAGGTCTTTTTGAACCTCGTCGCGGACGAATACGGTCTGAGGGTCCTGCGGCAGAAGCGCGACGTTTTTGCGATAGAGAGAACCGCCCTTGAATTTTGTTATCGGAGTGCCGTTTATGAGCGTTTTGCCGCGATATGCGCGGTCAAGTCCCGCGATGACGTTCAAAGAGGTCGTCTTGCCCACGCCGTTGTCGCCGAGCAGGCAGAAAACTTCGCCGAAATACGCTTTGAGATTTGTTGAGCGAAGCACGTCGGGCAGGTCGCGTTCATAGCGAAACCACACGTTTTTGAGTTCGACGGCAGGCGTTTCGGTTTTTTCCGCAGAGGTCGCTTCGGGCTCTCCTGCGGCGGTCTTTTCGGTTTTTTCTGAAACGGGCGGATCGGATTCGCCTGACGGCAGAGGAGCGTTCGGAGAGGACGCGAAGTTTTTTTCGAGGAAGGCTCTGCCCTCGCGAACGGTCAGCGGACAGGTCTGAGAAAAGCCTTCGAGCGCGGAATAAATGCGGACGGCGGACGGAAGCGCCGCAAGCATCGGGTGATTTTTGTTTACCTCAGCAAGCCGCCTGCCCACGGCGCGCGGAGAGTCGCAGACGATTATCTTTCCGTTTTCCATAACGGCGACTTTGTCGGCGACGGGGAAAATATCTTCAAGGCGATGTTCGGCGATTATAACGGTCAGCCCGAGTTCGCGGTTGAGCTTTTTCAGTATCGAAATAAATTCGGCGGCGGCTATCGGGTCAAGCTGTCCCGTCGGCTCGTCAAGAAGGAGCAGGCTCGGGTTCATAACGCTTACGGCGGCAAGGTTCAAAAGCTGTTTTTGACCGCCCGAGAGTTCGTCCGCGGATTTGCGGAAGCTGTCCGATATGCCGAACCAGCTCGCGGTCTCGCCGACGCGCAGGCGTATCGTTTCGGACGGAACGCCGAGATTTTCAAGCCCGTAGGCAAGCTCGTGCCAGACCTTGTCCGTAACTATCTGTTCATCGGGGTTTTGCATAACAAAACCTATATCGGAGGCGGCTTCGCGGTCGGTCAGAGAAGAAAGCGGTCTGCCGCGGAATTTGACGGTGCCGCTTTGCTCACCGCTCGGCGTAAGCTCGCGTTTGAGCAGTTTGAGAAGCGTGGTCTTGCCGCAGCCCGACGCGCCGCAGAGCAGCACAAAGTCGCCCTCATCAACTTGCAGGCTGACGTTTTCGACGGCGGGGTCTTCGGTTTTGGGGTATGTGAAAGTCAGATTTTCGAGACTGAGTATTTCCATACGATTGCCTCCTTTATTTCAACTGCGAACGGGATAAGCGAAAGCGCCGCGAAAGAGATGTAAACGGCGACGGAAAGCGGCGAAAGCGGTATTTCCGAGATTTTGGGGTAGTAATAAAAATCGACAGCGCCGAGTGCCGAGCCGACGAGGGAAAACACGGCGAGGGCGGCGGAGACGGACAAAAGAGCCGCGTCGCGCGGATAAAAGCGGAACAGCGAAAAACGCGTTCTGCCCGAAAGACCGCTTCCGCGCGCTTTCATGGCGGCGGAGGTCTGCATCGAACTTTCGAGCGACCACGCTATCATCGAAACAAAGACGCGGCAAGCGCCGCGAACACGGTCAACGAAGCCCTTTGAGGAATAAAGCCCCATTGCCTTTTGGGCGCGGCTGACCTTTTTGAGACGGCGTTTGAAAAGCGGAATGAAGCGCATGGCGCAGGAGATGACGACCGAGAGCTTCGGAAGCGTTCTGCCGAAAAGATAAAGCGTTTTGTCCGCCGTCATAATTCTGCCGAAAGACTTGCACCAGAGCATAACGCCGACGACGGCGACGGCAAGCCCGACGCCGTAAAAAACCGCTTCGAGGGTGACGGCGTTGCCGTTGAGAAAGAAAAGCGGCGTCTGCCCGTTATGCGAAAAAAGAGGGTTCGTCACGGCGACAAGCAAAAACAAGGGGATATAAAAAGCGATGTCGGAGAGGTTTTCACGGCGGCGTGACAGGGCGGCTGAAAAAAGTATCGCGCCGCAAAGCGCGGAAACGGTCAGCACGGGGTTCTGCAAAAACGCGGAGATGAGCACAACCGAAAGAAAGTATAAAAACAGCGTTATCGGATTATATGAGCCGAATGCTTTCATTTCGCGGTCTCCTCTCCCACCCATTCGCACCCGACGTCTTCGCCGAGGTCGCAGGTGTATATCCATTCAATATTCTGTCCGTCTTTGAGTTCGTATTTCGAGCAGCCGTAATTCGGATATTCGCCGTCCACGCGGTACATCCAGCCCGAAAGCGGTCCGCACGAGAACTCGTAAAGATAATTTATGCCTTTTATATAAACGCTGCCGTAACTGTTTTCGTCCGAGCCCTGATACTCCATTTGAATTCTATTGTAGCGAACGGCGCGGTCGAGAATGTCGAAAACCGTGTCGCCGGGGCGCAGAACGTACTCCGTCGGGGGAAGTATCACGCCGTCGGACGGAATGTAATCCCCCTGCTTTAAGGCAGGGTCGAGGTCGTCGGGATTGGCAAGCACCGTGTCGCAGCGAATACTTATCGTCACGGTCTCGGAATCGGGTCTGATGTCGTCGATATGCGTCAGATAATACTCGTCCGCGGACTGAATGTTCGTGCCTTTGACAACAAGCGCGACAAGCAATATAAGCGCGAATACGGCGATTATGTCCTTTTTCGTTTTACCTCTCCCCTTTCCTTGTTTTCGGCTGTGCCGAAGTGAATTTTATTGTCTGTGCAAATGAGATTTCAGGCTGAATATTCGGCACAGGCTCGGTCAGTCCGAAGTCTCGTTTTCGTATTCGGCGCGGAGTTCGTCCATTTCGCGGCGTTTTTTCAGCATGCGTTTGCGGACGTGAAGCACCGCGAATACGGCAAGCGCGGCGATGAGAACAACGGCTACGGCGGCTATGACAAGCGCGCGGAGCAGATTGTCCGTCCGCGTTTTTGTTTTTATCACGTCTTCCCAACGCTCTATTTTGAGCCTGTCGTAATCGGCAAGCGCGTTGCAGCGTTTGACTATATCGTCAACGGTTTTTTTGTCAGCGAGCGATATTTTTTCAAACGGGTACAGTTTTTCCTTTATCTCGGCGTTCAGCGCGTCAATTTCAGCCTGAACCGCCGCTGTTTCCGCCTTTGCGCGCGTCAGTTTTTCAAGATATAAGTCCTTTCCTTCAAAATCTTCGCTGCGTTCGAGCTTTGACAGCAGCGTTGTGACGGTGACGTACTGTTCGGTCGAAAGTTTTTCGGGAAGCGCGTCAACCGCGGCGCGGTCGGACGCCGTAAAATAAAGCAGCGGCGCGTCGGGCTCGCCGTTTTCGGGGCTTTCGATAACGGGCGTTTCGGCGGCTGTTTTTTCAACGTCGATATTCTTCGCTTTCGCAAGCGACGAAAGGCGTCTGTACGAATAGACATAGGAACGCTCCGTTTCGGGCAGAGAATAGTATTCGGAAAGCGCTTTTTGAAGCGTTTTTGCGTCGGTTTTCGCGCCAAACGCGGCGATTTTGCCCTCAAGGGACGAAACGCGCGCTTTCAGTTCCGCGCTCTGCTCGGGGCGGAAGTCGTAAAGCGTCCTTTCCCCTTTTTCGCGGCGAATGAGCGCCGCCATGGTGTAAAGCGTCTGCTCACCTGCCATAGTGTTGGACGCGTCGGGCAGTGAGGACGGGTTGTCGGGGTCGTAAACGCGCGAATGAACAAATCCGCCGTCTTTCATTCGGTAACGGAGAATGCCGTCGTAAAGAGTGTTCCCGTTTTTGATAAAGCGTTCGTCCGCGAGAGGGTCGATGCCGAGGCAGCACAGCGCCACTATAACCTGATCGGCGCTTTCGACGTTCTCCGTGCCCCAGCTTTTGAAATCGCCCGTGTCAAGCTGCATCCCGGAAAGACGCGCGAGAGCCTCGTCTATCACGTCGTAAACGTGTTTTGTCACGGTTTTTCCAAGCGATTTTTGTTCGTATGTATATGTCTTTTCGGAATTGTAATAAGGAGCCAGTGCCTGCAATGCCATGGCGGTCACATCGGGGTCGGAAACGCCGCCGCTCAGCGCAAAGCCGCCGTCGGGCAGCTGACGGGACAAAATCCCGGTTATAATATCGTCGCGTGTGTAATACGCGCCGTCGGGAACGGGATAACGCTTTGCGTCAAGCGCGATAAGTCCCCATATCCAGCCGTTTATGCCCTGTCTGCCGAGAGAGGTCGTTCTGCCCCTATTGTACGTTCCGTCCGCGACAAGGTCTATCCTTTCACCGTCGCAGAAGCCGAAAGAGGTCGGGTCTCCGCCCGCGGCAAGCGCGGAAAGCGTTATTCTGTGCCACTCCGTAGCCTTGACGCTGTTAAGTTTTCCCGGCTCCGAATAGCGTTCCTCAACGCGGTCACGCAAAACGGCAAGATATTCGTCGTAAGCGTCCGCGGCATGAAGGCGCGAAAGCCCGATAACGTACCAGTCGCCGGGCGTGGTGCCCGCAAGTTCGAGGTATTTGCCGTTCATCAGAACGCCGTCCGAGGAAGAGCCGACATCGGATTTTTTCCATGATATTATGCCGTTCGCGACCTCCTGAAACGAGGGCTTTTCCTCCGCCGCCGCGAACGAGGGAACGCAGGCGAAAAGCGAAGCCGAAACGCAGACGGCGAGAAAAACGGAAACGAGTTTATTTTTCATCTTTTTTCTCCGTATTACGCGACGCGCGCTTTTTGAAAATGACAAGCGCGGCAAGAACGGCGACGGGAATCAAAACAGCACATACGATGGCAAATTTCACGGGCAGGGCAAGCCCGTTGCCGCCCTCGGAGCCGCCGCTTTCGGAAGGAGCGTTCCCCGTCGGGGACGGCGAGCCGTTTTCGGCGGTCGGTTCGGGAGAAGTCGGCTCTTCGCCGTCAGCCGAAGTCGGAGAAACAGGGGTGTTATCCTCCGTTCCCTCCGCAGAGGTCGAAGCGTCCTGTCTGCCTGCGGAAGTCGGGTCTTCAAGAGGGTCGGTCGGCGCGGTCGCGTCCGTTCTGTCAGGGGACGGCGCAGAGAGCGCATTTTCAAGTTTGCCGCGTGCCGCCGAAAGCTCGGACTGCGAGGCGTTGAGTTTTTCGAGTGTCTTTATTGCCGCGGAAAGCGCAGAAGCAACATTTTCGCGGTCTTTGTATTTTGACGCAAGGGCGCGCGCGACGGAAACGGTAAGGCTGTCGCCGTTTGCCACGGCAAAGTATGCGCCCGTCGGCTGATTTTCGGCGTTGGGAATATCCGTTCCGACGGAGCCGAAGCCGCCGATGTCCGCGCCGTAGCCGAGCGTAAAGCGGACGCGCACAACGTCGCCGTCCGAGAGATATGTGTCCGCAAAGCCGACGTTGGGATAAATGTTGTTGACCGAATACATCCAGCCCGAACCGTTCGTCAGCGCAAATTCGCCGAGATAACCTTCCCAATTTTCGGCATAATCGTTCGGCTCGAAAAACGTCATCGTTTTTTTCAGATGAGGAACGAGAATTTCGGGTATATTCACCTTCAAATCAAGCTTTTTCGGCGACGACGGGCTTTCGCCGCGCGCATAGCCGTTGAATTTTTTCGCGGTTTTGCCGCCGTCCGCGATATACGCAAGATAAAATGACGACGAAGAAGAGCCGCCGTAATATGCCGTATAACCGCTGTTTTTCAAAAGGCGCAGAAGCCCGTCGGCAGCCGTTTCACCCTCGTATATCGGAACGGAAACGGGCTCGACGATATAGCCGCCGCCCACGGTAAACGCCTCAACGCTCCATACGGCGCGCCCCGTGACTTCGCCTTTATTCGCCTTTACATATTTGATTTTATAGGTCTTTGAAAGCGTTTTTTGCCCCGCGGCAGCCGTGACGGCGACCGTGTTTTCGCCCTCTTTCGTAAAGACGAGGGTGTACGACGTTTTTTCGTTGTCGTCCCATACCGGAGCGACGCTTTCGCCGTTCAGAAGCACCGTGGAATTTATTTTTTTGCCCGAAGAGTCACGCGCGCGGACTTCAAACGTTTTTCGGCTTCCGCGCTGAACGTAATTATCCGAAAGCGTGGTTTCAAGCGTTGCGGAGGACGCGAGAACGGGGAAAGAAAACGCCGAAAACGCGACGGCGGCGCAAAGAAGAAAAACAAATATCCTTTTCATATAAAAGCTCCTGCCGTCCCGACCGCGAAAACCGTCGGGACGGCTCAAAAACATCATTCAAAAAGCGACGTCGATTTTTTCGCGACGAAATAAAGAAGTCTCATCGCATCGGAAATATCGGTCGTTCCGTTTGAATCAAAATCCGCGAAAGCGAGCGCTTTTTCGGTGAGCGGCGCTTTATTCGCGACGTGGTAAAGAACGAGCATGGCGTCGACCATATCCACCGCGCCGTCGAAATTAACGTCGCCGTAAAGCGTCGTTATCTGCCACGCGAGAACGGGAAGTCCGCCGTTCGCGCCGTTTATATCGGGGCGGAACGCGTCGCCGAGCAGGTTCAGCGTTTCATCGGAACGAAGCTCTTCAAACGTCTTGCCCTCGGTCTTGCCTGCGTTGTCGCCGACGGTCGTCTTTGCGGTGTCAAAGAAGCAGTTTGTAAACGTGTTGTCGTATGTCGTTTCGCCGCAGATGCCGCCCGCGACGTATTTTTCGGAGGTGCAGGTCACGTCGCCGGCGTTGTAGCAGTTTTCAAAGGTATGCCCTTCCTGAGCCTTGCCGACGATGCCGCCGACCGCGCTTACGCCGCTGACGGAACCGATGTTATAGCAGTTGCGGACAGTTACCTCAACGCTTGTGCCGCCCTGTTCGCGCGTGGTGTCGATATGCCCCACAATGCCGCCCAGAGCGGTGTTTTTGCCGACGATTTTGCCCACGTTGTAACAGCCCTCGATAACGCTTTTGCCGCCGTCGCGAACCGTGCCGACAATGCCGCCCGAATAGCCGGAGGCGTAAACGGTCGCGCCGTTCCGGCAGTTGATGATGTCCGCGCCGTTGCTCCAGCCGACGATGCCGCCCAGCCAGCTCTGATACGCGTCGGGAGAGCCTATCGCGCCGCTTGCGACACCGACGTTTTTGATAACGGAGTTCGTGCCGGCGTATCCGAAAAGCCCGTTGCGCGCGGACGTCAGATTTTCAATTTCGTGTCCGTCGCCGTCAAACGTGCCGTCGAACTGTGTTCTTGACGTGCCTATCGGCGTCCACACCCTGCCCGAAAGGTCGATGTCGGCTGTCATTTTGAAGAATTTGCCCGTGAAAGCATAGCCTTTTGCGATTTTGTCGCAGATGGCGCAAAGTTCGTCCGCCGTTGCGATAATATACGGGTCGGTTTCCGTTCCTTCGCCGCTCCACGGCATTTTTTCGTTGACCTTTATCGCGACCTGCACGCGGTCAACGCCGACGCGGACGGTAAAGAACGAAACGTCCGTATCGAGCGGATCGGAAACTGTAAGTTTATAGTCGTCAAGGACTTCCCTGCCGCCGTCGCTGTAAACGGCGGTAACTCTCATACCCGAAGCGTCAAGGCTTTCGCCTTCTTCATATTCTGTCTTTGTCGGAGCGGTAACCTCGATGCCTACGATATATTTTTCGGTATTTTCAAGATTTTTCTCGCCGCCGACGCGTTCAAGGGCGTCGAAAAGCGCGCTGCCGCCGCGAACATAAGCGCGCTCGTTTTCGGGAACGGCGCGAAGCGCGTCAAGCGCGGTTTTTACAGCCGCCTTATAGTTCCCGTCCGAGGGCGACGGAATGCGCTTTATCGCCTCGGTCGCCGCCGCAACAGCCGATTTTACGGGGTCGGGCTGCGAAAGGCGCATATCGTAAAGAGAACGGAGTTCGTTTTCAAAGCGCCAGTACGAAACAAGCGCGTAAGTCGCCTGATCGTTCGCCATGGAGTTGAAGCCTGTTGAAAGCGTGTGGCAGAAGCCTCCGTCGGACGTTCTGAAGCGAAGCAGACCGTCAAGCAGCGTTTTGCCGCTTTCGGTGACGAAGCGTTCGTCTTTCGCAGGGTCAACGCCGAGCGCGCAGAGAGCGACGACCGCCTGAGCGATACTTTCGGAGTTCTCCGTGTTCCACGAAGTGAAGCCCGCGTTTTCGTTCATCATCGAGCCGAGGCGGTCAAGCGCGTCGTCAACGCATTCGCGCACGGTGCGGCTGACTTCCTTTTTTGCGGCGGCGTTCGTATATGTGTAAACGGTTTCGTCGTTGTAATACGGCGCGAGAGCCTGCAAAGCCATGGCGGTCATATCGACGTCCGAGGACGAACCGTAGCCGCCGAGCACCCAGCCGCCGAGCTCGTTGCCGTTTACGCCGTCCGCAAGCTGCGTTTTAAGAATTTCCGTTATAAATCTCTCGCGCGGATATTTTGCGTTTGCGGGCGCGTCAACGCCGGTCACGTTCATGGAGATAAGCCCCCAGATCCAGCCGTTCAAGCCCTGCGCGCCGGGACCGCGCGATACAACGCAGTTATAGCTGCCGTCCGCAACGAGGTCTATCGGCGCGCCGTTATATGCGCCGAAAGAGGTCGGATCGCCGCCGAGCGCCGCTATCGTAACAACAGCCCTGTGCCATTCGGTGGCTTTCACGCGGTGCAGTTTGCCGTCGTTTTCGGCATAAGTTGTTTCAATATACGCTTTCATCGCGTCGAGATACGCCGCGTATCCGTTGCCGTCGTCGATAAGCGTTTTGCCGTCGTCGGACGCGAAACGCCCCATACCGAGCGCAAGCCAGTCGGTCGCGGTGGAGGACGCGCCCGAAAGATAATCGGGAGCGCCGAGCAGTGTATCCGCAGCTCCTGCGTGCTTCTTCGCGCTTTCGACAGCCGCGCGGATATATGAAGCCAGCGCCGCGGAAAGAGCGGTCTTTTCAACAAAACCCGCCTTTACGGGGGCAGCGGTCGAAATATTCTTTTCCCACGCAAGAACGGGAAGCGGATCTCCGTTTTCAAATGCTGAACCGAGAGAGGAGGCGTCAAGGCTTTCAACAACGGTCTCGCCTTTCGCCGCCTCGCCGCAGCCCGAAAGAATAAAGCAGTTTGCGCAGGCGCCTCTGTTTGCGCCGAGAACGCCGCCGATGTTGTTCGCGTAGCCCGTGGTATCGACAACCGCGCCGCCGTTGAAGCAGTTTTCGACAACGGTCGTTGCCGCCTTGTGTCCGCCGACCACGCCGCCGACCGACGCGGGACCGCTGACGCGACCCGTGTTATAGCAGTTTTTAACTTCGCCCGCGCGCCAATGCTGCCCCGAAACTCCGCCGATATAACCTGTTGTGCCGCTGACGGAGCCCGTGTTGACGCAGCCCTCGATAACGCACGCGCCGTTAACATATCCGACAACGCCGCCGACGGCAGAGCCGCCCGAAACGGCCGCAGAATTCATACAGTTTTCGATTTTTGCGCCGTCAAGCTTGCCCACAACGCCGCCGACGTTCGACGAGCCCTCAACGGAGCCGCGAACGACGAGATTTTTGACCGCGCCGCCCTTTACGACGCCGAAAAAGCCCTGCTCCGAGCCGCCCGAAACGGACAGCCCCGAAACGTAATGATAACCGCCGTCAAATGTTCCGCAGAACGGGGCGGACGCTGTACCGACAGGCAGCCACGCGCCTTCAAGCGCGATATTTGCCGCGAGAACAACGGTTTTGCCGTCAAAGGAGTTGCCCCCGTTGACCGCGTCGCGGAATGCGACAAGTTCCTCAACCGTCGAAACGGTCAGAATGTCCTCCGCCGCCGAAACAGCCGCGGGCAGCAGGGACAGGCACATCACGGCGGCAACCAGCGCCGCGATAAATCTTGTTTTGTTCGTTCTCATTTTTTTCCTCCCGTATTTTTTTCCGTCTTTCCGTCGCGGACGCCGTCCCGGACAAAAAAACGCGGACGCCTCCGAAAACGCCGAGAAAAAAGCGTTTTGATTGCGTCCGATTTCGCCAATTACGACAACAAAAAAAAGAAACGGCAGGATTCTGACTTATGATGCGGCTCAATGCCGCAAAGACGCGCGGAAAAACACTTTTCCCCGAGCCTCGTCTTTATCAAATACAGTAATGGCGGTCGTTCCGGAGTCGAACCGGATTTCCCGAAGCGCCGCGCGGACGCTTCCCTACTCAGCTTACAACTTTTCAAACCGTATCTTAATATTCTGTTTTCCTTATTATAACATATATTGCCGAATTATGGCAATAAAAAATATTGAACTTTTTGTGAAACAAAAGAATGCGCCCATCCGCGCTTCGCCGATATAATCAAAGCGGAAATATCGGTTACTTTTGCTCTGTTTTCCCGAACGGCGGTATCTTTTTTATACTCCGCGAAACCTCTGACGGCGCGAAGTGCCGTTATGAGAGTTGAGCGGCGGCGAAGCCGCCGAGTGAATACCACGGCGGCAAGCCGAGGGCTTCGCGGCGAACAGAGGTCAGCTTGTAAGCGGTCAGAGGTCAGTTATCAGAGGTCAGAGTTTGGTGGGCGGCAGAACCTCGCGAAAGGTCGATTTTATCCGTGAGACTGCCGAAAAATGTGTATGCCTTCATATTAAAAGACATACACATTCTTGTTTTTTACAAATTTTTTTATTGTTGTAACCGTATCTTACGGCTTTATCGCGAACCCTTCCGGCAGCCGAACCGCCGTCCGCTATTCAACCTTGTCGGTCTTGCCCGCGACGAAATAAAGTATCTTCATCGCGTCCACGATGTCAACCTCGCCGCTCTTGTCCGCGTCGGAGCGCAGCAGCGCGTCCCATGAAACGAGATCCTTCCGGGCAACGTGGTACAGAATAAGCATGGCGTCGTTTATATCAACGGCACCGTCGCCGTTCACATCGCCGACAACGCAGTCACGCAGAAAAACGGGCTGTTTCGCATAATAGAAATACCCGTCCTCGGTATTGATGCAGATGCTTATGTCTAACGACTCGGCATCGGACGAAAAAATAACCTTTTCGGCGGAGTATATCCCTTTCGCGATTTCGGTAAAATCAACGCTCCAGCCTATAAATTCCGTCTCTACGCTCGCGCTCCACAAAATCATATCCTGCGGAACGGCAAAACGGAAGGAAAACGGCATCTTTCTGTAAACGTATTCGGTCGCGTCTATCTCAACGCGCGGAACGGGGCGCTTTTCGGGGGTATGGCCGCATTCGGCATTGGTAAGCTGATAATACCCGTCCTCTTCGACCCATATACCGCCGAGGTGCGGTGTTATAATGCAGATGCCGGATGTAAAAACGGCAATGTCTCCCGCCGCATTTTCGCATTTGACAACGGCTTTCAGAATTTTGTATTCGACGCCGAAATCAGAGATGTTTGCCGTGAACGACAGCTTACGCGAGGACGGATCATACGTCAGGGTATCGCCGTTCGGGGAGCCGTTTTCAACGGTATAAGGCGTGACCGTGCCGTATTTAATTATTTCCAGATATATCGGCTTTTCGGTGGGCGCCCAACCTTCGGGGAGCGTCACGGACGCCCGTAACGGAGTGCAGGTTCCGGCTCTTCCGGGCAAATCAAACGCTGCTTTTTCTTCGATTCTCTCTCCGCATTCGCATACGCCGTCCACATAAAAATGGCCGTGTTCTTCCGCGCTCGACGCAAAAGCGGCAAGCGTCGCGGCAATGCAGAGAGCAAGAAGCGCGCAAATAAGTTTTTTCTTCATGGCAAAATTCCTTTCCGATCGTTTCAAAGAGTATATTTTTGTGTTTTTTCACTCCCGGGAAGCCTTGCCGCGGTCTTTTTTCGCGCCGACGGCAGCTGAAAGCATCCTCGTCGTTTTTGCGCGAAGGAACGGCAGGCGCGAAGGTTTTTTTCGGTTATTTAAGCTCAAATTCAAACTTCATCGCAAGCTTTTCAAACAGTTTTTGCATAACGCCGTTTGAAACCGCCGTGATGTCTATCCTGCCTATCGCCTCAATCACGGCGCGCTGCTCCTCCTCCGGCACGCGGTACGCCGAAAGGCTCATCGACAAAAACCGCTCAAGCTTGCGCGCAAGCGTGAAATATTTGTCGCACGGACGCGCCATATAACTGCGCATAAGCCCCGCCGAGCCTATCTCCATTTCGTAAAATTCGCTTTCGCTGCGCCCGGGCAGATACCTGTCGAATATGAGCATAAGCTCGGTGGACGTCTTTTGATATATGTATTCCGCCGTTTCGGGATACGTGTATGCCTCAACATATATCTCGCGCAGGTTTTCATTCAGCTCCGCAAGCGTCAGCTGTATCGACGTTTCAACCGCATAAAGAAAAACCGGCGAGGCATTCTCCCCCACGATCGCCCGCGCGGAACCGAACTGCCCCTCAAACATAACCCGCACAAGTTCCAGCAAAACCCCGTCCTTGGTATGGAAAATATTCTGAAACGTGCCTGCCGAAACGTCCGCGTCACGAATTATGTCGTTCATCGTCGTTCCCTTGTACCCCTTTTCAATAAAAAGGCGCACGCACGCAGACAAAATCCTCTTTTTTGCGTCCTCGCTGTCATATCTTCTCGCCATATCTCTTACCTCTTTTTTGCGTCCTCGCTGTCATATCTTCTCGCCATATCTCTTACCTCTTTTGCGGCGGTTCTCATATTCGGATTTCATCTCATCCCGGCCCGCCGTTTGGTATATATACCAATTATACCACACCTTTTCAGAAAACGCAAGAGGGAAAAAGTAAAAAAATTAATCGGGCGGCACAAAACACACATTTCGTACCGCCCGGTTTTTTATTTCAAAAATTCATACTCGAACAATGTGGGGACAATTTCGCTGTTATAATACTCCTTAATTTTTTGTTTCAACAGCTTCAAATTCCCATTTAACTCAGGATAATCGGGTTTGCTTTCTCCCGTTTCTTCGTCAGTTGTAAAAGTGTTAAGTTCCGCAAAAATCTGATATACACCGTAAGTCAATTCCTTATTGTAGTTATTGGTTTTCTTTGCCCATTTGAATATCGTCTCCCATATACTGAAGAGTTCACTTTCTTTAAAAGAAGCATTAAGCCTTTTTAAATCGATACTTAATTGTTTGAAACAGGCAGGCATTCAAAGCTGTTATGTTCAACCTGCTTTCACAACCTATGCGTTTCATTACCGTTCGGATTTGTAAGAAATCTGTTTTTATTAATTCTTTTTGCATTATATATTTCTGCAAAAACGCAACATAATGCTTCTTATGTCGCTTTCCGTCGCCTTTTCGGCGGCGTTTTTTGTTTTCGGGCTATAATATCAGGTGCATATTTTCCATGCGGCGGCGGTGTTCGGCGCCGGTGGAGACGATATAAATTCTTGTGGTGTTGATGCTGCTGTGACCGAGAATGTCGGCAAGCTTGACGATGTCCTTTTCGATGCCGTAAAACACGCGGGCGAAAAGGTGGCGCAGGTTGTGCGGAAATACTTTTTGCGGATTGACGTTCGCGGATTCGCACAGGGATTTCATTTCACGCCAGATGTTTGTGCGGCTTATCGGGTTGCCGGTTCTTGTTACAAAAATCATACCGCTTTTTATTCCGCGCGCTTTTGCGTAGCGGAGCAGCTTTTGACGGAGTTCTTTAACAACAAATATTACGCGCGTTTTTGATTTGCAGTTTACGACCGCTTCGCCGTTTTTTACCGCTTCGACCGTGATATACCGCAGTTCGCTGACGCGGATTCCCGTTCCGCAGATCGTTTGCAGGATAAGCTTCAGCCGTTCGCTGCGTTTTTCGTCCGCGGCACGGCAGAGGCGCAGATATTCGGGTTTTGTCAGTTCTTTTTCTTCGGAACAGAACACCTGCCGTTGGATTTTGAGAGCTTTTGCTTTGAGCTGCGGACGTTCGACAAAATCAAAAAAGGCGTTCAGCCCGGCAAGCATGGAATTGACGCTTCGCGCGGCGTAACGGCTTTTGAGAAAGCTTTTGTAGGATAAGACGGTTTCTTTTGAGACGGGCAGACCTTTTGCGTAGCGGAAAAATGCCGCCGTGTCGCGGACATATTTTTCAACGGTCGCGGCGCTGCGCTCGCAGGCAATAAGATGCGCGCGAAAGCTTCCGAGAGCGGACGGCGTTATTATGGTTTTTTTCATTTTTTTATACCTCCGGGGGTATTTTACCCGAAAAGAGGAAAAAGAACAACTTTTGAATGTTTCGTCCGGATACGGGCGTTTTTTTTGCGACAAAAACGCGCCGCGCGCATAAAATGGAATGTGACAGACGGACGGCGGATAGTGTTCGGCGGACGGCAAAGGTCTGCGGATAGTGTTCGGCAGACGGCGAAGGTCAGCGGATAGTGTTCTGCGGATAGTGTTCAGCGAACGGCGGCGGAGAGTGAATTACTCCGCAAGTTCGCAGTTTTAACGCCTGCGGCGGCCGCTCAACTCTCGCGACGGGCTTCGCGCGTCAGAGGTTTCGCGGAAGAATTAAAGATGCGATTTATAAAAGAATAAGTCGCGTTAATGCGACAAAAACCCTATGAGAATTAAGAAGGTGTATATCTTTTTTATATGAAGTCATACACACTTTCAGCTGATACAAAATTTTTTGTCTTTCAGGTTACACGGTTTTTCCGTTTTGCCTCCCGAGGCGGCGTCGAGCGGAGAGCAAAACGGCGGCGAAGGTCAGCGGACAGTGTTCAGCGGATAGTGTTCGGAGGACGGCGAAGGTCAGCAGATAGTGTTCTGCGGATAGTGTTCAGGGGCGGCGGAGGTCAGCGGATAGTGTTCAGCGGACGGCGGCGAAGCCGTTATGACAGAAAGTTTTCAGAACAAGGCAATTTTCTTTGAGAAACGCCTGCGGCGGCCGCTCAACTCTCGCGACGGGCTTCGCGCGTCAGAGGTTTCGCGGAAAACCGTATGATACATTTCATTTTTATGGTATATCAAGTCAATCAAGTCAACAAGTTCTTGCCTGCATAATTCTTGCATAAAAACTCTGCTGATTGCACGATTTTTCCGTTTTGCCTCCCGAGGCGTTGCCGAGCGGAGAGCAAAACGGCGGCGGAGCCGTTATAAAGGAAAACCGTATGATATAACTCATTTTTATGATGTATCAAGCCAATCAAATCAACAAGTTTTTATTGTTTTGTTTGCGGCTTAATATATAAGCCCGTTTGGTTGTAAGTTTTTCCGTTTTGCCTCCCGAGGCGGCGTCGAGCGGAGAGCAAAACGGCAGCGAAGCCGTTATAAAGAAAAACCGTATGATATAACTCATTTTTATGATGTATCAAGTCAATCAAGTCAAAAAAACTTCTGTTTTATGTTTGATACTTAATATGTAAACTCGTCGATTATGAATCTTTCCGTTTTGCCTCCCGAGGCGGCGTCGAGCGGAGAGCAAAACGGCGGCGAAGCCGTTGTTTGAATGCAGGATTGCGGAGAAAAGAGCCTCTCGCAAAGCCTTTTTTCCCCCCCCACTGCCAACCGCTGACAACATGTTTCGCCGACCGCTTTTTTTACATCGCCGGAGATATTTTATTTCACCACGAAGGCCGCAGCTTCGGCGGCAACGGAGGTATGAATGAGGGATATAATTGTTTTTTTGGGAGGAGACGAGCGGACGGCAGCGGCGGCGGAAGTCTTTGAAAATGCCGGGTTCGAGGTTCGGTTTGTCGGGTTTGAGAGGTATGAGAGCAGCGAAAAAGCAAGAACGGGAGCGCCGTTAAGCGAGAAAAATGAAGAAAACGGAGCGCCGGGAAGCGGCGAGATGGAAATCCGCGTTCCGAAGGGCGCTTGCGCAGTCCTGCCGACGCCCTGCTCAAAAGACGGGCAAACGCTTTTTGCTCCGTTCGCGGAAACGCCGCTGGGAATCCCTGAGGTTCGGGAGGCGCTGCGGAGCGCGGGGCTTGTCGTCGGCGGAGGAGCGAAAAAATTCTTCCCGGAAGCGATCGACCTGCTCGAACGGGAAGATTTCAAAATTCTGAACGCCGTGCCGTCGGCGGAGGGCGCGGTCGCGGTCGCGATAGAGGCGACGGACATAACGGTTTCGGGCTCGAAATGCGTCGTTGTCGGGTTCGGGAAAATCGGAAAAAGGCTGTCTTCCCTGCTTCGGGCGTTCGGGGCGGACGTGACGGCGACGGCGAGAAAAGCGACCGATTTTGCGGAGGCGCGGGCGGCGGGGATACGCGTAATTCAGACAAAAGACGTTTCTGCGGCTCTGGCGGAAGCGGACATCGTTTTCAATACGGTTCCGTTTGCGGTCATCGGCGAAAAGGAGCTGGCGCAGACAGAAAAAACGGCGGTTTTTATAGAGCTTGCGTCCGCGCCGGGCGGCATCGACGCGAGGGCTTGCGAACGCCTCGGGCGAAAATATGTTTCCGCGCGCGGCTTGCCGGGACGGTTCAGCCCGAAAAGCGCGGGGGCGATCATGGCAGAGGCGATAATGAACATCGTCGAGGAAAAACGGCGATAATCGGCGGTGGCAATCCCGATACGGAAAATCAAAAGAAGTCTGCGGTTAGCGGACAACAAAAAAAGCAAGAATTAGCTGGCAGAGGTCAGTTGTCAGCCGTCAGCGGTCAGCAAAACAGCGGTTAGAGGTCAGTTGTCAGCAGGCAGCAAAAACAGCAGTCAGCGATTGGAGCAGTGGTCAGAGGTCGGTTGTCAATAATCGGCGGCGCGGAAAAGTGAAAGACGGACGGCGGTTGGCGCTCAAAAAAGCGGCGCAAAACAATAATTCAGATAAAAACGGTGAAAGATATGGAAATGAAAAATGCTCGTGCGCGGATAGGCTTTGCGCTTTGCGGGTCGTTCTGCACACTTAAAAAAATGATAGACCAAATGGAAACGCTCGCGGAGACGGGCTACGAAATCGTGCCGATAATGTCGGCAAATACGTATTCGACGGATACGCGTTTCGGAACTGCGGAAAGCTTTCGCGAAAGGGTCGAAAGCATCTGCGGCAGACCGGTTTTGAACACGATCGCGCAGGTCGAACCGTTCGGACCGAAAAAGCTGCTTGACCTGCTCGTTGTCGCGCCGTGTACGGGAAATACTCTTGCAAAAATAGCAAACGGTATTTCGGACAGCGCCGTGTCACTGGCTGTAAAAACACACTTGCGCAATGAACGCCCCGTGCTGATAGCAATATCGAGCAATGACGCATTGTCGGGCAACGCGAAAAATCTCGGAGTTTTAATGAACACGCGGCATATCTATTTTGTACCTTTCGGGCAGGACGATGCGATAAAAAAACCGACTTCGCTCGTCGCAAAGGTCGAGATGATTCCAGCCGCGGTCGAAGCGGCATTGAGAGGCGAACAGATTCAGCCTTTGTTGATGTGAAAAAACAGATAAAAAGACTGTCGGCGGCATTGCGCCGCCGATTTTTACATAAAAGTTTTTTTCAACGAACACCCACGGGAATGATTGAATACGCCGCGCGAAACTGTTGCTTCGCAACACGCGCATGGCTGTTCGCAAAATGTCATATCTGCCATTTTGCGAGCAGTAAAAGCGCATTTGCGAAACGAACGCCCCGTGCTGATAGCAATATCGAGCAATGACGCATTGTCGGGCAATGCGAAAAATCTCGGAGTTTTAATGAACACGCGGCATATCTATTTTGTACCTTTCGGACAGGATGACGCATTAAAAAAGCCAACCTCGCTCGTCGCAAAGGTCGAGATGATTCCCAAGGCGGTCGAAGCGGCATTGAGAGGCGAACAGATTCAGCCTTTGTTGATGTGAAAAAACAGATAAAAAGACTGTCGGCGGCATTGCGCCGCCGATTTTTACATAAAAGTTTTTTTCAACGAACACCCACGGGAATGATTGAATACGCCGCGCGAAACTGTTGCTTCGCAACACGCGCATGGCTGTTCGCAAAATGTCATATCTGCCATTTTGCGAGCAGTAAAAGCGCATTTGCGAAACGAACGCCCCGTGCTGATAGCAATATCGAGCAATGACGCATTGTCGGGCAATGCGAAAAATCTCGGAGTTTTAATGAACACGCGGCATATCTATTTTGTACCTTTCGGACAGGATGACGCATTAAAAAAGCCAACCTCGCTCGTCGCAAAGGTCGAGATGATTCCCAAGGCGGTCGAAGCGGCATTGAGAGGCGAACAGATTCAGCCTTTGTTGATGTGAAAAAACAGATAAAAAGACTGTCGGCGGCATTGCGCCGCCGATTTTTACACAACAGTTTTTTTCAACGAACACCCACGGGAATGATTGAATACGCTGCCTCGACCGCTCGCAAAACGGCGGAAACGATGTTTTGCGAACAGCCATGCGCGTGTTGCGCAGCAACAATTTCGTGCGGCGTATTCAATCTTTCGCGTGGGTGTTTACAGGAAATACCGCTTTGATTTTACCGAGAACCTGCAAAGTGATATTTTACCGTGATGATACGCGGTGCGCATAGTCTCCCAAGCCGTGCTCAAAACCAAGCCCGAAACGGGTATCGGTGCGAGCTTCCGCGGTGCGCTTTATGCTGCCGACGGTCAGGTCAAGGGCGATGTGGGCGGCGGTTGTTCTCGAACCGTAACGATAAAAATTGGGGCTATCCCATCGCAAAAAGACCGAGCGAAGCGAGCAGTTTTTGCGATTAGCCATGTGCGGTTCGTTCGAATGAACGAACTATCGCACGGCGTATAAAAATTGGATAATACTGTTTGCTCGGCTTTTCGCTTGCGAAAAACGACGCAAACTCCGCGAAGCGGAAAGAAAAGGCTTTGCCCATTTCAGGCAAGCGCCCTGTGTGCTTCAGCTGACAATTTCTGTACTTTGCGGATATAACATAAAAACAATATTAATTACTTTTTCTATGTTTTCTTCGGTTGATTTGCCCTTTTATTTTTCCGCAACTTTGTGCGCATAGTCTCCCAAGCCGTGCTCAAAATCAAGCCCGAAACGGGTATCGGTGCGAGCTTCCGCGGTGCGCTTTATGCTGCCGACGGTGAGGTCAAGGGCTATGTCTACTGCGGTTTGTTCTCGAACTGTAACGATAAAAATTGGGGCTGTCCCATCGCAAAAAGACCGAGCGAAGCGAGCAGTTTTTGCGATTAGCCATGTGCGGTTCGTTCGAATGAACGAACTATCGCACGGCGTATTAAAATCTGAAAAAAACGGTTTGCTCGGCTTTTCGCTTGCGAAAAACGACGCAAACTCCGCGAAGCGGAAAGAAAAGGCTTTGCCCCTTTCAGGCAGGCGCCCTGTGTGCTTCAGCTAACAATTTCTGTACTTTGCGGATATAACATAAAAACAATATTAATTACTTTTTCTATGTTTTCTTCGATCGATTTGCCCTTTTATTTTTCCGCGACCTTGTGTGCATAGTCTCCCAAGCCGTGCTCAAAATCAAGCCCGAAACGGGTGTCGGTGCGGGCTTCCGCGGTACGCTTTATGCTGCCGACGGTCAGGTCAAGGGATATGTCTACTGCGGTTCTGATGTCCTTTTCATTCAACAACGCGCCGAGAAGTGCCGACGAAAACACGTCTCCGGCACCGTGGAACATTCCATGTACGTTTTCGGAAAAAGAGAAGCCGTCCGAGCCTGTTTTCGCGTCAAAATACGCGGCGCCGAGCGTCCCTTTTTCGAGCGAAACGCCCGTTACGATAACGGTTTCCGCGCCGAAGGCCGCAAGCTTGCACAGAATTTCGCGAAGATATTCGCGGTCATAGCCGTCGGGGCGGTATTCGGTGTCCGTGAGCAGGCACGCTTCGGTCAGATTGGGCGTGAGTATCTGCGAGCGGCGGCAGAGCGTTTTCATTTTTTCGGGGAACGTGGGCTGAAAAGACGTGTAAAGCCGTCCGTTGTCGCCCATAACGGGGTCGGTGAAGATAAGCGTGTCGGCGTCCGCGAGGGCGTCGATGATGTCGCAGACCATATCGGTTTGGTCTTCCGAGCCGAGAAAGCCCGTATAGAACGCGTCAACCTTCATTTTCAGGCTTTTCCAATGGTTGACTATCTTCGGAATTTCGTCGGTCAGGTCGAGGTATGTGTAGCCGTCAAAGCCGCCCGTGTGCGTGGACAGAAGCGCGGTGGGAAGGACCGAAACTTCAACGCCTGCCGCGGACAGCACGGGCAGGGCGACCGTCAGCGAACATTTGCCGACGCATGATATGTCATGAATTGCAACAACTCTTTTTTGCATAATAACTCTCTTTTTGATTTGGATTTGATTGATATAAACCTTTTGACACTTTATATATATTATATATTTTACCACCTTTGCGGCGGACTGTCAAGCATATAACGCAGCGAATGACGCCGGATGCGCATTTTGTCGGGTTACGGCGGACAACAGAAATCTGTTTACAAAATTCGGCGTTGCGGGCTCGGCGGCGGAAAGGGCGCGTTGAGGACGCGCAGGGCGCGGCGGCGGAAAGGGCGCGCGGTGCGAGACGGAAAGGGGCGCGTTGAGGACGCGCGGTGCGCGGCGGCGGAAGGGGCGCGTTGAGGACGCGCGGTGCGAGACGGCGGAAGGGCGCGTTGAGGACGCGCGGCGCGCGGCGGCGGAAAGGGGCGCTTGACAGGAAGGAGGATTGATGATATAATGTTAATGGGAACTAATCCTAATAATATTTTTCAGAAAGAGGGTAACGGTAATGAGCGCAAAGAACATGTATGAAGGAACACGGACAGAGAGAAACCTTTGGGAAGCGTTTGCGGGAGAATCGCAGGCGAGAAACAAGTACACCTATTTTGCATCCGTTGCAAAGAAGCAGGGATACGAGCAGATTGCCGCCCTGTTTCTGGAGACGGCGGAAAACGAAAAGGAGCATGCGAAGATCTGGTTCAAAGAGCTGAACGGCATCGCGGACACGGAGGAAAACCTTGCCGCCGCCGCTGCGGGCGAAAACTATGAATGGACGGATATGTATGAGGGGTTTGCCGCGACCGCGGAGGAGGAAGGCTTTTACGAGCTGGCGGAACGTTTCCGCGCGGTTGCCTCGATTGAACAGCTGCATGAGGAACGTTATCGTTCGCTTCTCCGCAATATTCACAAAGACGAGGTTTTCGCCAAGAAAGAGGTCACGGTGTGGGAGTGCCGCAACTGCGGACACATTACCATAGGCAAGGAAGCGCCCAAGGTATGCCCCGCATGCGATCATCCGCAGAGTTACTTTGAGCTTTACGCGGAGAATTACTGACACTTTACCGCGAGCCGTCGGCGTTGACGAAAGATGAAAAATGCTTTGTCCGCGGGTCTGCGGCTGTATCCCCCTGCGACGGTTTTACGGCGGAGAAGCCGCAGCTGTTCCGTCCGCGGACGAGCCGCGCGTTTTGAATTGCGTAAAGGAGGATGCCGAGATGAAACAGCGTTTTTTTATCTGCGGCCGCTGCGGAAACATTATCGCTTTTGTTAAAGAGAGCGGCGTTGACGTTGTCTGCTGCGAGGAGATCATGAAAGAGCTCATTCCGCGCACAGATGACGCTTCACACGAAAAGCACGCGCCGGTATATACGGTTGAGAACGGCGTTGTTGAGGTGAACGTCGGTTCCGAGCCGCACCCGATGAGCGAGGAGCATCATATCGAATGGATATCGTTGCAGACAAAGTTCGGCAATCAGCGCAAGGAGCTGTGTCCGACGGGCGAGCCTGCGGTCGCGTTTGCGGTGAGCGACGGCGACGAGGTGCAGGCTGCCTATGCCTGCTGCAATCTGCACGGGCTGTGGCAGAGCGGCGGTCGGTAGCCGGGAAAATGAGAAAAACCGAACCGCAAAGCGTAACGGCGACGCGGTAAATGCAGAAAACGGCGGCTGAAAAAACAGCCTTTCCGAAGAACTCCCGCTCTGTGACGGACAGGCAGGGCGGGCAGTTTTATGTCCTGTCAGAATATCGGGATATTCGTTTTATAAAAACACGGAGATGAGAAACCTATGATAATCCGAAGAGAAACAAAACAGCGCCGTCTTGTGTTGCAGGCGGTGCGGTCAAGGCACGACCACCCGACGGCGGAGCAGATATACGAGGACGTTCACGCGGCAGACCCGAGGATAAGTCACGGAACGGTATACCGCAATCTGAACTGCCTTTCGGAGGACGGAAGCATCTGCCATGTGCGCGTTCCCGGAGCCGACAGGTACGACCTGCGCACCGACCTGCATTACCACATATACTGCGTAAAATGCAAAAAGGTTACGGACGCGCCGTATTCGTACAAGCCTTTTCTTGACGCGGAGACGGAGGAAAACTCGGGGTATCGGATAATACGGCACCGTCTGTTTTTTGAAGGGATTTGCGCGGAGTGCGTAAAGGGTTCGGAGCCCTGCGGGGAAAAGGAACGCGGCGCGGAAGAACACCATGCAAGAAAAGACGTCAAATGAGTATTTTTGTAAAATGATTTATACCCTTCTCAGGCTGAACCGCCCGACCCGTCGCGGTCGGGCGTTCCGTGTTCGAGGGGTATTTTTTTGTCTGAAACGCCCGACGGTCGGCTGTCGGGTTCTTTTTCAGCCTCGATGTCGGAGAGGATTATCTGCCATGAGTCGTGCATGGATTCGGCGTTTCGGGCGCGGCGCTCGGCGGAAGAACGAGCCGAAGAGGGCGATGCGGACGGTTTTGGGTTTTCCGAGGGCAGCGGAAAAGCGTTGGGACGGGAGTTCAGAACGGATTGACGGACGCATTGCAGGCGCAGGTCCGCGTCATCGGGATAAAGGGCGAAAACACGGGCGATATAGTGCTTTAACGCGGCATTCGTGGGCGGTTTTTTGAGGTAAAAACGCATTTGAATGTATTCATGCAGAGCGTTTCGGAGTTCGCTGTCTTCAACAAGGTCGAGAACGACGTCGTAAGACGCCGCGACCGTTCGTTCGTTCGAAGACAGTATTCTTTCTTTTGATATTCTTTTATATTCATTATTCTTACGGCGGCAATTTACCTCGTGTGGTATTTCAAGACGAGGTAATTCCTCTCGTGGCATTTCATAGCTCGAAGCATAGTTTTTATCGGATTTATCAAGTCCTTTTTCTGTTTGGTTCGTACTGTTTTCAGAGTTGAAAATCTTTTGCTTGATTTCCGAAACCGTGTATTTTCCGCAAACGATTTTTCCGCCGGAATTACGAACCCGAATACGGGAAAAGAATCCCGCTTTTTCAAGTTCCGAGAGTGTTTTATTTATCATATATTCGCTTTCCCCCGTTTCGGCAACGATGTTGCATACGGAAAATTCCCAATTGTCGGGAAAGGACAGCATATATGCAAGCAAACCCCGGGCGCGCAGGGACAAGCCCTTTTCGCGGAGGGTGGCATTGTTTATTTGGGTGAAATCTTTGTTGTGTTTTGCTCTGATTATCGGCATTTCTTATCTCCTTTTGCGGTTCGGCGGCGGTCGGACTGCCGAAGCTGACGCCGCAAACCTCTTTTCAGATAACAGAATAGCATATTCTACCCCTCTGCGAACACCGATTGAGGAAATTTTGAATGGAGCGGCAAGCGAAAAGGGCGGAAAAGGGAAAAAGCCGCCCCGTTGCGACGAGCGGCGAGCGGAAAAGGGCGGAAAAGGGAAAAAGCCGCCCCGTTGCGACGAGCGGCGAGCGAAAAGGGCGGAAAAGGGAAAAAGCCGCACCGTTGCGGCGAGCGGCGAGCGGAAACGGCGGAAAAGGGAAAAAGCCGCCCCGTTGCGACGGGCGGCGAGAGGAAAAGGGCGGAAAGAGAGAAAAAAACGCCTTCCCTGTTCGGCGGCGGCGCGGTATATTACGCTTTTTTCCGACGACGGGGCGGCGGCGAGCGGTAAACGGCGGAAAAAAGGGAAAAAGCCGCCCCGTTGCGACGAGCGGCGAGCGAAAAGGGCGGAAAGTGGAAAAAAGCCGCCCCGTTGCGACGGGCGGCGAGCGGAAACGGCGGAAAGAGAGAAAAAAACGCCTTCCCTGTTCGGCGGCGGCGCGGTATATTACGCCTTTTTCCGACGACGGCGGCGAGCGGCGAGAGGAAAAGGGCGGAAAGAGAGAAAAACGACTTCCCTGTTCGGCGGCGAAAGGAAAAGGGCGGAAAGAGAAAAAAACGCCCCCGTTGCGACGGGCGGCGAACGGAAACGGCGGAAAGAGAGAAAAACGACTTCCCTGTTCGGCGGCGAGCGGCAAAAAAGCGCCGCGTTGCCGCGACGCTTTTTGCCGCTCCGACAGATGCGGAGTAATAAAGTGCCGTTCAATTATCCGTTGCGCTTTTTCTTTTTGATTACAGCCGCTGCGGATACGGCCGCGCAGCCGCTGATAAGCAGCAGAGCGATCCACAGGGCAAGGCTGCTTGTGTCGCCGGTCGGGGGATTCGGGTCGCCCGGCAGTTTTTCCGTTACGGTGGACTCCCGGGAGATCTCCTCAGCCGCGTCGGCATCGGCATAATATCTGCCGCAGCCTTCGCAGCGCCAATATTCGATATTGCCCTCGGCAGCCTCGGTTGCCGCCTTTGCCGGAAAATGCTTTAAGTCTGTGTGATTGTTCGCGTCAGGCTCGCCGTAGGCCTTTTCGCAGACCTCGCATACCGCTTTTTCGGCGCAGGTGGCTGTGCCGCCGGTGCAGTTTTCGGTTTCAGCCTTGCCGCAGCCGTCCACCGTGCATTGACGGCTGTGCGTGCCGTCGCCGTTCGATACCCATTCACCGTAGGTATGCCCGTTGTTGACCGTTACGGTCATCTCGGCGGAGTTGCCGGCTTTGTCGGTAACAATTATTTTCTGTTCGCCGTCCGACGGAGAGAGGACAAAGCTGCCGTTTTCGTCAAGCGTGACCTCCGTTCCGTTTACGGTGACGGCGTCGATATACTTTTCGTCAACGGTGACCGTCTGCGCTTCGCAGTAGGTCTTGCCGTCCTCTATGCCGCTGATTACGGGCGGAACATTATCAAGCGTTATGCGGTCGGAACGAAGATATGTTATGTTCAGGCTCTCGTCAACGAGCATTGCATAAACGATATATTCCCCGTTGGGCTCTATGCAAAACGGCTCATCATACGCACGGTACATAAGAGAGCCGAGTTCATCTTCGGAGAGCTCCTGATCCGTTATCAAATATGATACAAACACAATTCCGCTGTTATCGGAGGCGTTTATCGTTACCTCTTGAGTGTCCTTAAAGAACAGGTCGAAGGTAAGTTCGTTCAAAAATCCCTGCCATTTGTTTGTGCCTATGATAATTTCGCCCGTGGGCTTTTCGGTGTCTTTCCACCGTGCTTTAAGAGTTATGTTTTCGGCAGGCATGGTCGTGGGAATTTCAGTGTCCCAGCCGATAAAGGTGTAGCCCTCTCTTGTCGGGTCGGCAGGGGCGGTGATCTGCGTGCCGTAATCCTGCGTAATGGGTGCGATTTCGCTGCCGCCTGCGGTGTCAAAGGTAATCGTATATTTATTCGTGTTCCAAACGGGATAAAGCGTCAGCGCCTCGTTTTGCGTATAAACAGCGTCAAAGCCATACACCTTTTCGCCGCCGTCCACGGTCGCCCAGCCTATTTGCGTATAGCCCGTGCGAGTGAACAAAGCACCTCGCAGCGTGAGATCGTCATTATAAAGCTTAACGTCCGTTACCGCATTGCCCGAGCCGTTTGTGCCGGGCTGATAGGTCACATCCCAAGCTCCCGTGATACGAACATAGGTCTTGCCGGAAAGCAGGGCAAGCATATCCGTCTGTTTTTTATTAAAAGCCTCATTTAACACATCATGCTCTTCCTGCGTCAATGCATCGCCTGCAAGATAGCGCTCATGCAGCTCCTGCACTTCGGGGGAAAGCTCCGGCAAGGCAGTCTCTGCCGCATCCTGCGCCGAAGAGCCCGTGAACAGCCGCATACCGTCGCCCGGATAGAATGCATAAATAAAGCTGTGCAGCGTTAAAGCCTGCGTATCGTCCGTTACGGTGAGCGAGCCGCTGTCTACGGTAAGATTGTACGCTGTCAGCCCGTCCGTCATGGTGACGCTGCCGCCGCCGTATTGAGTGTATCGGAAAACCGAAAGATTGCCGTTCAGCGTCAGCGAGCCGTTGCCGATAACGCAAAGAGTGCTGTAACTCTCGCTGATTTCGTTCAGGCTCCCGATGGTATTCTTTCCGTCCGCCGTGATAAAGAGCGGGCTTTTCCGTCCGATATACTCTTCGCTCAGGCTCACAGAGGTCAGGTCGGCATTTTTGAGCTTCAGATTCGGGAAAACACTGCCGAACTTTTCAAGCCTGCCGGTCGAATAAAATACCAATCTATCCTCTTTTGTCAGAACCCCGGGTCCCGCAAGAGATTCATAGTTTCTGCCCTTCGGAATAACAAAGGAGGCAGTTCCGTCGCCGAAAATATCGGTATAATTGTCCGGCGTGACCTCGACCGCACCGTCGCCGCGATCCAAAAACAGACCGAAGCCGCTATAGATAGCGGAGAGTGTCGAAACATTCGCCGGAACGGTATCGCCGGGCTTGTAGAAGTTTCCGTTTTCGTCTCTCCACCACATGGGTGTATCGGCAGAGATGCTCTCCGGACGGGGCAGCCCCTCGGCAGAGGGTGCCTTGAAGCTCTCGCCCTTTTTCACGATGATGTTGATTTCGTTATAAGTCTCGCCGGGCATACGACCCTTCGTGACCAACTCAACCGCCTTCAGGCTGTCGGCGGCAAGATCTGTCGGCAGCTCAAGGACGGGGCGGAAACCAATGTCCCGCTCCGGAAGGGTTGGCCTTGCCCAAAATGTAGCCTGTGCAGCGAAGTGTCCACCACGAGATAGATACATTCCCTCGACCTTCCCAGTACCTATATCCTGGCCGAAAGAGCGCATTTTATACCAGTTTTTGATATAATCGGCTGACTTCTGATAGATCGTATCCCATTCATTGTCAATTGGTGCAAGACCAGAGCCTTCTCCTTCATTACGGTGATGGTCTCCAACAGATGGGGCGCGGAGCGTATAGTTCACGTTACTCGCTGTATAGGTCTGGCCATAAATCAGGTTCATTTCTGCCAACGTCTCCCGCTGCAAAGAACATTTCACGTTATAGTCCGCAATAAAAAGGCTGTGCTCGTAGGGCTGCTTGGCGGTATCGGTTTCATTTTCCATCGAATAGGCATCCACCGTGCCCACATAAGTAAAGGGCACATAGTGCAGGGTAGCATCCGGCAGATTGCTGTTCACCGTGCCGGGAATCCCCAGCGCCGACAGGTCAAAATAGTACCTGCCGCCGGGGGTGAGGGTGAACTGCTCGTCGATCTCGTCCGTCAGCTTCACTTCCCGAAGTGCGCCGGCATAGTCGGTCTTATGATCGCCGTTAAACTGCTCGTTGAACACGCAGAGCGTCTTGCCGGTCATGTCTATGCCGGTCAGGTCAATCGCTGCCCTGCCGCGTGTACCGTTTGTCGTGCCGTCCAGCTGCACAACGCGTGTATAGCGGGAAATGCTCCCGTCCGCATCCTTAATAACGGCAGATATATATTCATTATCGCCCACTTTTGCGTTCTTGTATTCGACCTCCAGCACACTACCGTTGACCAGCACCGTCTTTGCCGTAAAATCGTCGCGGTCGCTGTCATGCAAGGTCAGCTTCCATTCATCTCCGGCGTATTCGGCGATCGGGGTCGTTAAATCTGCAACTTTTCCGTGCTCGGCAGCAGATATAAAGAGAACGGAGGACAGATCCATCTCCATGGCAGGCCGCACGGCAGCATCGTAGTCCACGTTGAGGGCGCTGCCGCTTCTGCCATCGGGATGAATCGTCCACGATCCGTAGCCGTAAACCTCATTGGAAGAACGCGTCCACCACTTTGCAGCGTACTTGCACGAATTTCTGTACAAATAAATACTATCCTCTTGCGAGAAGGCCCAGAGCTTCTGCGCTTTGACCTCCTGCCCGGTGATTCCCTCGGTGATGTGCTTGGGGCGGATGACCGCCTGCTCCTTTTCGGGTATCGCCTCGGCCAGGGAAACCATTTTCTGCTGCAAGGTGCTTCCCGCATACTCATTGGGCTTTCTCCATTGCGACATATCGGACGGGTTGTTGGCATAATAACCGTTGTCCTCGCTGTAGCGTCTTGCATTTTCAAACGGCATGGCGCTCCCCGTGCGGAACGGGACATCTCCGAAATCATTGTTTACCGCAAGCAGGGTAATGATGGGCGCATTATTGCTTTTGTCGGTCTTTTGGCCGATCACCCACCATTCATGCCCCGCAAAGGACAGCCTGCTTTGGTCGATCTTTAATATGCTTTGGGCGCTCGTACCGGGCAGAATGGCTTTTGCACCGCCTGCGGCAAAAACCGTTATCGGCACAAGGCAAAGCACCAAACAAAGAGTGAGAAGAATGCTGAATAATCGTTTTTTCATCGGGTTTCCTCCGTTTTCGTGTATATCGGCTCAGTCAAGAGCGATTATGGTAACAGTACCACTGAAGCCGTTGAGATAAGTGTTGTATGCCGAATTTTCAAACCTCAACTGCAATGTAATATCTTTATTTGACGCATCATACATTCTGCTGAAATTAAAGGAATGTTGATCATTGGTATACGGTATTTTTGCCCCGTCCCTTTTTATTCGCGTAAGCTCCCTGCACAGATTGTCATCATACCCGTCTGTCATCTGAATAGAGTAATTGCCGCTTTTGTTAGATTCGTTTGAACCAACCTCGAGAGAACCGCTTATGCTGACACTGTAAATATGTCCTTTTTTGAGTGTAATATTATTCCTGTAGGATGAAATCAAGCCGCCCTTGTTTATTTTTTCGTAGACAGTAATATTGACACGACTGTTATTCAGTACGGCACTCGGAGAGTTTGCCTCTGCATAAAAATATCCGGAACTTCCGCCGTTCTGACCGGGGTCGCCCTTGTCGCCTTTATCTCCCTTGTCACCTTTGTCACCTTTTTCGCCGGGGTCGCCTTTATCTCCTTTATCTCCCTTTTCTCCGGTGTCGCCTTTATCGCCCTTTTCTCCGATGTCGCCGTTATCGCCTTTTTCGCCGTCAACACCGTCTGTTCCGACAGCCTTCACTCCGGTGTCGGTTTCTCCGATCCACCAGTTGCCGTTCCCGCCGATAAACGGGGTGTTGCCGTCCGCGCCGTCCCTGCCGTCCTGCCCGTTTATGCCGTTTGTTCCGTCCTTGCCGGCGGCGCCGTCTTTTCCGTTTATACCGTCTTTTCCGTTTATACCGTCTTTACCGTCAGCGCCGTCCCTGCCGTCAAGACCTTTCAAAACCGAAAGATCGTAAAGGTTCAGCCATATTTCATCGCCGACATAACGCCATTGCAGGGTGTTTTCGCTTACACGGAACTCCGGCGTTTTTCCATTTGCTCCGTCTGCGCCTTTCTGCCCGGCAGGACCTGTGATGTCGGCTATCGCCACAAGGTTCTGCCATTCGTCGCCCTCATAACGCCACTGTATGTGGGTTTCGGCTCGCTGCACCTCTATGTTTTTGGCGTTAATGCCGTCGGCGCCGTCTTTGCCGTCAAGACCGTTTATGCCGTCTTTTCCGTTTGCACCGTTTATTCCGTTCTTACCGTCGATGCCGTTCTTGCCGTTTATTCCGTTCTTGCCGTCTTTGCCGTCAAGACCGTTAATGCCGTCTTTACCGGCTTCTCCGGCAGCGCCCCGCAGCTCGGTAAGCGCCACAAGGTCGCGCCAATCGGTTTCGTTGCTGTATTTCCACTGGATCGCCGTGCCGTTATTCCGCACCTCCGGCAGTGCGGTGTCGGTTTTTGCCGCCTTGCTCCATCCTGCGGCAAGCACGACGCAAAGCACCAAAAGTGCGGCACAAAGCGCCGAAAGTGAGCCTATGAGTAGTTTTTTCCCTGTTTTCATCTTCTTTCCTCCGTCTCTCCGTTCTTCGACAGCCTGAATCCGTATTTAATTTACGGCGCGGACGGCGCTTACGCATACCCTCCGCGGCGATTGCCCCGACGTCCGCAGCGGGATAAAGGCAGGTGCCTTTGCACGCGTCTCCGAAAGCAGCCGCTCCTGCGCGGTCGGGCTCTTTTTTTTGTTTCGCGGCTTCTCCGCAAAGCAGTCATCTGTAAGTAATATATTGGGATATATACCAATAATATCATATCGAGGGCGAAAAGTCAATAGATATACCGAAGTTTCCGCCGTGAATTTGCGGCGTTTCCGCAAGTGTCGGATTTTGCCGCGGTTTGAGGGGCTTTTGGCTTTTTGAATGATACGCGAAAAGGAAAAGCCGCCGTCTGTTGACAGCGACTTTTACCGATTTATGCCGGCGGCGGATAAGCTTTCGCAAAACGGTTTCCGCGGCAGGGCAGTTTGTTCGTTTTCTGCGCGCGCAGCCTTCGGGTTTCCGCTTTGAGGGCTTCCGTTACGACTTTTTTTCCGACGACGGGGCGACGCAGACGGGGTCGGGCGACGACGCGGCGGCGGTTATGAAAAAGCCGTCAACATCATAGAAAACAAGCTCTCCGACCGAGGTGTTCATTCTGCCGAAAAACGAGCGGCAGTTATATATTACGGAAAGGTTTTCGGGAGAAAGAACGTCGATATGCGCGGCGTCCTTCGAGCGGCGCAGATACGCTTCGGGGCTGCCGTAAAAAGAGCCGACAAGCTTTGTCGTTTTGCCCGTCGAGGGATCGACAAGCGCGTATTCCAAGCCGAAATCGCCGCTGCCGGACGTGTTTTTTGCGATGACGAAAAAGTTGCCCACAGACGCGTATTCGTCAACGTACCAGCCGGCAGGAACGGTGAAAACATCTTTGCCTGCGCGGTCAAAAACGACGTAGAGGTCTTTTTCCGTCACGCCGCTGCGCCTGTAATAGAGGCCGCAGTTTGAAAGATAGCCGAGTTCGTCCGCGTCCAAGAGCCTGCCGTTTTTGTCAACGCAGACGGGCGAAGCGCCTTCAGGATAGTAACGGACGAAGTCGGGACCGACCGTGACGGCTGTGACGGCGTTTTCGGCGACGGGGAACTGCGCAACGAGCGTCAGAGACGAGTCAAAAACGAACGCCGTTCCGTCGCGGAGGGCAACAATGCCGCCGTTGTAAGGAGAATATCCGACAGCGTCGTATTCGGGCGCGAGCACGGGAATGTTGTTTCTGTAAACGCCGATCTTTCCGTCGGCGTCGGTCACTTTGTAAAACGGGCAGTCGGAGGAAACGGATTCGGCGCCCGAAACGGGGGTTATCTCTTTCAGGGAAGTGTCCGCAAAGAACTGCGTCGTTCCGTTTTTATCCGTTCGGGTCAGCAGCGCGATTCCGTCGTGAAAATCGGAAACGGTCACGTCGCCGCCGTCTTCGAGCAGCGTTTTGCCGTCGGCGGAGCAGTAGGAGGTGTTGACGTCGTAGCCGTTATCGGTCGGAAGGAGCGAGGAATAGCAATAAACGCCGTCGCCGAGACAGAAAACGGGCGTGTTTTCGCCGAAATCGCGGACGGACGAGCCGTCCTCGGGAATGAGATAATACCTACCGCTGAAACCGTCGCCCTCAACCGGCTTGGGTGCGTCGGATCTGAGAAGAAGATAATAGCCGTCGTTGTAAGAAACCTCGGAATAAACGGGATCGACAACGATTGTGCCGTCCTCGCGGCAAAGCCCGTAAAGGCCGTAGCTGCCGTATGCGTCGGCGCCGACCTTGCCCAGATACGGCAGAAGTTTTCCGTATTTTTTGCTCGGAACGAGTTCGCCGACGAAATCGGGGCTCAGGCGCGGCGAGGAGCGGAGAGCCGTTGCGTCGGACTGCGTCGGGGGCTGAGAAGCTTCGGGAGTCGAAGCGTTTTCGGAGCCGCCGCCGCAAGCGGTCAAAAATGACAGCAGCAGAACAGCGGAAAGCAGTAAAAAAGCGGCTTTTTTCATATAAAAATCCCTTCCATGAGTTTTTTGCCGATCAAGTTTTTGCGAAAGCGGAAATTTTCGGAAAAAATTCCCTCTCTCTTATTGTTATATACTCTTTTCGGCGGTTTGTCAAGCGGCAAGCCGTAATTTTTTCGGTTTTTGATGGATTTGCGCGGCAAAAACGGCGCGATCTATCGCAAAAAGACCGAGCGAAGCGAGCAGTTTTTGCGATTAGCCATACGCGGTTTACGCGGACGCGTAAACAATCGCGTGGCGTATTAAAATCTGAAAAAAACCGTTTGCTCGGCTTTTCGCTTGCGAAAAACGACGCAAACTCCGCGAAGCGGAAAGAAAAAGGCTTTGCCCCTTTCAGGCAAGCGCCCTGTGTGCTTCAGCTGACAATTTCTGTACTTTGCCGATATAACCGAACAAATAAAAAAACAAAAAGACCGAGCGCAGCGAGCAGTTTTTGCGATTAGCCATACGCGGTTTACGCGGACGCGTAAACAATCGCGTGGCGTAAGGGCGAAGAAAAGTCCGTTCTCATAAGGTTTCACGGGATAATCTTTCCCTCCGCATTGCGTTCACTTCTTGCAATACACAAAGTATTGCTTCAAAGTGACCGCTTCACGGAGAAAAACATTATCTCCGTGAAACTCTTCGACCTGACAGCCTTGATTTTGTTCTGTTTTGAAGTCGAGGAGTGCGAGAATACTTTCGTATTTTAAGCGACGAGACAATAAAACAGGGCAAAAGCAACACTGTCAGGCTTGTGAAAACGGGCTTTTCTTCGCCCAAAATCTGAAAAGAACCGTTTGCTCGGCTTTTCGCTTGCGAAAAACGACGCAAACTCCGCGCAGCGGAAAGAAAAGGCTTTGCCCCTTTCAGGCAAGCGCCCTGTGTGCTTCAGCTAACAATTTCTGTACTTTGCCGATATAACCGAACAAATAAAAAACAAAAAGACCGAGCGAAGCGAGCAGTTTTTGCGATTAGCCATGTGCGGTTCGTTCGAATGAACGAACTATCGCACGGCGTAAGGGCGAAGAAAAGTCCGTTCTCATAAGGTTTCACGGGCTAATCTTTCCCTCCGCATTGCGTTCACTTCTTGCAATACACAAAGTATTGCTTCAAAGTGACCGTTTCACGGAGAAAAACATTATCTCCGTGAAACTCTTCGACCTGACAGCCTTGATTTTGTTCTGTTTTGAAGTCGAGGAGTGCGAGAATACTTTCGTATTTTAAGCGACGAGACAATAAAACAGGGCAAAAGCAACACTGTCAGGCTTGTGAAAACGGGCTTTTCTTCGCCCAAAATCGGATAATACCGTTTGCTCGGCTTTTCGCTTGCGAAAAACGACGCAAACTCCTCGAAGCGGAAAAAAGGGCTTCTCCCCTTTTAAGCAAGCGCCCTGTGTGCTTCAGCTGACAATTTCTGTACTTTGCCGATATAACCGAACAAATAAAAAAACAAAAAGACCGAGCGCAGCGAGCAGTTTTTGCGATTAGCCATACGCGGTTCGTTCGAAGGAACGAACTATCGCGCGGCGTATTAAAATCTGAAAAAAACCGTTTGCTCGGCTTTGCGATTTTAAAAAGTTCACAAAGCAGTCGCAAAATCGGGGTTCGCAGAGGGGACGAAAGTGGTAGGCTGAAAGCAATGAACGGCAGAGGGCCGTGGGCAGAAGGCAGCGGTTAGTGGGCAGCGGGCAGTTGTCAGCACGGCAGAGGGCAGTTGTCAGCGCGGCAGAGAGCGCGCGGCAGAGGGCAGCGGTTAGTGGTCAGAGGTATTCGCGTGAGGACGGTTGTGCTGTCAAAATAACGGCTTCGCCGCCGTTTTGCTCCCCCCTGTCACGATGCGACAGGGGGCAAAGCGGAGAAATTCATAAATGACGAGGTTTATATATTAAATATCAGGCGAAAAACAGATGCTTTTTGATTTGAATGATTTGATATATCTGAAAATGAGGGGTATCATACGATTTCCGCGAAACCTCTGACGGCGCAAAGCGCCGTTATGAGAGTTGAGCGGCGGCGAAGCCGCGGAGCGCAGGCGCAGCGGCAAGCCGAAAGCTTCGCGGCAAACAGAGCGCGCGGCAGAGGGCGGCGGTTAGTGGTCAGCGCGGCAAAGGTTGCGAGGTTGAAAAAACGGAGAGATTAAAGGGAACGAAAAATTAAAGGAAAAAAGGAATTATGCGAAAAAAGAAAACAGAAGAAACAACGCAGAAAACGGTCAAACAGATTCTTTCGGAGATAATGAAATGCGAAATTAAAAACGAGGATATTCTCGGCAAGCTGAAAGAGTGCGGCGTGGAAGAAACAGATATGAATATGAAAACCGCGCTGGTATACGACCTCTACGAGCTTGCGCGCAAGGGCAACTCAAAAGCGGTCGATACGGTGCTGGGACTGCTCGGCGAGGGCGCCGCAGACGACGGAAACACGGAAACGGTCATCACCGTGAACCTCGTGGACGGCGAACCGAATGCGACGAAGACATCGAGATGAGGGTCGCGCTGAAACGGATATGAACCGCAAGCGCGTTGTTGCAGGTTCAGCAACGCCTATGGCGCGGTTCAACTCACCTGCCGACCGTGCCGCAGGCGGTTTCGCCGAGAAGAAAAAAGACAGAAGTTTTATAACAACAGGTTGCAGGATATAAAACAAGAAAAGCAGCCGTAACTTACATAAAAAAACAAGGAGAACTACATGAACGAAAAATTGGAAATTTGGAAAGAAAGGTTTATAGAGGCGGAACAGGAGTATTCCGCAAGGTTGGCAAGCTTTGACGCATGGACGAAGCAGTACAAGGGAGACAAGGAGATAGTGACGGACGGCAGACGCGGCAAAAATGCGGCGATAGTGCGGAACTTTACGTTTGAGTTAATTGAATCCCAGATCGACAACACCATTCCTATGCCGAAGGTGTCGTCGCCCGTCCACTCGGAGAAAAAGGAGAAAAACGCGAGGGCGATCGAGGCAATGCTGAGGGCGGCGATACGAAAGATCGCGCCGGAGAAAACGAACTCGGAGGAGGACAGAATGACGAAAATTCTCGGGCAGAGTTTCCGTCTCGTGGGCTGGGACAGCTCGAAAAATACGCGCGCGACGTGCGGCGAGCCGTTCGCAAGGCTGATTCATCCGAAGCAGGTCATACCTCAGGCGGGCGTGGCGGAGCTTGACGAGGCGGACTATGTTTTTGTGACATTTACGGACACGAAAGCGAGGTTGAACAGGCGTTACGGCGTGGTCGTGGAGGACGAGGACAGAGACGATTTCCGTGACGAAAACACGGACATCGTGACGCAGATAACGGCATATTACATAAATGCGGAGGGTACTCTCGGCGTATTTTCATGGGCGGGCAACACGGTTTTGGAAGACTATGAAAAATACCGTGCAAGGCTTGAATATGAGTGTCCGAAATGCGGAGCAAGACACGCAGTCAAGGGCAAAAAATGCTCGTGCGGCGGCAAGGCGACGGTTGCGAAAGAGAGTTTCGGCGAGGAACTTTTTGCGCCGTTGACACGTTCGGACGGAAGCGTTATCCCGGCAACGGAGACGGCGGACGGGGTTGAAAAAAGGACGTTTCTCCCCTATTACACGCCGACGGTATTTCCGCTGATAATGCGAAAAAACGTGTCTCTTTACGGGCAGTTCGGCGGCGAGAGCGATTGCGGGCTTATCTCGGATTTGCAGACGGCGCACAACAAGCTTTACAGCAAGGTGCAGGAAAAATTGCTTAAAGGCGGCTCCGTGCTGACGCTTCCGCGAGGGGTGCGCATCGAGACGTCGGACAGAGAGGACAAACTCGTTTTTCTCGATAATACGGCGCAAAAAACGATGATCGACGCTATAAATCTGCAACCGTCGGTGCAGCAGGATCTGAAGCTGCTGGACAAGTATTACGAGGACGCGCGTTCGACGCTCGGCATAACCGACGCGTATCAGGGCAAGCAGGACAACACGGCGATGTCGGGCACGGCGAAGCAGTTTTCGGCGTCACAGGTTGCGGGCAGAATCGAGTCGAAAATACGCTTGAAAAACACGGCGTATTGCGATCTATTCAAGGCAATTTTTCAGTATATGCTGGCGTATGCGGACGAGCCGAGAACCTACGGCGAGGAGGACAGCCGCGAGCATGACGAGGTGTTCTGCCGCTATGATTTTCTTGAAAGGGACGCGGACGGCGAGTGGTTCTACGACGACGATTATATCTTTGAGGTTGACTCCTCGGCGGCGCTTTTATCGGACAGACAGGCGATGTGGGCGGAGGTTCGGTCGAACTTTAACGACGGCACGTTCGGCGACAAAAACGACGGAAAGACCATCGAAGCCTATTGGAAACAGTTGGAGCAGCTTGATTATCCGAACGCGTCGGGAGTGAGAAAATCTTTGTCGGCGACAGGCGACGGAAGATAATAATTCGGCGGCATTTCTGCCGCCGATTATTGCTTTGAAAAAGTGAAAGATAAAAAGGTTTTTTGCGAAAGTACATACAGGAAAGATTGATTGGCAGAAATGCCGCTGATTTTTACTTTGAAAAAGAAAAAAATAAAAAGATTTTTTGCGAAAGCACCCGCAGGAAGGATTGAATACGCCGCGCGAAACTGTTGCTGACGCAACACGCGCATGGCTGTTCGCAAAACGTCGTAAACGCCGTTTTGCGAGCGCGGCACTTCTCTCCGACAGACAGGCGATGTGGGCGGAGGTTCGGTCGAACTTTAACGACGGCACGTTCGGCGACAAAAACGACGGAAAGACCATCGAAGCCTATTGGAAACAGTTGGAGCAGCTTGATTATCCGAACGCGTCGGGAGTGAGAAAATCTTTGTCGGCGAAAAGCGATGAAAAATAGTAATTCGGCGCACAGGCGACGGGAACAAGAGAAACAACAATAAAAATCGGCGGCATTTCTGCCGCCGATTATTGCTTTGAAAAAGTAAGCGATAAAAAGATTTTTTGCGAAAGCACCCACAGGAAAGATTGAATACGCCGCGCGAAATTGTTGCTGACGCAACACGCGCATGGCTGTTCGCAAAACGTCGTAAACGCCGTTTTGGAGATCGGAAATACCGCTGAGTGTTGCTTTGAATATATCCCACGAGCAAAAAAAGAAGACATTGCTAAAAACATAATGTCTTCTTTGCGTGTTTTGAGTAAATTTCCCGGCGGCTTCGGATATGATCACTTTTCAATCAAAGCGCAGCGCTCGGTGATGAATCGAACGATGTGATCGGTTTTGACTTTCATATTCAGCGAGCGAACGCAGTCACGAACAGTTTGTTCCGATACGGCGGGAATAAACCTTTTGTATTCGGGGTGGGCGGACATGAAGTCGTTGAAGAGTTCGACAAGCATATCGCCTTTCTTCGGAAGAGCGGGATAGCCGCGGGAAATGAGCGCCATATTGTTATCGAAATTCGGTGCAAGTCGGAGAAATCTTCCGCTTTTTCTGTCCCGGAGCAATCCGAAGTTATTCGTGTGGCGGTCGGGGTTGGCGACAAGCGTATCGAGAAAAATCATTTTTACATAATCGGGCAGAGCGTCGGGACAAATTTCGGAAAGTTTTGCCGCAACGTCGGAGTAATCTTCGTTGTCACCCATAAACGCCGACGCGGGTTCGAAATTGAATTTGCCGTCGGTAAAATCCGATGTTCCGATAAATCCGTCACCGCGAAAATAGTCAGCCATATCCATTCCGAGCGCCTTGCCGAGACGGCAGATAAACAGTTCGGAGAACATTTCGTTATGATTTGCCCTTTTCAGCATTTCCCATTTGCCGCCATGGAGTTTCCAGCATTTTTCAAAACTGCCGACAGCCGTTAATTCGGGGGTTCTGGAGTTTTTTGCGCTTGCGGCGCGGTTGAACGAATTATAAGTGCCTTTTAAGGCAAGAGTCGAAAAATAATCATCGGAAAAGCAAACGTCGGAATATTTGAGATCAGACCCTATCGGGCGAATCCAATAATTGTCGGTCACGGTTGCGCCGTTGACGTGGATAACGGTTGAAAGGTCGTCCTTCTCGGCAAGGCGAAGCGCTTTTTTAAGCAGACGGGAATTTGCGCGATGACCGTCTATCGCACGCGTTTCGAGCCACATATCGGGGTTGTGAACGCGGCAAAGATAAAGCGGCAGAAGTTTTTCGCAAACGACGGTGAGTTTTCCGCTTTCCCAGATAGCAACGAGTGTGTCACCGCTCATAATTTCGTAATTTTGAATCATACGCGTTCACTTCCTTTCTTGAATATCAGTATACCATAATGCGAAAAAAAATTCAAGAGTGATTAAAAAAGTTTTTGACGGTGGGTTGAGAGGAGAGTTTACAAAAGCGTCACAATATCGGTGTTCGCAGAGAGGTTGAGCGTGGTAACATAAGGGTGCCGATGAGGAAATAGGCGTTCCACGGAACGCAGATGTCAGCGGACAGCGGATAGTGGTCAGCAGATAGTGGTCAACGGACAGCGGATAGCGGACAGTAGGAAGTCGGCAGTCGGCAGCGGGCGGCGAGCAGTAATCCGTGGAGGAGATCAGCAGGCAGTGATTGGCGACAGTGATTGGCGGCGGAGAGCGGCAACAACGGCGAAAGAACGGAAAGAAAGGAACAGAGAAATGGACGGAACGGGTTTTGCGGGGAAAATTGCCGCAATCGGAAAAAGGTGCGCGGCGGCGCTTGCAAGGCGGACGAAAATGCAGGAAGACGGCACGGAAGGCGCGGAAAAATTTGCAAGGAGCGCGAAAATGCAGGAAAACGGCACGGAAGGCGCGGAAAAATTTGTAAGGAGCGCGAAAATGTCGGAAAACGGCACGGAAGGCGCGGAAAAATTTGCAAGGAGCGCGAAAATGCAGGAAAACGGCACGGAAGGCGAAGAGGATGTTAAAAAAGCTTTGTCTCAGGCGGAAGCGGAGCGAGCGAGCGGCAAGAAGACCGTAAAAACGGGCGATGTGGAGCGAGTGAGCGGCAAGAAGACCGTAAAAACGGGCGATACGGAGCGCACGGGCAGCAAAAATGCCTTGAACGGGGCGGAAGCGGAGCGAGCGAGCGGCGAAAAGACCGTAAAAACGGGCGATGTGGAGCGAAAGGAGCTGAAAAAGAAAATGACAGGCAACGAAAAGGATGAAAAAGATGTAAAAACGGCTTTCGCGTGGAGCGGAGAGGATGACGGGCGTTTGGATTCGGACGAAGATGCGGAAAGCTTCTTCGGGGACGGAGAGGACGTTGAATACGACGCGCCGGAAGAGGCGGACGGCGGCGAGGACGGCAAAGGCGAGACCGACGACACGGCGCAGGGGGAGCGCGGAAAAGAGAGCGCACCTGCGGCCGGGTCGGAGGAGGAAAACGGGCGCAGACTTGCGGAAATCAAGAGGGCTTTCCCGGAATGCGGCGCGAACAGCGTTGAGGAACTCGGCGACGCCTTTGCGAAGCTGATGGCGGCAGGTGCGCGGATAGGTCTTTCCGCGGCGGACGCTTATGCGGCAACGCACATTTCGCAGATAAAAGCGGAGGCGGAACGCGCGGCGGAAACGAGAGCGAGGGCGCGCGCAGGCTCAAAGGCGCATCTCGTCCGTTCGGAGGGCAGTCAATCAACGCTTTGCGAGGTGCCGAAAGGCGTTTATGAGAAATACAAACGCCTGATGCCGAACGTGAGCGACCGCGAGATACGGGAGCATTACAACAGGTCTCTGCGAGGCGAAACGGAGCAGTAAAAGGGCAAGAGTGAGCAGAAGTCGGTTGTCAGCAGGCAGAGGTCAGTCGTCAGCGTGCGGCAGGACTCCGCGAAGCCTCTGACGCGCGAAGCCCGTCACGGGAGCGAAACGGGGAAAGCACGGTTTGAGTACACCGGGGCATTACCGATTCTGTCGTTTGAGCCGGGTATACTCTGCCTGAAAAAAGCAGTTTAACATATTAGAAATTACCACAAAAAAACAAATCACAACAAGAAAGGATTTTTAACATTATGGCTAACATTACATTCAGCAAGAGTTCGGGGCTGAACAATTCCGTTTACGGACAGTCCTACGAACCCATTAAAATGATGATAGAGAAAAAGGCGGAGGCGTTTGAGAAGCAGTCCATTCTTCCCAAGATATACAACATGGACACATCTTCCTCGTTCGCCGAAAAGATCACCTCTATGACTTCCATGGACGGGTTCAAGCCCGTTGACGAGGGCGCGGCGTTCCCTGCGGAGAGTTGGCAGGAGGGCTACTCCAAGACGCTGACGCACGTTACTTTTAAGAGCGAATTCACGATAACCGAGGAGATGCTCGACGACTCGAAAATAATCAATCTTCGCAAGAAGCCGACGGCGTTCATCACCGGCTATCTGCGCATGAGAGAGCTGTTCGGCTCAAGCCTTCTGACGGGCGCGACGGGCGAGAGCATTTCGTTCAGAGGTCAGACTTTTTCGACCACCTGCAACGACGGTCTTCCCCTTTTCCACGCGGAGCATACGTCCGTTACCGACACCGCGCTGAAGCAGTCCAACCTGTATAAAAACGCGTTTTCCGCGGACGGGCTGGGACTTGTGGAGACCGCGATGCAGAATTACAAGGACGACAAGGGCAACATTCTCGGCGTTGTGCCCGACACCATCGTTATTCCCAATCAGATGTCGCTGAAAAAGGCTGTGTTTGCGTGCATCGGCGCGGACAAAGACCCTGCGACTTCAAACAACGGCTTCAACTACCAGTTCGGCAGATGGAACGTAATCGTTGACCCCTACTGGCAGTCGGCGGCGGGAACAAGCCCGTGGATAGTGCTTTCCTCGCAGTACAACGAGGACAACATCGGCGCGGTTTGGTTCGACAGAAAGCCGCTGACGCTCAAGGCGGACGAAGACCCCGCGACATGGAATATGGTTTGGAGAGGTCGCGCGAGATTTTCCGCCGGCTTCAACGACTGGCGCGCGTTCGCGATAGGCGGCGTGGCGACCGGCACGGAACTGAAATAAGGAGGTCGGAAACGATGAAAGAAAAGACTTATGCGGGCAAGATCAAGAATACAGCGGCGCAGTACGTCAAGGCACTTTTCGAGACTGAAAAGAAAAAGACGGGCAAAAAGACCGTCGGCGGCGACCTGAGATGCGGTAAAGCGGCGCAGTAAAACGGCAGTCAGAGGGCAGCAGTCAGTTGTCAGCAGGCAGCAGATAGTGGTCAGCGGGCAGTGATTCTGCGAGAGTTTGCGGCTGCGCTACTTTGAATTGAGTTTTCGTCCGCGGCGCGCTTGGGTTCCCCCGCCGACCGCGCCGCGGGCGGTTTCTTCTCAAAAATAACGGGGCGGAAAAATTCAGGCTGAATACAATCATAATCAACGGAGGAGTGTATGACATACAAAACAATAAAGGAACAGATAAGGAAGCTCGGGTATCTGACGGAGAGGGATTTCGCGCTTGAATACGGAAGGACGCTGGCGGAGGACGTGAACGACGTGCTGTTTGAGCTGGCGGCGACGGTGGCGCCTGTTGAGCGGCGTTTGGCGATTGAAAGACGGGGCGTTGACAGCGCGGAGGAGTTCAATGTCGGAGATATTCTCGGCGGCGAGTTTATGCGTTTTGCGGAGGTTCCTGTGAGGAACGCGGAGACGGGTTTTGCCGTCAAGGGCTGGCAGTTTGAAACGCCGCAGACGCTGAGGCTTCCGAAAACGGCGGTCGGGAGGTTTTTTGTGCATTACATAAAAAATCCGGCGCTGATAAAGTCAGAGGACGACCTTGATTTTGAACCGGATATTCCGGAGGCGGCGCAGAGGCTTATCGCGCTCGGCGTGGCGGCGAGGATATACGCGGACGATGAGCCGGAGCTGGCGGCGGCGTATGAGGAAAAATTCCGGGAGTTGAAAAAAGCCGCGGCAAAAGACGCGGGCGGCTCGGACGCGTGGGAAATAACGACGGGGTGGCTGTGATATGGCGAGCGAAAATTGCATAACAAGAGAGTTTTCTGACATTAAGGGCATTGACGCGGCGGCGCCGAGAGCGGACATAGACATTGACAGGGCGGCGGTCGCGGACGACCTTTATCCGTGCGACGGACAGCTGAAAACACGTCCTGCGCTGATACACGCAGGGACGTTCAAAAAGCCCGTGGATAAGGCAAAAGGCGCATTCGGGGTCTATTCGGTGGGCGACAGGGTGCTGTTGAGACTCGGCGCGTATATGCTTGAATGGCTGTGCTTCCCGAGCGTGAAGGAGCTGAAATACGAGCAGGGAGAGCTGGTATCGGACGCTGATTACAGGGTGCTGACGTCTTCCCTTTCGTCTCGTATCGGGGATAACGCTCCGCTTTCGGGCGACGCGGCGACAGCTTTTGACGGCGCGCTTTACGTCTATGACAAAAACGGGGTGTTCAGATTCGGGCAAAACGGGGTGAGCGTTTATTCGCCGACGGACGCGCTGGCAAGAATGAGGGCGGTCAATTCGGTTTCGAAGTTCAACGCGGCAGCGGACAGGGACGCGCCGTTTTTGAGCAGAAAAGGAAAATATGTCGGGCGTAAAAATATGCTTTCGCCGTGTTTTCGCGTAAGCGTCGCGGCGGACGGAGTGAGCAAGATGTTCGCGCTCGGAAAGGGCGGAGCGAAAGCGATCTGCTGCGTTTATACGGAGGGCGGAGCGGAGAAATTCCGCGCGCTTTCGGACGCGGACGCGGCATCTGTCACGCTCCCCGTAATACCCGATAAAGGCAGCGAGGTAACGGTTTTGTGTTACTTTCCGATAATGTCCGGGGCGGTGTGCGAGCCGCTTTGCAAGGCGGTGGGAACGGTGTTTGACGGGCGAGTGTTCCTTTGCGCGGCGGCGGACAAAAACGCGAGCGGAAGAATAATTTATTCGGCGGAAGGCGACCCGTTTTTCTTTGCGGAAAACGCTGTCTGCCACGGGTCGGAGCAGACGGAAGCGTTGGCGGAAGCGGGCAGGTACCTTGCGGCGACGGAGCGCGCGGGAGCGGCGGCTCCGCTGATAAGGTTTCATTATCCGCGAGCGGTCTCCGATGATGCCGTGGGGAAAGAATATCCTGCGGAATACGGGCTTTACGACTGCGGCGTGACGGGTGTGGGGAACGCGGCGAGACACCTCGGGTCTCCCCTTTTCGTTTCGGAGGACGGCGTGAAAAGGATAACGAAGGCGACGGCGAGCGGGACGGCGGAACTTGAAGCGGCGTCGGCGGGAATAGATCCCATACTGCGCAAAAAAACGGGGACGCCGAGGCTGACGGAGACGAACGGAATGGCGGCGCTTTTGACGGGAACGGATCTGTTTGTTTCGTTTGCGAGGGCGAAGAACGAGCGGACGGGAGCGAAAGAAAACGGTTGGTTTCGGTGGACAAACATCGCTTCGCCACACGGGGACGCGCCATTTGCGGTTTGCGGCATAGGAACGGAAAAAAGCGGCGGAACGGCGGTTTTTTCGGGCACGGCGGACGGCGATATCTCGGTTGAGTATCTGGGCGCGGACGCGGATGCGGATTATGCGGGAACGGAAGCCGAACGGGTCATAGAGCCGTGTTTGGAAACGGCGGAGACGGAGTTTTCGGACAGAACGAGGCTGAAAAGGCTGTCAAAGAGGGGCTGCGCGTTCTATGCGGACGGAGATGTGAGGCTGTTTGTCGTGCCCGGCCCGAACGGAACGGCGGAACAAACGGAAAAATACGAAGTAAACATATACGGAAGAGGCGGAAGGTTCTCGTTCAGACCGACCGCGGAGGCGGCGCACGGGTTCGGAGCGGTTATAAAAGGGCGCGGAAAAATCGGTGTGGGCGCGGCGGTGTTCTGCGCGAGAAAAACAAAATATGTCGGAGGAAAAAGATAAGAAATGAAAGCAATAGATATAAAGATAACGGTTCACGGGCAGACGGTGACGGCGGAAGGAGCGGCGACGGTTATGTCGGGTTCGAGGAACCTTTACAGGCTTGCGTTCGAGTTTGAGAAGCCTGCGGAGGCGGCGAGATACGTTCAGATAGAAAAGGACGGCGAAAGGAGCGTTTATCTGCCGATTGACGGCGAGCCGGTCGCGCTGCCGAACGAGTTTTGCGCGAGAGAGGGCGTTATTCGCGTCTCTGTGTTTGCGGACGACCTGATAACGACGAATGCCGCAGCGCTGCCCGTTATCCGCTCGGCTTATTCGGCGGACGTTCCCGCGGAGGGCGAGGACGAGACGGGGGCTTTGCGCAAATGCGTGTTTACGCCGACGGATGAAACGGCGGTGACGGTGCTGAAAAAAGACGCGGAGGGCTTCAAGGCTTTCTGCGGCGGCGAATATGTCCGCGTGGGAAGCAAAAACGATTATACGGACGCGGACAAGGCGCTTGTGAGTCTTATTCCGTCAAAGGCGGACGAGGCGGACTTGGAGGACTGCCTTACAACCGTGGGTAACATTCTGCGCGACAAGGTGGATAAAATCGAGGGCAAGGGGCTTTCGACGAATGACTACACGGACGCGGATGTAAAATGGCTGAATACGGACATTCCGGAGATCCTCACCGAGGATTACTCCAATATAATTAATCTTTCACAGAAGATCAATCTGAAAGAGGATAAGGTCGAGGGCAAGGGGCTTTCGACGAATGACTACACGGACGCGGACAAGGCGGAGGTCGCGAAGGTCGCAAACAAGCTGGATAAGCCGGCGAAGGTTACCGAGGGGCTTCTCGGATTCAACTTTGCCGGGGTTGAAACAATAAAAGGAATCACGGGTGCGGGCGTTTCTGTGGAAATCGACCCTTCTCAAATCCCGAACAACAAGGCGCTGAAAGAGTATGTCGCATCTAAAACCGTAAATTATCTCTCAAAACCGACCTCAAACGGCATCGTCGGATATATGAGCGGAATAGGATCTTTGACTTATACTCTGAACACTTCAATGCCCGAAAAGCCATCGCACGCAGGGATTCTCTCTGCAAAAGCGGTTTATGACTATATTAACGGTCTTGACGCAAGCGAGGTGAGCTACTGATGGCGATGAAGCTTTACAGCGAGACGGATATACGGGCGATAGCGGACGGCATACGCAAATTGACGGGCGGAACGGAGACTTATAAGGTGTCCGAAATGGCAGCTGCGGTTGCCGACTATTGGGGAGACTTCTCCCCTGTTGCCGTGTCAACCGAAGATAACGGGCAGCCGTATAACGGCGGTTTGGGGTATAAGCTCGGTTACAGAACGGGCTCGGGAGGATCGGAAACCGCGGCGGAAGGCTCTGCATGTTCGGGTTTTATTTCCGCTGAAAAAGGGGATATCGTCCGCATCAGCTTCGGTTCTTCGGACGCGCGTCCGTGGTACATAAATATGTATGACACGGAGCACCTTCACATCGGGATCTGCCCCCTGACGGGACAGGCGATGGCGTTCAACACGCTTGAACTGAAACTCCTGAAAGATGGCACCCGATACATCCGTTTTTCGCTCGGCAGCATTACGGGAGCCGCCGATGTCGAAAAAGTCAAGGTGAAGATAATCAAGGCGGTGAGCGGATGACGGAATCAATCGTGGTCGCAGTCATCTCGGGCGGTCTTGCGCTTGCCGGAACGGTGATCTCCGTGCTCGCGTCGTCACATAAAACGGAACAGAGCATACAATCTAAACAGGCGGTTACCGACGAGCGGATAACCGAACTGACGCGGGAAGTGCGCGAACACAACAACTTCGCGAAACGTATGCCCGTGGTGGAAGAACAGGTCAAAGTGATTAACCACAGAATAAAAGATTTGGAACAGGAGATGCATCATTATGAAAATTAACTGGAAAGTAAGACTGAAAAACAAGGCGTTCTGGCTTGCGGTCGTGCCTGCGCTGCTGCTCGTCGTTCAGACGGTGGCGAGCCTTTTCGGCTATGCGTGGGACTTTGTCGTTCTTAATCAGCAGATTGCGGCGGTTATTAACGCTGTTTTTGCGGTACTCGCGATTCTCGGAGTGGTTACAGACCCGACGACCGCGGGGATGAAGGACAGCGACAGAGCGATGGAATATACGAAGCCCGAATAAATCGGGCTTCGCGGTAAAAAAAACGGTCGGAGGACGGCGCCCGGCGGTCAGAGGGCGGCAAAAAGCGTTAAGGCGGCTGCCGCAGAGGTCGGGCGCACGGCAGACCGTAAAAACATCATCAAAAAAGGAAAGGGAAAATGAAAATATTAGCGCGGTATGCGTTTCGCAACCCGAAAATTAACGTAAAAAGAAAAATTGAGCCGAAAGGCATAATATTCAGTCTGGAACAGACCTCCACGGGGTCTGCGACGGCTGTCGCCGCCGTAACGGAGGGGTCTTTGGCGGAGAAGGCGTATCATTATATCTGCGGAGAGGGCATCGTTTACGCCGTTGCGCATCCGACGCGCTTTGCGGAGCACTCGGGAGGCTCGGCGGACGCGGACACGATAGGCGTTGCGCTTGTTCTTCCCTCGCCCGAGGCGGAAGAAGAGAGAAGCGAATATGCGAAATACCGCCGTTCGGAGGCGGCGATACGAACCGAAAACGTGATAAAAACCGCCGTTCTGCTTGCGGCGAACCTCTGCCGCAGGTTCGGGCTTGACCCGAAAGCGGACGGGGTCGTTCTGACGCGAAAAGAAGCGGCGGAGCGCGGTATTGCGAAGGAAGGCGCAAGTCCCGAAAGCGTTTTTGAGACGCTCGGCGGCAAATTGAGCGCAAAAAAGCTCCGCGAACAGATAAACAACCTGCTCGCGGATTAGAAAACAAAAAAACCTGTGTTTTCAAGGGTTATGCATATTTTCGGAGGGTCGAAAACCGAAATAATGCATATTTTCAGATAGTCAAAAACGCAAATAATGCATATTTTCGGACAGTCGGACTCGTGCGGATCGCTCGGCCGGGGGCGAAGGCCTCCGACGCCGCGCCGATATCGGAAGGAAGTTGAAATCGGTTGCCGGGAAAGGATTTGTTTCTCTCAAAACGCAAAGCTTTTGCATTCAAGGCTGAAAAAAAGAGAAAACAGCGCGTTTTCTCCTTCACGAAGGGGGCTGTAAAAAACCGTGTTTTTACAGCCCCTGCCATATTTTTTTGTTCTATAAATCAAGACCGTTATTTCACGGAATCGGTTTTATTCGCCACATAGTAAAGTATCTTCATCGCGTCAACGATGTCAACCGTGCCGCTGTCGTCGGTGTCGCAGCGCGCCAAAACCGAACCGGGAAGAAGGTTCTTACCCGCGACGTGATAAAGCACGAGCATGGCGTCGGAGATGTCAACCGTGCCGTCGCCGTTCGCGTCGCCGCAGACAAAACTGGGGTTCGGCTCGATAGAATAAACGCTGAAATGGTCGGTATCAAAAACCATAAAGCCGTTTGAATAAACAGCGTTCATGTCGGTTTTCGCGCCGTTGTCTGCGATATGGTAAACGCGCATATCGGCGCCGTTCATACCCTGCGGAACGGGCAGAGCCACGCGGACAGAGCCGTTAGGCTGAACCGTCACGCCGTCCGCGACAAGGCTTATATCGAACATCGCCTTTTCGGCGGTCTGCTCTTTTACAACAACGGAAAGTTCCGCGTTTTCGGGAACACTTCCGCCGACGGTCACGCCGCTTGAAGTGTCCGCAAGTTCGCGATATTCGACAAACGGTATGCCGTTTTCTTTTGCGTAGGTTTCGGCATAAGAACCTTTAACGCCGCAGATTGTCAGGTTTTCGCAATTCTTAAACGTAAAGCTGTCGATTGAAGTCACACTTTCGGGGATATTTATGAGAGTCAGACCCGTACAGCCCGCAAACGCACAAAAGCCGATTGCGGTTACGCCTTTGGAAATTGTTACGCTCGTCAGATCTGTCCCTGAAAACGCATACTCGCCTATTTCCGTCACGGTTGACGGAATGTTTATGCTTGTCAATCCTGTGCGCCAACCGAAAGCGCGGCTGCCTATCGAGGTCACGCTGCCGTCAGCGGGAATGACGCTTGCTCCTAAACCGACGATAAGCGTTTTTGTCGATTTATTTATCAGACAGTTTCCCGAACTCTCGTAAACGGGATTGTTACTGTCAACAGTTATACTTGTCAGCGCAAAACAACTGTCAAAAGTATAAAGCTCTATCTCGGTCACGCTTGCGGGAATCGTTATACTCGAAACCTCCTTGAAAACGGCAATGGCAGAACTTCTTATCGCGGTTACGGGATAACCGTCGATCAGAGCCGGAATGACGACATCGCTCAAAACAGGGTTTTCTGCGCCGACGAGCGTCGCTTCGCCGCCCGAAATTTCATACTGCCACTTTGGGTCCTCAATCAGGGCAGGTCTTCCGACAAACGGTATGCCGTTTTCTTCCGCATAAGTCTGGGAGTAAGAGCCTTCCACACCGTATATAGTCAGTTTGCCGCAATCCTTAAATGTACTGTCATCTATGTAGATCATGCTTTTCGGAACGGTGATGCGTGTCAGATTAACACAGCCTTCAAAAGCCCCCCATTTTAAATCTGTCACGCCCTCGGGTATATCTATACTTGTCAGCCCCGTGCAGCCGTTAAACGCATAATCGCCTATCGCGGTCACGCTGCCGTCCTGCGGAATAACGCTTGTTTCACAGCCGCGAATGAGTGTTCCCGAGGATTTTTCTGTCAGACAATTTCCCCCGCTCGCATAAACGGTATTGTTTTTATCAACGGTTATGACTGTCAGCCCCGCACAGCCGTCAAACGCATCATATCCTATTGAAGTCACGCTTGCGGGAATGTTTATGCTCGTCAGTCCCGTACAGCCGTTAAAAGCCCATTCGCCTATCGAAGTCACACTTGACGGAATGTTTATGCTCGTCAGTCCCGTACAGCCGTTAAACGCCCGTTCGCCTATCGAAGTCACGCTTGACGGAAGGTCTATGCTTTTCAAGCCCGTACAATCGTAGAATGCGCCGTTGCCTATCGCGGTCACGCTTGCGGGAATGTTTATGCCTGTCAGTCCGGCGCAACCGTTAAACGCATAATCGCCTATCGTGGTCACACTTGCGGGAATCGTTACGTTTTTCAGACTGATGCAAGCAGAGAAGCTGTGCCCTCCCAACACTTTTACACTATCGGGAATAACTATGCTTGTCAGGCTCAGGCAGGAGAAAAACGCGCGTTCTCCTATCGAGGTCACACTTGAAGGTATTGTTATGCCTGTCATTTCCTCGCAGCAGCCGAAAGCGAATTCCGATATCTCCGTCACGCTTGAAGGTACGGTTACATAAGTAAACGAGTAGCCGTAAAACGCGCCTGCGCCTATCGTCGTCACGGGATAACCGCCGAGCTGCGACGGAATGACAACAGCTCCCGAAACGGATTTGTCGAATCCCGTAATCGTCGCCTCACCGCCCGAAACTTCGTATTGCCATTTGCCCGATTGCAAAGCTTGGGTCGAAACCGCGAACGCGGGCACGAGTGACAAAATCATTGTCAGCGCAAGCAGCGCCGAAAGAACTTTTCTCATTTTTTATTCCTCTTTTTCATCTCTCCGCAAAGAAGCGGATATTATATCTGTATACATATTATACATCAGATTACGATTTCTGTCAATATATTACAGCATTTATATCACCGCAAAATACAAAGAATAAAATCTGTTCGTTATTCTGTCCCTCACAACAGACGCGGGAAATGACGTTTGAAGATATGGGGCGGCAGCCGAACAGAACATTCTGTCCCGCGCACAGACGCAGGACAGATAGCGCATATATACAAAATCTGCTGAAATGAGGTCTTTCACCTCATTTCAGCAGATAATTATAGTTGTGTTTTGAAAATATCGCCTTTTTACTTCACGGAGTCGGTTTTATTCGCCACATAGTAAAGTATCTTCATCGCGTCAACGATGTCAACCGTGCCGCTGTCGTCGGTGTCGCAGCGCGCCAAAACCGAACCGGGAAGAAGGTTCTTACCCGCGACGTGATAAAGCACGAGCATGGCGTCGGAGATGTCAACCCTGCCGTCGCCGTTCGCGTCACCGCAGACAAAATCGGGGTTGTCGGAAATATCAACAAAATCAAACCCGTTCTTTTCTGCGTATTTCTGCGCGAATGAGCCTCTTTCGCCGAATATGGTTTTCAGGCTGCCGCATTCAAGGAAAGAGCTCTCTGCTATTACGATCACGCTTGAAGGAATAGTTACGCTTTTCAAATCTTCGCAAAATATAAAAGCCCTTTCTTCTATCAGCGTCACACTTGACGGAATATCAATACCTTTCAATCCGACGCAGCCGGAAAACGAGTCCACCCCTATCACCGTCACGCTTCCGTCGGTCGGGATAACGCTTGTTTTGCAGCCGAGAATAAGGGTTTTTATTTCTTTTTCAATTATGCAGTTCCCCGAACTTTTGTATACGGGGTTTCCTTTATCGACGGTTACGGAGGTCAGATCGCCGCAGCAATAAAACGTGTCGGTGCCTATAAAGGTCACGCTTGCGGGAAGCTTAATGCTTCTCAGACCGGAGCAGTTGTAAAATGCCTCGCCGCCTATCGTGAGCACGCCTTCGGAAATTGTTAAGCCTGTCAATTCTGTTCTGCCGGAAAAAGCCTCAGGTCCTATTGCCGTCACGGGATAGCCGCCGATCCGCGACGGAATGACAAGATCTCCCGAAAAAGCCTTGTCCACACCCGTGACTATCACTTCATCGTTGATTACTTTATATTTCCACACGGGGGCATCATCAATGGATTTAATATCCGCAAAAGGTATTCTTTTTTTATCGGCGTAAGTTTCCGCATAAGAGCCTTTAAAGCCGTAAATTGTCAGGTTTTCGCAATATCCGAGATATCCGAAAGCTTTGTCTCCTATCAAGGTTACGCTTGACGGAATGGTTACGCTCGTCAAGTCAGGGCAACCCTCAAAGGCAGACTCGCTTATCGAAGTCACACCTTCGGAAACTGTTATGTTTTTCAAGCCCGTACAATCGCTGAATGCCCGGTTGCCCATCGATGTCACGCTTTTGGGAATTGTTATATTTGTCAACCCCTTGCAGCCGCTGAATGCCTGCTCACCGATCGTGGTCACGCCCTCGGGGATTGTTATGTTTAACAAGCCCGTGCAACCGCTGAACGCCTGTCGGTCTATCCGTGTCACGCTTTTGGGAAGTGTTATATTTGTCAACCCCTCGCAGCCGCTGAATGCCCAATCGTTTATCGCTGTCACTCTTGCGGGGAGATTTACACTTGTCAAGCCCGTGCAGCCTTTAAACGCTTCATAACTTATCTCTTTTATATCTTCGGGAATTGTGACTCTCGTCAAGCCCGTGCAACCGCTGAATACCCCTGTTCCCATCTCGGTCACACTTGAAGGAAGGGTTACGCTTGTCAAACCATCGCAGCCCCTGAATGCACGATTGCCTATCGCGGTCACGCCTTCGGGGATTGTTATGCCCGTCAAACCGGCGCAACCGAAAAACGCGGAGTCGGCTATTGACGTCACGCTTCCGTCTGACGGAATAACGCTTGTTTTACAGCCGAGGACAAGCGTTTTTGCGGCTCGGGCAATAAGACAGTTTCCATCACTCTTGTATACGGGGTTCTTTTGGTCTACGGTTATCGATGTCAAACCAACACAATATAAAAAAGCCTCGCTTCCTATACTTACCGCACTTGAAGGAATAGTTACGCTTGTCAAGCCCGTACACTCGCGGAACGCGCCGTAATCTATTTCTGTAACGCCTTCGGGAATTGTTACGCTTGTCAAGCCCGAACACCCGAGGAATGCCTTTTCGCCTATCCCTGTCACGCTTGAAGGAATGGTTACCTTTATCAATCCCGAGCAGCCTTCAAATGCCTGGCTGCCTATCGAGGTCACGCCGTCGGGCAAGGTTAAGCCTGTCAGGGTCGCACAGCCGTAAAACGCGGCATATCCTATCGCCGTCACGGGATAACCGCCGAGCTGCGACGGAATGACGAGACATTCGGGAATGCCTGCCGAAACGGAGTCTGCGAAGCCCGTAACAGTCGCTTCGCCTTCCGAAACGGAATATTGCCATATTCCGTCCGTTTTTGCCGCGGTCTGAACGGAGAGCGCAGGCAAAATCGAAAGAATCATTGTCAGCACAAGCAATGCAGAAAACGCTTTTTTCATTTTTTTATACCTCTTTTTTTAATTATTTCGAAAAAAAACGGATATATTTTAGCCTTTCGATTTATTAAACGCTTTACAAAGGATTATGTGACATAAAAGTCAAATTAGTTCGCAAAAAATTCACAAACACACATCAAGCGTCGACAGGGTTCCCTCTGCGCAAATACGCAGCATTACGAATTTGTGTTAATCTTCTTCTCTTTCATTTATCAAAAACCTTGTTTTAATTTTTCATATAACGCTGCGAAGCTTCTTGTTTGAAAATATCATACAATGAGAAAAACGCTTACTTCCGAGGGCATTTTTGCCGAGCCTTCAATAATATAACCGCGCTTGCGCAAAACAGTGACAGCGTAAAAACCTGCGAGGATGGCTATGTTATATATATTATAACACAAATCATTATAATTTTCAAGACTTTATGTTAAAATTCAGACGTATTCCGACAAAAAAAAGTAATGAGCGGTTATCGTTGCGGGCGAAAAGCACAGTCAATCAAAGCCCTGTTTCGCAAGCAGCAGCAGCGTTATCACGTTGGGGAACGCCATGAGCGCGTTGCATATATCGGCGGCGTTCCACGCGAAGCGGACGGGAACGAAAGCGCCGAAGAATACGAATGCGATGTACGCGCAGCGATAAAAGGTCAGAAAAAGCCCGAAACGGCGGTGTTTTCCGCAGAGATAACGCAGGCTTTGTTCGCCGTAGAAGCACCAGCCGACGACCGTTGTGAACGCAAAAAGTATCAGGCAGACGCAGAGGGTGACGCGGCTGACTTCCGAATTTTCGCCGAGCAGAGGCGCAAGTCCCTTTGCGAAAGCCGCGGTTACGAGGTCGGCGGCTTCAAGAGGCTTCGAACCGTCCGAAAGAGGCATATCCGCGCCCGTGACAAGCACGGCAAGCCCTGTCAGCAGGCAGATAACGTGCGTGTCGAAAAACGCGCCGAGCATCGCCACAAGCCCCTGCTCGCGCGGGTCTTTTCCGTCCGAGCAGGCGATGGCGATGGGAGCGGTGCCGACGCCCGCTTCATTTGAAAAAATACCGCGGGAAACTCCGAGCCGAACCGTTTGCGAAAAACCGTAGCCTACCGCGCCGCCGACAGCCGCCGACGGGCTGAACGCGCCGACAAAAACACGGCGAAGGGCGCTCGGCAGGGCGGAAATATTGCAGCCGATGACGCACAGCGCGAGAAGAACATAAACGCCTGCCATAACGGGCACGGCGACGGAGGAAAACGAGCTGACGCTTTTCAGTCCGCCGAAGATGATGACAGCCGCGATAAATGTTGAAATTACGGCAAAAACCGCAACGGAAACAGGCGTATCGGCTCCGAATGCGCACAGAGTCTTTTCCGCGCCCGTTCTGCCGAATATCTCCCGAACGCACAGGGACATTCCGTTTGCCTGAACGAGCGTTCCCAACCCCGTAACAGCGCCGACGACGCAGACGGACGCAAAAAAAACGGCGACAGCGCGCGGCAGTGTTTTAAGACGGGGAAAGCGTTGTGAAATGCCGCGTTCCATATACAGAAAGGGACCTCCGAAAGGGACGCCGAAAGCGTCGGTTTTTCTGTATTTCACGGCGAAAAAGCCTTCGGCGAACTTGACGGCCATTCCGAGCGTGGCGCACAGTATCATCCAAAAAAGAGCGCCCGCGCCGCCGTAAACGACCGCGGCGGTCACTCCGACGATGTTGCCCGTGCCTATCGTGGCGGAAAGCGAGGTGCAGAGCGCGGAAAAGGGCGAAACGCCGACGCCTGAACCTTTTCCGAACAGGGCGGAAAACGCTTTTTTGAAGCCTCTGAACTGAATGAAGCCCGTTGCGGCAGTCAGAAACGCGCCTGCGAAAAGGATAAGAGCCGTCAGCGGCGCACTCCACAGCGCCCGACTGATTTTTCCGAGAATTTCGCCCATTTTTCCGCATTCACACCCCCTGCGCGCCGCCGCGCGCCGTTATTCGTTGATTTATATGCGGCGCGGCGCAAAAATATCATCTCGCCTTTGCGTTATCCGGAAAAAGAGGGTGAAAAAAAGGGAGGCTCCGCGGAAAATATCCGGAAAGCTTCCCTTTTTATGATTTTTTCGGTTTTTATTTCAAAAACGCCTTGTTTCGCCGTGTTTTCGAGGCTCCGGTCAGAGATTAAGAACCTTTTTGTCAAACTGCGCGGCGGCGCCGTCGTAAAGCAGCACGTCGGTGACGCCGGAGGAGGAGTTGGAAGCAACGCCGAGCTTGTCGACCTGTTCGAGGGGGACGGTGTTGCTGTCGAACGTGTAAGTCCAGCAGTTCTTTTTGTAAAAATCAAAGTTATCCCAATGATAAACGTTGCCGTGAGTCTTGACGGCAAGGAACGGCTGAGGCCCGAAAATATTGTCGTCGGAGGTTACGACGAGGCGCGGATGGATGCCGCTTCGGTCTATACGCGCGTTGAGATTGCAGCTGACGGGGCGCAGACCGAGAACGTTCCGCATGGCGGTTATGCCGTCGCAATACAGAAATCTGACGTCGGGGTATTCGGCGGAAACCTTGCGGAGCATCTCGCGGACACGGTCGATATCGAACGCCATATCCTTGTAATCGTGGTCGGCAACGGCAATTACCGTATCGCCGACGGTTCTCGCGCGTTCAAAGCCTTCGCGGATATCGTCAATCTCCACCTGACAAAGACGGGCATACATATTCAGCGCGCGCATAATGTAGCGGCGGCAGGAGCCTTCGACCTGATAATCGTCGTGTGAGGGGTGATACGGCCGCCATTCGGCAGGGGCGCGGCGCCAGTCTCCGAAACGGCCGTCCGTCAGATCGGGCTGGTCGGAGTTGGCGCGGTTCATCGCGTTGTTTGCGTAATCAAACGGAATCCATTGTTCCAAAAACCAGTTGGAGTCCGGTCTTTCCGTGTTGAAGCCGGGACGGAAAACGGCGGGGAACCACATTCTGTCAATAACGGCGTGAGCAAGTATTTTGTTAAGATTTTCGCCGCCCCAATAGGCGGTGCCGGAATCGTTGAAATTCCCCGAAAGCGACACGGGATGATAGTGAAAGCCTATCGTGTCGCCGAGTTTTTGAGCGTCAACAAGGCGCCTGTACCGATCGTAAACATTGTTGTAGCCCGCGTCCCGATGTCTCGGGTTCACGCCCGTGAAGCCGACGTGATCGACACAGCACCATGTAAATTTCCAGCCGTTTCCGTCGGAGTCCGCAAGGCGTGCGCGGTATTCGGGAGACGTAACCGTGTCAAGCATACGGTCTATTTCCGTCCATGTGCCGAGCGTCGATTTTTTTGGATCGACGGTGCTTGCGACGGCATCCTCCAGACCGCCGAGATCTATTTCTTTGTTCCGCAGCTTTTGCAGATTTTCACGGGTCGGCTCAATATCTATATTATATATCCGCTTCACAAGCTGGAACGGAACGTCGAAGTCCTCCATAAGGGGGCCTTCGGTATCGACGCAATGAACAAAATACACTGTTTTCATTTCAGATAAACCTTTCAAAAAGCGTTACGTCACAGAAGAGATCTTTTCCGTGTTACGAGTTCTTTTATCTCTTTATGATAAAAAATCCAGAGCAGGGCGATCATGACGACCATGGCGGCGGCAAACGCCGCGTATATTGAAAAACCGAGCCATTCGCTCAAAAAACGGAAGCCGAGACACGGAACGATGGCGCAAAGCACGGCAAGCCAGCTGTTGCGGAGCATGCTTTTCAGATTTGAGCCGAACAGATGACGCAGACGGACTATCAGCAGAATGGAATAAAGCGCGTAAGACATCGCGGTGCCTATCGCGACGTTGTTGATGTTCGCGCCGAACAAAAGAACGAGAGCCGTTGAAAAAACGGCGTTGAAAACGCAGAGAAGAACTGAGTTCAGTATAAGCTGCGCGTTCTTTTTCAGAACGGTGAACAGATGACCGAACGAGAAGGTTGACGAATATATCGCGACGCCGATGATGATTATCTGCGCGGCTTCGGTGCCCTGCGTGTAGTTCGGCATGACCAGCCGAATGAATATCGGAAGAATATAGAAGGCGCAGATGGACGTGAAGCACGTTATGACGCTGTTGATAAGCGTGCTTTGCTTTGCGTATTCGATAAGCTTTTCCACGCTGCCCGTCGCGCCGTAAAGCTCGTTCATCTTGATGTAGTAAACATTGGAGATGGTTTTGGGGATTATAACGAGCGTTGAAAAGCCGAGAAGCGCCACGGAATAATGACCGAGCGCGGTCTCGTCAAGGAAATAAAGGATAACGAACTTGTCTATTGAAGTTACGATGGTCCAGATAAAGGAGTTGACAAGCAGCGGAATACCCGAAACTATCACGGGCTTTATCAGTTTGAAATCAAAATGCAGACGAACGCCCTTGAAGCTGCCTATATAAAGAAGAAGCGGCACGGCGTACATCAGAATACTGCGCACATACAGCCCGTAATATTCGAGGCCGCTGCGGCGAAGAAGAATTATCGCAGCCATTCCGACGGCGACCGACGCAACGGCGCCGACAAGCTCGACAACCGCCGAAAAATTGAACCTGTTGTAAATGCGCGCGGTGTTCATGCCGAAGGTATAGAAAACGGAGACCACCGTTGCGAAAACCGTCGCAATGTATCCGACGGAATACTGCCCGGAAAGCGTTTTTCCGAAAAAGACGGGGTATATGACGGTGAAAAAAAGCGTTCCGAGAACCAGAGCCGCACCGTAAACGACGACGAGAAACGTGAAAACGGAGTTTTTCAGATTTTTTGCCTCTTCCGTTTTTTGCGCGCCGAGAAGCTGCGGCAGATCGCGGTTATAGGCGTTGATCGAGCCGAGCTGCAAATAGCTCAGATAAGATTCCACGATCATACACGTGGAAAAAATCCCGAGATCTTCGGGGGCGACGTACCTTTTGGAGAGGACGGAATACACAAAATTGATTATCGCGCCGACGACCGTGCCCGCCGTTAAAAATAAAAAGCCCTGTTTCTTTTTCATAATTATTCAGATTTCCCGTTGATTCTGTCAAACGCGGCGGCGACGGACGCCTCCGCGCCCGAATAATCGAAGCCCGAAAAGGCCCTCGCCTTTTCCTCGATATATTCAAGCGACCGCTTTTTTATCGGGCAGATGCGGCTCAGACGCCTGCCCGTTCTTTCGCAAAAACGGTAATACCGCGCGCCGAGAAGCCACGCTTTTTTTTCTTTGCGGAACCGTTTCATTTCCCCGGCGGAAAACTCGGGCTGAGGACAGACCGCGTCGCTTTTCGCAAGCTTTTCGAGAACGTCCGCCGCGCGTCTGAACGCATATTCCTTTTCAACCGAATAAAACTCGTTCATCCTTTCCTCGGAAACGGGGAAAGGAAAGCTTTCGCAGTCCCTCGTCCGCCGCAGGAACTCCTCCTTCGACGTGACGAAATCGGCGCCGTTAAGTATCTCGACCTCAAGGTCGTCCGACAGCCGTTCGGGGCGCAGGATATTGCATTTTTTGCCCATAAAATATATTTCCGCGACGGAGGTGCTGACCCAGGAATTGATGACGTCGCAGACATATATCCACTGTTTGATATTGTATTTTGATATGACGCGGAAATTCGGAATCTCCTTTTCGGCGGCAAGCAGCTCCTCCGTTATGCGCTCGGAGGGGTGCGGACGGTAGATAAAGGTTTTGTCGGGGTTTTCGGCGCACGCCGCGCGCAGCCATTCAAGCGTTTTTTGCTTGTTTGAGCGTTCCGAGGCGAAGCGTTCCTCAAAAACGCTTCCGAAGTCGCGCAGGAATCTGTCCTCCTCGTCCTTCGTATACGACGCGAACGCGAAGCTGGAAATAAAAAGGATAAGTTTTTTTCGGGGGTCAAGCCCGAACTCCCGACAGACGTCGGAGCGCGAAAGAAGATCCGCCGAAAACTCGGGGCGGCAGAAATCAAGCTGGACGGAGCCGACTATCGGCAGGTTTTCCGGCGCGACGCCGTCCGCCTCCATACGCCTTTTTGAATGCTCGCTCCAGCACAGATGCACGTATTTCAGCGATTCTCCCGAGCTGCTTGTCAAGCCCTCTCGAAGGCTCATATTGTTGTAGACCTGTTCCCATTGCAGGTTCACAAGCGCCTTGACGGGCTTTTTGAAAATTGTAAACCTGAACACGTTTTCGTTATATCTGAGCCACGGACAAAGAACGACCGAGGGCTGAAACCGCGTTGCGGTCTCATAAAAATCTTTCAGGGAAAAATGGCTGAGCCTTACCGAAAAGCCGCGTGCTTCAAGCTCTTTTTTCAAAAGGCAGATGCATTGATACTCTCTGTTAAAGCCCTCGTAAAAAATAACGAAATCAACCTTTTTCATTTTTCCTCCCCGTCCTGACAACGTCGAGCGCGCGCGTTTTCGGCAGAAGGTTTTCTCTTTTCTGGCGTGAAATCATAAGGCAGAGCCCGACGGCGAACCAAAGAATACGCGTGCCGAAAGTGTTTTCGCCAACGCCGTTGAAAATAATGGTGGTGAGCATGGTGAAAGGTATGAGCGAAGAGCAGTCGAACCTGTATGTTTTGATTATCTTGATATAGCACGCGATAAGATACGGAATAAAGATAAGAATTCCGGCTATTCCCATCTCGGAAATCATGGCGACGAAAATATTGTGGGCGCCGTGCCTTATGCCGTAATTCGCAAGCAGATACGAGGAAAGATTTGCGCCGCCGAAGCCAAGCCCGAACATCGGGAACTTCGGAAAGACTTTTTTCATCGTGACCATCCAGATATCCACACGTCCCGTTCCTCCCGATTCCTTGATATTGTCCACGGTGAAACGCTTCATAACTTCCGGGTCTATCTCCAAAACGACGAAATAAGCAATCACACAGCCAACCACAAACAAAGCAGCGGCAAGGGGGTTTATTCTTCTTATCTCAGGGCTTTTTCCGAACGTTATCAGAATAAGGCAGGCAACAACGCCGCCGAAGGCGCCTATCAGAGCGCTTCGGGAGCCGGTAAAAAGGATACTTGTTATATTGCACGCGGCAGACGCCACGAACAACAGCTTCGCGAGTTTTTTTTCAGCAACAAAATATCCGGCAAAATTAAAGCCCACAAGCTGCGCTATGCCCATGCCGAGAGGATTTGGGTTGGTAGCGTCACTGACAGAAGCGCGTCCCAAAAAAGAGTCCCCCGCGCCGGAGGCAAGAACAACTATGTAATAAACGGAAAGGATAAACGAAATCAGCGAACAGGAGAGAAGAAAGAATTTTCTGTCGAAAGGCGTATATATAAGGGAAAATGCCATGACAAGGTAAAGTATGAACGAGACGGCGGCGGTTATATCACCCGTATACGAGGTTCCGGCGGAAATAAATGCAAAAACAGCAAAAAATCCGTACAGAACAATGTCCTCCCACCTGACTTTTCGCTTTTTAAGTATGATCTGAATAAGCGTTCCTGCAGCAAACACAACGGTATAGATCCTTGCCATGCTTATGCCTTCATACGCGACGAAAAACTCGCCGTTTATCGCGCAGGCAAAAACAAGAGGAAGAAATTTTTCGGGACGGAATAAAAAAGGCAGAACGACAATGGCCGCGATAATACTCAGGGTCGAATCCTTCTGTGTGTTGATAGCAATCAAATATATAAGAACCGCAACGGAGTAGATTATGAAAAACCAATCTGCTCTTTCGGGGTTTTGCTTTTTTTCAAAAAAATACTTACTCATAACAATTCCAACTGCCGATAAAACTTAATACTGTCAGGTTAAAGCCGATTTTTTCCGCCGTCAATACCGAAAACAGGAGGCTTTCTTCTGCAATCCTTCAACATCCTTGACAGACATCGAACACTTATTCTTTTTCGCCGCGGCGGAAAGAACGGAAAGATACTCCTCGGAGCATTTATCCATACCGAACCGTCCCGCAAGCGAACGTATATACTCCTTATCCCATTTCCGCGAAAGAGCGGCGACGAACGCGTCCCGAAAACTCCCGGGAAGATAATCGTCCACCGCAACGGTCGCGTTGTCGTTATAAACATCCTCAAACGCGTCCACGCTTCGCGGCATAACGACGGGGGTTCCGCGGCCGTAAGCCTCGATGATGGAAAGCCCGAAGCCTTCGTCAACCGACGCAACGGCGCAGAAGTCCGCTATATCAAGGTACGCGTTGACCTCGCCGCGGCTGACCGTGCCCGTGAAAACGATATTTTCCATATTTTCGCGCTCAACATACTCTTTGAGCCCGGCTTCGTTGCCGCCGATTATGTAAAGCAGGCTTTGCCCGCGTATTTCCTCGGGCAAGAGCCGAAAAGCGTCAACAACAAGGCGCTGGTTCTTTCGTTCGCTGACGTTGCCGATAACAACGATGACATACTTCGCTTTTTTGGCAATCGGCTCAGCCTTTTCCGAGGTTTCGATTATCGGGTTGCACACAACGCTCATACCCGGCAGATCTTCCGCGCCGCAGCAGCCGACAAGGCGTTTTTTGATGCCGCTGCTTATCACGGTGCAGAGAATATCGGGATTTTCTTTCATTGCAAAGGTGAAGACCCTTTCGAGGTTTTTCGAAAAACGGTCGGTGCGCACGCTCGGGTCGAAAGAGATAAGCCCGTGAAGAGTTAAAACAAACGGCGTGTTCGTTCTGGCGCACGCGTAAAGATACGGCATCGAGGAGTTTTCTATCCCGTTGATATGCACGACGTCGTATTTGTTTTTTCGGATAAGATACTCGCAATAGCTGCCCGTCATATAGTAAAGCATCGTTCTTGCTTTCGTGCCGAAGGAATAATCGCGGCGAAGCATCATACGAAACGCGCGGAAAAAATAAAACGGTTTGAAGTGAAGGAGCAGATCCGCCGTCTTTCTTTTGAGCAGACGGGCTTTTTCGATGTCGCGCCCGGGTGTCAGAACGGACTGGGTCAATATATCAACCTCGTTTTGTTCCGTTGAAAGCATAACGGCGATGGCGCGCATCATATGCCCGAAGCCGCTGTTGTTTTTCAGCGTTTCGGGATACGCGTCATCGTTGATTCCCGAGCCTGAGGCAAGAAGAATTTTCATACGTCTGTCCTTCCTTTCGTGTCAGTAGGGGCTGTTTTCGTCTATCGGATACGCGTCCAGCAGAGTTGCACGCGTCATATTCGTTATCTTAACGCCCGTCGCCTCCGCGTATTTTTCTATCTCGTAATGCGCCTCCGTCGTGAAACAGTAGCGGTAAAGCATTTCGCGAAGGCGAACGCGCTCCTGTATCTGCGGATAAAAATGCGCATCGTTGGCAAAAACGCTGTAATCGCAGCCGAGAAGGCGAATGTCCGTGTAACCGAGATATATCGCGAAAAGAATGGCCTCGCTGACGACGTTCCACGTTCGGGAAACGACCTTTGTGAAGTCCTGTTTTTTCGTGTGGCGGTAAAGCCTGCCCCACGGACAGCAGTAATAAACGGAGCCGAGAGAAGGATAATCGGCACGGACGCGGTCGTACATTTTTCCCGTGAGGATATAAGTCGTATCAAAACCGCAGTTGAAAATGCCGTCATATCTTTCCTTCATATCGGGACGCAGAAAATCCTCGTCGATAACCATATAATACTTCGGCGGGTGCGCAGGGTCCTTTTTCGTGAACTTGTAAAAATCGTTGACAACGATGTAGTCGTCCCTGATGTCGCGCATATCCGCCTTTGACAAAGACGGACCGTTGCCGCATATATAAACCGTCTCGGTTCGGGGCAGCTCTTTCAGCGCCGCAACCTTTTTCAGCTCGCGGCGTGAAGCCCTGAACGCGATATTGTTCGATATTATCTGCGGAGTGAGCAGCGCGCGATACAGAAAAAGATCTATTTTGAACAAAGATTCTATACTCATAATATCATTCCGTTCAGTTAAGATTTGCCTTGTACCAGTCAATCGCCTCGTTCAGCCCGCGCGCGAAATCGTAATCGGGGTCATAGCCGAGCAGCCGCCTCGCCTTTGAAATATCGGCGTTGCTGTGCTTGATGTCGCCCTTTCTGTCGGGTCCGAAAACAGGCTCGATGTCCTCTTTGCCGAGCGCCTTTGTCAGCGAATGATAAATGTCGATAAGATATTCCCTGCCGCCGTAAGCGACGTTGAACGCTTCGCCCGCGGCTTCGTGGGGCGCGAGACAGGCTTTGAGATTCGCCTCGACCACGTTTTCGATATAAGTGAAATCGCGGCTCTGCTTTCCGTCCCCGTTTATCGTGGGGCGTTCGCCGTGAAGCAGCTGCTTTATAAACTTCGGAATGACCGCGGCATACGCGCCGTAAGGGTCCTGCCGTCTGCCGAAAACATTGAAATAGCGAAGCCCGTAAGTGTCAAGCCCGTAGTGCCGCGTATACTGCTTTGCCCATTCCTCGTCGCAGCGTTTCGTAAGCGCGTAGGGCGAAAGCAGGTTGCCCTCCCTGCCCTCGGTCTTCGGAAGAACGGGTTCGTCCCCGTAAACGGAGGAGCTTGACGCGTACACGAATTTTTTAACGCCGTTTCTGCGGGAAGCTTCAAGCATGTTCAGCGTGCCCTGAATATTGTTGGCGCAGTAGAAAAGCGGCATCTCTATCGAACGCGGAACGCTGCCCCATGCGGCTTCGTTCAGAACATAGTCTGCGCCCTCGGTCGCGCGCAGGCACGTGTCAAGGTCCTTTATATCACCCTTTATGAACTCGTAATCCGGGTTGTCCGCGAACAGCCCGACGTTTTCCTTTTTCCCCGTCGAAAGATCGTCCAGACAGCGAACACGGTATCCCAGACCGAGAACCGCCTCGCAAAGGTTCGAGCCGATGAAGCCCGCGCCGCCCGTTACGAGAAATAATGAATTTTCGGGAAATTTCAGATCTCTGTATCCCATTTTGTCCCACCTCTGTTTTATAAAAAAGAAATCAAAGCCGCCAGTAGTTATAGCCTGCCGCCTCGTATTCCTCTCTGTTCAGTATCCCCTTAACGTCAACGATAACCTTCTGTCCCCCGCCGAACATACCGTCCGTGTCGGAAAGGCTGAACCTCGCGAACGCGTCGTGCGCGACCGCCAGAATAACGGCGTCGGCGCCCTTTATCAGGGACATATCGACAAAGTGAACGCCGTAAAGCTTTTCCGCCTCGGCGGCGTCCGCCACGGGGTCGGCGATCAGCGGCTCTATGCCGTATTCGCGCAGCTCCTTAACTATATCGAAGACCTTGCTGTTGCGCGTGTCGGGGCAATTCTCCTTGAAGGTGAAGCCGAGAACGGCGACCTTCGCGCCCCTTATCGTTTTGCCCGATTTTATCATATTTTTCACGGCGCTTTCGGCAATGTACTTGCCCATATCGTCGTTGATGCGGCGTCCCGAAAGGATGACCTGGCTGTGATACCCGAGCATCTCCGCCTTGTAAGTGAGATAATACGGATCCACGCCGATGCAGTGACCGCCCACAAGTCCCGGATAAAAATGAAGGAAGTTCCATTTCGTACCCGCGGCTTCAAGCACCGATTTTGTGTCTATCCCCATTTTGTTGAAGATAACGGAAAGCTCGTTCATAAAAGCGATATTGATGTCGCGCTGGCTGTTCTCGATGACCTTCGCGGCCTCCGCAACCTTTATGCTCGGCGCGCGGTGAACGCCCGCCTTGACAACAAGCTCGTAAACGGACGCTATCTCTTCAAGGGTTTCCGCGTCCATGCCCGAAACTATCTTTTTTATGGTTTCGAGGCGGTGAACCCTGTCGCCCGGGTTAATTCTTTCGGGGGAGTAGCCTATCTTGAAATCGACGCCGCATTTAAGCCCCGATTCCTTTTCGAGAATGGGCAGGCAGACCTCCTCCGTCACGCCGGGATACACGGTCGATTCAAAAACGACGATGCTGCCCTTTGTCAGGTTCCGTCCGAGAATGCGGCTCGCACCTTCGAGGGGCGTGAGGTCGGGCGTGTGGTCGTCGTACACGGGCGTGGGCACCGCCACGATATGGAACCTTGCGCGGCGAAGCGCCGTTTCGTCGGACGTGAACTCAACCCCGCATTTTCCTATCGCGTCGTTTCCGACTTCGTTTGTCGGGTCTATCCCGTTTTTATACAGCTCTATTTTTTTCGAATTAAGATCGTATCCTATCACGTTCACCTTCTCGGAAAACGCGACGGCGATGGGCATACCCACGTATCCGAGACCGATAAGAGAAAGCGTCTCTTCTTTTCTGACGAGTTTTTCGTAAACAGACATATTGTTTGTCTCCCCTATTTTTTTCTGTTTTTTTCACAGGTAAAAATTCCCGCGAAATAGCCCGTTCCGTAAGACAGATGCAAAAGCATGAACAGAAAAGGCATAATAAGTTTTTCTTTAAAGGTCGTTTTCTTTGCGCACGCCGCGGCAAAGCCGAGAATCAGATGAAGCAGAAGCACGCCGAGCATAACAAGCCATACCGCGTGAAAAAAGAAGCCGAGAACGACGGAAAGCAGCAGATAAACGACGAACGCAAACGGAATAAGATGCCGCAGGGACAGCGCCGACGGCTCTTTTTTCGCAAGCACCATATTCCACTTGCCGTTGCCGTAAGCCTGCCTCATCATTTTTTTGACGGTATTCCGCGAATAGTAGCTGCATTTTATCGACGGGTCGAACCAGAATTTTCCGCCCGCGCGCCTGATGCGGGAGTGAAGCTCTATATCCTGATTTCTGACAAAATTCTCATTGAAAAGTCCGACTTGGTCAAATACGCTTTTTTTGTAAAGGCCGTAAACCGCGGTGTCCGCATAGCCTGCCGTGTCGGAGACCCTGAAGGATGAATTTCCGACGCCGAACGGGGACGAAAGCACCTTTGAAACGGCCTGTTCGTCGCCGTCGAGCGAGAGCGTGGAGAGTCTGCCTCCGACGCAGACGGCGTCAACGCGGTTCATAACCTCCACGTTTTTTTCAATAAAATCGGGGGCAGCCTCGGCATGGGCGTCGATGCGAACGACGTATTCGCCCCTCGCAGCCCCGATGCCGAGGTTCCACCCCGCGGCAAGTATTTTTTTCTCGTTTTTCAAAAGCCGAACGGAAAAATCCTCCGAGCCGTACCTCCGGATAAGCTCTCTCACCTTTTCGTCCGTTCCGTCGTCGGACATTCCGTCAACGACGATTATTTCATACCGGCTCTTCGGATAGGTCTGCTCCGCCAGCGATATGAATGATTTTTCTATATACGGCGCTTCGTTTCTCGTAACGAGCAGCGCGGAAACAAAAGGCAGCGCGGAAATATCGCCCATGAAAAAAACCTCTCAAAAAAACCCGGATATCCCGCGAGCCTTCGGCACGCGAAACAACCGTTTGTATATATATAGAATAATTATATCATTTTGTTTAACAATTGTCAATATGTAACGGAAAATTATTTCGGCGGCGGCAGCGTCGTCGGACGGCAGCCGTCGCCGCGCAGACTCCTCCCCCGTCACCGAGCGGCGGAGCATAGGCAAAAACGACGAAAAACGATACGGAATTTTTCTCTTTTCGGAATTGACGCCGAAAAAACAGATAAAACAATTTTTTCACAAATAAAAGTATTGACAAACAGAGCATTGCGTGGTATAATAGTCAGGCACAGCGAAAGAAATGCGGGCGTGTCGGAACTGGCAGACGAGCAAGACTAAGGATCTTGTGTGCCTGGCACGTATGGGTTCAAGTCCCATCGTCCGCACCAAAAAGAAACGACGATTTTCGACAGAAGGTCGTCGTTTCTTTTTGGTTCTCTTCACTTTTCACTTCTCGTTCTTCTTTTTTCTCTCCAATCGTCACATCCGGATAACAGATAAGAAAGAAAAGAGAAAAGAAAAGGTGGCTTTGCGCCGCAAAGCATTGATTATTATACAAAATTGAAACACGTTGTTGTATATATACCGGGTATTATTATCGCAGGAACGAACAGTCTCCGCAAATTTTCAATAAAACATATTATACCGAAAGGCTACTGAATATGGACATTTCCGAAATCAGAAAGATAACAGATGAAACGCAGCAAGTTGAAAAAACTTATGAATATTTCAACGAAGACACACGTCTGAACAGGTCGAAAGCGGCACGGGTCGAGTTTTTGACGACGGTTCGGTATATCGAAAAATATCTTAAAGAGGGCGACAAAATACTTGATGTCGGCGCAGGCGCGGGCGAATACAGTTTATATTTTGCGGAAAAAGGCTTTGCCGTGGACGCCGTGGAACTTACGGACGCGAACATATCCGCATTCAGAAAAAAGATACGTCCCGAGCATAATATCAACCTTGTAAAAGGCAATGCGGTGGATTTGAGCCGATATGCGGACGAAAGTTTTGACATTGTGCTTGTTTTCGGTCCGCTTTATCATCTGCACTCGGAAAAAGACAAGCAAAAGTGCATAGACGAAGCAAAGCGAGTGTGCAAACCGAACGGAAAACTGTTTTTTGCGTTCATCGGAAACGACTTTGTTTTTCTGACCGAATTTGATTATAACAAAGACTATTTTACAAACGGAGACTTTGACAAAACAAATTTCAAACTTACGGATTTCCCGTTTGTTTTTCATACGCTTGACGCGGCGCGTGAGGTGCTTACGAACGGCGGGCTGAAAACGCTTCACGAGATTGCCGCAGACGGTGCAAGCGAACTTATGGCAGACAGAATAAACGAACTTGACGACAGAAATTTTGCGGAATATCTGCGTTGGCATTTTTATATATGCGAGAAAAAAGAGTTTCTCGGAATGACAAATCACCTATTGTTTGTCTGCGAAAAGTAATAAAAAAAATCCTATCCGATAAAGAATGTCGGATAGGACTTTTTTCTGTTGAAATCATTCAATGCCGTTTGCGAGTTTTGCGGCCTTGACGGTGTTTTTAAGAAGCATGGTCACTGTCATCGGACCCACTCCGCCGGGAACGGGCGTTATATACGCCGCGACGGGTTCGGCGGACGCGAAATCAACGTCGCCGCAGAGTTTGCCCTCGGCGTTGCGGTTCATACCCACGTCAATAACAACGGCGCCGGGCTTTATCATATCGCCGTTCACAAATCCCGCCCTGCCCACGGCGACAACGAGAATATCGGCGCCGCGCGTAAACGACGCGATGTCTTTTGTCTTTGAATGGCAGACGGTGACCGTGCCGTTTTCTTTGAGCAGCAGCATTGCCTGCGGCTTGCCCACGATGTTGCTGCGGCCGATAACGACGCAGTTTTTGCCCGCTATTTCCGTGCCCGTGGATTTGATAAGTTCGATAACGCCTGCGGGCGTGCAGGGCACGAAATCAAAATCGCCTATCATAATTTTTCCGACGTTATAGGGGTGGAACGCGTCCACGTCCTTGTCGGGGCTTATGGTTTCGGAGATTTTCCGATAGTCGAGATGCGGCGGTATCGGCGCTTGAAGCAGAACGCCGCTGATGTTTTTGTCGGCGTTCAGTTTTGCGATAAGGTCAAGCAGCGTTTTTTCGTCGGTGTCCGCCGGGAGCAGATATTCTTCCGAGTAAATGCCGACCTGCGCGCATGCCTTTTTCTTGTTGTTGACATAGACCTTCGAGGCAGGGTCGTCGCCGACGAGAATGACCGCCAGCCCCGGCGTCACGCCGTTTTCTTTGAGTGCGGCGACTTCACGCGCGATGTTTTCTTTTATGCTTTGCGCAAGCGCTTTTCCGTCAATTATTTTCGCCATGGTCTTCGGTATTTCCTTCCGTTTTTACTTCCTTGTTTTGTTCTTCGGTCTCGGGTTCTTCAACCGTTTCTATCTCGGTGATTTCTTCTATCACCGTCTCTTCGTCGGAAACGGGTTCTTCGACTGTCACGTTCACAAGTTCTGCCGATTTTTCGGTTTTCTTTGCGGCACTCAACCTTTCAAACACACCTTTGCGGGCAAGAATGAAGAGGACAACGCCGACGATGAAAAGCACGGCGGCAAGAGCCTGAGAAACGCGGATACTCGTAGAACCGATATAGAGGCTGTCCGTGCGAAGTCCCTCCACTATCGCACGCTCCGCGCCGTACCATGCAAGGTATCCGAAAAAGACTTCGCCGTAATGCTTCTGCCACTTGCGGGCGAAGATATAGAGCAAAACAAAGCCCAATATGCACCAAAGGCTTTCGTAAAAGAACGTCGGGTGCACGGGTGCGCCGCCGTTGATGGACATACCCCACGGCAGGTCGGTTTCCGTGCCGTGCGCTTCGCAGTTGACGAAGTTGCCCCAGCGGCCGATGCCCTGTCCTATCAGCAGACCCATGGAGCAGACATCGAACATATTGAGAAAGTTAATCTTTTTGACTTTGCAGAGTATCGCGGCGACGATGACAGCGGCGATAACGCCTCCGTAAATGGCAAGTCCTCCGTCGCGGACGTTCACCATTTTGGAGAAGCTCAGCGAGCCGTCGGCGTTGCGAAATTCGTCGAGCGCAAAAATAATATAATACAGTCTCGCGCCGACAAGCGCGCACGGAATGCCCCAGAGCGCGGCGTCGAGCAGATTGTCGGTTTTCAGACCGACGCGGCGGCTGTAACGGCACGCAAAGATAACGGCAAGCAGCATACCCGCGGTTATCAGTACGGCGTACCAGTAAATATCAATGTTTCCTATCGAAAACGCGACGCGGTCAAGGTTGAAAGGTCCTATCCCGAGTTTTTCGAAAGCGACTTGGTTTTTCATAAATGCCTCCCTGAACGATATATCAGTATAATACCATTCCGAAGCGTTTATGTCAAGTTCCGCGCGTAAAAATTGCGTTTATTTCTTCATATATATTTCAACGGAGTGATGTTTGCCGTCGAGCGGGGCGAAATCCGAAGGCGCGCCGTCAACGAAAAGCCCTGAACGCGGCGAAAACGCGGCGGTGACGGAAAACGAGGTCTTTTCCACGCGCAGCTCAAACGCAAAGCCGAGGCGGAAAACGTCGGGCGGCGGAGAAAAGAAAACACGGTCTCCCCGTCGCGAAATGCCGAGAACGTTTTCGTAAACGCAGCGCAGATACCAGCCTGCGGAGCCCGTATACCAAGTCCAGCCGCCCATGCCGTAATGCGCAGGGTTCGTGTAAACGTCGGCGGCAAGCACATACGGTTCTTTGCGATAGCGCTTAACGCTTTCAACGCCCATTGTGTGTGCGACGGGGTTCAGCATACGCAGAACGTCATACGCTTCGCGGCTTCTGCCCACGGAGAAAAGAGCGCGGCAGAACCAGACGGCGGCGTGCGTGTACTGTCCGCCGTTTTCGCGGACGCCGGGAATATACGCGCCGATATAGCCGGGGTCTTTTTCGCCGTCCGCGAACGGAGGGTCGAACAGGCGGACGATGCCGTTTTCTTTGTCAACGAGCCGTTCGAGAGCGGCGTTCAGCGCGGCGTTCACACGGGTTGTGTCAAGGCTTCCGCAGAGCGCGGCGAAGGACTGAACGAGAATATCCAGCGAACAGCCGTCCTTGCCGACGGGCGTTCCGTCGTCGTAAAAACCGCGTATATAATGCGTTCCGTTCCACGCGTGGGTCTCAACCGCACGGGCAAGCGAAACGGCGTTTCGGATGCAGAAAGCGACGGTTTTTTCATCTCCGAGCTTTTCGGCGACGGAGGAAAAATCGCGGAGGACGAGAACAGCGAAAAGAGTTGTCCACACGCTCTCCCCTTTTCCCTCGCGACCGACGGCGTTCATTCCGTCGTTCCAGTCGCCCGTTCCGAACAGGATAAGCCCGTGTCCGCCTGTTTTCAGCGCGGCGCGCAGGCAGGCAAGACAATGTTCGTAAACGGTCGCGCAGACATTCGACGGCGCGTAGGCCGCAAAGCGTTCGTATTCGCCGTCCGCGAGAGGCTGCCCGAAAACAAACGGTATATTTTCGGAAAGAAACGACGTGTCTTCCGTCAGCCTCACATACAGGCAAACGGCGTGCGCAAGCCATAAAAGGTCGTCGCCGCAGCGTGTCCGAATGCCGAGCTTTTCGCCGTTTTTGCCGTCGTGCCACCAATGCAGCACGTCGCCGCTTTCAAACTGCGCCGCGCAGGCTTTTTGTATCATTTCGCGGAGCGCGGACGGTTCAAACAGGGCAAGGCTTTCGGCGTCCTGAAGCTGGTCGCGGAAGCCGAACGCGCCGCCGCATTGATAAAGAGAGGTTCGGGCAAGCATACGGCAGACGCGAACCTGATATTCGAGAAAAGTCGAAACGAAGTATGAAAGCCCTTTGTCGGGCAGAGAAATCTCAAGATGCCCGAATGAATCGTAAAGGTCGCAAACACGCGATAATTCACGCTCGCACGCCTCCGCCGTCGAAAGCGATTCGACGAGCCGCTCCGCCTCGCGCCCGTCCGCCGCGCCGCCGAGCAGGAAGTACGCGGTTGAAACAGACGCCGCAGGCGCGTAAAAGGTAACGCCGCCGTCGCAGACCGAGCCGCCGACGGTCCACAGCACGGCGCGCCTGTCCGTTCTCAAAGCGTTTTCGTATTCGATATGGTCGGCGTAAAGAACGCGGCGCACGCCTGCCCTGTCCCCGCTGCCGAGAATTATCCTCGGAAAGAAAGAGACCGTCGCGGCTTCGGCGGCGCGAACGCGAACGCGGATTATCTTTACGCGCTTTTCAACGGGGATAAAGACCGTGACCTCCGTTTCGGAGTCCGCGGCAAACGCCCTGAAAACGCTTCTTCCGCGCAGATGAAGGGCGCACGCGCCGAAGCAAAGGTCGTAAACTCCGCTCGCGCAGGAGAGCGTGACGCATTCGCCGCCCGACGCAAAAACGGTGTCTCCTAGCCACGGCGTCAGCTTTTCGAGCTGCGAGTTTCCGTCGGCGGTATAGCCGAGAGAGCGGTCGGTCAGAACAGCGGAAAAATGCCCGTTGCTCAACACGTTTGACCACGGCGCGACGTCCGCTTTTTTCATATCGTCAATGCCGAAGCCGCCCTGAACGAAACCGCCAACGCCCGTTTTAAAAAGATATTCCGCGGACGCAGGCTCAACGGCGGACGGACGGGGACGCGCGTACGGAAGAACGTCGAGTATCCTTCTCCCGTTTTTCAGGTCGGCAACGAGCCGCGAGGACGCCGCAAGCGTTGAATAGAACGCGTAATTGCCGTCGCAGACGATAAAAACGCCTCCCCTGCCGGCGTCGAGATGCGGAAAACCGTTCGCGATGAAGTTTTTCAGGCGGCGGCTGACCGAGGGCGAATAAACGGAAGGCTCAAAGCAGTAAACAACAAGCTCGCACATGGCGCCGAGCCCCCGAAGAAACGCGAACACGGCGATATACATCTCGCCGTCCGACACGGTCGCCTCGTCAACGCAGACGAAAAACCGGCGAAGGTCGTCGCTTATGCCGTAACGGAAAAGCTCCTCCGCTTTAAGACGCGCGCCGAAGGCTCGCGGTGCCGTGTCGCAGACATACGCCGCGCAGAAGCCGTTCAGCACCTGAAGATGCGCTTTTTCCATACCGCGCGCGCGAAAAACGGCTTTTTCGAGGTTTTCCGCGGCGGCGCGGACGGCGGCGTATTTTTTGCCCGAAAGACAGCGCAGGGCTTCCGTCGCCTCACGCGCGCTTTCGCCGACGGCGAGCGGAACGCGGATGCTTTCCGAGCAGCCGGGGCGGACGGACAAGGAGTATTTCAGCGCGACGCAGGGGCTGACGGCGCCCTTTGTTTCGCAGTTGAAATCCGAGTCGAAAATGCCGTCGAAGGGGTTTTCCGAAAGCCCCGAAAGAACCTCGAAACGGCTGAGCGCGAAGCCTTCGCAGCCATCAAGACCGACGGCGAGCCAAAGCGTTTTTTCTTCGGGAAAACGCTTGCGGCGGCGGCACAGAAGAACGTCCCCGGCCGCCTTGAACTCAACGAACAGCGCGGAATAAAGAGGATGGCTTCTTTCCTCCTCCGCCGCGCATAAAGTCGGCTCAAAGAAGAAAACAAGCTCCTCCTTGCGCGGATTTCTGTCGTTATTCCGCACGGAAATCTCCGCAACGCCTCCGCTCAGCTCCGCAGCGCAGCAGAACGAAAAGCGACCCTCAAAGCCGCCGTCGCGGCAGGTATAGCTCAGCTCTCCGCCGTCCGTGCGCATACATTTCGAGGTCTTTTCGCCGACGAACGGAAAGCGTGAAAATGAGGTCGTTTCTCCGCCTTTTTTTCGGAGAACGACAAGCCCCGAGGGGCGGCCGAAGGACGGGCGGCGCGTGACGTCAACGCCGCGGACGCAGAGAAAGCTTTCGCCTGAGTCAACGCCGAAAAAAACCGTGTCCCTGCCGAAAACCGCGCGGACTTCTCCGTTCGGGCAGACGGGAACGGGTACGGTCTGCTCCGTTTTGGGGGACTTTCCGCCGCCGGAAGCTCCGACAACGGAGTTTTCGTATTTATTCGCGGCGAACGGCGGCGAATTTTTCAGCATATCCGAAAACGCGGACATACGGCCGCTGAAAAACAGCTTGCGCACGGCTCCGCCGCAAAGGAGGTTGACGCACGCCAGCAGGGACATTCCGACGTGATGAGACATATAGCTTTTCACCGTTGCGGGCTCTCCGTCGGAAAAATCGACGGCCTCGTAAAAGCCGTATTCACCGTAAACGCCGAGTTTTTTCAGTTTTTCGAGGTTCGCGAGGGCGGCGTCGGGGTCGAATTCGAGCGCGAGAAATGTCGAATAGGGCGAAACGACGCTGCGTGAATACGCGTCCGGGTCGATCGCGGCGGCGCGTATCCCGAATGCCCTGTACTGATAGTTCAGAAGCTTGTCAAACGCATAGTACTGACTTTCCGAAATGCCCCACACGCCGCGGAATTTTGTTTTTTTCTGCAATTCTACGCAGCGCGCCAGAACGGCGTCGTCAAAGGTGAGCGGATACGTCGGAAGAAAAACCGTCGGCAGAAGGTATTCAAACATCGTTCCCGACCACGAACGGGCGTAAAGAACTCCGTCGGCGGAAAACGCTGCCCGGTCAAGCGCTCTCCAAGCGGAATACGGGACTTGACCGGTTGCGACGGCGTAAAAGACCGTCAGACGAATCTCACTTTCATAAAAATCGTAATGCGACGGCGAAAAAGAGCCGTTTTCGGCATTGAAACCGATATAAAAAAGCCCCGTGTCGCGGTCGAAAAGAAACGCAATGTCAATGGACGAAAGAAGGCTCTCTATTCGGTAAACGAGCATATCCGATGCGGGAGAAAGGCGGCGAAGTCCTGCCGCAAGAGTATAAAGGCAGACCGCAAGATTGCCGTTATCGACGGTTGAAACAAAGCGCGGAAAAAGCGGTTTGAGCGTGCGTGTGTCGTACCAATTCAAAATCTGTCCGTCGTATTTTTCGAGTTTTTCGAGCGTTGAAACGGTCTCGGAAACACGCATAAGAAGTTCGTCAGCGTCGATAAATCCGAGTTTTTCCGCTCCGAGACAGGACAGCAGATACATTCCGATATTTGTAGGAGAGGTTCGTTCCGCAACGGCGGAAAGCGGCTCGACGCGCAGATTGTCGGGCGGCAGAAAATTTGTTTCGGCTGTTACCGTATCGCGAAAGAAAGTCCACATCTTTTCCGCCTCCGCGCGCAGAAGCCCGTCGCCCTTTCTTTTCTTTTCCTTCCGCTTTTCAGACGCGGCAAGCGCGAGAGGCACGCCGAGCAGCCACGCGGCGCCCACGGGCAGGGATGCCCATGAAAAAAGCATGAAAAAGCCGAGATACTGCGCGCGCATTTCAAGAAAAAACACACCTTTGCCGAGGCTGAGCGAATCGACGGACGAGGACGTTTTCCATTCAAGAAGTTTTTTCCGGCTTGCAAGCCGCGCCAGCGCCCGAACAGCCGCGTCCGCTTTTGTCACCGCCTCGTAAGGCAGCCACAGAAGCGAAAAAACGCATCGGAGAAAGTCGGAGGTCGCCGCGCACAGCCGCGCCGAGGCATATCGGACGGGCGTTCCGTTTTTTGAGGGCAGATATGAAAAAATCACGAAAAGCGACGGGAAAAACGTAAACGCAAGACCGAGAAAAACAGCCGGGGCGCCGAGGAAAAGAGAGGAAAAATATATCGCGAACAGCGCAACGGGCGAAAGAACGCGCAGAATACAGCCGACAAGCTTGAACCGCGAGACCGCGTTCAGAGGATTGCGCGCTTTTCCGTTTTTGAGCCGCAGCTTCGGAAGCAGAAACACAACATTTTGAACGTCTCCGCGCGTCCAGCGGTGCGCGCGCCGCATATACGAAACGACGCTTGACGGCGCGGAATCGGAAAACACCGCGTCTGAAACATAAGCCGTTCGGAGCAGCTCCCCTTCTATTATATCGTGGCTCAGCGCGGAGCCTTCCGCAAGGCGCTGGCAAAGGGTGCGCCGAAACGCCTCGACCCTTATCGCCCCTTTCCCTGCAAAGCTGCCCGCGCCGAAAATATCCTGATACGTTTCATACGACGCGTTTTCGTAGTATTCTGTCCCGACCGCGCCCGAAAATATCTCGGAAAACAGCGTTTTTGCCGCTGAAACGGGGTCTGCGCTCATACGCGGAACGGCGCATCCGAAGCCGCGGACGACCCTTCCGTTTTCATAAACGGGCGTTGCGCACGGGTGTGTGAGAACGCCGATAAGCCGCCCTATCGAGCCTATGCCGGGGCGCGTGTCAGAGTCAAGGCAGACGATGTATTCCGCGCCGTAAATATCGCCGCAGACAAGCAAAAACTCCTTCGGGTCGCCCGTCGCGGTCGCGTCCGCAAGGTCGCAGACGGCGCCGCGTTTTCGTTCTCTGCCGCAAAAAACACCGTCCGCGTTTTCGGTTCTGCGACGCACACAGGCAAAGAATTTTTCGCCGTATTCCTCATTCAGCTCGCGTATCGCGGAGGCAACTGCGGCAAGCGCGGCGCCGTCCGAGGGGCTTTCCGCCGCGGCGCTTTCGGGAAGATCCGCAAGAACGCCGAACATCAGCCCTTTTTCGGGGTTTGTAACGCTGAATTCGGATAGCGCGGAATATATTTTTTCCTTTGTCAGCCCCTCGGTCAGCGAAACAACGGTGACAAGCGTTTTCGGCACGCCGCCGTCGGTATTCATTCCGGGCACGAAGGAGGCGACGTCCAGCCGCGAAAACAGCCTGTCCGCGCAGAGACTCGCGGCGGCAAACGCGGGAAAGAGCGAAGCGACGCCCAAAAACACGCTGCCCGTCAGCAGCCCCGACGCGGCGGCGAAGAGAAGCGTCAGCGCGGCGACGGAAAAAACGTAGCGCGCGCCGAAGCGGCGTTCCTTCAGATAATACCCGATATGACGCTTTTCGGGCGTCGCGGCGGACGCCGCCTTATCCGTCAGCAGTTGCAGCAGGTCGTATTCGGACATATTCCGCCTGCGCGCCTCGACGCAGAGACGGCGGCGGTAGAAGTTTCTGCTTTCGCGCGTCATCCGCGAATAAGAGGGATCGCGCCGAAAGACCTGCTCGCAGGGGCTTATCCGTGCATAAACGTCGTCAACCCTGACGGTTGAAAGAAAGCGCACGGAATTTATAAAGCCCCTCGTCTCGGCGGCTCCGCCCGGGTTTTCCGCGCGCAGGAATATTTTTTTGAGCAGAACGAGCTTCAGCGTGTCGAAAAAGACCGACACCTCGTCTCCCGTCACGCCGTCCGACATCGCGACGGCGGAAAAAAGCTCGTCGAGTTTTTCTTTTGAATCGACCGCGCCGCAAAGCGAAACGTAGTTTTCGAGAAAAACATACAGACGGGGGTATTTTCCCGACGGGGGAAAGCCTCCGCGTCCCGACAGCGCCGAGGAGACCGCCGACGCGGTGCTTTTGAGAATATACGCGTTGTCGCGGATGAGCGCGGAGCTTTTTTTTGAGTCGAACGCGCGTGAAAGAGCCTTTCTCATCTCGCTCACCGCCGCCGAAAATCCCGTTCCTTTTCCTTTTTTCATACCGTTGCTCCCGAATTTTTTTTGAATATCCCGTCCCCCGCCGCCCGACGCGGTTCGTTTTTGCGGCGCGCATATCTGCGGCGAAGACAAAAAAACGCGTCGAAATCCGCCGTATACGCAGATTTTTGCAAAAAAACGGCGCGTTAAAACGGCGGAGGTCCGGATATTCCCGACACGACGGTATTTTTCCCGCAAAAGGCAAATATATCCCGAAATCAGACGCGGACGAAAAAGAAAACGGAAAATCCGGAAAAGAAAAAAGAAAGGTGCCGTAAAAAAAACTTGCTTTTTTTTACGGCACCTTTGGGGATAGAAAAAAATATTCGGAACGGGTAAATACGACGCGGTTCGCTTATACGCGAAAGGCGGCTTTGCCCGAAAAAAGGAGCATATCCGCCCGTTTTTGTGAGAAAATGCGGAAACTGCCGTTTTAAGCCTCTTCGTTTGGCTTTCGGACTGTTTTTTTGTATTTTTCAGCTTTTTTGCGGTTCGGACGCTTTTTATGCTCCGAAAACGGCGGAAAAGAAGAGAGCCCCGAAGGGCTCTCTCTCAGAAAAAAAGGATTAGAAATGAAAAGAAAAAAGCAACTGTCACCGACAGGCAGATACATTCTCTCCTTTGTATCTGCAAGTATAGTATATACCATAATTGCGGCAGATTTTTGACATAGCGGAAAACTCATTGAGAAATTTTCAAAAAATCGTCGCGTTCCGTCGCAAAAAGGGAGAAAAGCCGCTAATTGTCCCTTCCGCAGAGATAATCCGCGAAGGAAAGCAGGAAGCCGCTGTCGTAAAAGCACGAAACGGAGGCTTTTGCCTGCTCCGTCAGCTCGAAAACCTTTCTCTGCGCGCCGCTCACCCCGAAAATATCGACAAATGTCGTTTTTCCGCTCTCCTTGTCTTTTCCGAGCGTTTTTCCCATATTTCCGTCGTTTCCCGTCACGTCGAGAATGTCGTCCCTTATCTGGAACGCAAGCCCGATGTTTTTGGAATATTCAAGCAGCGCGTCCGCCTGTTTTTGACTCGCGCCGCCGCAGACGGCGCCGACCTCGGCGGAGGCCTCGAGCATCGCGCTTGTTTTGTAATCGTGCACTTTTTTTATGTAGTCCAGATCGGCGTGCCTGCCGCCGACGTTGTCTATGTCAAGCACCTGTCCGAGAACTATGCCGTTCATACCGGACGCGCTCAGAAGCACCTTTATCCCGTCTATCAGCTGTTTTTCGGAAAGCCCGAAATCCTTATACGTTTCGGTCACTATCTCAAACGCGCGGCAGTAGAGCCCCATGCCCGCCATCAGCGCGATGTCCTCGCCGAAAACGACGTGATTTGTCGGTTTTCCGCGGCGCATGGTGTCGTTGTCCATGCACGGCAGATCGTCGTAAATGAGCGAGTATGAATGAATAATCTCAACAGCGCAGGCGAAAGCGGTCGCCTTTTTGTAATCTCCGCAGCAAAGGCGGCAGCATTCAAGCGCAAGCACGGGGCGGATGCGCTTGCCGCCCGCCATAACGCTGTAACGCATGGAATCGCATATTTTCGAGCCGTCCGTCGCAACATAGTCCGAAAGCTTTTCGTTTATGTACGCGCGATAGCCGTCGAATCTTTTCTCAAAATCAGTCATTTTGCGCAAGCTCCTTTTCTCCCGCGGCGGTAACCTCGGATATACGCCTTCTGAAAGCCTCAAGCTTCGAGTAGCAGAATTCGGTCAGCGCGACGCTTTCCTCGTAAAGCTTAACGGAATCGTCAAGCGTGGCTTTTCCGCTTTCCATAACGGCAACGATTTCTTCAAGCCGCTTAACGGCCTGTTCATAGGTCATCTCTTTTTCCTGCGACACAGTTTATCACTCCATCCGTAAATCTGAGTTTTATTTTATCGCCCTCGGATATTTCCGAAGCGCGCGATACGGTTTTTTTGCCGAGAGAAACGGCGGCGTAGCCGCGGCGCAGAACCGCGAGAGGGTTCATCACCTCGATTTTTCCGACAAGCCCCCCGAGCGTTTGCCCCAGAATCGCCGTTTCGTGCTTTGCCGCCGACGAAATTCGGGTCGAAAGCCCGTCCAGCAATATCGTTTTTTCACCGACGAACCGCGATGGTGAAGATCGCGCCGTCAACGCTTCAAGGCGTCCCTTCTCGGTTTTCGATCTGCCGAGCGCAGCGCCCGAAATGCGGGCGGAAAGCGAGCGCACGCGGTTTTTAAGTTCCGCCGCCGAGGGGCAGATAAGCTCCGCGGCGTTCGACGGCGTTGCGGCGCGGACGTCCGCGACGAAGTCCGGAACGGTGAAATCTATCTCGTGCCCTATCGCGCTGACGACGGGCGTTTTTGTTTGAAATATCGCGTAGGCAAGCGCTTCGTCGTTAAAGCACGCCAAGTCCTCGTAAGAGCCGCCTCCGCGGGCGATGCAGATAACGTCAACGCCGCGGCGCTCAAAATATTCAAGCCCGGCGATAACGCTGTCGCGGCAGCCTTCGCCCTGCACGGTCGCGGGATAAACGATTATCTCGGCGGACGGAAAACGCGCGGCGGAAACCGAAAGAAAATCTCTGACGGCGGCGCCCGTTTTCGACGTGATAAGCCCTATCGCGCGCGGAAAAAACGGAAGCGGCTTTTTGTATTCGGGAGAAAAAAGTCCGACTTTTTCAAGCTTTTCTTTAAGCTGCAAAAAAGCCAGATACTCCGCGCCGAGCCCCACGGGCGTCATTTTTTCCGCATAGATCTGATACGCGCCGTCGCGCTCGTAAAGCGAAACGCTGCCCGTCACAAAAACTTCAAGCCCGTCTGTTACCTTGAACTTCACATTTGCGCACGAGGAGGAAAACATCACGCAGTTGACCGCGGCGGAGGAATCCTTCAACGTGAAATAGGCGTGTCCGCTGCGGGCGTTGCGCGTGTAGTTTGAGATCTCGCCGCGAACGGTGATGCCTTTCAGCTCAGGGTCGGAAGTCAACACGGACTTGACATACATATTCAGTTGTGAAACCGTTACGGTCAAAGCCACGGCAAGCCCTCCCTAATTTGTTGCGGGTCTGAAAATATCAATCTCCCCGTTTGCGGCGGCAAGCGTCAGATACGCCGTTCCGACCGCGTTGTCGCAGGAAAGCGACGGGGACGCGAAATACGCCTCGCAAAGATTTTCGAGACGGGGACGCATAAGCGCGTTTGCCATAACGCCGCCGACGAAAAGAACGGGCTTTTCGCCGTGCTCGCGAAGGGCAAAGGTCGTCATCGCTTCTATATTCTTATATACGCTCTCAAACACAAAGGCGGCAACGTCGCTCGGCGCGGCGCCCTCTCCGATAAGCCTTTCGGCGATGTTTTCAAAGCCCGAAAGACTGCATTTTCCGCTGCGGAAAACAACTTTCGGCTTTCGCGGAGACGAGCCTGCGCGCGCAAGCTTTTCAAGCTCCGCGCCTGCGGGAAAATCAAGACCGAGACGCACGCCGCAGCGGTCTATGAGCTGTCCCGCCGTCAGATCGTCCGTTTCCGCGATTATTCTGATATCGTCAAAGCTGCCGACCTCGGCAAGCTCCATCGTGCCGCCCGAAAGGTGGAACGCGTAAAAGCCGCCGTTCAGCAGCTCTTTTTTTCCGCATGAAAAAATGCCGGCGGCGATATGCCCCTGCTGGTGCGAAAACTCGTAAACGGGAACGCCGAGAGATTTTGCGACGGCGCGCCCCACGGAGCTGCCCACGAGAAAGCACGGCATATACGAGCCCGGCGCGCTGCGCGGACGCGTTGAAACGCCGACAGCCTCGATACCGTTGAGGTCGAGGCTTTGAAAAACTTCATATATCTGTCTGACATGCTCGAAAACAGCGTCGGACTGACGCAGACCGCGCCTGCCGCTTTCGACGGGCAGCAACCGCCTGCCGTTTTGCGCTTCGCCGTTCGAGGCAAGCGTCGCGGCGGAGGTCGTGTAATTGCTCGTGTCGAAAGCGAGCGCTTTTTCAGCCGGCATTTCTGGAGCGGACGTATCCGCCGAGAACGCCGTTGATGTATTTCGCGCTTTCCTCGGTGTCGAACTTCTTTATCAGCTCGACCGCCTCGTTGACCGCGACGGGAGGCGGAACCTCACCGCCGTCGGTTTCAAAAACGGCGATCTCCGCGGCGCACAGGGCAACGCGCGAAAGCCTGTCCGTTTTCCATTTTTCGCTGAACTCGTTCAAAACGGAATCTATCCGTTCCCTGTCCGCGACAACGCCGTTTATCAGACGGCGGCAGTAGTCGTCAAACTCATACCCCATATTTTCGGCGGCGAGCGACATTGTTTCTTCTATATCCGCGCTGTCCGAAAACGAGATTTCAAAAAGAACCTTAAAAGCGTTTTCTCTGGCGTCTTTTCTTCTCATAATAAAGCCGTTATCCTTCCGCTCAAACAGGTCAGTCGTTGTTTTCCGCCGACGGTTTTTTATCGGAGGAAACGCCCACAACAAGCACGTTCACCTCGCCGACGCGAAGCCCCGTCATCGTTTCTATCGCGTCCCTGACCTTCGTCTGGATCTCGGAAGAAACCTTTTGAACCTTTACGCCGTTTTTTATAACCGCCCCGATGCAGAAATTAACAAGTCCGGGAGCCGCGCCGGCATAAACGCCCTTCGCTATCTGCTTGTAATCCGCAAGTATTTCCTTCGCGGAAGCCGAGCCCTTCGACGAAAGCCGCGCAACGCCGTCAACCTCGCATGCGGCGGTCGAAGCTATCCCCGCAATGACCTCTTCCGATATTTTTACGGAACCGATATTCTCTTCTGCCATAATGTACAGCCTCCCTGATCTTTCGGATATACCTCCGCGCCGCGCCGCGTGAGGCGAACGCGCGTTTTTCGGAATCCGTTTATAATGTTCCGAGTATATTATATCACATTTTTTCCCGTTTGTCACTACTTCATCTCAATAATTTTTATGACATTTGAGTTCAGATGTGTGGCAGAGGCGATTATATCCATTATCTGCGCCGCCTGCGCGGAGGTCAGACCGTCGGTTTTAACAACGACGCAGGCGTTGTCCTCTCCCACAAAAACGATGCAGTCCTCAAAGCCCTTCGCCGTTATCTGGTTTTCGACGGCTTTTTCCTGCTCGCTTCTGACGGCGTAGCCGTTGATGGCGTCGGCGGCTTCGAGGCGCGACTGTTCGTCGGCGTTTTCGTTGTTGACGATGCTTTTAAGCACGCCTATCGCCTCGTCGCGCGACTGTCGGCGCGTATAACGGGCGTTGTCGAAATAATCGTCGTCCGCGGACGTTCTGACGGAAGCGTCGCTTCCTGCGGTCTCGGGCGCGGAGCCCTTGCTTGACGATATCCGCCACCCTATGCCGACCGCGACGATGACGGCGACTGTTAAAAAGGCTATTAACCAACGTGTTTTTTTAAATCTCATAAGCTTCTCCCGATTATCATTTCCGTTTCGCGACCGAAACGAGTGTTCTGTCAATTCCCAAAACGCCGCTGACGACCTCGGCGACCTCGCTCCGAACGGCGACGCTCCCGGCACCCTCGCAGACAACGGCAACGCCGGCGACGGAAGGCATATATCGAAGCTCGACAACGGGTTTTTCTTCTCCGCCCGTTTTAATTTTTATGTGGGACGTGGAAGAATTATCACCCTTTTTCTCCGCGTCCGAAAGGTATACGTTCCTCTCGGACGAGCGGACGGTTATCATAACCTCACACCTGCCGACGCCGTCGATTGCAGAAAGCAGCTGCTCGAGCCGCCGTTCCGTTTCGGCGACGTAAAGCTCCGCGGAAAAGGCTTCCGTTTTTTCGTCCGCGGCGCTTTTTTCCTTTCCGCCGCCGAACGCGAGAAAAAGCACGGCGACGGCGCACGCGGCAACGGGTATCAGCGTTTTTCTGCGGAGAAAAAACTTTTTCAGATCCTTTGCCGCGAAATTTTTCGGCTTCATTCGAAAACCACCTCACAGCCGAAGATTTTTTGCAGCCGCGCGGCGAGCTCCGCGTTCGCGGCGGCTTCGACGGTCAGCTTTTCAACGGTTTTTCCGTCGGAGGACGCTACGTCAACGCGTGAAGCGGCGACGCCGTATTCCCCGCACATCCGGAAAACGCTCTCTTTGCAGGCTTCGCAGAACGCGTAACGGGACATATCGTCGTACTTCACGGGCGACGGACGCGGAAATGAGATACCGTCCGAAAGAGCGAACGCACCGAGAACGCAGACGGCGACGAAAAGAGAGCAGAGCGCGCCGAGATCGCCGGCTTTTTTCGGAAGCAGACATTCGAGCAGCGCGCACACGGCGCAGAGAATAACGACGGTGCATAAAAATCCATTCATCACATCACCAGTCCCAAACTTATAATGACAAGCGCGGCGACGCCGGCGGCAAGAGCGGCGACGAGCGAATACGCGTCGCACACGACGGAAAAAAACCGACGCATACGGCAAAGACCGAGCATTTCCGCGACCGCGCCCGAAACGGCGGAGAAAAACCACATAACGCCGACGGAGACCAGAGGGGAAAAGAGAATCAGAACAACGGCGACAGCGCCGAAAACGCCGATATTCTTCGCGACGGCCTCCGCGCTTGCCAGCAGAGCTGACATAGACTCTCCGATGCCGCCCCCGACGACGGGGATACCGTTGCCGACGGCGTAAGCGGCGGCGCGGACGGAGGTCGCGTCCGCGGACGACGCAAGCAGGCAGCGCGCGCCGACCGTGAGAGAAAAAACGAGAGAGCAGACTCCCAAAACGGAAACGCAGACCTTTTTCAGCGTTTTCGAGGCGGAAAAAAGCGCACCGTTCGATAAAACGGAGGAGGTCACGCCTATCGCGAAAAAGGCGTCCGCGCACGGAACGACAAGCTCTTCGCCGACGAAGGAAAGCGCGGCGAAAAGTGCGCCTGTTTCAACAGAGGACGCCGCGGCGAGGGCAGCCCGTCCCGACGCGCCGACGCAGGAAAGAAGAACGGAAAAAAGAGACTGCCCGAAGGCGCACACGTCGCTTATCGCGGCACGGAGCGACGACGAAGCGTCGAAAACGCCTACGAAGGTCGAGCAGACGGAGCCGAACGCGAAAACGGCGCAGAGCGTTTTTTGCAGGGGGTCGTCCTTATCGGGCAGAAGCCCGTTCAGCAAATAAAGAGCAACGAGAAAGGCGAGCGTCGCCGCAAACGGCGCGACGGCGGCGGACAACGCTTTTTTCAGGGCGGAAAACAGCAGTGAAAATACGTTGCCGGGATCGAGAAAATCCGAGATGTTTTCGGCGGTCAGCCCGTATTCGCGCGCGCTTTGCGGCAGAGCGTCCTCCGCGTCCGAAAGTCCCTGTTCGAGAGGTCGGGCGCAGGCGGCAAAGGGCAAAGAAAGCACAAAAAAAAGAGTAACGGCGGCAACAAAAACTTTTTTCAGCACAGAATTTCACCGACCGCGTCGAGAAACGAGGTCACCAGCGGCATCCCCGCAACGAGAACGAGTATCCTTCCGACGAAAGTCACCTTGTCCGCAAGCCCTTTTTCGCCCATATCGGCGCAGACGGACGCGCCGAACGCGGTTACGTAGCCTATGCCGACGCATTTCAGAAGAACGCCGAGCCCCTCCGCCGCGGTCGGGGTCTTTGCAACGATGCCGCGGAGATACGAAACAAGATATACCGTATCCGAAACGGCGGAAAGCAGAATGATAACGCCGGCGGCGACGGAAAGAGCCAAAGCAGCCGCAGCGTTTTCTTTTTTCAGAACAAGCGTCATCATAACGGCGGCGAGCGCAACGCCGACGAGCCGAAGCGCGCTCATAAGCCGAACGCGGAGCGCATGGCTCCGAAAAGGTCGGTCAGACCGCCGAGAAGGACGAGAATGACCGCTATAAGTCCCGCAACGGTCACAAGCACGGCGTATTCTCCCCTGTCCGTTTTAGTCAGAAGCTGGTTGAGAAGCGCAACGATCAAGCCCACGGCGGCTATCTTAAACAAAACGGAGACGTCCATTCAAAACTCCTAAATAAAAATTATGACGAGCGCCGCGCCTGCCAGAAGCCCGAACACGGCGTAAGGTCCGGCGTATTTTGCTCTGTCTGCCTCCGCGTCCGCGAGGGCTTTTTCGGCGGCGGAGCGAACGGAGGCGACAAGCGACAGCTGTCCTTCGCGATCGGTCTTGCCGAATTCGGCGAAAAACGCGTCAAGCAAAGAAACGTCGCGCGGCGAGAAGCCCGTCCGTGAAAGGTTTTTTTCGAGAGCTTCTCGATATGCTTTTTCGGCGTCCGCAAGCGGAGGCACGCCGTCGAACAGAAAAAAATCCGAACGGACGATGATCTCCGAGGTCGGAGGGTTCTCGGTTTTCAGAAGCGTTTCGGAAAAATCGAGAAACGCGGCAAAATCCGAAAGCGAGCGACGGCGCTTTTCAAGCGCGCGCGAACGAATAACGCCTGCGGAAAGACAGGAAAAGAACACAACGGTCAACAGAAAGATTTTCACGGCAGCAGAACCTCTTTTATATGCGTCGGAACGGGTATTTCGTCAAGGAATATCACCGTTTCGGCAAGCTTTTGCTCCGAAAGGGAGCGCAGAACGTCGTTTTTCAGCAGCTCGGACGCGCCGCCGCAATGAACCGTGACGACGAAAGGAACGCCGCGCGACATCAGAAACCGAAGCGCGTCAAGTTCTTTTTCGTTTCCTATCTCGTCGCAGATAACGGCGTCGGGGGCGAACGCGCGAACGGCGCACTCCATACCGAAAGCCTTCGGATAGCCGTCGAAAACAGAGGTAAGCGCGCCCGTGTCGAAGCAGGGAACGCCGTTTTTGACGGCGGCTATCTCGGAGCGCGTGTCAACAACGCAGACGCGAAAGCCTTTTGCCGAAAGCAGACGGGCAAGATCGCGGATAAAAGTTGTTTTTCCGCCGCCCGGACGGGACGCTATCACGGTATTTCTTATTCGTCCGCCGTCCGTTATATACCTCATTCCTTTTTCCGCGCAGCCGCGAAACTCCCTCGCCACGCGATAATCGAGCGACGAGATATTTTTAACACCGAGAACCTGTCCCCCGTCCGTGACCGCGCTTCCGCAAACGCCGACGCGGTGGCCGCCGTCAAGCGGAATAAACCCCTCCCGTATGCGCGCAGCGTAGGTGTGGACGGAATACTCGCAGGCGCGCAGAAAGCATTCGTCAAATGTGCTTTCCGCAACGAAAAAGCGTTCTCCGCCGTTTTCGGAGGTCGGTGAAAAGACGTTTCTGCCGCGGATGTCAAAACTCAGAAAGCCGTTTCGCGAAAGTCTTATCTGCCGAACGCCGTCCCCGTGAACGGAGAAGGCGCGTCCGACGGCGGCGGACAGCGGAAACGGGAAATATTTTTCGGTATTGAAATCGTTCATCTCGTTCAATTCATATTGCGGCGCGTTCGGAATTATTCGTAACATTTCGGAAAACGGGGTTGACAACGCCCCGAAAAACGATATATAATTATAGATAATATAAATTTTCAGGAGGAGGAGCGTTATGGCGTACATTTTTGAAGAACCCTCGCGCACGTTCGGAGAATATCTTCTCGTTCCCGGATATTCGTCCGCGGAGTGCGTTCCGGCAAACGTCAGTCTCAGAACACCCTTGGTCAAATACCGCAGAGGAGAGGAAGCGGCAATCTCTCTGAACATTCCTCTCGTTTCGGCAATCATGCAGGCTGTTTCCGACGACAGGATGGCGATAGCGCTTGCGCAGGAAGGCGGCGTATCGTTCATTTACGGATCGCAGTCCGTCGAATCCGAGGCGCAGATGGTCGCGCGCGTCAAAAATCACAAGGCGGGCTTTGTAACAAGCGATTCAAACGTCATGCCGGACTCGACGCTTGCCGACGTTGTCAATTTGAAGGAAAAGCTCGGGCACTCGACCATGGCGGTTACGGCGGACGGAACGCCGAACGGAAAGCTGCTGGGAATAGTTACGTCAAGGGACTACCGTGTTTCCAGAATGAGCCTTGACACGAAGGTCAAAGAGTTTATGACGCCGTTTGAAAAGCTCGTTTACGGCGACGAGACGACGACCCTCAAAACCGCAAACGACATTATATGGGATAACAAGCTCAATTCCCTGCCGATAATCGACAGAAACGGCAATCTTAAATACTTCGTTTTCAGAAAAGACTACGACTCGCACAAGGAAAACGCGCTTGAACTGCTGGACGCGCAAAAGCGTTACGTCGTCGGCGCGGGTATCAACACCAGAGACTACGAGCAGCGTGTTCCCGCACTTATCGAGGCGGGCGCGGACGTGCTTTGCATAGACTCGTCCGAGGGCTTTTCCGAATGGCAGTCCCGCACGCTCGGCTGGATCAAAAGAACCTACGGCGACGCGGTCAAAGTCGGCGCGGGCAACGTGGTGGACAGGGACGGCTTCAACTTCCTTGCCGACGCGGGGGCGGACTTTATCAAGGTCGGCATAGGCGGCGGTTCCATCTGCATTACCAGAGAGCAGAAGGGCATCGGCAGAGGTCAGGCGACCGCGGTTATGGAAGTGGCGAAGGCGCGCGACGAATATTTTGAAAAGACGGGCGTTTATATCCCCGTTTGCGCGGACGGCGGCATCGTTTACGATTATCACATGACGCTCGCGCTTGCGATGGGCGCGGATTTCATCATGCTCGGCAGATACTTCGCGCGTTTCGACGAATCTCCCTCGAACAAGGTCAACATAAACGGAAACTATATGAAGGAATATTGGGGCGAGGGCAGCGCGAGAGCAAGAAACTGGCAGCGTTACGATATGGGCGGCGCGGCGAAGCTTTCGTTTGAAGAGGGCGTTGACTCATACGTTCCCTACGCAGGCTCGCTCAAGGACAACGTGGGGCTTTCGCTGAGCAAGGTTCGCTCCACGATGTGCAACTGCGGCGCGCTTACCATTCCCGAATTGCAGAAAAAGGCGAAGATCACCGTTGTTTCGTCAACGAGCATCGTCGAGGGCGGCGCGCACGACGTCGTTCTCAAAGAAAAGCAGCAGTTCAAGGGCTGATGCGAAGATAAAAAAAGCGGCTTCCCGTCGAAAGGCGGAAAGCCGTGTTTTTTTCGGTTGTCAGCGTCAGTTCTGTTTTCTGACGGTCAAATACTCGTCGCCGTTGCGATAGTACGGACAAGTCGGATTTTTGCGCATTTGCAGGCGGGTTATGTCGTCCTCGTCAAGATACATTCCGCACATATATTCCTCATAGTCTTCATCATACGCATAATAAAGGCAACTCGGGCAATCCGCGTAGGGAACGTCATTTTCCGTGTTTTTCTTTTTGTTGTTCTCTTGCATACCTGCAATCCCCTTTCAGCGCGCAGACTTCGCAAGCGGGGCGCTGCGCCTTGCAAACGGCGCGTCCGTGCGACACAAGCGCGTGGCAGAACGTCATACTTTTTTCGGGAGGAAGCGCGGCGCGCAGGTCGCGTTCGACTACTGCGGGATTCGTGCTTTGACTGTAACCGAGCCTGTTTGACAGGCGTATACAGTGCGTGTCCGCGACAACGGCGCCCTTTTCGCCGTAAACCTCGCCGAGAATGAGATTTGCAATCTTTCTCCCTACCCCCGGCAGGCGCAAAAGATCCTGCATATTGTCGGGCACTCTGCCGCCGAACTCGTCAAGAAGCATTTGCGACATCGCCTTTATATCGCGCGCCTTTGTGTGAAAAAGTCCGCAGGAGCGGATATGCTTTTCAATCTCCTCAACGGGCGCGGACGCAAAATCCTCGGGAGTTTTCAGCGTTTTGAACATTTCCGAGGTAACGATATTGACGCGAACGTCGGTGCATTGCGCCGAAAGACGGGAGGCGACCAGAAGCTCAAACGGGTCGCGGTATTCAAGCGCGCAGGCGCCCTCGGGGTACAGTTCAAGAATTTTTTCAGTCAGTTTTTGATTCTTTTTCATCGTTTTTTATCGCGTCCCAATACTTTTTCGCCGCCTGCTCGGTCTTGTTTTCGCCCGCGACATAATAAACGGCGTTTTTGATGTTCGTCGGCAGATACTGCTGCTTGACGTAGTGACCGGGATAGGAGTGCGGATACCTGTATCCCGTTCCGCGTCCGAGCTTTTTCGCGCCCGAATAGTGGGAGTCGCGGATATCCGCCGGAATTTCTCCGCAATCCTTGTTTTCGACGTCGGAAAGCGCCGCGTCAACGGCGGTTATCACGGAATTGGACTTCGGAGCGGTCGCAAGCAGTATCACAGCCTCGGCAAGCGGAAGCCGCGCCTCGGGAAAGCCGAGCTGGAGCGCGCTTTCAACGCACGCTTTCGTCACGGCGGCGGCAAGCGGATACGCAAGCCCTATATCCTCGGACGCGATGACGAGAAGACGGCGGCATATCGAGGCAAGATCGCCGCCCTTTATAAGCCGCGCAAGATAATGAAGCGCCGCGTTTTCGTCCGAGCCGCGAATGGATTTCTGGAACGCCGAAAGTATGTCGTAGTGCATATCCCCGTCGCGGTCATAGCGTATATTGCTCTTTTGCGCGACGGAAACGGCGTCCTCAAGCGTTACCGTTACCGACTTTTGCCCCGGTTTTCGCGCGGTCAGAACCTCAACGCTGTTTATCGACTTGCGAACGTCGCCTCCGCATGCGGCGGCGATATATTCAACAACGCCGTCCTCAACGGTAAGCTCCGCCTTATCCTCGTCGCGCACAAAGTCAAACGCTCTGCGCACGGCTTTTTCTGCGTCCCTGGCGGAAACGGGCTTGAACTCAAAAACCGTGGAGCGGCTCAAAATCGCGGAATATACATAAAAATACGGGTTTTCAGCCGTCGATGCGATAAGCGTGATGCTGCCGTCCTCGATAAATTCGAGAAGCACCTGCTGCTGTTTTTTTGTGAAATACTGGATCTCGTCGATATAAATGATTATCCCGTTTTCGTTGCCGAGCGCGCCGATATCGGAGATAACGCTTTTGATGTCGCTTGTCGAAGCGGTCGTCGCGTTCAGCTTGTAAAGCGTCTTGTCGGTCTTTTCGGCGATTATACGCGCGAGCGTGGTTTTTCCGACGCCCGAGCTGCCGTAAAAGATCATATTGGGAACGGAGCCGCTCTCGATTATCCTGTAAAGCGGCTTTCCTTTTCCTATAAGATGCTGTTGACCGACCATATCCTCAATGCCATGAGGACGAAGCCTTGCGGCAAGCGGCGTGTACATTTCGTTCCCTCCGAACAGACGAATTTGCTTTTAATCGTTGTAAATCGGGTGTTTTTTGCAGAGAGCATCTACTTTTGCAAGAATGTTCTCCTTTGTGTCGCTGCCCGAAGCGACATAGTAAATGCACTCCGCGATAACTCTCATATCGTCCTCGTCAAAGCCTCTCGACGTAACTGCGGGAGTTCCGAGACGGATACCGCTTGTGACAAACGGCGACTGAGGATCGTGGGGAATCGCATTTTTGTTGGCGGTTATGCGAACCTCGTCAAGCCTTTTCTCCATATCCCTGCCGGTCACGTTGAAGCTGCGCAGATCGACAAGAATAAGATGGTTGTCGCTGCCGCCGCTGACAAGGTCGAAGCCGTAGCCGAGAAGCGCCTCGGCAAGCGCCTTTGAATTGGCAAGCACTTTTTGCTGATATTCCTTAAATTCGGGCTTGAGCGCCTCGCCGAAGCAGACTGCCTTTGCGGCTATGACGTGCATAAGAGGGCCGCCCTGCGTGCCGGGGAAGATCGCCTTGTCTATCGCCTTCGCGAACTCTTCCCTGCACATTATCATACCGCCGCGCGGACCGCGAAGCGTTTTGTGCGTGGTTGTTGTGACAACGTCCGCGAACGGGAACGGCGACGGGTGCAGCCCCGCGGCGACAAGTCCCGCGATGTGCGCCATATCAACCATCAGAAGCGCGCCGTTTTCGTGCGCGATATTTGCGATGCGCTCAAAATCTATCGTTCTCGGATACGCGCTCGCGCCCGCGACAACGAGCTTGGGCTTATGTTCTTTCACAAGCGTTTCAAGCGCGTCGTAATCAAGCCTTCCCGTTTCGGCGTTTATGCCGTAGGGAATAAAATTAAAATATTTGCCCGACATATTAACGGGCGAACCGTGCGTCAGGTGTCCGCCCTCGGCAAGGCTCATTCCGAGCACCGTGTCGCCGGGGTTGAGAAGTGCGAAATAAACGGCAAGATTTGCCTGTGCGCCCGAATGGGGCTGCACGTTTACGTGTTCCGCGCCGAAAAGTTTTTTTGCCCTGTCGCGCGCGATATTCTCCACAATATCCACGCACTCGCAGCCGCCGTAATATCTTTTTCCGGGATAGCCCTCGGCATATTTATTCGTCAGAACCGAACCCATAGCCTTCAGCACGGCATCCGACACGATGTTTTCGGACGCGATGAGTTCGATGTTGCGGCGCTGTCTTTCAAGCTCCTTCTGCATCGCCTGTCCGACCTCGGGGTCGCAGGCGCAAAGATAGTCGATGTTTTCCATAATATAACGCTCCTTCACACTCATATATCTTAAATATAAGTATAACATTAAATACGGAATTTGTAAAGCCTTTCCGCAAAAATTCGTTTTTTGAAAAACAGCGTCGGAAAGCGGCGCAAAAACGGTCGCCGCGATTTGCGGCGACCGTTATATTTTCTTAAAAACTGCTTATTGCGGCTTGTTAAGCTCCCTGATGGACTTTGTAACACTGTGCGTGATGGGCGCCCAGCCGACTTTTTTGAATATCGCGACAACCGCGATGGGAACATAGGTGAACATAAACACGGGGAACGTAAACGTGTAAAGGATCTTGCCCGCGGTTGAGCAGCCTATCTTTTCCCATTCCGATATCGTGGTTATAAGCCCGACGATGTAAAGCGTTGCGTAGAAGCTCAGTATCGTGTGCATAACGCTGACAAGCGTGCTTGCGACGAGCGTTGAATCGGCTGTCACGAGCCCGACGATGAGGAAAACCGTGTTCAGCACAAGGCAGAAAAGCGAAAGAATAAGCGCCGGCATAATGTTCATCAGCATATCGTAGCACGCAAAGCCGAATTTTTTGGAGAAAATGCCCTTGCAAAGCTTGCCGCCGTAATTGCCGAGAACCTGATAAAAGCCTTTCGACCAGCGCATGCGCTGCTTCCACGACTGCGCAAAAGTCTCGGGCTGCTCGTCGAAAAACTCTGCGTCGTGAACATAGCCGATGCGGATGTGCTTCAACGCCGCGTCAACGGAAAACTCTATGTCCTCGGTCAAAAGATTGTACTTCCAGCCGCCGTTCATATCAACGATTTTCTTGCTTATCATAAAGCCCGTGCCAGAAACGGCGCAGTTCGTGCCGCAGATAAAACGGGGGTTGTTCAAAAACTTCGCTTCGCGCACAAACCAAAGCGAATAGCCCGCGGTTATCCAGTTTGTGCCGTAGTTTTTGCTGTTTCTGTAAGACGTGCAGGCCTCGTAGCCGGCGTCGAACGCCTTGTTCATTTCAAGAACGTAATTATCCTTGATAACATTGTCCGCGTCAAAGATAAAGAACGCCTCGATGCCTTTATCCGCGTGCTCGGTGTTTATCCTGTTGAAAATGAAGTCAAGCGCGTAGCCCTTGCCGACGTGCGTTTTGGACTCGCGTTCGTAAACCGTCGCGCCTGCGTTTCGGGCGATCTCGGCGGTGTTGTCCGTGCAGTTGTCGGCAACAACGAAGATGTCGATAAGCTCTTTCGGATACTTTTGAAGCTTTATGCTCTCGATAAGCCCGCCGATAACATTGCTTTCGTTTCTTGCTGCGATAACAAACGCGAAATGATGAAGCTTCGACGCTTCTTTAAGCTTCTTTTTGTTTTTGAATATGCCTATTCCTATATAAACAAACTGATAGGAATAAAGCACAAGGAAAAAGAAAAACACAAAGAAATTAAATATTCCGATAAAGGTTTCCAAGACTATGCCCTCCCGAAAAATATCTGCAAAATGGGATTTTTTTTCTTTCTTTATCATTTTAGACGAATAAAAAAACAAAAAGTTCCCTCCGCCGCGGGATTTTCGTTCTCAAAGCCGTTTTTTTCTTTCCGGGACGGTTAAAAACCGCTTTTTCAGCATCGAAGAGGTTAAAAAAGAAATAAAGAAGGAAAAAGTTCGGAACGGGTGAAGTAAAAGGCGCGGCGAGAGCAGAGTTCGCCGCGGCAGAAAGGCATATTCTCCCGTTTTTATGAAAAATGCGTGAGAATTGCCGTTTTAAGTCTTTTTTGTTTATCTTTAAGGCTTTCGCCTTTTTATATTTTTCAGCCTTTTCTGCTGCGCGGGCTTTTTACGGCTTTTTTCACGGCGGCGCGGTCAAAAAAAAGAGATCGGAACGGCTGACCGTTCCGATCTGCGATTTCATTTGTCAGTGCTTTCGCAATCAGTTGTTTTCCTGTTTCTTGGAGCGTGCAAGGCAAACCGCAAGAACAGCGATGCCGACAACCGCTACGCCGATAACGACAAACCAGATCCATTTGTTGGAATTGTCGCCCGTGCCGGGAACCGGGGGCGTGGTCTTTTCCTCAACAAGGAACGCGATGGTTCCGGGAACAAGACCTTCAATGTCAATGGATCCGTCGGCGTTTGCTTTTACGTCAAGGATCTTCCACGCGCCGTTGTAGTCTCTGTAAAGAGCCGCAACCTTTTCACCGTTCGGAGCGATTGCGTTGAACTTCAGAGAAACGGCGTCGGGAGAGTTGGTCCAGAGGTCGAACAAATCGGAAACAGCGAGTTTCGCGGGGTCAATGCCGGCTGCTTTTTCAAGCGCTGCTTTGTCAACGAGATCGCCGATATTTTTATCTTTGAGCTCACCGTAAGCTTTTTTAAGATGTTCAAGACCTGCCTGAACTCTTTCGTCCTTCTGATTCTCAACATCTCCGATCGGAGTTACGATGATTTCGTACTGGAATCCGTCCGGAGTTACGTAATCGGGACCGTGCTTGATATCAATGCTCTTCTTGAAGCCGACGGCTGCGGAAGAAACAGAGAACGCAAGAACGATCAACATGATGAGAGCGAAGCTTCTCAAAACTTTTTTACTCATAAATAAGACTCCTTTAATACTGATATATTATTTATTTTTTTTGTGATTAACGTGTTTTGTCGCGCCCGGTGTACCAAATGTCAAGAACAAGACGGCGAAGCGCGGTTTCGTCCGCGTAAAACTCGGTATATTCGCCGCTTTCGTCGATAACACCGGCAGGGGTGACGGTCGGATTCCGTCGAAATTCCGAAGAGTCGGAATAAAGGGACATAAGCTTTGACAGGCTGACCGAAAAATAAGAATAAGGATAAATCGCGTCGTACACGGCTTTTATCTTAGAAACGTCGGAGCCGAGAAGACGATCCACCTGCTTGAAAAGCTCGGAATAGAACACGCGGTGTCTTTCCATACGGGAGGTGTTGAGCTCGTCGCCCACGTCGCCGCGTCCGCGCAGATACACATACGCCTTCGCGCCGTCGAGCAAAAGGGTTTTTCCCTTTTCCATCTCGGGGTCGAATTTCGTAAAATCGTCCTGCAAAGTGACGGTTACGCCGCCCACGGCGTTGACAAAGGGAACGATCCCGTCCATATTCATCGCAAGATAGCCGTCTATCGGAACGCCGAACAGCAGCCCCGAAACGGAATGAATCATATTCTCACAGCTGCTCGCGCCGCCGCTTCCGTAGGCGTAAGCCGTTGCTATCTGAGCGTTCAGCGTCGCCACAACGTCACCGAAAATGCCCAGCTTGCGAACCTCGGTCATCGTGTCCCTGTTTATCTGAATGGTGGAAATGGTTCGCTTTGAATTGTTGATGGAAAGGATAAAAACCGCGTCCGCCTGACCGCCCGAAAGGAACACTCCGTCATCGGAATACTCTCCCTGATGGTCTATGCCCAGAACAAGAAGGTTGTAAACGCCGTCGTTATAATCGTAAGTTTTGCCCGAATACTCAACGCTTTTATAGCCTTCGCCGTCGGTCTGTCCGCGCGACGCGTCGCCGCGCAAAGCTTTTTCGTTACAAAGCCTGTACACGGCAAAGCCGGCGACAAAAACGAGAACAATGATCAGGAAAACCGAAACGGCCTTCAGAACAAGCGTTTTTTTCATAACCGACCGTTCCTTTTCAAGGCATTTGCATACAACGGAAAAAGCAGAAAGCGACAATTCGTCCCATCTACCGCTTACATTATACTACGCGTAACTGAATTTGTCAAGAGAAAAAAGAAAAAAAGTTTGAAAATTTTATACAGTTTTCATTCAAAAAAGCCGCCCGCATACGCGATTTTTCGGCTCGCCCGACGCTCCTCGTAATATTCTTACCCTGAAATCCTTTTTGCACTTAGGGCAGGTCACGCCGTGCTCGCCCTTTCGGCGCGGAAGCCGCAGAACGCTTTTACAATGCGGGCATTTTTTATAAACGTGCGTTTTTCTGTCCTTCCACATCCGCTTTCGGAGCCAGAAAAACTTTTTCACGCCGTTTTTAATTGCAAGAAAACGGCGGTTTTCACGGCTTCTCGCAACGATATTGCGTGAAAGCATACGAAAGACCGCCCACGCAAAAAGCAGCAGAAGAACGGCGTTCCATATCCACCCGCCGACGCCGCGCATAAACGGCGCGCCGATGAGGAACAGCTGAACGAGAGCAAGCGCAAGATATGTTATCATCGTAAACTTTCCGAGAGGATCCATACCGTATCTGCCCCGCATAAAGCGGACGAGCCACGCGCGAAATCTGTTCATTTTTTCTTGCTCCCCCTTTTCTTTTCCTCGTTGTAGCGCAAACGTATTCCCGAATATATTATGTTTCTCAAAAGCGAATTATCCTTAACGCGCTCGATTTTTTCAAACGCGGCGGCACAATCGGCGGCAAGCATGTTCAGTATATCCTCAAAATCCGATTCACGCGCTTCCGTCAGCGGATTGTAGCGTTCTTTTTTCAAATCTTTCCGAAAATCCAGACAGGCGTCCTGCAAATAAATATACTTGCCCAGCGCAAAGCCGAAATCGAAAAGGACTTTTTCATACTTGTCGCGGCGGTAGCCGAGAAGAGAGCCGAGAAGCCTTCCGAACGCGTCGGCGGGGATATCGGGATTCGTTTCGCCGCGCCGTTCCGCCTCGGAAAGAGCCGACAGGCACTCGAAAACAATTGCCTCCTGCTTCGGAAAGCGGCTGCTTATCCCCTTCATTTTCCGCTTGAAAAAGGCGCCGGCGAACAATGCGAAAATGTTGCCGTCGTCCTCCCAGTCGTCGATAAGATTGACGTAAGAAAGCAGAACATTCATATCGGCGACGTAATCGAGGATCTCGCTTTTTACGTAGTCGTGTTTTTTGCGCGGATGCGGTGCGCACCTGCCGCTGCAAAGCTCGCCCTCGCCGTAAAGCTCGCACAAAAGCAGCGCGATAAAAGTGAAGTCGTAGGTCAGCGTAAGTCTGCCGAGATTGCCGTTCGTTTTTTTCAGCGCGTGGCAAAGACCGCAATAATACGCGTTATAGCATTTTTTATCCTCTTCCGACAGATTGCCGATATCGGCGACTATATAGCCGAACACAGAACTTCGCCTCCTTTACAAAAGACTTCTTCTTTTGCAATTCAACAGTTTATCACTTTTCCGAAGAAAGGTCAATGTAAATTTACGCAAAGATATATTAAATTTGTGCGGATACACCGCCTTTTCGCACCCCTCCCCGTCCCCGCGCCGGCGCAAAGGGGCGGAAAAGTTCCGGGTTCGGCAAAGTTTGAGTTTTTTATGAACCGTATTGATTTTTTAATTACTTTGGTGTATAATATGCGGTAGATTAATTTCGGGATATCTGAAAGGATGAAAAAATAATGAAAACCATCGGCGTATTGACAAGCGGAGGCGACGCGCAGGGCATGAATGCGGCTGTTCGCGCCGTTGTCAGAACCTGCGTTGCGGAAAACATAACCGTTATGGGCATCCGCGAGGGCTACAAGGGACTTATCGAGGGCAATATTCAGGAGCTTACCGCAAGAGACGTCTGCGACATTCTCGGCAGAGGCGGCACGTTCCTCAGAAGCGCGCGCTGTCCCGAATTCAAGAAGGAAGAAAAAATTCTCGAAGCGGTTCACACCTGCAAGGAGTTCGGCATCGAGGGCATCGTTGTTATCGGCGGCGACGGCTCGTTCAGAGGAGCGCGCGACCTCACGCTGCACGGCATTCCCTGTGTTGCCATGCCCGGCACGATAGACAACGACATAGTTTGCAGCGACTACACGATAGGCTTCGACACGGCGGTCAACATCTGCATCGACCTCATCGACAAGCTCAGAGACACCTGCAACTCTCACAACCGCTGCTCCGTGGTGCAGATAATGGGCAAAAACGCGGGCTGGGTAACGCTTGAAGCAGGCGTTGCGGCAGGCGCCACCTCAATAATCGTGCCCGAGGTCGAGTTCGATTTCCAAAGGGACATCGTTGACAGGATAGCGAGGGGCAAGAGATACGGAAAGAACCATTTCATCGTGCTTGTTTCCGAGGGTCTGTTCTTTGACGTTCCGTCGAACAAGAATTACGGCTACTGCGTTGAAAACGGCATTTCGAACATTGCGGAATTCGCGAAACGCGTCGAGCAGGAAACGGGCGTTGAATCAAGAGAAGCCATTCTCGGTCACGTTCAGCGCGGCGGCGCTCCCTCCGCAAAGGACAGAGTCATCGCAACCGAAATGGGCAATTATTGCGTAAATCTTCTCAAAAACGGCATCAGCAACAGAGTTGTCGTTATGAAGGAAACGGACATAATCGATCTCGATATTCTCGAAGCGCTTAAAATGGAAAAACCGTTCGACTTCGAAAAATACGAGATGGCGAATATGATAAATATCTGATATTACCGAACAAACAAGACCCCGTTGGCGAAAAAATTCGCCGACGGGGATTCATTTTGTCGTTGTTTGATGTGTCAGTCCTGCTAAATACTGTTTTCGAGGGCTCGCAGAAATTCCGCGGAAACGCGTGCCTCGTCAAGCGTTTTTTCGCCCTCCGTCGGGTCGTCCTGCTCAACGACGAACCATTCCGCGCCGAGATCCTCCGCGGCCTTGACAACGGCGGGAATATCAACAACGCCTCTGCCGAGCGGACGGAACGAAGGTCTTTCGGCGCCGTCAAAAACAACGCAGTCCTTCAGGTGAACGACCTTAACGCGGGAGGAGTGGCGTTTGAGATACGCGGCAGGGTCTTCGCCCGCGAAATGAAGCCAGCAGACGTCGAATTCGGGCGACAGCGGCGGCGTCGGTATCGCGGCGTAAAGCTCGTCCAGAAAGCTCCTTCCGTTCAGCTTCAAAAGCTCGTGGTCGTGGTTGTGATAAAGCATTTTCAAGCCCGCGCCGTTCGCCTTTTCGGAAAGAGCGCGAACCTTTTCGATTATTTCGCGGCGCGCCTGCTCCGTTGCCATCTCTTCGGGCGGAAGATACGGAACGGCGATATATTCGCAGCCGATTTTTTTGTAATCGGAAAAGACGTTTTCATTTTCGAGCATTTCGCCGAAGCCGACGTGCGCGGAAACGGCGACGAGCCCGTATTTTTCGCAAAGCGTCCTGACTTCTTCGGGCGTTTTGCCGTAAAGCCCGGCAAATTCCACGCCGTCGTAGCCCATTTTCGCAACGGCGGCGAGAGTTCCTTCAAAATCCGCCTCGACAGCGTCTCTGACGGAGTATAACTGCAACGCTTTTTTCAAGAATATCACCTCAAATATGTATTTCAGCGGTGTCCGCGTTTTTTCGGCGCGGACGGCGGCAATAAAAGGAATCGACCTCGCGGAAACGAAAACCGCAAGGTCGATTTTTTATCGCGTAACCTTATTTTTTGGTTTCCAGACCGTCAACATACCAGCCGGAGCCTATCTCAACGGAAACTCTGCGGTCGCTGTCGGACGCGAGATCCCATTTCTGATTAAGACTTCCGCTCCACGGCGCAAGTGAAAGAACGTAAGTGTTCCTGAACGCCTTTTCGGGGTCCGTTATAAAGTCCTTGTCCATTTCGGTCTGCGTCAGCCTTACGCGCTTCAGCGTTGTTTGAAGGGCAAGCCCCGTATCCGCGTTTATAATGCTGTAAACGCCGCTTACGTTATTTATTCTCCAAACAAGCGAGGCGGGATCCTCGTCGGCGTTGGTCGCGTCGTAAAGAACAAGCGAGGAAACGCCGTTTTCATCGGTTCTGACGCCGAGATAAAGTCCCGTTGAAGTGTTGTAAAGTCTGTGACCGTCTCCGCCCGCGGCAACGAATACCCAAGTCTGGGAATCCGCAGGCAGAAGTTCGCACTGGGTAAGTCTTCCCGTGGTTTCGGCGCGGTTCACCTCGTGCGCGGCAAGATCCTCTTCGGTCTGGAACATTCCCCAGTCGATGTCGGGCGCGTACGAGAAGGTTCTCTTATCCGTCGCCGCCGCGATTGCGGACGAATACGTTATATCGTCCACGTAAGTCAGATAAAGTCCCGAATTGTTGTTTTTGATTGTAGCGTATTCGGAGCTTCCGACGTCGTAATTCATCGTCCAATAGCTTGCATTGTTGCCCTGAACGGTTGAAAGAGCGACTCTTGCGCCGGAGAAGGCGGCAAGCTGCATAACGGAAAGAGAATAGTTCGTCATTCTGTCGCAGGTGAGCTGGTTATCCGAATAATACCACATCTGCCACGGGTATTTCGACACGTCAAGCGGCGCGAAGCCGAGCTCGACGGAAGGTTTGTTTCTGGTCGATATTCCCGTCGCCGTCATATAAAGGTTGTTCGCGGTGCATTTGATATAGAAGCTCGACGAATCGGTTCTCTCTATCATAAATCTCTGATTCGCGCTGCCGAGCCCCCCGATAACGGCAAGCTCGTTGTCGGAAACGGAAGCGTACATACCGCTTGCAAGTCCGCGCAGCGAATAGTTCTGTCCGTCCGCAAGCGTCTTTGCGGTCACGGTCGCCCTGCCCGCGGAAGAAAGGGTTCTTGCGCTTTCGGCGCGGTAGGAGGCGGCGTCGCCGTTTGAAACGGGAACTATCCTGTAAGAGAAAGAATGAACGCTGCCCGGATCTATGGATGAAGAGGTGGAAAGATACGCCTGATCCGACACGCTCGGCACGGAGCAGCCGCGCTGAACGCCGATGATGCTGAGCACCGTGAACGGATTTTCCGAAGCGTCCGACGCGTAAGCCGCGGTCTGCGACGGATAAAGCTTTGACATATTGAACGCGAAGTTGCCCGTATCTGACGTTATGACAACGCCCGAGCCGGAATCATCGGTCATCGCGAGCCATCTGGTCTGGCTTCTGTCGCCGCCGCTCGCAAAAAGATAAGAGGGCATGAGCTTTGAAACGGGGGAAGAGAAAACGTCCACGGTCGAATCGTAAAGCTTGTCGCCGTAGGTCTCGCCGGGACCTCTGCCGTACCACATGGCGTTTGTGAGCGACGGGGACATGGTGAGAAGCGACGAGATCGAAAGGGGCGAAGCGGCGCCGTAGTTAAGCGCGTAGGCGGAGCTGACGTTTATAACGCCGTTCGGATAGAAGTCGTATACGACCGCGTATTCGGAATTGTACGAAGCAATATTCGAAACGTCGCCGCCGTTGACGGACGGAAGTCTGTAAAGCAGGGACATTCTGTAATGACCGTCGTTCGTTTTTCTGACGCTGACGGGACCGTTGACAAGCTTTTCGGAGCTGTCCGTCTCAAACAGCGACAGACCCGAAAGATCCTTCGCGGCACCCGAAACGTAATCGCCGCCCGTCGGGCTTCTGTAAAGGCTTCCCGCGCCGCCGGGCTGAGCGCCCGTCTGAGAGTCCGCAGGAGCGAAAATATCTTTTCCGTCAACGGAATATTTGTTGATAAGGCCGTTCGAGGGGTTTATCTCGATAACCACTCTCGAATTGTAAAGGCGAATGTACGGCGAAGGCGTCGGGTTCAGTTCATCGGGCGCCTTATAATAAACGGTCGAAGGCGTGTATTCCGTAAGTCCGGGGTCGCCGTTGACCCAAACTCTGTTGCCGCGCTCGTCCACCTTCTGCTCGCCCGTCGTTTCGTCGATAACGGGTTCGGGAGTTCGCGAAGCATCGACGGGGAACGGAATTTTCGAGCCGAGAGAGCCTTCGTTGAAGTTATAAAGAAGCTCGTAGCCGGCAGGAATATCGCCCACGGCTTTTTTGGTTCTGACCGAAATAACGACCTCGTAGGAGCCGTCCTGTACGGCTTTTACGGAGAACGGAAGATTTACCTTTCCGTCGCTGACGTACGCGCCCAGACCCGTTCTGACGGAGCCGCTTGAATAAACAACGGCCTGCGGTTTGTCGCAGTAGTTGTTTGTTTCAACGACGGTGTATTTCATTTCAAACAGATCGTCAAACGCCGAGGCGCAATAGTTGGTTACATATATAATACCTTTCGCAAGGTCGGTGTTAACGGTTTTTATGTCGGGCGCGCGGAACATTTCAAGCGTCAGCGCTTCGCCCGAAACATCGGTCGAGCTTCCGTTTTTGACGGGAGCGGAGTTGCCCGTTACGTCATACTGCGCGGAGAAAAGCGTTCCGTCGTATTCGTCTCTCGCCCACGACGGCTTCTGCGCGTACTTAACGCTTATCTTGACAAAAACGTCGGAAGAGGCGTTTACGGCGCCGTAATCCAGCTTGACGTCAACCGTTTCGCCCGCTTTGAGCGAGGATATGTCAACGGTTCCGGACGCGCCGCCCGTCACCTCGTAGGAAACGGTAAACTTCGACCCCGCGTCCGTAAAGCCGAATCTGTTGCTTATTCTGAACTCGCCTTCCTTCACGTTGACGGGCTCGACGGAGACGGGCGCGTATGCGTTCTTCATTTCAAGCGCGTCGGACTGGAAGGTTCTGTCCGCGTTGAGCAGGCCGTTAAGACTGTATACTCCGCGTCCGATAGCCTCAACGGGATCGTCCGAGATCCACGAGGCGGCATAGCGAAGCTCGTAAAGATCGGCGTTTTCCGCGCTGTAAGGCGTTTCGCGGCAGATCTTGACCGCGTTTTTGCCGTCCTTCGGCACATAAACCGCTTTGTCCGTCCAGCCGGCAAGGAAGCAGCCCTGCACCGTGTTGTCGGAGGTTATGAACTTGATGTACTCGGAAACGCCGCCGCCGGAGGAAAGAAACGCGCTGTCGATGTTCTGAATAAAGACGGGCTTGGTTATCGCCTTGTTCGTCAAAACGTCGTTGAGTTTGTCCATATCCCAGCCGGAAACGGTGATTATATCGCCGTCGGAGACGTAATCGGCGTTACCGTAGTTCTCTTTTTCGAGGTCGAGATAAGCGTCGTAAACTATCAGACGGGAATCGTTTTCAATGAGGTAGTTTTTGATATTCGTAAGCACGCTGCCCTGCCCGGACTCGTTGCCGAGACCCCAAAGGATAACGGAGGGCGCGTTTTTGTCGCGTTTGACAACGTTCGAAAGACGGTCGAGAAGCGCGGTCTGCCAGATTCCCTGATCGCCGGGAATGGACTGCTCGTTCTTGCTTGCCCACGGCTCGCTTTCGAGGTTTATGTCGGAAACGACGTAAAGACCGTACTCGTTGCAGAGAGAAATGAACTCGGCGCTGAGCGGAACGCCGGGAGATCTGACGGCGTTGATATTGAGTTCCTTCATCTTTTTGATGTCTTCCGTCATTTCTTCGCGGGTAAGGGCTTTGCCGTTCACCGCGCTGAATTCATAGTAGGTAACGCCGAAAACGGAAACGGGAGCGCCGTTTACCGTGAATATCTGTTTTCCGCTGTCGTCGGAGGCGAACGCGGCGTCTCTTATGCCTATGCGCTCGCTGACGATGCCGGCAGTCGAGCCGTCCGCCTTTTTGAGCGTATAAACCGCCGTGTATAGATTGGGCTCCTCCGCGCTCCACAGCTTAACGCCGTTCACCGTCACCCTGCCGCTGACGGTTGCCGTATACGCGCCGCCCGTCTTTTTCTCGGAAAACGCAACGTCCGCACCGAAACGGTACGGCTCCACAACGGCGCTGCCGTTCGCATCGTAAAGCGAAAACTCGGTATACCAGCCGTCCTCTTTATTCGCGTAAGTCGCAACATCCGCGGAAAGATACAGCAGCGCGCTGCCGTCAAAGCCGCTCTCTTTTTTGAGATCGACCGTGGACTGAACGGAGAAATCCTTTATCATGGTTTTTTCGGAGGCATACAGATAAACGTCTCTGTAAATTCCGCCCATTTTAAGCGTGTCCTGCGCTTCGAGCCACGACGCGTCGCAGTACTTGAAAACCTTGACCGCGACCGTGTTCGTCTTTCCGGGCTCAAGATAAGATGTTATTCTGAAATCCTTGGAAGTATAGGAATCCTCGCCGTAGCCGCACATCTTGCCGTTGACATAGACGTAGCACGCGCTTTCAACGCCGGCAAAGGAGATGAAGACCTCCTTACCGCTCCAATCGGCGGGGATATCTATCTGACGTGTGTAAAGACCTATCTCGTTTTCCTTGGGAAGCTCGGGAGGCGTCAGGGACGAAGTTTTCCACGTATAGCCGTTAAATCCGTAATCTGGAGTCGAAAAGCCCTGCGTTTCCCAGTTTCCGGGAACGCGGATATCGGACCATGAGCTTGTGTCGAAGTTCCTGCTCTGGAAGCCGAAAGGCACGTCGTCCTCCTTGTTTACAAGCTTGAATTTCCATTCGCCGTTAAGGCTCAGATACCGGGAAGACGTCCTTATATCCGCCTTTAACGCGTCCTCGACGCTGTTGTAAGAGACTATCGGAGAATGAGCGAGCTCCTTGTTTCTCGAAACAACGGAAGCGTTGTTCTTCCACTCGCTGTTTTCTTCAAGTCCGTTGCCGCCGTTTCCGCACGCGAAAAGCGACGCGCACAGACAAACGGCAAGAGCGCATACAACGGCGACCTTAAACCACTGTTTCATCAAAAAAACCTCCATTTGCTTTCGGGGAACCGACGCGAATAAGCCGACCCCCGACGGGACGGCGCCGCGCTGATTATATATAGAATTATAACAGAAAACTTAATGAAAAGCAAGGAAACGCGAGGATCGCCGTATGCCGAAAAAAGAGTATCCGCACACGCCTTTTTTATTCAATATGCACAATAAATCGACCGTATTTTTTCAGACGTACTATTTATTCAGCACATTTTTCAATATGCGTAATTGTTATATTTAGATAAAAAATTACGAACTTTTTGCAACTCCCGTCATTTTTGCTTCAAATTCAAAAAAACTGCGACAGAAAGAGGCTGAAAACATTTGGAACGGGGAATTTCAACAATTATGAAAACTCGTTGACAAATCAGCGCGTTTGCTATATAATATAAGCAATTATACTTATATATTGGGGAAAAACGATATGGCTGAAAAACTTGTAAAAGACATAACTTCTATGGACGAGGACTTTGCGAAATGGTACACCGACATCGTGCTTAAAGCGGAACTTGTCGATTATTCGTCCGTCAAGGGCTGCGTGGTGTTCAGACCTTACAGTTATGCCATCTGGGAGAATATACAGAAGGATCTTGACGCGCGCTTCAAGGCGACGGGACACGAAAACGTCTATATGCCGATGTTCATTTCCGAAAGCCTTCTGCAAAAGGAAAAGGATCACGTCGAGGGCTTTGCGCCCGAGGTTGCGTGGGTGACGCACGGCGGAAGTGAGCCGCTGCAGGAAAGACTTTGCGTCAGACCGACCTCCGAAACGCTTTTCTGCGAGCATTATTCACATATAATACATTCGCACAGAGACCTGCCGAAGCTTTACAATCAGTGGTGCAGCGTTGTGCGCTGGGAAAAAACGACGCGTCCGTTCCTGCGTTCGAGAGAGTTTCTCTGGCAGGAGGGACACACCGCGCACGCCACGGCGGAAGAGGCGATAGAAGAAACCGAAAGAATGCTTAACGTATACGCCGACTTCTGCGAGGAGTCGCTGGCGATGCCCGTGGTTCGCGGCAGAAAGACGGAAAGCGACAAGTTCGCGGGCGCGGAGGCGACCTACTGCATCGAGGCGCTTATGCACGACGGCGTTGCGCTGCAGGCAGGCACGTCGCACTATTTCGGGGACGGATTTGCGAGAGCCTTCGGCATACAGTATACGGATAAAAACAACACTCTTCAATATGTTCATCAGACCTCGTGGGGCGTAACAACGAGGCTTATCGGCGCGGTTATAATGGTTCACGGCGACGATAACGGTCTTGTTCTTCCGCCGGCGATTGCGCCCATTCAGGCGGTCATCATTCCGATAGCCATGCATAAGCCCGGGGTTACGGAAAAGGCGAAGGAGATTGAAGCGGCGCTCAAAGCCGCAGGGATAAGGGTTAAGTGCGATCTGAGCGAGCAGTCGCCCGGCTGGAAATTCTCCGAATATGAAATGAGGGGCGTTCCCGTGCGTATAGAGATCGGCCCCAGAGACATCGAAAACGGAACGTGCGTGGTTGCCTGCCGCGACAACGGCGAAAAAACGACCGTGGCGCTTGAAGAGCTTGCGGCAGCCGTTTCGGAACTTATGCGGACGGTCAGAAACAGGATGTACGAAAAGGCGCTTGCGCGGCGCAACGCGATGACTTATACGGCGACGACGCAGGAGGAGCTTGCGGAAATCGTGAAGGACAGACAGGGCTTTGTTAAGATGATGTGGTGCGGCGACGAGGCGTGCGAGGACGAGATAAAGGAAAAATACGGCGTCGGCACGCGCTGCATTCCGTTTGAGCAGGAGCATCTTTCGGACAAATGCGTTTGCTGCGGAAAGCCTGCGAAGCATCTCGTTTATTGGGGCAAAGCGTATTGATAACGCCACGCGCAGACGAACGAAGCTTTTGATTTTTTTACGGAGGAGAACAGCGTGGGAAGAAGGAGACGGAGTAAGACGGCGCGGATAATGCACCGAAGCACTCTTAAAAAGATAAATATCGCGCTTTGCATAACGGTGGCGGTGCTTATCGTTGCGCTTATGTTTTTGATGATGAAGAGAAAAGAGGCGGTCGCGCAGGCGGACAACGCGCGGCAGACCTATGAAGAAACTCTTTCTCAGTATTCGTACGAGGGGCTTTTGCAGAAAGACGCGGAGCTTCAAAGGCAGATAGACAAGCTCAATTCCGAAATATCGGACAAAACGGAAGAGATAAACGATTTCACCGAAATGGTGACGAAGGCGAAAAACAGGACGAACGCCGCGAACAGATTCTGCGAGCTTGCGGAAAAATATCTCGAGCTTCTGAATGAGGGTCGGTAAGGAGAGGGAAAATTGAAAAGAGGCGTAACGGGAAAAAGACCTTCGAGGTTTTCATACAAGGCGGCGATGGCGGCGCTTATCGCGGTGATCGTCGGCTTGAGCGCGGCGATACTCATCACGATATCCTCCGTGAACTCGATAGCGGGCGAATATAACTTTTATATCAGGCAGAGAAACGTCGCGGCGTCGGAAAAGAATATGGACGAAAAAACGCGGAACAAGTATGCCGAGGTGGTTGACAAGGAATCGCTTGTCAAAGATCTGAAACGGATAGTCGCCGAAAGAGCGTCAAGAAGAGAGGAACTGAAATCCTCCGCGACGGATCAGAACAACATCGCCGCCGAAGCCGAGGTAAGGATGGCGCAGTATATGAAGGAGTGCGGCTTTTCGTCCTACGAGGAGCTGCTTGAAGCCTACAACCGGATACTGACGGAAGCCGATTAAAAGCATCAGGCAATTTTTAACGCGTCTGCGCATATTATTTTTAAGAATAACTATGCGGAGGCGCGTAAAATGGTAATCGACACTTTTCTTTCTGCAAACACGACGGAAGGCTTCGTTTCGCTTTACGGAGACTTTCTGAAAGGCAAAAAACAGTATATCATCAAGGGCGGTCCCGGAACGGGCAAAAGCACGCTGATGAAAAATATCGGGGCTTACGCGGAGAACGCGGGCGAGGACGTTGAGTATATCCGCTGTTCGTCCGACCCCGATTCGCTTGACGGCGTGTGGCTGAAAAAGCGCAATGTCGCGGTATGCGACGGCACGGCGCCGCACACGCTCGAGCCCGAAAACGTCGGGTGTATGGGCGGCATAGTCAACATCACGGACTGCTGGGACGAAAAAGCGCTTGCGGACGCGACGGAGGAAATCCTTCTGATCAAGGATAAAACGGCGGCGGCGTACAGAAGCGCTTACGGATATCTGAAAGCGGCGGGAGAGATACTGAAAACGACGTTCGCGGACGCGACGGAAAAAGAGGCGCGGCAGATAATCAAAACGGCGGAGAGCTTTTGCGGAAAGTTCTTCGGAAAAAAGAAAAAGAACGCCGGGCCGACGTTTGAAAAGCGGTTTATTTCAACTTTTTCGCATAAAGGGGCGACCGCGTTTTATGAAACGTGCGAAACGCTCGCGGACAGAATCTTCACACTCCCCTACGCCTGCGGCGCGGCGAACGAGGCGATAGGGCTGATAGCGACGGACGCGAAAAACAGGGGTTTTTCCGTTACGGTTTTCGCAGACCCTCTTTTGCCCCGAACGGCTGTCGGCGCGGTCTTTCCGACGGAGCGGCTGGCGGTTCTCGCGCTCAGCCCGACGTTCGAAGCGGCGGAGACGAGGGATTTCGACGTTTTTCGCGGCTCGGCGCTGACGGATGTGACGGACGGCGCGGCGGACGGCGCTTGCGGAATACTTTTCGGGCAGGCGACGGACGGATTGAAGAACGCAAAGGCGCATCACGACGCGCTTGAGAGAATTTTTATAAAGAATACGGATTTTGAAAAAGTCGGGCGTATCACGGCGTCCTTGATGACGCGGATATTTTCCGAATAACGGAGACGATAGAGATTGATATACCGAGCAACGGAAGAAAACATCGCGAAAGCGGGAGAAATACTGAAAAACGGGGGCGTCGTCGCAATTCCGACCGAGACGGTGTACGGGCTTGCGGCGAACGCGCTCGACGAAAAAGCGGTCGCGCGGATATTCGCGGCGAAGGGGCGTCCGTCGGACAACCCTCTCATAGTGCATATAACGGACGCGCGGGATATTGAAAAATACGCGTATCCGAACGAAAAGGCTTACGCGCTTGCGGAAAGGTTCTGGCCGGGGCCTCTTACCGTGATACTTCCGAAAAAGGACTGCATTCCGAATGCCGTCAGCGCAGGGCTTGACACCGTGGCGATACGCTGTCCGTCGCATCCCGTCGCGAGGGCGGTCATAAAAGCCGCCGGGGTTCCTCTTGCGGCGCCGAGCGCGAATATCAGCGGCAAGCCGAGCGCGACGACGGCGGAGCACGTTTTGAAGGATTTCGGAGAAAGCATTGACGCGATAATCGACGGCGGAACGTGCGACTGCGGCGTTGAATCAACGGTCATAACCGTTGCGGCGGAGCCGCCCGTGCTGCTGAGACCGGGCTTTGTGACGCCCGAACAGCTGCGAAAGCTGCTTCCCGACCTGAAAATTGCGGAGGCGGTGACGAAGGAGCTGCCGGCGGACGCGAAGGCGCTGTCGCCGGGGATGAAGCATAAGCATTACGCGCCGAAGGCGGAGGCTTTTGCGGTGCTCGGAAGCTCCGAAAACGCGGCGCGGCTGATTCTCGGAAAGATCTCGGGAGATAAAAGAACCGCGGTTATATGCTTCGACGGCGAGGAGAGCGCGTTCGACGGCGTTGCGGAGGTTTTTTGCTACGGAAAAGCGGACGACAGCGAAAGTCAGGCGGCGAAGCTGTTCGACCTGCTGCGCGAGCTTGACGACGACGGGATCGAGGAAGTTTATATCAGAGCGGGAAAAACGTCGGGGGTCGGACTTGCCGTTTACAACAGGCTGATAAGAGCCTGCGAGTTCCGAATATACGACGCGGACGGAGAAGAAAGATGTTCACGATAGGCTTGACGGGTCAGACGGGCGCGGGGAAATCGACTTTTGCGGATTATCTGCGCGGAAAATACGGTTTTGTTCACATAGACACGGACAAGATCTCACGCGAGGTCATAAAAACAAAAACGGCGGAGCTTGCCGAAAAATTCGGAAGTGACGTGCTCAATTCCGACGGAACGCCGAACAGAAGGGCGCTTGCGAAAAAGGCGTTTTCTTCGCGTGAAAACACGGAAAAGCTGAACCGTATAATGCACCCGTCGATTATGAAAGAGGTCGGGCTTTTGATTGCCGCTGCCGAAAAAAGCGGCGCGGCGGGCGCAGTCATAGACGGCGCGGCGCTGATAGAAAGCGGCGCGGTGAAGGATTTTGACACATCCGTTTGCATCGTGGCGGACAGAGAGCTGCGCCGGCAGCGGATAATCGAAAGGGACGGCCTTTCCGACGAAGACGCGGAAACGCGGCTGAACGGGCAGAAAGACGAAAGCTTTTATATCGCGAACACGGAGCATAAAATAGTCAACAACAGCCTCTCCGAGCTGGAAAAGCAGGCGGACGGGCTGATGAGGAAATACAATATTTATCCTGTCAGGGAGGGAAAATAGAATGAGCGAACTCAGTTTCAAGCAAAAGGAGACTTTCTCCTCGATGAGCGAGGAGGAGCTTATTGCGGCGCAGAGATTCTGCGAGGATTACAAAAAGTTTCTCGACGCTTCCAAAATCGAATATTACGGCGTGAAAAACGCCGTCGCGGAAGCCGAAAAGGCGGGCTTCGTTCCGTTTGAATACGGCAGAAAGTATTCGGAGGGCGACAAGATCTATCACATTCAGAAGGGTCACGCGGCTATCTTCGCAACGATAGGCAGAGCGCCTTTTGAGGAGGGCTTCAACCTCGTCGCGGCGCACGTAGACTGCCCCAGACTCGACCTCAAGCTCAGCCCCGTTTACGAGGACGGCGGTCTTTGCCTGCTGAAAACGCATTATTACGGCGGAATACTCAAATATCAATGGGTGACAAATCCGCTGATGCTTATCGGCGCGGTTTATAAAAAGGACGGTTCCGTTGTCGAGATAAACATCGGCGGCGACGAAAACGACCCCGTTTTCTGCATTTCGGACTTGCTTCCGCACCTCGGCAAGGATCAGGCGGGCAAGAAGCTTTCGGAGGCGTTCACGGGCGAAGACCTGAATATCATCGCAGGCTCCCGTCCCGACGCGGAAGAAGAAACGGACAAGATAAAAACCACCGTGCTCAAGCTTCTTAACGAGAAATACGGCATAAACGAGGAGGATCTGCTGACAGCGGAGATCTCCGCCGTTCCCGCGGGAAAGGCGCGCGATCTCGGACTTGACAGAAGTATGATCCTCGCTTTCGGACACGACGACAGAGTTTGCGCGTATCCCGCGTTCAGGGCGCTGCTCGACGCCGGCGTTCCGAACAAAACGGCGGTCTGCGTATTCGCGGACAGAGAAGAAGTCGGCAGCATGGGCGTGACGGGACTTCGCAGCGATTATCTGAAAAACTTTATCGAGGAGCTTTGCGTCAACTCTTCGCAGAATGTCAGAAAAGCGCTTGCGAACTCTGCGGCGATATCCTCCGATGTAACGGCGGCGTTCGACCCCGATTTTGCGTCGGCGTTTGAAAAAAACAACACCGCGTATCTTAACAAGGGCTGCGCGATATGCAAATTCACGGGCTCGCGAGGCAAATCGGGCTCTTCCGAGGCTTCCGCGAAGTTTATCGCGAAGCTCTGCGCGATATTCGACAAAAACGACGTCGTTTACCAGTTCGGAGAGCTGGGAAAGGTCGATCAGGGCGGCGGCGGAACGGTTGCGCAGTTCCTTGCGGACAGGGATATCGAAAACGTCGATATCGGCGTTCCCCTTCTTTCCATGCACGCGCCTTACGAGATCGCGGCTAAAAACGACATCTATATGATGTACAAGTCGGCGCTTTCTTTCTACAAAGAGTTTTAACAAGCCTGAAAAACCGACGGCGACACGGAAAAATCCGCGTCGCCGTCATTTTTTATATTTTTACTGTTCAAGCGCGAAAATTATCTTCAAGGCAAGCCCTTCGGTTATCCCGGGGACGCTCATCAGTTCCTCTTTCGACGCTTTTTTCATCTTTTCCACGGTTTTGAATTTATCAAAAAGCGCTTTGACCTTAACTTTTCCGAGACCGCTGATTTTGAGCAGCTCGCTTCGCCTCGCGGCTTCGTCGCGGAGCGCGCGGTGATAGCCTATCGCGTATTTATGCACGGCTTCCTGCAATCTGCCGCAAAACGCGAAAACTTCGGGGTCGTCGCGCAGATCAAGCTCGCGGCCGTCGCAGAAAACGATGCTTTTCGTTCTGTGGCGGCTGTCCTTTTTGAAGCCGATAACATCTATATCGTATCCGAAAGCATCCACAACCGCTTTGACCGCGTGTATCTGCCCGAGACCGCCGTCGCAGACAATGATTTTCGGAAGCGGAGAGAACTTTTCGTCGCCGTCCGCGAAATGACGCAGCCGACGCTCGACCGCCTCTCTCATAAACGCGGTATCGTCCGTGTTTCCGAATGATTTTCCGACCTTGTAGCGGCGGTATTTGTCCGAGACGAGTATTCCGTCAACGCAGGTCACCTGTCCGCAGACGGCGTCCGCGCCGAGCATCTGGCTGACGTCGTAGATCTCCATATACGAAGCGTCTTTCAGCGACGTAAAGTTGCAGAAGGCGTCAAGATTGCGCTGCGCCTTCATCGTTCTGCCCTCGTATTGAAGCATACGTTCGCCCGCGTTTTTGAAAGCGCTTTCCAACAGTTCCCTGTCCTGCTTCATCGTCGGAAGCTTGACCTTGTTTTTGAGCCATTCGTTTATGAGAGGAAGCCATTCGTATTCGGCGTCGATATAAATTCCGTTCGGCGGATTTTCGTCGTCCGAATAAAAGCGTTCGATATATTCGCGTAAAAGCGAATCTGAAAACGGCTCGTCGAAAATATCGCTGCGTTCTCCTATAATATATCCGTTTCTTATGCGCAACATAAAAATGCAGGTCTTTTTATCGTTTGAACGGTAGCCGAGATAATCCGCGTGACGGTTCTGAACGGAAACGGTGCGCTGACGCTCCGCTATTTCCGCAAGAGCGGCGGCGCTGTCACGCAAAGCGGCGGCGCGCTCGAAATCAAGGTTTTCGGCGGCTTTTTCCATATCGGAAACAACTTTTTCGCGTATGGCGTCAACGTTTCCGCTCAGAACCGCGCTGACTTTTTCGCCGAGTTCTTCAAGCTTTGCTTCATCGACGCGGTTTTCGCAATACCCGAGACATCTCCCGATATGATAGTTCAGGCATATCTTTTTGCGTCTGTTTTTTGCGGAACAATCGGGCAGCGCGAACGCCTTTGAGATAAGACGGACGACCATATTGCATTTCTGGCGCGACAAAAACGGCCCGAAATACTTCCCTTTTGAATTTTTGAAACGCTCGGTCGTCAGAACGGGAAAGCCCCTGTCGATATAAAACCTAATGAACGGGTATCCGCCGCCGTTTTTCAGCGCGATGTTGTAAAGCGGCGAGTAACGCTTTATCAGACTGCACTCCGTCAGAAGAGCGTCCAGCTCGCTTGCGCATATTATAACATCGAAGCGGTCAACGCGCGAAACCATACGACGAGTCTTTTCCGTCTGCTCGCCGTTGCGGAAATAACTTACGACGCGGTTTTTCAGCGCCTTCGCCTTTCCGACGTAAATAACCGTTCCGTCGGCGCTTTTCATCATATATACGCCCGGCTTCATCGGCAGCTCGTTCGCTTTTTTGAGCAATTCGCTTTTTGTCATTTCACGCCCCCGTTCCCGTTATTTTTCCCGTAAAGAACAAAAATAGTCAATAACCGAAAAAGCAGATCCTCGGTCATTCACTATTTTCATATCCTATTCAGTTTGAAAATCGCAAACCGTCAGCTGCGGTCTTCAATTCCGCCGTTGAGAAGTTCGGTCAGACCTTCGATTGCTTCGGTCTCGTCAACGCCGTCGGCGATGATCTCTATCACGGTATCCTTCGTTATAGCCATCGAAAGAATTCCGAGCAGGCTCTTCGCGTTCTGTCTGCAATCGCCTTTTTCAACCCAGATGTTGCACTGATATTCGTTAGCCTTCTGAATAAAGAAGGTTGCCGGTCTCGCGTGCAGCCCGACCGTATTGGTGACTTTTACCGTTTTGGATGTCATAAACAGTCTCTCCTCTTTACGCAGCCGTAAAATACCTGCGTTTTTACAACTTTATTTTACCATACGCGAAAAAAAACTTCAACCCGTAAATACAACAAAAAGAACAACTCAAATTTATAATTTTAGGTTAAAAATGACAAAATATAAAGAATCATTGACAAAGCAAGGCATTTCAGGCTTAATATTCATTCGCTGGCGATTATATCGCGGAATACTCAAAAGCGGCGCGGCAAACATAATAACGAAGGGCGGAACGGCGTGCTTTTCTTTTTTTGAGCCGGCGCAAAAAGGCAAAAAACGCGGCTTTTCAAAAAAACAATAAAACGGTCGCGGAAGAAAACGCAGCGTCGGTTTCCGACCCTTCGGAGAAGGTGAACAATGCCAAAATCAAAAAAACTGAAGCGGATTTTTCTGATTCCGCTCGCGATAGCCGTCGCCGCGGTCTGCGCGTGGCTGTATACCGACGCCCAGATCCCGAGGAACTGCTATGTCACGCAGGGACAGGAGCCCGACATCGAAACGCTGTGCCCGACAACGCTGACGCGGCTCGGCGAAGGTTCGAGATACTCGGTTCGAGTGGATCTTTGCGGTGTAATCCCCGTCAAAACCGTCAACGTAACGGTGCTCGACGCGGAAAAGGTGATTCCGGGCGGACAGATATTCGGCGTTAAGTATTCCTGCGACGGGCTTATCGTAACAGGCACGGACGAAAACTCGCCCGCGGCAAAGGCAGGCATCCTCGCAGGCGACATCATAACCGGTGTGAACGGAACAAAGATCTCGCAGAACGCGGAGCTTGCGGCGGCGGTTGCGAAAAGCGGAGGAAGAGAGCTGATGCTGACCTGCTCGCGCGGAGACGAAGAAATGAAGATCGCCGTCCGCCCCGAGGCGAAGAACGGCGAATACAGGCTCGGACTGCGTGTGCGTGACAGCGTGGCGGGAATAGGAACGATGACGTTTTACGACCCGAGGAACGGAACCTTCGGCGCGCTCGGACACTCCGTCTCGGACGCGGACACATCGCGCATCCTTCCGCTTAAAAAAGGAACCGTCGTGCCTGCCGCGATAACGGGAATAGTCAAAGGCGGGGCAGGCTCTCCGGGACAGATATCGGGAACATTTCTCGACGCGGAGACGATCGGGGACGTTTTCAAAAACTGCGACTGCGGAATATTCGGAACCTTTAACGGGGGCAGCGAATATTATTCCGAGCCGATGGAGATAGGGCTCAGCGGCGAAGTCAGAACGGGCAAAGCGTTCATCCGCTGCACGGTCGATTCCGGAGGCGTCGGGGAGTACGAGATAGAAATCGTCAAAATCAACCGCGACGGAGGCAGAAAAACGAAAAATATGCTGATAAAGGTCACGGACGCCGGGCTGCTCGCAAAGACGGGCGGCATCGTGCAGGGCATGAGCGGAAGCCCCGTTATCCAGAACGGAAAGCTCGTCGGGGCGGTGACGCACGTGCTTGTCAGCGACGCGAAGCAGGGCTATGCGGTCTTTATCGAAAATATGCTGGCGGAATGCGAACCCGCAGCCTGATTCGATCACGCAATAACAGTCAACATCAACGCCTGCGAGTTATTTGAAAGATTTCGACGGAAGAAGAAAACGGGGCTGTAAAAAAACGCAAGTTTTTTTTACAGCCCCGCACATATAATAAATTAAAAAATGTTTAACTGAATATATTAAAATCAACTCTATCAAAAAGCTCGACAACGGAGTTTTTCAGACCGACAAGGCTTTCGTCGGCGAACCACAAAGGGTCTGCAAGTATATCGTCCGCGGCTTTCTTAGCCTGCTCGAGCGTTTGCATATCCGTCAGCAGGTCGGCGCGGCGGAAAATGGGAAGTCCGCTCTGACGCTGTCCGAAAAAGTCTCCGGGACCTCGTATTTCCAAATCCCTGCGGCTTATTTCAAAGCCGTCCGTCGTTGAGCAGAACGCTTTGAGCCGTTCAAGGGTCTTTTCGTTTTTTGTATCGGACGAAATGAAGCAGTAGGACTTTTTCGTTCCTCGTCCGACGCGTCCGCGAAGCTGATGAAGTTGTGAAAGCCCGAAGCGGTCGGCATTTTCGACAATCATAATCGTCGCGTTCGGAACATCGACGCCGACCTCGACCACCGTTGTGGAAACAAGCACCCGCGTTTTTCCGTCGGCAAAATCGCGGAGTATCTCTTCTTTTTCCCTGCCCTTCATTCTGCCGTGCAGGCAGCGCACGGGAATACCTCTCAAATGCTCCCGACAGAGCCTGTCCGCGTATTCGACGGCGGAACGCATCTCGTCGTTGTCGCTTTCTTCTATAAGCGGGCAGACAACATAGGCCTGAGCGCCTTTCAGACATTCATCGCGCAGGTACGAATACATTCTGTCGTGATAGGAGCCGTCCACGAGGTGCGTCGAGATTTTCTGTCTGCCGGGCGGAAGCTCGTCGATGACGGAAATATCCATATCGCCGTAAAGAATCATTGCAAGAGTTCTCGGAATAGGCGTTGCGGACATAACGAGAATATGCGCGCCGCTGCCCTTTTCCGAAAGCTTTGACCGCTGCGCTATGCCGAAACGGTGCTGTTCGTCGGTCACGGCAAGCGCAAGGTCGGAAAATTCCACACCTTTCTGAAAAACGGCGTGCGTGCCTATGAGGACGTCAATATCGCCGTTTTTGAGTTCCTCGAGCAGTTTTTTCCGCTCCGACGCGGAAGTTGAGCCCGTCAGCAGCGCGCACCTGACGCCGAACCCTTCAAAGAGCTTTGTAAAAGAGGCGAAATGCTGCGCCGCGAGTATCTCCGTCGGCGCCATAAGGCAGGACTGCCTGCCGCACTTTGCGACGTAATACATCACAGCGGCGGCGACGACCGTTTTTCCGCTTCCGACATCGCCCTGCACGATACGGGACATGGGCGTTTTTCTTTTCAGGTCGGAAAGGCAGTCGTCAAGCGCCCTTCTCTGCGCGTTCGTCAGCGTATACGGCAGCGTTTTGAGAAAAGCCGACATATCGCAATCGCCCCTGACGGGGTTGCCTACGCGCTTCAGATTTTTCGAGCGCAGTGTCATAATGCCGAGCGAAAAAAGCAGAAGTTCCTCAAAAGCAAAGCGGCGAAGCGCCTTTTCCCTCATCACAAAATCCGTCGGAAAATGAATTTGACGGTACGCCTCCGAAAGCGGAAGAAGCGAATACCTTTCACGCATTTCGAGGCTCAGCGTTTCGCGGACACCGTCCGCGGCATGGTTCAGCGCAAGCCGAACAAGCGACGCTATCCTGTTTGAAGTTATGCCCTTTGAATGGGAATAAACGGGGTGAATATACTTGTTTTCGGCTTTTTCGACGGTCGGGGCGTCGATATCGACGAATCTGCCGAGCCTTGACGCCTTGCCGTAAAACAGATATTTTTTGCCGACCTCGACAGAACCCAAAATATACGGCTGATTGTAAAAGGTCAGGCGAGCCTCGCCCGTTCCGTCCGAAACGTCGATTTTTGAAAAGGTTATCCCCTTCGCGGTGAACGGCCGCGCTTTTTTGACGACCGTCGCTTCTATAGCAGCCGAAACATCGGGCTGAAGCTCGGAAATTTTCGTCACGCGGGAAAAATCGACATACCTTCGCGGAAAATATTCAAGCAGGTCGCGAACCGTCAATATGCCGAGATTTTCAAGCTCTTTTTGCAGCTTTGTTCCTACGCCCTTCAGCGCGGAAACGTTCGCGTCCGGGATATTCATCGTTTTTTCCCTCCTTTTGCGGTCGTTTTACGCAAAGACAAGCGCCTATCGGAAAAATTTAAGATACGCCGAAAAAAAACCGCGGTTTTTGTCTCGGAAACGGACAAAGACCGCAGTTTGAATGTTATTGCGAAAAGAGCGTCCGTTTCAGACTCTTTCCCACTTTGCGCCGTTCGGCGTGTCCGTTATCACGATTCCCTCGGTTTTGAGAGAATCACGGATCTCGTCGGCGCGGGCAAAATTTCTTTCCTTTTTCGCCTGCGCGCGTTCGGCAAGCAGCGCCTCTATCCTCGCGGCGTCGGGGTCGGCGGACGGCTCCGCCTCTTTTTCCTTCAACGCGTCCGCTTCTTTGCAAAGATTAAGCGAAAGCACGGTATCGAACTCTTCGATTAGCGCGCGTTTGGTCTTATCGTTCGTGTCGTATTTCAAAACGTCGTAAAGGCAGGTGATGCCGAGCGACGTGTTCAAATCGTTTGACATTCCGTCGTTGAATCTTTCACGAAGAGCGGCGGCGGCGCTTTCATCAACGGCGTCTTCGGCTTTCGGAGCAAGCGCGGCGATGCGCTCAACGAGCTTTTTGTATGCCACAGTCGCATTGTCAAGTCCCTCATACGAGAAAACAAGATTTTTACGGTAATGCGATTGCAGGCAGAAAAAGCGGTATACCGCAGGGGCATAGCCCTTTTCTTTAAGCAGCGAAAGCGTCAAAAACTCGCCCTTCGATTTCGACATCTTGCCGTCGGTCGTATTCAGGTGCAGAACGTGGAACCAATGCGGGCACCACGCGTGCCCCAGATACGCCTCGGACTGCGCGATCTCGTTGGTATGATGCGGAAAAGCGTTGTCTATGCCGCCGCAATGGAGGTCGAGATATTCGCCGAGATTTTTGATGCTTATCGCGGAGCATTCTATGTGCCAGCCTGGATAGCCGACGCCCCACGGGGAGTCCCATTTCAGCTCCTGATCCTCGAACTTTGATTTTGTGAACCAAAGAACAAAATCGGCTTTGTTTCTCTTGTTGGTATCCTCAAAAACGCCCTCGCGCACTCCGACCGCAAGATTTTCCTCCTCGTGGTCGTTGAAAACATAGTATTTTTTAAGCGTCGAGGTGTCAAAATACACGTTGCCGCCCGATATATACGCGGAGCCGTTGTCCAGCAGGCGCGTTATCATCTCGATATATTCGGGAATACAATGCGTTGCGGGCTCAACAATCCCGGGTTTTTTAATATTCAGCTCGGCGCAGTCCTCAAAGAACTTATCCGTATAAAACTTCGCTATCTGCATAACGGTTTTATGCTCGCGCTTCGCGCCTTTGAGCATCTTGTCCTCGCCCGTGTCCGCGTCCGAGGAAAGGTGTCCCACGTCGGTTATGTTCATCGCGCGCTTAACGCGTATTCCCGTATAATTGATATATTTTTCGAGAACGTCTTCCATTATATACGAGCGCAGATTGCCGATATGCGCGAAATGATACACGGTCGGACCGCAGGTATACATCGTGCAAACGCCCGGCTCGTGAGTTTTAAGCTCCTCTTTTTTGTGAGTAAGCGAATTATAAAGATTTATCATCACTCTTTTTCCTCCAGTTTTTTAAGCTCGGAGCGCAAAGCGTCTATCTGCCCCTTCAAGCGGCAGAGCTCCTGCGAAACGGGGTCGGGGATATGCACCTGATCCAGATCGGGCGTTTTCAGACCGTCGCGCTTCGCTATCCGTGCAGGAACGCCCACCGCCGTGGAATTGGGAGGAACATCGCACAAAACCACCGCGCCCGCGGCAACCTTTGAATTGTCCCCTATCGTTATGGAGCCGAGAACCTTTGCCCCCGCGCCGATAACGACGTTGTTGCCGAGCGTGGGGTGCCTTTTGCCCGTTTCCTTGCCCGTACCGCCGAGGGTCACGCCGTGATAGATAAGGCAGTCGTCGCCTATCTCCGCGGTCTCGCCGATAACGACGCCCATGCCGTGGTCGATAACAAGACGGCGGCCGAGCTTTGCGGCAGGGTGGATCTCCACGCCCGTTTTATGTCTTGCGCGCTGAGATATGACGCGCGCCAGAAATTTGAAGTTGTGCCTGTAAAAGAAATTCGCAACGCGGTGACTGCGTATCGCTTTCAGCCCCGAATAGCAGAAAAATATCTCCGCATCCGAACGCGCCGCAGGGTCTCTTTCCCTGAAAGCGGCAATGTCTTCTTTCAGTCTTTTTCCCATAACTCCCCTATCCGAATCATTTCATCTTAATGAATTTTGCGCCGTTTACAAAATAAGGAACAACCGAAACAACCGTTATCAAGGCAAGCGCCCAGACGGATATCCGCACGGGAAGAAAAGAGATGTCCGCGTGCGAAGCCGCCATGGTCGTCGCAGCGGCGTCCCTTAACCAATACATAACTATAACGTAAATGTACGCGCACGCCATAACGACGCCCTGCGTTGCGGTTTTGATTTTTCCCCAGACGCTTGCGGCGATGACCTCGCCCTTTGCCGCCGCCTGCATACGAAGCCCCGAAATAAGAAATTCGCGGGCAACGATGAGAATAACGGCAACGCTTGAAGCAAGCCCGACGGAAATAAAGCCCATAAGAACGCTGACAACGAGCAGTTTATCCGCTATCGGGTCAAGAAATTTTCCGAAGTCACTGACAAGATTGTAACGCCGCGCTATCCTTCCGTCCGCCATATCCGTAAACATCGCGATGCCGAACAGCGCGCCCGAAACAAGCATGCGTATATACACGGGTATCCCGTTCACAACGGGATTATCCAAAAGAAAAAGCAAAACGAACGGTATCATAACGATACGCGCAATACAAAGATAGTTCGGTAGATTTTTATTGATTTTCATTCCTTCACCGCCTTGCCGAACAGGTCGTAATCTTTACATTTATCAATATGAACGCGGACGAAATCGCCCTCCGAAACGGCGAAATCGGAATCGAAATAAACTCTTCCGTCAATGTCGGGAGCCTGAAAATACGCCCTGCCGACAAGCTTTCCGTCCTCCGCGCCCTCAACGAGAACGTCATAAGTGTTTCCCACGTACTGTTTGTTGATGTCATCAAGAAGCCGAAGCTGCAGCTGCATAATGCGGTCTGCTCTGTCCTGCTTTGTCTGCGCGTCGATCTGTCCGCGCATTCTCGCGGCGGGCGTTCCGTCCTCTCTCGAATACGGAAAAACGCCGAGATTGTTGAAGCGGACCTCGGAAACAAATTCGCAAAGCTCCTCAAACTCCGCCTCGCTTTCGTGCGGGAAGCCCGTTATAAACGTGGTTCGAAGCGACACGCCGGGAACCGTATCGCGTATATGCCGCATCTGCGCCGCAAGGCTTTTCGCGTCGCCGCTTCTGTTCATCCGTTTCAAAACATTTTTCGAAGCGTGCTGCAGCGGCACGTCGATATACGAGCAGAACTTTTCCTCTTTCGCCATAAGCTTAAGCATCCCGTCGGTTATGCCCTCGGGGCGGCAATAAAGCACGCGAACCCATTTAACGCCCGGAATGGCGCAGGTCTTTTCTATAAGCTCGCAAAGACGCGGATATTTCGTCGTATCCTGCGCGATAAGGTTTATCTCTTTCGCGCCGTTGAAAGCAAGCGTTCTTATCTCATCAAGCACGTCCTCGAACGGCCGAGGCTGAAACTCGCCCCTGACGGATGGAATAACGCAGTAGGCGCAGTGATTTGAGCAGCCGTCCGCTATCTTGACATAAACGGAATAGTCCGTTGAAGTCAGAACACGCTCGCCGTCGGGACACGGCGTGTCAAGCGGCGCGTAGTATTCGTAAACGCCGTCGCTTTCTATCGCTTCGACTATTCTGTCGAAAGACTTTGAGCCGAGGCACGCGTCAACCTCGGGCATATTCCTGATTATCTCGCCGCGATAGCGTTCCGCCATACAGCCCGTCACTATCAGCCTTTTCAGCTTTCCGCCCGTTTTATGCTCCGCCGCCTCGAGTATCGCCCCGATGGATTCCTCCTTCGCAGGGTCGATAAAAGTGCAGGTATGCACTATGCACGCGTCGCACTCCGCAAGGTCGGCGCAGATCTCGTATCCGTTTTTTTCAAGCATTCCCAAAAGCACTTCCGCGTCCACCCTGTTTTTGGCGCAGCCGAGCGCGATCATGCCTATTTTTTTACTCATCCAGAAAAATCTTCTCCCGTAACCGTCTTTTCGTATTTATCCAGAGCCGCCGCCGCTTCATCGCCGCAAAAGCCTCTGCGCGCAAGAAAAGCGTACGCCCTGTTTTTTTCCTTTATATCCGCAAAAGCCTTCATTTTCAGCTTTTTGCAAAGCGCGTCGAACGCGGAGGAATTAGGCTCCGAAAAAGCTTCTTCAAGCAGTTTTTCGGCGGTCTCCCTGCTCACGCCGCGGCTCAAAAGTTCTTTTTCGATGCGTATTCTGCCGTATTTTCCGATGTTTTTTTCGATAAAATCCCGGGCATATCTTTCGTCGTTGACATAGCCGAGCTCGACAAGCTTTTCAACCGCCTTCGCGCCGTTATACCCCGCGCGCGCAAGCCGCCGCAGCAGCTCCTTTTCGGAATAATCACGATAGCCGAGAAAACGCGTCGCCGCGGAAAAAGCCTTTTCGTCCTCGACACGGCGAAGTATTTCTTCGAACTCCTCCTCCGAAAAGACCGCTCCGACGGAGATTCCGCAGTCGAAAATACCCCTCGCGCTAAGCGAAAACGCGAAGCCCTCCTCCGTAAAAACATTGAAACGGGAGCTTTTCTCCGCCTCTTTTATATCGGTTATTTTTTTCATATCGGCATTTTATTTATATATCTTCGTCGTCCTCAAAATCGTCCGCCGTCGCGCTGAGAGTCACGCGTCTTGTCGGGGCGGCGGCAGCGGGTGCCGGATTTTTTTCAACGGGAACGGTCGGCTTCGGGGCGGCCTTCTTTTCCGCCGCGTCTTTCAGCGCCGCCTTGATCTTTTCCTCTATTTCCTCCGCCACTTCGGGGTTTTGCGCGAGGAAGTCCTTCGCCTTATCCCTGCCCTGACCTATCTTTTCGCCGCAGTACGCGTACCACGCGCCTGATTTTTCCACGATGTCGAGCTTCACCGCCGCGTCGATAAGTTCTCCCGTTTTGGAGATACCCTTGCCGTACATTATATCGAATTCCGCCTCTTTGAACGGGGGCGCGACCTTGTTTTTAACAACCTTGACCCTTGTGCGCGCGCCTATCGCCTCCGTGCCGTTTTTGAGAGTTTCGATCCTCTTGACCTCCATACGGACGGACGAATAGAATTTAAGCGCTCTGCCGCCGGTCGTAACCTCGGGGTTGCCGTAAATCACGCCGACCTTCTCGCGCAGCTGGTTTATGAAAATCGCGACGCAGTTTGTTCTCGAAATAACGCCGGCAAGCTTTCGCAGCGCCTGCGACATAAGTCTTGCGTGCAGACCGACATGGCTGTCGCCCATGCCGTCCTCTATCTCCTGCTTGGGAACGAGCGCCGCAACGCTGTCCACAACAAGCACGTCGATTGCGCCGGAGCGCACGAGAGTTTCCGCTATCTCAAGCGCCTGCTCGCCGTTGTCCGGCTGGGAAACGAGCAGCGAATCTATGTCAACGCCGAGATTTCTTGCGTATATCGGGTCAAGAGCGTGCTCCGCGTCGATGAAAGCCGCCGTGCCGCCCTGCTTTTGCGCCTCCGCGACGATATGTAAAGCGACCGTGGTCTTGCCCGAGCTTTCGGGACCGTATATTTCAACTATTCTTCCCTTCGGAACGCCGCCGATGCCGAGCGCCAGATCAAGCGAAAAAGAGCCCGTCGGAACCGCGTCCACGTTCATATTCGTATTCTGCCCGAGAACCATGACCGAGCCGGCGCCGTAAGCCTTTTCTATTTGAGACATTGCCTCTGCGAGAGCCTTCTTTTTGTCATTTACAACACCGTTCTGCGCGGCGCCTTTTTTTTCTGCCATTTTTTTCAGCCTTTCCGACGGAAAGATCCCGTCACAAGTATTTATAATATTATATACTAAAACAGGTAAAAATGCAATAGCTTCCGCAAAAATTTGATTTTGCGATACATTATCACCGTATATGGAATATAATATCACAATTTGTAATATTTGTCAATACGTTTTCGCGACATTTTTTATTTGACATTACGCGCAATATATGTTATACTGTAAAATACAAATTTAATGTTAAACGGAGAAACAAAATTATGGACGAATCAAGAGTTATAGCGACCGTGGGCACGGAAAGGATCACGCAGGCGGAATTTGACGCGACGCTGCTTGCGCTCCGTCAGAGCGGCAGGGATTTCAGCGACGAAAGAGGCAGAGAAACCATACTTGACGAGCTTATCAGCCGGAAGCTTTTTCTGCTGGACGCAAGAAAAAACCTTTATGAGTTCAGCCCCGAATTCAAGGCGGAGCTTCAGCGCGTTAAAGAGGAAATGCTTGTGAGCTACGCGATGAACAAAGCGTTTGCGGACATCACGGTCACGGACGCGGAGGCGAAGGCTTTTTACGATGAGAACAAAGACCGGCTCGGCGGCGGAGAGACCGTCAACGCAAGCCACATCCTCGTTGCGGACGAAGACGGGATAAAGAAGATCAAAGAAGAAATAGAAAGCGGCGCGATCACGTTTGAGGAAGCAGCGAAAAAATACAGCACCTGCCCCTCGAAGGAAGAGGGCGGCAACCTCGGCGATTTCGGCAGGGGTCAGATGGTGCCCGAATTTGAAGCTGCGGCGTTCGGCATGGAGCCCGGTCAGATTTCCGAACCCGTAAAAACGCAGTTCGGCTATCACTTGATAAAGCTCAACTCGAAAGGCACGGCTTCCACGCCCGATTTCGACACATTGAAAGACAACATCAAAGAGCATCTTTTGCAGGAAAAACGTCAAAAGGCGTTCAGAAGCAAGGTAAATCAGCTCAAAATTCTCTATCCCGTAACAAAAGTATAAAAATTCGGCAGAGGTGTCGCGAATGTTCACAATTGAAGAGCTTCGAAAAAAATATCCGACGTTCGCATACAGGGCGTTCACGCTTGACGGCGACGGCGGACGCCTGAAAGTTACATACGAGTTTGCGCTCGGCGACGATATCGTGTTCCGTCCGAGCTGGGTGTTCCCTTATCAAAAAGAAGAAATCGAAAACGGCAAAAACGCCGAAACGCTGAAAAGAATTCTTTTTTTGCTCGGCTGCGTGGAGCTTGTCAGTTATTGGAAAGCCGCCTGTCCGCCGAAAGTCGTTATCGAATGCGGAAAGCTGACGGACGGGGAAACACGCTGGTTCAAAAAGCTGTTTTTCAACGGGCTCGGAGAGTTTTTTTACAGAAACGGGATAACGACCGACGAAGAGACCTTTATGACCGTGGAAAGCCGCGGCGATCCGTTTGAAAAAACGCCTTTGTCGGGAACTTTTTCGGGCAATCTTATTCCCGTCGGCGGCGGCAAGGACTCCGTTGTGACGATGGAGCTTCTGCGCGCGCACAAAGCGGAAAACAAGGTTTTTATGATAAATTCGCTCGGCTCGGCGGTCGAAACGGCGCGCGTGGCGGGATATTCGGAAAAGGATACCGTTGCGCCCCAAAGGCGGCTTGATATGAAAATAGTTGAGTTAAACTCACGGGGATTTCTGAACGGTCATACGCCGTTTTCGGCGATAGTGGCGTTTTCCGCTCTTTTCTGCGCCGTCGCGGAGCAAAAAAAATATATAGTTCTTTCAAATGAGAGCAGCGCAAACGACGTTTACGTCAAGGGCACAACGGTCAATCATCAGTATTCAAAGAGCATTGAATTTGAAAACGACTTCCGCGCGCTTGTCGGGGACAGGGTTTGCGGCGAGGTTGAATATTTCAGCCTTCTGCGTCCGCTCAACGAATGGAACATCATCAAACTGTTTGTCGGTTATCCGCAGTATCTGCCCGTTTTCAGGAGCTGCAACCTCGGAAGCAAAAACAACGTCTGGTGCGGCGAATGTTCAAAGTGCCTGTTCGTATATATAATGCTTTCACCGTTTGTCGCGAACGAAAAGCTCAAAGAGATATTCGGACATGACCTTTTGGACGACGAAAAGATGCTCAAATACTTTGACGGACTTGTCAGCGAGCAGTTCGACAAGCCGTTTGAATGTATCGGAACGCGGGAGGAGATAAACACGGCGCTGACGAAAACGCTCGAAAAGCGAAAGGGGCGCCTTCCCCTGCTGCTTGAAGAATACAGAAAAAAATACTACGGCAAAAACTTTGATTTCACGCCCGTTGACGAGTTTTTTGACACAAACAACAATGTTCCGGACGAACTGAAAGAAGAATTGAAATGGAAAAAGAACTGATAAATTTTTTCAAAGACAGAAAAGTTCTCATTCTCGGTTTCGGCAGAGAGGGCAGAACGACTTACGAATTTTTGAAAAATAAAGTTCCGTCGGCAAAAATAACCGTCGCGGACGCGAAGGAGCAAAAACTGACGTCCGTTTCGCCGTGCGGCTGCGTTTCCTTCGAGCCGTTCGAATGCGACACGGTTTTCGGAGAGCATTATATGGACGATCTCGGCGGTTACGATATAATAATGAAATCGCCGGGAATACCGATACTCAAAGATTACGGCGAGGAAGTCGAAAGCAGAATAACGTCGCAGACCGACCTGTTTCTCCGCTTCTGCCCCGCAACCGTTATCGGAGTGACGGGCACGAAAGGCAAATCCACAACGTCCTCGCTGATATATCATATTCTGAAAAAATGCGGAAGAAAAACGCGGCTTGTGGGCAATATCGGCGTGCCCGTGTTTGCGGATATGACGAATATAAAGCCCGACACGGTCGTTGTATACGAGCTCAGCTGTCACCAGCTGCAATATGTGAAAGCGTCGCCGAATATCGCCGTATTGCTCAATGTTTACAGTGACCATCTCGACCACTACCGTTCGTTTGAGGAATACAGGGACGCGAAATTCAACATTTTTAAGTATCAGACCGAAAACGATACTCTTATAGTCAACTCGACCTGCGAAAACATAGACACTTCGATGTTTGACGGGGCAAAACAGCGCGTCATATTCGCCGGCGACAAAAACGGGTGCGGAATTGACGATGAAAATATGTATGTCTGCGGAAAAGCCGTTCCTCTCGAAAGAGTAAAAACGGCTTTGATAGGAAAACATAATTTATATAACATTTCCGTTGCGTTGACCGCGGCGGTCGCTGCGGGCGTTCCGCTTGAAGAAGCGATAAACGCCGTGGAAGACTTTAAAGGACTTGAACATCGGCTTGAACTGTTCGCGACGCAAAACGGCGTCCGCTGGTTCAACGATTCCATTTCAACGATACCCGAAGCGGCGATAAACGCGGTTGAGGGCATAGGAGACGTCCGAACGCTGATAATCGGCGGCATGGACAGAGGTATTCCCTACGGCGAACTTGAAGAATATATCGCGTCCGGCAAGGTCGAAAACGTTATTTTCGCTTATGACAGCGGAAAACGCGTGTTGAAGGAAATAATGCCGCTTTGCCCGAAATGCGGTCTGTTTGAAGCCGCTGACATTTACGAGGCGGCGGACAAAGCGAAAGAGATAACAAAGAGCGGTTCCGTGCTGTTCTCCCCCGCGGCGGCAAGCTACGGGTATTTCAAAAACTTCGAGGAGCGCGGGACAAAATTCAAAGAATACGTCCTGAAAGGAACAAAATAAAAATGTTTGATACGGAAAAACTCAAAAAAGAGGTCGTTTCCTTTCCGACGGGAGTGAACACGGAGATACGCTTTCAGCGGAATACGACAAAAAAAGTCGGGTTTCTTGACGGAAGGCTGACCTCAAATTCGGCGGCGGACGGCTGCGGCGTCAACGCGCGGATATACAAAAGCGGAGCTTACGGCTTTGCGTCCTGCCCGAACACGGACGGGGACGGCGTAAAATTTGTGCTGAAAGAGGCGGCGAAAAACGCCGAGCTTCTTTATTCAAGACAGCGCCCGACAAAACCGCAGTTTTGCAAAATTCCCGCGATAAACGAGAAAAACAGACACCCCGAAGACGACCGCTCAACGCAAAAAGAGATGATAGAGTTTTGCGCGGAAGCCGACGCATATATAGCAAAAACATACAAAAAACTTGTCTCCCGTTCGGTTATCGCGTCGGGGCTGAATATGGAAAAAGCACTGTTCACCTCCGACGGCGTCGCCGCGCACTCGTTCACGCCGAGATCGTCTTTTTACGTTTTGATGACGGCGGAGGACAACGACGGCAATATGCAGGAAATGCTTGAACCGATAGGCGATTTGGGCTGTTTTGATGAGGTTTTTTCCTCCCCTGCGGAGTATTACGGAAAGATCGACGCTCTCTATGAAGAGCTGATGAAAAAGTGCGAGGGCGTTTACGCGGACGCAGGGATAAAAGACTGCGTTCTGCACCCCGATCTTGCGGGAATGCTGGCGCACGAGGCGGTCGGACATACTGTTGAAGCGGATTTTGTTCAGTCCGGCTCGGTCGCGGCGCATCTGCTGAACAAGCAGGTCGCGTCGGAGCTTATAAATATGACGGACTTCGCGCATACGGCGTTCGGCAAAACGCTGCCCGTGCCCGTTTACGCGGACGACGAGGGCGTTGAAGCGAAAGACGTGAAGCTTATCGAAAACGGCGTGCTTCGCAATTATATGCACAACAGGGAATCCGCGGAGAAATTCGGGGTTGAACCGACGGGCAACGCAAGGGCGTTCTCGTTTCCCGACGAACCTCTTATAAGAATGAGAAACACGTTCGTGCTGCCGGGAGAGTCGAAGCTCGAAGAAATGATAGCGTCCGTAAAGGACGGCTACTATCTGACGAGAACGGGCAACGGTCAGGCGGACTCCACGGGTGAGTTTATGTTCGGCGTGGATATGGGCTACGAGATCAAAAACGGAAAGCTCGGCAGAGCCATAAAATCCACAACAATATCGGGCGTGGCGTTTGAAATGCTGAAAACCGTTACCATGGTATCAGACGACCTGACGTGGACAAACTGCGGAATGTGCGGCAAAAAGCAGCCCATACCCGTTTCAATGGGCGGTCCCGCAATAAAATGCAAACTCAACGTAGGCGGAAGATAAGGAGGATAACACAATGATAGAAAATGATAAGGCAAAGTTTCTTATCGAAGAAATAAAGACCTCCGACGCCGACTGCGGAGAAGTCTGCGTTACAAAAACGCAAACGACGGAAGTTTATTACGAATCCGGCAAAGTCAGCATGATACGAACCAACGAAAACGTTTCGGCGAATGTAAAGGTCATCAAAGACGGCAAAAAGGGCGTTGTGGCGACAAACGACGTTTCTTCGCCGGACGCGTTGAAAAAAATCGTTTCCGACGCTCTCGAATCGGCGCAAAGCGCGCACGAAGACGACGCAAACGGAATTTCCGATGTTCCTTGTAACGAAACTTTTGTTTACGGCGCGACGGAAAAGGACACGGAAAAGCTTTACGACCGCCTTGCGGAGTTTTTGGAGGAAACAAAAAAGAAATATCCGAAAATATCCTTTGACTCGATAACCGCCGATCACGTTTCCGTTGAAAGAAACTACAAAAACACGAACGGCGTGAACATAACCGAGAAATACGGTTATTACACGTTCAGCCCGATGTATATGGCGGTTGACGGCGAAAAAACCTCGGCGTTCAATTATTCGGGGGTTATCACAAAGGACCTTGACAGACCGTTTATGACGCTCGGAATGACGGAGGAACTGCTGAAAGAAACGGAAGAACAGACGGACACGATAACCGTGGACGGCAAATTTACGGGCGATGTTATCGTCACGCCGCAATGCCTTGCCGAAATGCTCGGCATAATCGAGGGAAACTTCCTTTCCGATCAGGTGCTTATAAACAAAACGTCGCCGTATCTGGACAAGCTCGGCAAACGGATCGCGGCGGAAAGCGTCACCGTCTTTTCCGCTCCTCTCTCGGAAGAGCTTGTTGACGGTTACAGAGCGACCGCGGACGGTTATCTTGCGAAAAATATGCCGCTTATAGAAAACGGGGAACTGAAAAACTTTGTCGTTTCGCGTTACGGCGCGGCAAGGACGGGGCTTAAAAGAAGCGACAGCGACGGCGGCTGTTATATAATGAACGGCGGCGACACTCCCCTTTCGGAGATCATAAAAAGCACGAAAAAGGGACTTCTTATGAACCGTTTCAGCGCAGGCTCCCCGGGTGTGAACGGAGACGTGACGGGCGTGGCGAAAAACAGTTTTCTTATCGAGAACGGGCAGATCGTCGGCGCGGTAAGCGAAACGATGTTTTCCGGCAATCTGACTGAGATGCTGATGAATGTCAAAGCGATTTCCTCCGAACGCATAAATGACGGCTCGTGCATACTTCCGTGGGTCGATTTCGGCGGAGTCACGGTCTCGGGAAAATGACGTTTTACGACAAAAACGCGCTTAAACTTGCGCACGAATATCTGAAAGAGAATGTCGGCAAAGGCGATACCGTCATAGACGCGACCGCCGGCAAAGGCAGGGATACGCTGCTGCTTGCGTCGCTTGTCGGAGAAAGCGGCAGAGTTATCGCGATAGACATACAGAAAGCGGCGACGGACGAAGCCGAAAAGCTCATCGCCGAACACGGTTTTTCGGACAGGGTCATTTTCGCCTGCGATTCGCACGAAAACATCAAAAACTACGCGGACAGGGCAAAATGCGCAGTTTTCAATCTCGGCTGGCTGCCGGGAAGCGACCACGCGATAAGAACCTCGATGCAAACAAGTATAAAAGCGATAAAAGCCGCAACGGAAATGCTGACGGACGACGGATTTGTCCTTGTCTGCATATATTACGGCGGACTTTCGGGCTTTGAGGAACGAGACGGCGTTCTCGCCTTTCTCGAAACGCTTGACCAGAAAGAGTTCACCGTTGCAATCACGCAATTTGCCAACAGAAAGGGCTGTCCGCCCGTCTTTGCGGTTATTGAAAAGAACAGATAAAACCGCATAACGGATATAAAAAAACTCAAACCGCATAACAGCGGCAATTAAAACAAAAAACAACATTGCAAAACCCGACCGAAGAAGAAAAATTCAGCTTCGGTCGGGTTGCTTTATATCAAAATTTATTTTTCCTTTTTACCCGGTGCGGCTTTTTACATTTCCAAGGGTTCGCAGCCGTGATGAACGCCGTCTTTATCCGTCCAACCGAGAAAATAGCGGCTGTCGGCGGTCGTCAGCGCGCGGAAAAGGCGTATGTCCGCGTCGAATATCGTCGATGTCAGTTCGGCGTAAAGCGCGTCGGCGGGGCTTTTCTTCGGTTCATACTCAATGCCGTGAAACTCCGCCCACGCCGCGATATGACGGCGTTTTATATAGCAGAGAGGACGTATCGTTTTTCCGCTTTTCGGCGGCAGTGTCGCAGCCTTTCCGTTGTATACTATATTTTCGAGGGTTGCCGTGCCGACGTCGTCAAAGCAGTCGTCAACGGCTGTCTTGTCATACTCTCCGCGCGGTTCGGAAACGGGTATTCCGAGCCGTTCGCAAAATGAACGGCAGTTCTCCTCCGCGCAGAACTCAACGGTCAGCGGAAAATCGCTGTACGCGGCAAGCATCTGCATAAGCTTTGCAAGCAGAACGGACTGCGCGTTTGGGCTGACGCGGACAAGAATGCGGTCGTCGGGAGAAGTCATGGAAAACTCCTGCAACGCTTCTATAAAAGGTCTTCTGAGATTTTTTCTGAAACGCTTTGTCAGTCCGCGTTCGACGGTTATCGCGTCGTCCATTTCTTCCGCTCCTTTATACGATAAAAATTACGTTTTCACGATCGCTTTCCGTCAGAAGCACTTGCCGAGACGGTGCGTTCTGCAATTATCGGTCTTTCCGCAATGGTAGCAAAGTTCGTTTTCGCCGCAGCCGTTCCGTTCAAAGTCGCGCAGGTTGCGAACCGTGGTCTCGGCGATATTGTTCAGCGCCTCCGCGGTGAGAAAAGCCTGGTGCGAGGTAACGATAACATTGGGCATGGTTATAAGCCTTGCAAGAATATCGTCGGACACGATATGCCCCGAAAAATCCTCGAAAAAAATGTCGGCCTCTTCCTCGTAAACGTCAAGGCAGGCGGCGCCCACTCTGCGTCCCTTTATTCCTTCGAGCAGCGCTTCCGCGTCGATAAGCGCGCCGCGCGAAGTGTTCAGAAGATAAACGCCTTTTTTCATTTTTGCTATCGCCTCGCCGTCGATGAGATGATATGTCTCCTTCGTCAGCGGACAGTGCAGGGAAATGATATCGCTTTCGGCAAACAGCGTGTCAAGCGAAACGTAATCAATACCGCAGTTTTCGGCGGGGAATTTATCGTATGCGATAACTTTCATACCGAAGCCTTTGCAGATATCAATAAAAATTCTGCCTATCTTGCCCGTTCCGACAACGCCCACGGTCTTGCCGTGCAGGTCAAAGCCCGTCAGACCGCTCAGACTGAAATTGAAATCGCGGGTTCTGTTGTACGCCTTGTGAATACGGCGCACGGACGTCAGCAGCAGCGCCATGGCATGCTCTGCAACGGCGTAGGGCGAATATGCGGGGACGTGAAAAACGTGTATTTTGCCGTAAGCGTGGCGCACGTCCACATTATTGTAGCCCGCGCAGCGCAAAGCGACAACCTTTACGCCTCCGCGGTATAAAGCGTCGATGACATCCGCGCTCACATCGTCGTTGACAAACACGCAGACGGCGTCGAAGCCTTTCGCGAGCCCGACGGTGTCCGCGCCGAGCTTTGTTTCAAAAAATTTGAACTCAATTCCGTCGTGTTCAACTTTTTCAAAGGATTCGACATCATAGTTTTTTGCGTCGAAAAACGCTGTTTTCACAGGCGGTCACCCCTTTCGTCCCTTTTATCTTTTCCCGTTTTTGAAAACATATTTGCGAAGCTTGGCAAAGTAAAGTATCCGTAGCCGCGAGATGCAGAAATCGAGAAGAATAAACGCAACGTTTCCGAGCGCGAGCGTTGCGATAAGAAGAAGCGCGCCCGTTGTTCGGAACTCCTCGACAAGAGCCGTCATATTGAAAACAAATATCAGAAGCGCATAAAGAGCGGCCGCCGAAACATTGAACAGAAGCAGTTTAAGTATTATCCGCAGAATTTTCGGGCGTATCCGGTCAAAGAATTTTTTAACGACGGGATAATAGCCGAGGAACACAAATACCGCTGCGGTCTCCTTGTCCGCGACGAGAAGCACGGAAAGAACGGCGACGGCGGCATAAGCGGTCAGGCCGTATTTCGTTCCGCATTCGCAGTCTATCGGCACAAGCAGCATCGCGGCGAGCGCGGGACAGCAGTAAACGGCTATCGGAATAACGCCGCCGAAAAGCATAACAACAACGCCGAGGCCGCACAAAACGCCGCAAAGCGCCAATTTTTTAACTTTTTCGCCCGTTCTCACATCAAAGGCTCCTTTTTTATTCGGCTGTATTTTCTCGGATATTTTTCGGGAGTTTCGGAGATTTTTTCAAATCCTAATATGTACCTTTCGCCGCCGTCGGAAAGTCTGAATCCGTCCGTCACGGAAAGCCTTGCGCCGAGAATGCGGACGGCGTTTTCCGCTTCACGGAGTTCCGCAAGCCCGTCGCTGCCTTTCATCGCAACAAACAGCCCTCCCTCTTTAACAAGCGGTATGCAAAGTTCTGAAAGCAGGCAAAGCCTTGCAACCGCGCGCGAGATGCAGACGTCGAAATGTCCGCGCAGTTCTTCGTCATGTCCGAGTTCCTCCGCACGGGCAGCAGCGACGGTGACGGAAAGCCCGAGATCACGGGAAACGCCGTCAACGAAAACAAGTTTTTTCGCGACGGAATCGACCGCGAACACCTTTATATCGGGGCGGACTATCGCAAGCGGCAGCGTCGGAAAGCCGCCGCCGCAGCCGATGTCAACCACATCGGCGTTTTGCGGGATATGCCCCGCGGCGCGGACACAGTCGGCGAAATGCTTGACTATAACTTCGTCCCTGTCCGTTATCGCGGTTATGTTTACGCGGCTGTTTGCCTCGACGAGTTTGCCGTAAAGAAATTCAAATTTTTCGGAATATTCAAGATAATCTTCAAGTCCGTTGTCCCTGAAAATCCTCCCGAAAGCGTCGGAAAAACCGCTCATCGGGAGTTCCTCCACGCCGTATACGCTTCGCATATTTTTTCAAAATCGAGTTCGGCGGTCGAACCGAGTTCGAGCCGTGGGCGAACGCTTGTAACTTCGACGCCTATCCCCACCGAAAACATTCCGGCGGCGGTTATCGCTTCGATACCGCTTTGAGCGTCCTCCGCGCCGACGCAATCCCTGCCCTCAAAGCCGAGTTCGGAAGCGCAGAGGGCAAAAATTTCGGGGTCGGGCTTCGGTTTTGTGACTTTTGCGGCGTCCGCGATATAATCGAAGCGGTCTTTTATATCAAGCACGCTCAGCACGGTGTCCGCGTTTCTGGAAACGGACGCGACGCCCGTTTTTATTCCTTTTTCGCGGAGAACGGCGAGAAATTCCTCAATACCGGGCAGAATGTCCGCTTTTGTCATTTTGAGAATAAGCGTTTTGTAATACTCATTCTTTTCGTTTGCGAGAGCGGCTTTTTCGGCGGCGGAAAACTTGTCCGAAACGCCGTTGTGAGCAAGGATTATTTCAAGCGAGGTCAGTCTGTCAACGCCTTTGAGCTTTTCGTTGACGGTCTCGGTAAAATCGAGCTTCAGCCTGTCCGCCAGCTGTTTCCACGCGAGAAAATGGTATTTGTCGGTGCTCGTCAGAACGCCGTCGAGGTCAAAAATAAACGCTTTGGGCTGCATTGAAAAATCTCCTTATCGGTATTCGACGGTCAGCGCGTCTTTCACGGAATAGTCTTTACCGCCGCAGAGGAAAGATACATCGCCGTCGCCGCCGAGTTTTTTCACGGTGACGGTATTTTTATCGGCGCTTATTTCAAGATGACAGCCGTGCCAATATATCTTTGTTCTGACCTTCTTCCACGTTTTGGGCAAATTGGGCTGAATACGGAGTTTCTGACCGTAAAGGCGAACGCCGAGATAGCCGAAAACAACGCACTGCCATATACCGCCGAGCGAAGCCGCGTGAAGCCCCGCGACGCTCGAACCCATCTCTTTGTCTCCGAGGTCGATACGGCACGCTTTTTCAAAGAGCGAATAAGAATAATCGGAAAGATTGATGTCCGCGGCAAGCGTCGCGTAGGTCGAAAGGCTCAGCGACGACGTGTGCGCGCAGCGTTTTTCATAATATTCAAGGTTGTGTACTTTTTCTTCGGGAGTGAACAGGTCTTCAAGCAACAGGAAAAGCGCCGTCACGTCTGCCTGTTTGGTTATCTGCGTGTCGCAGACGGCTACGTTCGGGAACGGCTCGGTACCGTTCTTAAAGCCGGTAAGATCGACGTCTTTAAGCGAGAGGAACTTGTCGTCCTGCGGCAGAAGCCCGTCCTTGTTTATTTTGGGCAGATACAGTTTCTTTCCCTTTGCGATCCAATCGGGATAAACCTTGTCAAGCCCGAGTTTTTCGGAAAGCGCCGCAAAAAGAGCGGGCGAAGATTTTTTCAGTTTTTCATAATACTCGACCGCAAGTTCGAGGTTGAGGTTCGCCAGATAGTTCGTATACGCGTTGTTGTTGACGCCCTCGTGATATTCGTCGGGACCGATGACGTTGTTTATATCGTATCTGTCAAGTTCTTTGTTGTAATCGAAGCGGGAGACCCAATATTTTGCGGTATCAAACAAAAGTTCATAGCCGTATTTTTCCATAAAATCTTCATCGCCGCTGACGGAATAATACAGATGAACGGCATACGCGACGTCCGCCGTTATATGGTGTTCGAGCTTGCCCGAAAGCGCCCAGCCCGGCGTTTCCTCGTCGTTGTCAAGCCACGCCGCCTCCCACGGGAACATTGCGCCCTCGTAGCCGTTGTCCTTTGCCTTTTTGTGCGCGCCCGCAAGTCCGTGCCAGCGGGAGATCAGCAGGCTTCTTGCAACGTCGGGTCTTGCGAATACAAATGCGGGAAGCATATATATCTCTGTGTCCCAGAATGCGTGTCCGCTGTAACCGGGTCCCGAAAGTCCTTTTGCTCCGATGTTCATTCTGTCATCGTGCGCGGGTGTCATAACCGTCAGATGATAAACCGCGAATCTGTAAGCAAGTTGGTCAAAGCCGTGCTTGCAGTCGATAACTGTGTCCATATTGCTCCAAACTCTCTTCTTCCAAGCGGAAGCGGACGCTTTCAGCAGCGCGTCAAACCCCTTTTCGGCGGCTTTCTGCGCGGCTTTTCTGCCCACGGTCTTCAACTTGCGAAGCGTAAGCCCCTCGGACGTCTTATCCCTTGAAGTGTAAACGGACGCGAATTTTTGAAGCGTCAGGGTCTGCCCCGCGCGCAGGTCTTTCTCAAAAATATCCTCGGCGTGCGTTCTGCCCTTTTTCGTCGTTTTTTCGGCGTCGCAGACGTTGACGACCGTCGCAACGATGTCTATTCCGCTCTGACGCGTAGTCTGCACGACCTGAATATAATCTTTTGCAAGCAGCGATTTTTTCTCACAATGCGGCGCAGCGACGGTTTTGGTGTTCAGACCGCTTGCCACGGCGATATGCGCGTCCGAAACGGCGGTCACGCGGAGCCTTGAAGAATAAATATGCAGTTGGGACAGCGAAATCATACGTTCGGACTCAAAACGAATCTGCTTTCCGTTCGGCGCCGTCCAGTCGAAGGAACGGAAAAGAAGCCCGTTTTTCAGATTTATCGAAACGAAATAGTTCGAAAGAACTCCCTTGCGCAGGTCGAGTTTTTTGCCGTCAACATAAATATCGACAGGCGAAACATCGGCGATAAACGGAAGCTCCGTCGGCTCTTCCCTGTAACGGTCGAATGTACCGGCAACAAGCGTCGAACGTATCTGTCCCGGATATTCTTCCTCCGTCGCGGCGCGCATACACATATATCCGTTGCCTATGCACATAACCGGCTCGTACTTCTGCAAAAAGCCCTTGTCCTTCCCAAATTCGTCGGCGGCGACAATGAAGTTTTTTTCTGTTCCTTTTCCGTGGTCGTAAATCATTTTCCGATTCCTCCGCTGAAATGGATGGTATTTATTATATATTTATTAAACAATAACATACCGAACGGAAAAAGTCAATCAAAGCCGCAAAAGTTCGGTTCGATTTTGCTTTTTAAGAAAACGGGGCGTACAGACAAAAGAGAAAAAAACAACCGAAAAAAGTATATATCCGAAGATAATTCTTTTGGTATACTCACCCCGAGGAATAATAAAACCACGGGCGATATAAAATAGTTACGGGTGATCATAATGAAAATAAATTGGAAAAAACTCATAATTTCTCTTGCCGTGCCGCTTGCCGTCGGCGGGCTTTCGGCATGGCTGTCGGGCGGGGCGATGGAAAGATTCGACAGCCTTCAAAAGCCCGCACTTGCGCCGCCGTCATGGCTGTTTCCCGTTGTCTGGACGATTCTGTTTCTGATGATGGGCGTCGCGTCCTACCTTGTCGCGGTTGGAAAAGCCGATGAAAAGCAAAAAAAGACCGCGCTTATCGTTTACGGCGTTCAACTCGCTTTCAATTTTGCGTGGACGCTCATATTCTTTAACGCGGGCGCGTATCTTTTCGCTTTTATATGGCTTATCGTTCTGTGGCTCTTGATAATCATAACGATATATCTTTTCTCGAACATTTCCCTTGCTTCGGCGCTGCTTCTTGTTCCTTATGCTTTATGGGTCGCATTTGCGGGGTACCTGAACTTTATGATATACAGACTTAACTGAAAAATATCTCCGTGGGCTGAACCTCACGGAGATATTTTTCGGGTTATTTACAACCCATATATGAGCAAGAGAACACGCTTTTTCGGGAGGCGAACGCCGAGCCTATATGCCGAACATAAAAGCCGTCAGCGCCGCGTCGGAGCCGAGCCATGAGATAAACGTCAGGGATTTTTTTCCCGTTTCGCTTTTAATTCCGTTTTTTCTGCCGAACAGTTTCATTTTTATAACCTCTCTTATATTATGGGGTGTTAACAGGTAAAAATCCTGCTCTTTCTGCCTTTTTGCGGCTCGGAAATTTTTAACATTACCGCAAAAGAAGCGCGCGGGGTCTGACCCCGCGCGCTTATCGCTTTTCAGAGTCTTAATGTCTATTCAAATATGATTGCCAGAGAGCCGAGATTGTTTTCTCCCGTGATTTTCAGCACGGGCGCGCCCTCCGCCGTCTCGTGCGACGGAATTTTAACCGAGCCGAGACTGTTGTCAACGCTGCTGACCACACGCCATGCTTTGGGAACATGAACAACCATCGAGCCGCAGTTATTGTCAACATTCAGGGCTCCGCCACCGCCGTATCTGTCCGCGTTTTCGATATAAACGTGAATCGAGCCGCAGTTGTTTTCCACTTCGTATTCGCCGAGATCCGCCGCATCGACATAAACGACCGACGCCTGCGAAAAGTTCTTTTTCTCATTTGTGTTTATAACTACCACGTTGCCGTTCTCACCGCTTTTTATTTTTTTGCGTTTTTTGAAGTTGCCGCCGAGCGCGCCGACGCCTATCGTCAGCAGAAGCGCGGCAAGAAGAACAATCCAGTTCGAGATAAGGTTGGGGTCGCTATGTCCGAGCCAAACTGCTATCTGTCCCTCAAAAAGCAGGAAGATGAATGCCAGCGGAAAGAAGATGTGTGAAAATTTAAGTTCGACGATTTCCACAACGAGCCACGCAAGGCAAAGCACGCCGCCGACGATGCTCCACGCCGAGATCTGCGCGCCGCTTATCGAAATGCCGAGCCCGTCAAGGATAAGCGCAACCGCTGCGCAAACAAGTATTATTCCGAAAAACAAACCGTTTCTGCTCTTTTTCATTTTTTCAACCTCGTTTCTTCTATCGTTTCTCTGAACGCCTTGTAATACATTCTCGAAACGTAAACTATTTTGTTTGAATTTTTGAAAGTGACTTCGCTTGCGCCCGTCACGGAACGCTGAACGGAGAATACGAGAGCCGTGTTTATCAGGCAGGATTTCGAGCCTCGGACAAACGTTCTCGGAAGTATCTCCGAAAGCTCGTGAAGCCTCATACGGCACGAGAACATTCTGTCACGCGTGTGCGCCGAGATTTTTCCGTCCGTCGTCTCGAAAAACAGAACGTCTTCGCACGGAACATAGCATTCAACGTCACCCAGAAACATCGCTATCTCGCTTTTTCCGTCGAGCAGCCCCTCGATAGCGGAGCTGAGACGGTAAACCGTGTTGTCCGCGCTCGGAGACCGTATAACGACTTCCGCTTCCGCGGCGGGGTCTATCTCTATTCTGAGTTTCACGCCCTCATCTCCTTTCGACGATTGCATTATACAACTTTTTCCGCGACTTGTAAATACCTTTTCGCCGACAGGTCGTTTTTTTGCTCCGAGTGGTAGTTCTTTTTGCTCAAAAGCGTTTTTGCGCGCGTCAAAATGCCGTTCCGCCGTCTTGACGGACGCCTTTTGCGTGTGATATAATCAATTCGGGGCGGAGCAAAAATTTTTTTTCAAAAAGCATAAGGAAAAACGCCCGCCCGATTGTATAATAAGTGAAAGGGCTTGAAAACGCCCGCGTCAAAAGGAGGGAATCGCCTTGGATAACGGCGCCCGTAGCTACCGCCGTTTTCTGGACGGGGACGAAAACGCCTTTGTTGAAATAATGGACGAATACCGTGACGGACTTATTTTCTTCATCAACGGCTATTTGAACGATTTTCACGCGGCGGAGGACATCGCGGCAGACTGCTTTGTGTTCCTGCTTGTCCACAAACACAGGTACAACTTCAAAGTTTCGCTGAAAACCTATCTTTATATGATAGGGCGGTCAAAGTCGCTCAATTATCTGAAAAGGCGTAAGATAATCACGACCGAAGCCCTCGACGAAGCGGAAAACGAAGTATCGGACGAAAAAACGCCCGAGGACGCCGTTCTGACAAGCGAACGAAAGCGCGCGGTTCACGAAGCGCTGAAAAAGCTGAACGAAGAAATGCGGACGGCGGTTCACCTTGTCTACTTCGACGGTATGTCCTACGCGGAAACGGCAAAAATTATGAAAAAATCCCCCAAACAGGTAGACAATCTTTTATACAGGGCAAAAGCGGAGCTCCGCTCCCTGCTCGGAAAGGAGGGCGAAAGCCTCTTATGAAAACAAGAGAAGAATTCAACGAAGAAGTGTTCGCTCGACGCGACGCTTATATAAAGGAAAGGAAACAGAAAACAAAAAGAATTATTTCAATATCCGCCTCCGCGGCCTGCGTTGTTCTTGTCGCGGTTGTCGCCGTTGCGGGGTTCGGAAACAGAAACCCGAAGAAAACAAACGTTTCATACAGCGAAGGAAACGGATATACGCTCGCCGAAACGGAAAAAATATCTGCGCTTCCGTCACACACCTCCGACAGAGCAGACTCCTCCGCCCCAGAAGCCCCCGACAAGACGAAGATTGAGGATTTCTCTTTTGACGAAGATATGGGAAGCCTCAAAACAGACCCGAATTTAAGGTCAAACGGGTTTGTCAACACCTCTCCCGAAAAGACAGAAACCGCGGAGGACGCGATAAATCGGGCAAGGAAAGAATTAAAAACGGAATATCCCTATACAGAAGTCGCTTTTGACTGTGACGAAAGCGTTTGGAGAGTGCGCTTCGGTTCAAAAGATGACCCCGACGGCGGCTGCTGCGTTTATATAACCGAAAACGGTATAACGCTTGCCGTGGTTTACTTTGCCGTCACTTACGAAAAATAAGGAGAGCGATATGGGAAAAAATATTTTGCGAAAAGCGTGTTTTCCGCTTCTTGCGGTTGCGGTTTTAATAACCGCGGCAGCCTGCGCGAAAAAAGAGACCGAACGGGAAGTCGGAAAAGAAACGCGGAGAGAAACGGAAAATACGCAGACAATAATCAACAGGGACGCGGCGTATGCCGGTATTCACTTTCCCAAAGGCGAAAAGATAATCAAAATCACCGAAATAAATACCGATGAAAAAACAGTAACGGGAACGGTGCTTCCCCGTCCCGTAAAATGCAGGGAAAATATCGTTTTTTCCGTATCGGACAAAACAAGCATTGTTTCTTTTGAAACCGCGGAAAGAGGGACAAAAGAAACCGTAACAAGCCTGTCAAAGCTCAAAAAGGGAGATATTATCTGCGTCAAGCCCGACGGCGCGGAAAGCGCGACGCCTTTTGCGGAAAGGATAACATTTATCAAAACAAAAACCGGTGAAGAAACTTTTTCGTACAAAGAGATCGCCGAAAAATTCGGTCTTGCAGCTCAATGGAAAAATGTGACCGACGTTGAAAGTCTTTATATTCTTGACAACGCATTCGACGCAGTGATGATCGCCGTCCAGACCTACTCAAACGACGAATACGGTTTTTACGCAACCGTCGCTTACGACAAAGATTACGGTATGTGGGAAGTCATACTCACGCCCGACGCGGAAGAAACAGAAAAAGCGCCGACAAGAGCCGTATATATCGAAAAAATCGCCGACAAGGGCGGCATACACGAAACGGTTACGGAACAGCAGATGACGGTAAAGGACATTGAAGCGGCAGCAAACACCGTTCTTTGCAGCGGCTTTTCGCTCAAATGCGACAAAAATACCGCGTTTTACAGAGGCGGCGACGAAATCGGGATAACGGATCTGAAACCCGGCGAAACCGTTAAAGTGTTTTATTCGGGAAACGCGATAACGCTTTCCGATCCGCCGCAGGTAGCGCAGGTTTTGCGGATAGAATCCGAATTACCGACCGAAAGATAAACAGTCGGAGTATAATCAGCCAAGAAAGGGAATCAAATATGAAAAAGAAAATAACAGGGATTTTTGCGCTGCTGCTTGCCGCGGTTATCGGAATCAACCTTACGGGTTGTGCAAAAAGAGTGCAGGCGGCAGATCTTTCACAGGGAATAACGCCCGTTAAAGTCGAAGGCAAGGCGGCGGACGCGAAATATTCGGCCGCGCAGATGAACTTTGCGCTCAAACTGCTTGAAAAAACGTTTGAAGAAAAAGGAAAAGAAAATCTTCTTGTCTCTCCCGTTTCCGTTACGCTTGCGCTTGCGATGACATCAAACGGCGCGGACGGGGAAACGAAAAAACAGTTTGAAACTTTGCTCGGCTCGGGCATGGACACCGACGAACTGAACGCCTATCTTTACACTTTTCTGCAAAGTCTTTCAAATGAAAATGCCGATAAACTGAAAATAGCGAACTCGATATGGTTCAACACGGAGCATCACTCTTTTGAAGCGGACAGAACCTTTTTGCAGAAAAACGCGGATTGGTATTCGGCGTCACTTTACGGTTCCGATTTCGGGTCTCAAACCGTCAAAGACATCAACGCGTGGGTCAGCGACAAAACCGATAAAATGATAGACCGGATAATTGAAGATATCGACAAAGACACCGTTATGTTTTTGATAAACGCGCTTTCTTTTGACGCGGAATGGCAGGATATTTACAGGAAAAACGACATCTCCGACGGAACATTCACATCTCTTGACGGGCAAAAAAGAAAAGTCGAAATGATGCGGTCGAAAGAATACGCATATTTCGACGACGGGTATGCGACAGGCTTCAGAAAGAATTATACAGGCGGAAGATATTCGTTTATCGCGTTGCTTCCGAACGATGGCGTTTCACTTGCCGATTACGTCAAAACGCTTGCGAATACCGCGCCCGAAAAGGTCGTTAAAATGCTGACCTCTCCGCAAAGTACGTCGGTACAGGCAACAATGCCGAAATTCGGCTATGATTTTGAATTGAGGCTCAACGACATCCTTATCGCGCTCGGGCTTTCCGACGCTTTCAACGCCTCAAAGGCAAACCTTTCAAAGCTCGGAAAATGCAGCGACGGAAGCAACCTTTATATAAGCAAAGTTTTGCATAAAACGCATATCGAAGTTGACGAGCGCGGCACAAAGGCGGGAGCGGTGACCTCGGTCGCAGTCAATGCGACAGGCTCGATGTACCCCGAAGAAATAAAAGAAGTCACGCTTGACAGACCTTTCGTCTATATCATATTCGATAACGAGACTTCGACACCGATATTTATAGGCTCGGTAACGGACATACAAAAATAATACAAGGTAAGGCATTAAATTATGGTAAAATCAGTCAAAACAAGAAGAATACTGACAACAGTTTTTCTTATCGCGCTTCTTGCGGCAGGCATTTTGTTCTTCCCTGTTCCCGCGGCGGCGACAAACGACAGAACGCAGGAATTCAATGCCGTGACCTACAAGATAGTTATCTGGAACAAAACGCTTCCGAACGGTGAAACCTACAAAAAGACGCGATTCTATCCCCTCTCGCAAAGATACAGAAGCCTTGACGAGCTTTGGGCGCTGGAAAAGGAAGCGATTTACGGAAACACGCTCGAAAACACCCCGACCGACTTTTCCGCGGAATAACAAAGACAGTTTCAAATCTCCTGAAATACCTCATCTCACAAAGCCCTGCGGCGTAAGCGAATGCTTACGCCGCAGGGCTGTTCAGGCAGTAAAATCTATATGAAAAAGTTCAGGCTTTTGCTATTAAATTCTTGCAGTGAGTGAGGTGTCACCATGTCAGGAGCGCTTCTTTTTCTCAACGACCGTCACAACAACGGCGGCGATAACAAGCGTTGCGGAAACACAAGCGACCGTTATCCAAAGCGCCGTGTTTGAGCCGTCCGAAGTGTCGGGAGCGGTCTGTGAAGAGCTGCCGTCGGACGGAGTTTCGGAGGAAGATCCGTCGGACGGGTTCTGTGGGTCGCCCGTCGGGCGTTCGCCGGGCTGTCCGCCGGAATTCGCCTCCGTGCCCGCGGCTGCGGATGCAACGGATGTGTTATCTGCATAGAGGGTGTAAGTCTCGCCCGAGGTCAGGTCTGCCGAGGAGAAGAAAACATAGCCTGCGGCGCAGGGCGCGGTGTAGGTATAAATAACATTGCCGGAAGCGTCTTTTACGGCAACGGCGCTGTTCGCCGAAATTATCGACACGCTGTCCTTTCCGCCGGGCTGATTACCGTCAGACGGCTGACCGCCTGTGGGACGTTCGCCCGAGGGTTGATTTTCGCCCGACGGCCTTTCGGGAGGCTGTTGTCCGTCTGACGGCTGACCGCCCGTGGGACGTTCACCCGAGGGATGATTTTCGCCCGACGGCCTTTCGGGAGGCTGTTGTCCGTCTGACGGCATCTGACCGCCGCCGGGTTGCCCGCCCTGTGCGGAGGAACCGAAAATAACATACGGCTGCGAAGAGAAAAGGTTCATGCCCATACCTGCGCTGCCGCCTGCGGCAAGAACCGTGCCGCCCGAAACGGTTATCGCGCCGTCAGCGTCAAGAGGCTGGTTGTCGGCGGTGTCTGCCGTCCAGACAACGACCGTGCCGCCCGAGACAGTCAGCGTTCCGTTGGAGTCGATACCGTCGCCCGAAACGGAGTCCATATAAAGCGCGCCGCCCGATATATTGACAGAAAACTCATAATCCGTCAGGTCGGAATTTGCGGCGTTCAGGCAGTCATCTTCCGCGTGAACGGTGATATTGCCCGAATAAATGTTGAGTGTTGCGGCTTCAAGCCCCTCGTTGCAGCCGGTTATCTCAATCGCGGGACCTGCCGTTCCGTCAGCGCCGACGTTCATAACAAGGTCACAATGAATACCGTCATCGGCGGCATTTATTGTCAATGTTCCGCTTTCAACATTCAGAAGCTGCTCCGCGTTTATTGCGTCGTTGACGGACGCGTTGATGTTAAGGGTCAGTTCTTTTATCGTCAGGGACGCTTCGCCCTCCGTTTCGGTCGTTGCTCCCGATTTTATGCCGTTTTTGCCGTTGGCGGCGATATTAAGAGTTCCCGAACCGCTCAAAACGACCTTTGAGCCGTCCTTGCATTTGATAACGGCGTTTTCAGCAAGCTCGTTATCGGGGAAATTCTCATCGTTGTTCTGCGCGGAGTCGGTCAAAGTGTTCACGGTTCCCTGCGCGGCCGTCAATGTAACTTCACTTGATTTGTTGCAGGCTATCGGCGCGGTCGAAGCGCTTGTAAGGTCAAGCCCGTTGAGAACAAGCGTTACGCCCGTCACGCCTTTTTTGACGGTTATCGAGCCGTCGGAGCAGGAACCCGATACGACGTAAGTTCCGCCGCCTTTGATTGTAAGCGCCGTTCCGTCGGTTTTATAATCGGTATAATCGCCCTCTGAAACGGTGATGCCGTCTTCGGAGAAGACAAACGATGTTGCGCCGTCTTCGCTGTATTCGGCTGCGGCAAACACCGCCCGTGAAAATACAAGTACCGTCAGCGCGGCGAGAACGCACGCCGGGATACGCTTCAATGCGGTTTTAAGTTTCATACATATCTTCCTTTCGGCTTTTGATTTGCGGTCTGAATTTTTCATTTCGGACGCCCCTTTCGTTCTTTCCGACACGAGTATACACCGCATACCTAAAACGCAGTTAAAGAAATCAAAAAAATTTCTTTAGGTTCGCTTTAACTCACGCGCGTAATATATTATCGGCAGGCTTGACAAAGCCCGCCGCGGAGTTGTATAATTAAGACGAAAAGAGTTACGGGGTGGTTGTTTTTATGCGTTTGCTTATAGCGGAAGACGAACTTGACCTTGCGGAAGCGTTGACCGTTTTTTTTGAGAAGAATAAATTTTCCGTGGACGCGGTTCACGACGGGTTTGCGGCATACGAATACGGCTCGTCGGGCGAATACGACGCGATAATTCTTGATGTTATGATGCCGAAGCTGGACGGCGTGGAGGTGCTGAAAAAACTGCGGAAAGACGGCATAAAAACGCCTGTTATGATGCTGACGGCAAAGGCGCAGACTTACGACAGGATAGAGGGCTTTGACGCGGGAGCGGACGATTATCTGCCGAAGCCGTTCGAGCCCGACGAACTGATAAGCCGCGTGCGCGCGATGTTGAGAAGAAGCGGCGAATACAAGCCCGCGGTGATGACATTCGGCGACGTCAGCCTTGACTCGGGCAGCGGCGAACTTGTCTGCGGCGGAAAAAGCGTGCGTCTGAGCGGCAGAGAATATCAGGTAATGGAACTTTTTATGCGTTCGCCGAAAATAGTTTTTTCCGCCGACAGAATTATGGAGCGCGTCTGGGGCTGGGACAGCGAGGCGGAGATAAACGTGGTTTGGGTACATATTTCCAATCTGCGTAAAAAACTCCGTTCGATAGGCTCGACGGTTTCAATAAATGCCAACAGGGGCATGGGCTATGTGTTGGAGGACGGAAAATGATAAAAAAACTGAAAAAGAGATTTACGGTCATCTCGGTCACGGCGGTCTCGGCGGTGCTTCTGCTGCTCTGCATAACGGTCAACGCCGTCAATTTCATATCCGTCAATTCGCAGCTGACCGATACGCTTCAAAAGATTTCCGACAATCGCGGACGAATGCCCTCGGCGGAGCCTGCGCCGGGCGACAAGGCGGTACCTGTGCCGCCGAACGGCGACAAGCCCCTGAGCAGAGGCGACAGAGAAGCGCCGTTTATGACGCGGTATTTTGCGCTTGAATACGACGAAAACGGAACGCTGACGAAAGCCGACCTGCAAAACATCGCAGCGGTGACGGAGGACGACACGGACGAATACCTGAAAATCGCAACGGACAAAGGCGAGGGCTTCGGCTTCAAAAACGGCTATAAGTTTCTCGTCACGAAAACGGGCGGCGGCTTTATGGCGGTGTTTCTCGACTGTCACAAGGAGGTCGAAACGATAACGAAATTCGCGGTGATTTCGTTCGGGTCGATGCTTGTTTGTATTGCGCTTGTATACATAATCGTCGTGCTTTGCTCCCGCAGAGCGATAGACCCTGTTGTAAAGACTTACGAAAAGCAGAAACGGTTCATAACGGACGCGAGCCACGAATTAAAAACGCCGATAACGGTTATTGCGACAAGCCTGAAAGTGCTTGAAATGGACACGGGCGGGAACAAATGGATAGACAAGGCGAAAGCGCAGACGGAAAAACTGAAAGATCTTGTCAATTCGCTTGTCACGCTTTCCCGTATGGACGAGGAACAGTCGCCGCTCCGCTTTGCGTGGTTCGACGCGAGCGCGGCGTGCAAAGAAACGGCTGATTCATTCGCGGATTTTGCGCTGTCATGCGGGCACGAGCTGAAAATATCCGTTGAACCGAATGTCGGATACGGCGGCGACGAATACGCCGTCAGACAGCTTGTTTCCGTTTTGCTTGACAACGCGATTAAATACGCGGCGGAGAACACGCCCGTTGAGTTTTTGATGAAGAAAAGCAAAAAAGGGATAACCGTTTGCACGAAAAACGAAGCCGACGGCTTGAAAAAAGAGGAACTTGACAAGCTTTTTGACCGTTTCTACCGTCCCGACGCTTCGAGAACTTCGGAGACGGGCGGCTTCGGAATAGGGCTTTCGATAGCGCGCAGTATCGCGGAGGGACACAGAGGAAGCATAAAAGCGAAAAGCGACGACGGGAGAACGGTCGAATTTGCCGCGGAGCTCAGACAGATGACAAAATGAGATATTCCGAAAGAAATCCGAAATTTGTTTTTGTCGCGGTTGACAACGCGTTATATATATGATATAATATAGAAAATCTGTTTTTCGGAGGATAAAATCATGGAGAATATTAAGACGATAAGCACGCGCAATCTTTGCGAAAGCGCGAAAAACGGCGGCTGCGGCGAGTGCCAGACTTCCTGCCAGTCCGCTTGCAAAACAAGCTGCGGCATTGCCAATCAGGCTTGCGAAAACAAGGAAAGCAAGTAATTTTTGAAAAGAACTAAGATGCCGTCCTTTCGGGGGCGGCATTTTTAGAAGAGAACAGGATAAATATATTACACCCGTGTTCGGGGACGAAAAAACGCCCGCTCCTTTCAGCAAAGACTTAAAACGCGGAAAGCCGACGCTTTGAGTATGAGCTTTCTTTTATTCAATCTCTGATTTTTGTTTTTCGGAGCTTTGCGTTTCGGGCGGCTTAAACATCCGTTTTCACAACGAAAGATATTACGGTATTATGATACATCAATACAAATTCGGCGACAGAAATATCGTTCTGGACGTCTGTTCGGGTTCGGTTCACGTGGTGGACGACCCGACCTATGACATCATCTCAATGTTTGAGACAGACGACCTCGAAACGATAAAAAAAGCCGTTGCGGAAAAGTATAAGGACAGGGACGGCGTGACCGAAAAGGACGTCGAAAACTGTTATGCACAGCTTCTCGAAATGCAGAAAAACGGGCAGCTGTTCACCTCCGACGCCTTCGAGCCCATGGCGGGAACGCTGAAAGCGCGCACGTCGGGCGTTGTCAAGGCGCTTTGCCTGCACATCGCGCACACCTGCAACCTGAATTGCTCGTATTGCTTTGCAAGTCAGGGCAAATATCACGGCGAACGCGCGCTGATGAGCTATGAGGTGGGCAAACGCGCCCTTGATTTTCTTATTGAAAATTCGGGGACGAGAAGAAACCTCGAGGTCGACTTTTTCGGCGGCGAGCCGCTGATGAATTTTGACGTTGTAAAACAACTTGTCGCATACGCGAGAAGCGTCGAAAAAGAAAAAAACAAGAACTTCCGTTTTACGCTTACGACGAACGGCGTGCTGGTTGACGACGACGTTATAGAGTTTTCAAACCGTGAAATGAGCAACGTCGTTTTAAGCCTTGACGGCAGAAAAGAGGTTCACGACAGGTACCGCGTCGATTACGCGGGCAACGGCAGCTGGGAAAAGATAGTTCCGAAGTTTCAAAAGTTCGTCAACGCGCGCGGCGGCAAAAACTATTATATGAGAGGCACTTTCACGCACGCGAACCCCGATTTTCTCGAGGACATCAAAACGATGCTCGACCTCGGCTTTTCGGAGCTGAGTATGGAGCCGGTTGTCGCGGCGGCGGACGACCCCGCGGCGCTGACGGAGAAAGACAAGTCCGTTGTGATGAAGCAATACGAAGACCTTGCGAAGCTTATGCTCGAAAGGGATAAAGAGGGCAAGCCGTTCACGTTCTATCATTATATGATAGACTTAAAAGGCGGTCCGTGCATATACAAGCGCATCTCGGGCTGCGGTTCGGGGACGGAATATATGGCGGTCACACCGTGGGGAGACCTCTATCCCTGCCACCAGTTCGTCGGCGACGAAAAATTCAGACTCGGCGATATATGGTCGGGCGTAAACAACAAAAAAATACAGGATGAGTTCGCTTCCTGCAACGTGTACGCAAGAGAGGAGTGCCGCGGCTGCTGGGCGCGCCTTTACTGCTCGGGCGGATGCGCGGCGAACGCGTATCACGCGACGGGCTCCGTCAAAGGCGTTTACAAATACGGCTGCGACCTGTTCAAAAAAAGAATGGAATGTGCGATAGCCGTTGCGGTCGAACGCGAATTGAGAGCGGAAAATGAGTAAACCTGTTTGCGATTTTATCCGCAGATATGCGGAAAGCGGCGCGGCAAGATTTCATATGCCGGGGCATAAAGGCGTTTCGTCGCTCGGCGCCGAACCGTTTGACATCACGGAGATAGACGGCGCGGACGAGCTTTTTGCGGCGGACGGAATAATCGCCGAAAGCGAAAAAAACGCAAGTGAAGTATTCGGCGCGAAAACCTTTTATTCGGCAGGCGGCTCAACTCTCTGCATAGAAGCGATGATGAGGCTTATCGCGGTTTATGCCGTTTCAAAAGGAAACCGTCCGACGGTTCTTGCCGGGCGCAACGCGCACCGGGCGTTTTTGAACGCCGCAGCGCTGCTGAACATTTCCGTCAAATGGCTTTATCCCGAAAAGGAAAGCCCTTATCTCTGCTGCCCGATAACCGCCTCCGACGTTGAAAAAGCGTTGTCCGACGGCGAAAAACCGGCGGCGGTATATCTGACAAGCCCCGACTATCTCGGCAATATTCTTGATATAAAAAGCATTTCCGATGTATGCAAAAAGCGCGGCGTTCCGCTCTGCGTGGACTGCGCACACGGGGCATATCTGCGCTTTCTGCCGACCTCGCTTTTCCCGACCGACCTCGGCGCGGATATGTGCTGTTCTTCGGCGCACAAGACGCTTCCCGTGATAACGGGCGGCGCGTATCTGCACATAGCGCAAAACGCGGCGGAAGTGTTTGCAAAGCAGGCAAAAGCTTCGATGTCGCTGTTCGGTTCGAGCAGTCCGTCATATCTTATATTGCAGTCGCTCGACGCAATGAACGACGGGGCGGACGCTTTCAGAAAAAGCCTTTCGCTGTTCCTTCCGAAGGCGGAGGAGCTGAAAAAAGAGATAAACGGACTCGGCTTTGAAACATTCGGCGACGAACCGCTGAAAATAACGCTTTTGCCGAAAAGTTTCGGCTACACAGGCGTTGAAACGGCGAAAATACTGACGGCGAACGGGATTTACCCGGAGTTTTACGACCCCGACGCGGTTGTTTTTATGCTTTCGCCGAAAAATACGGATAAAGATCTCGAAAGACTGAAAGTTACACTCAAAAAGATGAAAAGGCGTTCCGCGATAACGGAAAAACCGCCTCTTCTCCCCCGTTCGGAGGCGGTTTTGAGCCCGAGAGAGACGATTTTTGAAGAAAGCGAAGTGCTGCCGACGGATAAATGCGCGGGGCGCGTTTGCGCCGCGTCGGCGATAAGCTGTCCGCCCGCCGTTCCCGTCGCCGTTTACGGAGAGAGGATAACGGAGAGGCTTGCCGAAGTTATGAGGTATTACGGCGTCGAGCGCTGTTCGGTAATAAAAAAACAGAGATAAAAACACTCTTTCACGGAGGATTCGCTCATGGAAGACATCAAGAGAATAATAGCAAACAACATCATCGAGCTCCGCGCGGAGGCAGGCATGAAGCAGGCAGACCTTGCGGAAAAGATACACTATTCGGATAAGTCCGTTTCCAAATGGGAGCGTGCGGAAGCCGCGCCCGATGCCGCCGTGCTGCGCAATATCGCGGACGTGTTCGGCGTGACCGTTGACAGACTTGTTTATTCGGGCGAGGAACGAAAGAAAAGAGAGGACGAGAACAGAAGCGGAATTATAAAGCTCGTTAAAAGCGACCGTTACAGCCATAAGATGATAACAAGCGTCGCGATTACGGGAATATGGACGCTGGCGCTTTTGCTGTTCGTCATTCTTTGGCTCTGCGGCGTGGTGCTTTGGCAGATATTCCCCTGCGCCGTGCCCGTTTCGCTGATAACGCAGCTTGTGCTTCACTCCGTTTGGGGCAGGGGCAAGCGCAACTTTTTTATCGTGTCCGCGCTGGCGCTCAGCCTTATCGCGATGGTATATCTGCTGTTTCTCAGCCATAACTGGTGGCAGATATTCCTGCTTGCCGTTCCCGTGGAAGCGCTCGTGATTTTCGGCTTTCGCATAAAGAAAAAACCGCCGAAGAAAAAGCCCGACACCGAAACGACGCAAGCGAATGATAAAACCGAATAAATACGCCCGAAAAGCGTTGATATTTCAGGAGATTCTACTGACGGTAGAGTCTCCTTTTCTTATTCTACCGCGTACTTTTTGTCATAGAATCACCGCTCTCCGACCCGTAGCGTAAAAAAGAGCGTCGTAGGTTGCTTCGGCGGCACGGAGGGTGTATGATAGTATCATAAACGCGGCGAAACGGTTTGCCGCAAAAAACAGCGAAAACGGCGAAAAGGAAAAAAACTATGATACGGCTTTATACGGACACCTCGGCAAATCTCACCTCCGAAATGATCGGAAAATACGGAATAAGACTTGTTCCCTTCACATATCGCGTGGACGACAGGGAACCGAACAGAAGCCCCGACGGCGATTTTGACGGCAAGGCCTTTTACGACGCGATGCGAAACGGCGCGACGGTGAAAACCTCGATGATAAACATTGTGGATTTTATGGAAGCCTTCCGCGGGGCGCTTGACAACGGCGACGACGTTCTTTATATAGGTATGTCGGGCGGCATAAGCGGCGCGGCGCACGCGGCGTCCATAGCGGTTTCGGAGTTGCAGGACGAATACCCCGACCGCAAAATTGTTGCGATAGATACGTTTGCGGCGTCTCTCGGCGAAGGGCTGCTCGTTATCAAGGCGGCGAAAATGATAGAGGCAGGCGCGGCGCTTGACAGAATAACGGAAATAATTGAAGAAGAAAGAAACACGATGTGCCAGTATTTCACGGTGGACGATCTCGAATACCTGAAACGCGGCGGCAGGATCAGCGGCATCGCCGCTGTCGTCGGCACTCTGCTGAAAATCAAGCCCGTGCTCAAAGGCGACGGGGAGGGCAGAATAGTTTCGTGCGGCAAGGCGCGCGGCAGACAGGCGGCGCTGGCGGCGCTTGTCGAAAAATACGAAAAGCTCGCAAGGGACAGATCCTCCGAGATAGGAATAGCGCACGCGGACGCTCCGCAGGACGCGGAGGCTCTGCTTAAAGCCCTTCGCAAAAAGGGATTCACGGGCAAATGCTATAACGTCTGCTACGAACCGGTAACGGGCGCGCACGTCGGTCCCGGCACCGTGGCTCTGTTCTTCCCCGGCACGGAAAAATAAAAGACGGGGCAAAGCACCTTATTCAGACGACAAAAAAATGAGGGGATGTAAAAAAGCCTGCGTTTCGGCGGCGCAGCGTTTTTCTCTGCCTCTCCGACGTTTTTTTCAAAACTATACCCGATAAGGTATAATCCGCGCGGATTTCACGCGTTTTATACCCTATCGGGCACTTTTTTATACTCGAATAAACTTTTTTATTCCGCAGCGGTTGTTTCCGCTTCTTTTGCGGGTTCGTTCACGCCGAACGCGGTCGCGGTGTAGGACGTAACGCCGAGAACGGTCTCGCCGTCTATCTGAAGCGCGCGCGGGCTGTCAAACTCAACGGTTATCGTTTTGCCTTCAAGCACGGTCACGCAGTCCGTGTGTTTGACGTGTTCGCCCTTGAAAATGGACGGGAAGATTGCCAGAGTTTTTATCTTGCCCGAACCGTGGAAAAGCATAACCGAAAGTTTGCCGCCGTTTCTGACCTGCCCGGGGGTCGGCATCATACCGCCGCCGTAAAATCTGCCGTTCATCGTCGGCGCAAGCCACACCTTTTTGAACTCGTGCCGAACGCCGTCAACGGTGATGACAGCGTTTGTCGGTTTGTAGTGGAACAGCAGCCCCTTAATCGCTATTCCCGCATAATTGATGTTTTTCTTTCCCTTGCCGCGCATTTTGTCGCCCACTTCGCAACAGTAACCGTCTATACCGTAGCCGATGCCGTTGATAAAGCGGTATGTATTGCCGTTTACGCAGACCGTAGGCAGATTTTTAAGGTAATCGGTGATGTTAAAAGGTTCGTCGTCCGAAGTTTTGCCGAGCTCGTGCGCAAAGTCGTTGCCCGAGCCGAGCGGACAGTAAAAAACATCGTGTCCGAGGTCGCGGTCGCCGACAAAATTGACAAATCTGTTCAGCGTTCCGTCGCCGCCGCAGACGATGAGTTTGTCATCGGGAGCAAGTGAAAAAAGAGTGCTCTCATAAACGCTTTCGTCGGTCATATTGCAGAAGATCGCGCCCTCGCCTACAACTTTTGTCAGCCCCTTTGCGCTGTCGCCGCACTTGCCGTTGCCCGCAAGCGGGTTAAAAAATACATAAGTGGTTGCCATATTCATATTCCTCTCTTGCCGCCCGCCGAACTCCTTTCGGACCCCGGCGGACGTTTTCATATTCATTTATGGTTTTTCAGAGCCGCGGAACAGAGCATATCCGGAACGGGCAGACGGCCTTCATACGCCGATACCGTCCTCCTTTTCTTACGGAATAAGCGGATTGAACCGCAATACTCTTATACCCGAAGTGCCGAAAACTTTTTGCCCCGTTTTATTCGCCGACAGCCGCTGAATTACTTATCAAGGATCTGCATAAACTCTTCGCCCGTGATAGTTTCCTTTTCATAAAGGAACTTGGCAAGCTCGTCGAGTTTTTCGCGGTTTTCGGTGATTATCCGCGTCGCTTTCGCATACTGCTTCTTAACAAGGTCAACGACCTTTTTATCCACTTCGCGCTGCGTTTCCGCAGAGCAGGAAAGCTGCGTGTCGCCGCCGAGATACTGATTTGTCTCCGTTTCAAGCGCAACCATGCCGAACTCGTCGCTCATACCGTAACGGGTTATCATGGAGCGCGCAAGATTCGTTGCCTGTTCGATGTCGTTTGACGCGCCCGTGGTTATCGAGCCGAAAACGACCTCTTCCGCAACTCTGCCGCCTGTGAGCGTGGCTATCTTGTTCTCCATTTCCTCTTTCGTCCAGAGGTAATGGTTGCCGTCCTCCACCTGCATGGTGTAGCCGAGCGCGCCCGACGTTCTCGGAACTATCGTTATCTTTTGAACGGGTGCGGACTGCGTCTGCTTTGCCGCCACAAGCGCGTGACCTATTTCGTGATACGCCACTATGCGTTTTTCGTGGTCCGTCAATATCGCGTTCTTCTTCTGATAGCCCGCGATAACGACCTCTATGCTCTCTTCGAGGTCGGACTGGGTAACGGTTTTTCTGCCGTCGCGAACCGCGCGGAGTGCCGCCTCGTTGACGATGTTCGCAAGCTCCGCGCCCGATGCGCCGGAAGCCATACGCGCAACCGCGGAGTAATCTATATTGGGTTCGGTCTTAACTTTTTTGGCGTGAACGCGCAGAATAGCCTCTCTGCCTTTCAGGTCGGGCAGTTCAACGGGAACGCGGCGGTCAAAACGTCCGGGACGCGTCAGCGCGGGGTCGAGAGATTCGGGTCTGTTCGTCGCCGCAAGAATGATAACGCCCGAATTGCCCTCAAAACCGTCCATTTCCGTCAGCAGCTGGTTCAGGGTCTGTTCACGCTCGTCGTTGCCGCCGATGCGCGAATCGCGCTTGCCGCCTATCGCGTCTATCTCGTCGATAAATACTATGCACGGAGCCTTTTCTTTTGCCTGGTTGAACAGGTCGCGGACTTTTGATGCGCCCATGCCGACGAACATTTCAACGAACTCCGAGCCGCTCATCGAGAAGAACGGAACGTTCGCTTCACCCGCAACGGCTTTTGCAAGCATCGTTTTACCCGTGCCCGGAGGGCCCACAAGCAGTATGCCTTTCGGCATCGACGCGCCTATTTCCGTATATTTTTTCGGGTCGTGAAGATATTCCACTATCTCGGTCAGGTTTTCTTTCGCCTCGTCCTCGCCCGCGACGTCGTCAAAGCGTATGCCGCTGGAAGACTTAACGTATACCCTTGCATTGCTCTTGCCCAGATCGAACATCATCGAGCCTGCGCCGCCGCCCATTTTCTTCATCATCCAGCGGGACATAAGCTGCCCGAGAACAACAAAAATGACGATGGGAAGCACCCATGAAACGATGAAGCTTACGATGGGCGAAGTCTCTTCGATTATCTGCGTCGAAAACTTCGCGCCCGACGCTTCGAGACGGGAAACAAGGGCTTCGTCCGTACCGATATAGCCGGTCTTGTAGAGGTTGCCCTGCTTGTCGGAAAAAACTATCTTGTTGGACGCGATATCGACCTCGTCAAGCTCTTTCTGCTCGGTCATTTTGATAAACGTGCCGTAATCGACCTCTTTGACCTGCTTTTCCGCTATGCGCGGCATAAGAAGCAGATTGAAAAGAACGATGACGAGCAGCGCGATGCCGTAATAGAAAAACAACGGCTTATTCGGTTTTTTAACTTCGTTCATACCGAAAATCCTTTCGTAAAAAACTTTGCGTATCTCACATTATACATTTTTATAGCCAAAGCACTTCGTACGTTTTATTGTAACATAAATTTTCGATTTACGCAAGTCTTTCCGAAAAAATGTTTGCGAAAGAAACACAATCGACCGAAAACTCCGAAAAACGCGTTGTCACGAGCAAAAAATGTGCGCAGCGAACATATAAAAAGACAAAACTTCAAATCACGATTTGACTAAACCATATAGCAAAGATATTCTTCACTATGTCAGTTTCAAGTTTCAAATAAACATTTAACAAGAAAAAAGGTCTCCGAATTTTCGGAGACCGAGGTTTTTCGTGATCCTGTCCGTACTGTCAGAACAGTTTTATCTCTTC
>CAKSFN010000002.1 GCA_934454405.1 uncultured Eubacteriales bacterium | reverse complement strand
TTTGCAAAAGGCGAGGGATCGCAGGCCATTCAGCTTTTCGGACGCGGTGTACGCCTGAAAGGCTACAACGGATGCCTGAAGCGTTCCCGCAAGCTGGATGCCAATGTCACGCCTCCCGAGCATATCGAGCTGCTGGAAACGCTGACCATATTCGGCGTGAAGGCGCAGTATATGGAAGATTTCAAGAGCTATCTGGAGCAGGAAGGCACACCCACCAATGAGACGGTGTATGAGTACCGACTGCCGGTGATCAGCCGGTTTGATGAAGTGAAAGGCAAAAAGCTCCACGTCATCAAGGTGAAAGACGGAGCCAATTTCAAGCAGCAGGCCGCCAGACTGATTCTGGACAAGCCCGATCAGGGATTCCTGCGCTACCTGTTCAAGAGCAAAACAGTCATCGACTGCCGCAGCAAAATACAGACGATAGATTCCACCTTCAGCTTCAAAATAGAATCCATGCCGGAGCCGCGGACGCTTCCGGCAGATATCCTGCCTCTGCTGGACGTACAGCGGATCTTTGAGGAGCTGCAGGAGTATAAGAGCGAAAAACGGTATTTCAATATCAGCATTGTCAAGGACAGACTCCTTGATATCCTGCGGGAGGACGGCTGGTACGGCCTGCTGATCCCGCAAAACCATCTGGAAATCAATTCGATCGCAAAGCTGGAGGCGGCGACCGATTATGCCGTCTTGGCGCTCAAATCCTATACGGATAAGTTTTTCAAATATGAAAAAGAACGCTGGGAGGCACCACGACTGGAGTATGCGCTCCTGGATGCGGACGACAGTAATTTTGTCGATGAATACACGTTGACCTACACGCAGCAGAACGCGATGGGTCCCACCGGCGATGAGATGGAGGCTTTCGTTACGGAGATGTCCGCCGTACTGCAGGCGAATAACGGTCTTGACGTTTACAAAAAAGATTCCTTCCGCGGCAGGCTGGTTTTATTCGATTTCCGATCGCACCTGTACGCCCCGCTGATTTGTCTTGAAAAAAGCAGTCTGAAAATACAGGTGTCGCCTGTTGCGCTGAACACCGACGAAATGAGATTTGTGGACTATCTCAAGGAATACGTAGAAGATCACGCAGCAGAATTGGCGGGAAAATCCTTGTATTTGCTCCGCAACAAGAGCAGGGTCGGCATGGGCTTCTTTGAGGCGGGCAATTTCTATCCCGATTACATCCTCTGGATCGATACGCCGGAAACGCAGTACATTTCGTTTATTGACCCGAAGGGCTTGATGCATATCCGCCCGGATGATCCCAAGATCGAATTCTACAAAACGATCAAGGATTTGGAAACGCGCTTGTCCCCCACAGCGGACGGAAAGCGGATTGTGCTCAATTCGTTTATCATGTCGGGTACCCGCTCATTGGATCTGTGCATGTGGTGGTCTACACCGACAGTCGATGCCGATCGTGCATACCGGGAAGCCAGAAACGTATATACGCTCGATAATGATGAGTGCGTGGAATCCATGATCCGGAAGATATTACAGTAAAAGCAGAACGATGCCCTGCGGTCGGAAACGGCCGCAGGACATTTTTGTAATCGGAAAACACGTGATAGTCGTGTGGTTCAAAAGATGTTAAACCGTTGGGGTTGAAAAAATAACTCCGATTGTTTATAATCAAATTGTGACCTTCCAGTCACAACAAAAAACAATCGGAGGGCATTATCATGAACGATAATATCAATAGCAGTTTAACACATGCGAGTTTAAATTGCAAGTATCATATAGTATTTGCGCCAAAATATCGCAAAGATAAAGGAATGTATGGCGAATCAATTGAGTCTGTATGATCCGAAATATATCAAATGTCTTATATACTTTCAAGCGATTTTGAAAGGAATGCCTTTGTTTTCGGGGATTTTGGAGAGTTGAACACCTGCTCCGGCGTTCCGTATTCCTCGATAAGCCCGTCTGCGATGAACATTATTTTGTCCGCCACATTTTTTGCGAACTCCATTTCGTGCGTGACTATGAGCATCGTTCTGTCCTGCTCTTTCAGGCTTTTGATGACGCGAAGCACTTCGCCCGTCAGTTCGGGGTCGAGCGCCGAGGTCGGCTCGTCAAAACAAAGAATGTCGGGATCGAGTGCCAACGCTCTTGCTATGGCTACACGCTGCTGCTGTCCGCCCGAAAGTTCGCACGGATAACTGTTCATCTTGTCCTCAAGTCCGACGCGCTTTATAATTTCCGTCGCCCGTGCCGTTATGTTATCGGCGGTATCTATTCCGAGCAGGGAGGGCGCCAGAGTGACATTTTCCAAAACGCTGTATTGCGGAAACAGATTGAACTGCTGAAAAACAAGCCCGAAGTGAAGCCTGTTTTTGCGTATTTCCGCCTCACTGTGCTTTTTCTTGTCATCGGCGTCGAATATCGTTTTTCCGTTGACGAGAATTTTTCCGCCGTCGGCAAATTCAAGAAAATTGATACATCTCAAAAGCGTTGTCTTTCCGCCGCCCGACGAACCGATTATAGCGAGAACTTCCCCTTTTTCAAGAGAGAATCCGACGCCTTTCAGAACCTCGGTCTTTCCGAAATTCTTTTTCAGGTTTTTAACTTCAAGTACAGGCATATTTTTCCCTCCTTATTTGAAATACGCAAGTTTCTTTTCGATTCTGCCGAAAATCAGCGTCAGAATACCGCTGAAAGCCAGATAGAAAACGCCCGTGAAGAGCAGCGGCCACAAAAGTCCGCCGTTTTTGATGAATCTTTCGCCGAAATAAATGATTTCCTGAATGGCGATTATTCTTGAAAGGGAAGTATCTTTGACAAGCGTTATAACTTCATTGCTTATGGGAGGAACTATGCGTTTGACAACCTGTAAAAGCACGACCTTGAAAAATATCTGCTTTTTTGTCATTCCGAGAACCTGCCCCGCTTCAAACTGTCCTTTCGGTATGCTTTCGATACCGCCGCGGTATATTTCGGAAAAATAGCAAGCATAGTTGATTATAAATGCCACAAGCGTCGCTATCATTCGTCCGTTTGAGCCTGTTCCCCATATATTCGTTTGGAGAAGCAATCCGGGACCGTAATATATGATAATGAGCTGCAGCATCAGCGGCGTGCCTCGGATTATCCAAACGATCACTTTGACAAGGGCTTGAAGCGGCTTGAATTTGCACATTGACCCCAGCGAGATTATAAGTCCGAGCGGGAGCGAGCCGAGCAGGGTCAAAAAGAATATTTTCAATGTCTCTCCGAAGCCTATCATCAGAGATTTCATTACAGTTTCAAACATTTTGTTCCGTCCTTAATACGTTCTGCAAGGCAGAAGATCCGCAAGATCTTCTGCCTTGACTTTTTTCAGTTTTAATTACTTCTGCTCAATGATGTTTGCGGAAGAGATGGAATACTGCTCCGCAAGTTTTGCCATAGTGCCGTCGGCGTATGCTTTTACGAAGAAGTCGTTAAGTTTCTGCGCAAGGTCGGATCCTTTTCTGAAACCTACGCCGTATTCCTCGGAAGTCAGTTCAAAAGAAAACGTAAGGTTGCTGTAACTTGTGTTTTCTCCTATCATTGCGCCCGCCATAAGCAGGTCGATAACCGCTGCGTCGGACGTTCCGGCCGCCACTTCCTTGATTGCGTCGGACTGCGCCGTCACGGGCGTTACATTGTAACCGAGCGTTGTAAGTATCTCTTCTCCCGCAGAGCCGCCCTCTGCCGCGAAACTGAGGTCTTTGAGGTCTTCAACGGAAGAATAGTTCGCCGCTTTATCCTTCGGCAGAACAACCACCTGCGCGTTTTTGCAGTATGCGTTGGAAGTCTCCATTGCTGCCTTGACGCCGTCGGTCAGAGTCATACCGTTCCATACGCAGTCGATTGACTTGCTGTTCAGTTCAAACTCTTTGTTGTTCCAGTTGATAACGACGAACTCAGCCTCCACACCGAGTTCAGCCGCGAACGCTTTCGCGAGATCTGCGTCAAAGCCGACCCATTCGGTACTGCCTTCTTTTTGGAAGTCCATCGGAGCAAACTCCGTGATACCGATAACCAGCTTGCCGTTACTCTTGACATAAGCGCTGTCAGTGCTCGTGCCTGCCGTTGTTCCCTGCGCGCCGTCATCGGTTGCTGTTGCTGTCTGATCTTTCTTTCCGCATCCTGCGAGGCACAGAACCAGCATCAGGATTGCCATGGTCATTGCAAATACTTTTCTCATCTTTTTTACTCTCCTTTGCCCGTTTGATTTTTGTCGGGTCTTGTTTGATATGGCACTATTATACTACATCGCGTTAAAGTTGTAAAGTGGTTTAGCGCAATTTTTTTAAGTTTTGTATCTTTGCATAAAAAAAATGCAAATTTCGTCGCTCTGTTGTTCTACTTTGATAAAGCGATTCCCCAAAAAACAATATTTTGAAGCGAAAAAGGGCGCGACAATTCTCTGAAAGACAAAAAATGCGCCAAAAAAAAGGTGCAAAGACCTCTCAAAACAAAAAAACGCCCCCAAAAAGGGAGCAACAGTCTCAAAAACACAAAAAGCACCCGAAAAGGATGCTTTGCGCCTGTAAGTAGTTCTGATATGAATTTTTATGAGACAACCTGTAATTGCATTTTTGTTATCTGCTCCAATTTGGCAGACCGAAATTCGCTACATTACCCATTTCAAGCGTATAGGATATATTTCAATAACAAAATGAGGTTCTTTTATTTCCGTAGAAGGGTGAGATTCAGCGATAACAATATTCACGGAGTCAATAACGGTTTTGGTAAAATCATCAGGTTCGCCAAAAATTATATATTGAGAGGCTATATATTCGATATGTCCCGTTTTGTCAATATCAAGAGGCATTGTCTCGAACGGCTTTTCTATATCAATTCCTAAAGAAAACAGATATTCGGCAACCTTCGGGTACGTGTTTTTAATTTCGGCAATATAGTTTCGGCAATACGCGCAATCACATAAATCACGGCTGACGAGTTGTTTGTAGTATGCTTTTGTTCTTTTTATATCCATAATTAACATCCGCAAAATCCGGTTTATTGAATTCTGCATAACATATTTAATATATAAAAAGCCACCGTAATCTTATCATAGTTACGGTGGACTTATGGCAAATGACCCTAATTTTGATAGAAACCAGTTATAGGGTGGTCGTTCTCGGTTAAAGGAAGGCATTGTTTTGATAACTGCACCGATATTTTGCTAAAAAATGACTTCATTGAATCAAAAGGCACCGTCGTGATTTATTATGGCAGAAAATCTCGATTCGAGAAAAAAACGATAATCCGGATGTGATTTATTGCTTTGGTATTCGTCAATTATGACTTTTTCCAGCCACTCTTTTCTTTTTATATTACTAATAAAGTCGTCATATCGTAATATGGTGATCAAGCCATTCGCTTCGGCTTTTATTATTTCATTATATGCATCAGGAATAAATTCGCAATTATCTATTGTTGTTTTTTTAGCTGATATAAAGGCATTGGGGATTTTTATATCCAATTTTTGATATGGCTCAATTTTGTTGCACGAATAAATATATCCTTTTATTCCCTTATATGTATCTTCCAAAGCATTCGGATAGTATTCCTCAAATCTTAATCTTCCGTCTTTTTCAAATCCGTATGAACCCCATTTATACCATAAACCGTTAAATATAAAATTGCCTTCTTTACACACTTTTTCCACAGCGTTACTTAAATACACGAGAACATTTTCTCTTTTGTCCGAAAAATAAATAAGTGGGATGTTATGATTTGAAATTCTTGGTTCTAAAGTCTTGATTTTCTCTATTTGTGATGCGTGAAAATACATATTATCTCCTTTCAAATCTTTAATGTTAAGGCGCTTCTGAAATAGCCGAACATCCTTGCTTTAAGCGGTTTTGGGTTTAGCGGGCACTCTGTAATAAACTGAGATTTATTTGGAATAGCGTTCAAATACAGTTTTGTACTCGCCTTTAAAATATAAAGATTTGCCATTTTTGCTCTCGCCGACAACCGACAAACCGAGATGCTCTAAAATTCTCTGAGATTTCAAATTTTCCTTTCGTGAGAACGCATCAACATACTTTGTCTGAACCGGAATTATTGTTGTTAAGTAATGATACAGCTCGGCGAATAAACCGCAGCCCTGATATTCTTTCTTGAATTGTATTTCGTCCATTCTAAAAGTTTTATAATTTACAAAGTATTGAAAGAATCCACACAGTGTATCTTCACAGAAAATCAGAATCACAAGGCGCTTTCCTTCACGCCAAACAGGTACTACGCATTCCGACCAAATTTTAAAATCCGCATCATAAGAATTACCTGTTGGAGCAATGACGTTCATATTACTTGCCAAAATCTCAAACATTTCATTTATGAATACGGCAATATCTTCGTTTTGCATTTGCTTGAATCTGAAACACATAGTATCCCTCCTCCACAAATTTCAATATAATTATTATATCATTAATGTTAAGAATAAAAGTTATACAGTTTGGTTTCACTATCGATAGCGCTTGCAATAGCAAAGCTGTCTTTAAAACTCAATCCGTTTGACAAATGATAAAATAAATTCACAATAAACATTAGACTGCTATTAGCCTCGATATAATCCGTCGGAGCAACAAAGGTATTGTTATTTCGATTAAACTCTTTATATAGCTCTCCCGCACCTGTGGTGCATCCGGTGCAGATAACGGTTTTATCTTTGATTTTCACCAAACCCCGTAATTCTTCATAACCGATATTATTCCGGCACTCATTCGGATAATAGACATTCTCTCCTAAAATCGGAACGATTATCTTTCCGCCGTCACCGTGACATCCGATAATTAAACAGTCATAGTTGAAATTTTGTTTCCCGCCGAACACATCAAAGTAATCCTGCGGTCTGCCTATGTTGTACATGGTTACAATGTACCCGAAATATTCAAGAACGCTTCGAATAGCAATGTTCTCCAAAGCCGCACCCTCGTCGTTTAATATAAGCACTCTTTTCATATCCGTAACCTCCGCAAAATTCATTTTATCAAGTCGATTATATCATAAAATAAAACCTTTGACAATAATAAAAGACCACCGTAATTCTATCAAAATTACGGTGGACTTATGGTGGAGCATATGGGATTCGAACCCACGACCCCCACACTGCCAGTGTGATGCGCTCCCAGCTGCGCTAATGCCCCGAATTTTTACTTAACGCAAGTATTATATCATATAATAAAAAGAATTGCAATAGGTAAAAAGAAATTTTTTTGTTTCCGTACCGAAATTGTATACGCAGACAACAAAATCGGCAAGTGTTTTTGACGAACGGAGAAAGGGTAACGCGCAAAAGTAAAATCGGCAAGTCTCTTGCGTACCTGCCGATTTTTGGAGCAGGCGACGGGAATCGAACCCGCGCTGTCAGCTTGGGAAGCTGAAGTTCTGCCATTGAACTACGCCTGCATACCTGCTGATTATATCACAGCAGATAGTTTTTGTCAAGTGAAATAAAATGAAACTTCGGGTATTCGCTGCGGCAATCAGTCGGCGACCGTGTCTTCGTCCAGATACGACGATATCGTATCCGCGACATAGAACAGAACGGTCTGCGGATATTTTTCGTTTGCCGCTTTAAGCATATTGCGGTATTCGTAATCCTCGCCGCCGTACGGTCCCATGTGATAGAAGATAGTCAACTCTTCTTTTATGGAGAGTTTTATGAACTTTCTGATGAGCGCTATTGAGCGGGAAGCGTGCGGAAGGGGAACGTCAACATCTTTGTTCGTTGCCCAAATATTGTATTTTTCCCATTGTCCGCGGTCATTTTTTCTGTTGCGCGTCTCAACAACATACGTATTGCATTTGCAAAGGTCGTGAAGAAAAGAGCATATTATGATGCTGTCTTCGGACATTTCAACGCCTTTGATCTCGAGCAGAGCTTTGAAATTTTCGTATACGTTGAGACAATGCTGCGCCAGACCGCCGCAGAAATTATTGTGAAATCGCGTGGATGCGGGCGCCGTGAAAAAATCTGTGGATTCCGTCAGAAAATCCGCAAGCTTGTCTATTCCCTCGCGCTCGGTGCTTTTAAGCAAATCGAGGATTATCTCTTTTTGTTCTTCGATTTCATCTTTTGTCATTATTTCCTGCATGTGAACCTCTTCCGATCAATAATCTACGGGATAGCGTATATATGCGTATCCGCCGGGGACGACTTTTTCGAACGTGTTATATCCGAGTTCTTTGAGCGTTTTTATAACATTCGGAAGCAGCTCCGCCGAAACATCCGTTCCGTACATAAGCAGCATATATGTTTTGTAGCCGTCGTTGTTCTTTCGCGCCGCAGCGGCTGTTTTTACAACTTCGAGCAGGTTTCCCGCAGAGGCGGAGGAGTCATAGTCGCCCGCATCCGTATACCAATCCGTGACCGAATAACCCGCGTCGTGAAGACTTTTCATTATTTCACGAAGCGTTTCCGTTCCGTTGCCGTATTGAGAGCAGTACGATTTTGCCTGCGCGGTTCCGCCCGGCATACGAACGAGCTTTGTTTCCGTGCCGGTTATGTCTTTTATCAATTCGGCGCACCTTTTCACATCGTCCATATATTTTTCCGCGCTTGAATATATTTCCGCCGTATTGTTCGAGCCGTATGCGCGAATCCCTATCGCGTGACCTTCGTCGACTATACGCTTGACGACCGCGCGATCCGAATCGTCTTGAATCAGCGCCCCCGTTATATAAAACGTCGCTTTTACGCCGTTTTCTTTGAGAATATCGAGAAGCTTTGCGGTATTTGAGGAGGGCACGCTGTTGAACGTCAGAAATGCCGTCGGTTCGGTTCTGTAACGGATCTGCAACTCAAGCCCGCTTTTTTCCGCCTTCTTCGCATCAAGCGTCGGTTTAAGCTCGTTGATGTCGTTTTGCGCCTTCGTTGCAAGCTGCTGCTGGCTTTTCAGGTTTTCGTTCGCCTCGGGCAATCTGTTCGATTTGTATGAAAAGAAAGAAAACAGAAAAACGATTGAAAGCGCCAGGCATACGAAAGTTATCAGTATGTAAATAATTCTCATCTGACGCCTCCTATTCCGTCGGGAGCTTTGCTTTAAGCCCGGCGATTTCCTTATCGAGTCCTTCGATTTCGGCTTTCATTTTTTCATATTCGAGCCCCTTGCTTTGCGCTTCCTGCTCCGCCGCGGTTTTTTGCTCCGTTACGCGGTCATAGTTGTTTTTCTCCCTGAAAAACAGAACCCCCGTGCAAACGGCGATCGAAAAAGCGATTATTGCAATTATAGCGCACGTGATATTGATTCTTTTTTCACGCTTTTTTCGGCGTCTTCTTTCCGCAATACGCCTTCTGCGAGCGCGTTCTTCCTCCGGTGTAAGAGGTCTTGACGGTCTATCGGTTCTGACTCTGTCTATCCTCTGCGTGTGTTGTCCCGAAGACGACGGACGCCTTGCGGAAGATGAATGTTTTTCGTTTCGTTCAGACATTTGTGTCCTCCCTTTTTTCAGGAAAAAGTGTTTTGAGTCTCTTTAAGAGAGAAATCTTTTCATTTCGTATGTATACCTTATTGTATCATATAAACTTGATATTTTCAAGTCCCGAAGGAATGAAATAATAAATTTTTAATGAAATAAGCATTTTTGTCTTTGACAAATTTGTGTCAAAGACAGGTTCGTTAAAAAATCAACTTGACAATTCATTTATTATACTATATAATTAAAAAGTATAGTTATGTTCAAATATTAACTTTATGTTTCTAACCGCATAATAATTTAGTCAGGAGGTGTTAAGCATAGAACATATAATACCGTTAGCCTTGGGAACCGTTGAAATAATAATTATTGTCGCTGTCGGCGTTGTGGCGCTTGCCGTCGGTCTTATCTGCGGAAATCTTTACCGCAAAAAGGTCGCGGAGGCAACCATAGGCTCCGCCGAGCAGAAGGCGAAAGATATTGTTAATGAGGCGATTAAAACCGCGGAGACAAAGCAGAAAGAAGCTTTGCTCGAAGCGAAGGAAGACATTCACAGAAGTCGCACGGAGGCCGAAAGAGAAATCCGTGAAAGACGAAATGAAGTTCAAAGGCTTGAAAAAAGAGTCATTCAAAAAGAAGAGACCCTGGACAGACGCGCCGATTCTTATGAGAAGAAAGAAAACGCTCTTGCAAATAAGATGAAGGCGGTTGAAGAAAAAGAGGCTGAACTCGAAGAACTGAAAAAGGGAGAACGTGCCGTTCTCGAACGCATAAGCGGCATGACTGCCGATCAGGCGAAAACCGAGCTTATTGCAAATCTTGAAGGCGAACTGAAACACGAACAGGCGATTAAGATTCAGGAATACGAAAACCGCACGAAAGAGGAAGCGGAAACAAAAGCGAGAGAAATAATTTCGCTTGCCATTCAAAGATGCGCCGCAGATCACGTTGCGGAAGCGACCGTTTCCGCGGTCACTCTCCCGAACGATGAGATGAAGGGACGTATAATCGGACGCGAAGGCAGAAATATCCGCGCGCTCGAACAATTGACCGGCGTTGACCTTATCATTGACGACACGCCGGAAACCATAACCATATCCTGCTTTGATATGGTTCGCAGAGAGATTGCGAGAATCGCTCTCGAAAAACTGATTCAGGACGGACGTATTCACCCCGCAAGAATCGGCGATATGGTAGAAAAAGCAAGAAAAGAAGTTGAACAGACTATAAAGAAGGAAGGCGAGAACGCGACTTTCGTGACGGGAGTTCACGGTATACATCCCGAGCTTGTTAAGCTTCTCGGCAGACTTCATTACAGAACTTCCTTCGGACAGAACGTCCTTGTTCATTCCATTGAGGTTTCTCACATCGCAGGGCTTATCGCAGGTGAGATAGGCGCGGATGTGACCGCCGCAAAACGCGCGGGGCTGCTTCACGATATAGGCAAAGCTCTCGATCAGGAGAAAGAGGGTTCGCATATCAGTATCGGTGTTGAGGAAGCGCGCAGATACAAGGAAAACGAGAAGATAGTTCACGCCATTGAAGCTCACCACGGCGATGTTGAAGCGAAAAGCGTTGTTGCCGTTATCGTTCAGGCTGCGGACGCAATCTCCGCGGCAAGACCCGGCGCAAGACGTGAAGATATCGAGAGTTACATCAAACGTCTCGAAAGACTTGAATCTCTTGCGAACAGTTTCAAAGGCGTTGAAAGAACCTATGCCATTCAGGCAGGTCGTGAGATCCGCGTTATGGTCAGACCCGAAGATATTTCGGACGACGACATGACCGTTCTTGCAAGAAATATCGCGAATAAGGTCGAAGCCGAACTTGAATATCCCGGTCAGATCAAAGTTCACGTTATCAGAGAAAGCCGTGCCGTTGAGTACGCAAAGTAATCTTAAAAACAGAAAATCAATGCTCCGAAAAGGGAAATCTTTTCGGAGCATTTTTATGATAATGAGGAGTATTTTGTTTATATATCAGGCTTCATGGAAAATTATAGGTAGAACCATAGACCTGTAACGATAATTTGCAATACTTTCTTTCAAATATTGACAAAATATTTTGGTTATGGTATAATGAATAAAATCCGAAAGGACATTATTTATATGTATGCTTGTTTATTAAGGTCGGTAAAATTTAATTTAAGGGAAAGCGCAAAGATTTTATAAGGGGATTCTTTGTTCTTTTTTATTATTTGCTGACGAAAAAAACAGAAAAAAAGAAGATTGTAATGAAAACAAATCGCTTAATCATTTAGGATAGGAGAAAGTGAATGAAAAGAATTAAGCATATTTTATCCAATAATTTTTTTGTACTGAAACTTCTTTATAAGGCCAGTCCACTGAAAGTCTGGCTCAGTTTGCTGTTCACTATCTGGGGCTGCGTTTTGCAGCTTGTAACGAATGTCTTTCTTGTAAGGACTGTTGTGGATGAGTTGCAGGCGGGTTCAAACTACGGCAAAATCGTAATTGTTGTTGTCGGTACATTTTTGTTTAATTGGATTACCGGTTCGGTAATGCAGTTTTATAACACTTTTTATCTGCCGAAAGCGAACATAGAGATAAACAGACGTCTTCAAAAGATGTTTTACAACAAAGTTTTTGAACTTGACATTGCGTGTTTTGAACAGACGGACTTTTATGACAGATATGTAATAGCAAACGTCATTTTTGCGTCAAAGGTTCATGAGTCGATACAGATCATCTGTGACTTTTTAACAAGCGTGATAATGATGTTCTCAATGTCGTTCATTCTTTTTGAGATAGATCCGTTACTTGTTGTTTTCTCGGTGATTCCTTTTTTGTATACGCTGATAACGGGCGGGATAGTGAACAAGTTCAATCACGAATACTCTTTGAAGGAAGTTCCGCAGAACAGGCGTGTCGATTATTCAAACCGTATCTTTTACTTGATGGACTATGTAAAAGAGATGCGTATGACTAAGATATTTCGGAATATATTGAAGATCTATCACGACGCCAACGATAAACTCATAGCCCTTGCGAGAAAATACAGTTGGAAATCAATCAAATTCAATGCGTTGGACTTTTCTTCCGACATGATTTCTTCGTTCGGTGCGCAGATCTACATTGCGTTCAGAACGATAATTTCCAAAACGGTATCGTTGGGTAATTTCTTTGTCGCAATCAATTCCGTAGGCTCTGTTTCAAGCCATTTGCAATCCTTTGCAAGCATCTTTCACAGATTGGGCAACAGTTCGCTTTATGTTGATGATTTGAAGTATTTCTTTGAGTACAAACCAAACGTCAGCCTTAACGAGAACGGTCCGAAAGTGGATACGTCAGTTAAACCTGCGGTGCAGATCAAGGATGTCAGTTTTAAGTATATCAGCCAGGAAAACGAGTGCTTAAAGCATATCAATATGAATATCCGTCCGGGAGAAAAAATTGCCATAGTCGGCAACAACGGCGCAGGAAAGTCAACTCTTGTCAAACTTCTGATGCGTCTTTATGACGTTACGGACGGTCAGATACTTCTTAACGGAACAGATATAAAGCAGATAAACCTTGACTCCTACCGCGCATTGTTCGGAACGGTTTTTCAGGATTATCAGGTGCTTGCTCTGAGCGTTGCCGAAAATGTTCTTATGCGAAAGTGCGAAACGGAAGAGGACAGAAAAATCGTTGAAAACGCACTTCGTGAAAGCGGAATTTGGGATAAGGTCTGCACGTTTGAAAACGGCATGGATACTTTGCTTACGCGCGAGTTCAGTGACAAGGGCGTTATTTTGTCGGGCGGCGAATTCCAAAAGATAGCCCTTGCAAGGGTTTTTGCCAAGCCTTGCGAAATCGTTATTCTTGACGAACCATCATCTGCGCTTGACCCCATTGCCGAGTATAATATGTATGAGAACATGATGCGTGCCTGTGAGGGAAAAATCGTTGTGTTTATTTCTCACAGACTGTCGTCCGCCGTGCTTGCAGATACCGTTTATTATCTGGAAAACGGTCAGATCGCCGAGCAGGGAACGCACCGTGAGTTGATGAAACTCGGCGGCAAATACGCAAAAATGTTTTTGCGGCAAGCTGAAAAATACAGGGGGAGTAAATGATGAAAAAGTTGAAACGAATTATAAGCAACAACTTTTATATGGTAAAATATGTTGTCAAATATATGCCGGCATACATATTTATCCAACTGTTTTTTGTTATATATTCGGATGTCATTACAAATTACATATATTATAATTTCCTGAACAATCTGTATTCACAGATCGAAAGTCAGATTACGAACGATAACTCTGATTTTATCCCCGTATTGATACAGTTCGCAATCTTGATTTCGGTGCAGGTTGTATCATTTGTTTTAAGTGCTGTTTTCGGATATTTTTATTACCAGATAAAAATACCGCGTTTTATCGAAAAAATGAAGGATATTATATATCATAAATCCCGTACCGTAGAGATTTCAAAGTATGAAAATCCCGATTTTTACGATGACTTTGTTTGGTCGTTTGAGTATGCGTCGTCAATGCCGTTCAAGGTTGTAAGAGCTATAATGGAAATGCTCGGAGTAATTGCATCGCTTGTGACGATAGGCGTTGTAATCGTTTCGCTTGATATGTCGGCGGCAATATTTGTCGCGGTTCTTGCAATAATAGGCATAGTCGCAAAACTTTTGACTGCAAAGGCAGAACTCAAAAAGGACGAAGACCTTGTTCCTGTCAACAGAGAGCTCGACTATGTAAACCGCGTACTATTTCTTGATACTTATGCAAAAGAGTTGCGAATGAACAAGATCCGTCAGTTGTTTTTAGACAAGTATGACGGCTTTGTTGACACGCAAAAGAAAATATCCTTAAAAAATGTCAAGGATGTCTTTTGGGTGAACTATACTTCCTCTTTGTTGAAAGATATAGTGCTGAACGTTGTGTTCTACTTGTATATGTCGTATCAGATAGTTGTCACTCATACGCTTGCAATCAGCGGGATGATGACGATTCTTCCTGCCGTTCAGCGCACGGCAAGCGATGTGCGCAGTTTTGTGTTCTCGGTGATAGATTTTGCGACAAACAGTAAGTATATCGAAAAGTTCCGTGCGTTTATGGAGTATGACCCTCAGATCAAGGACGCTCCCGATGCGCTTGATATTACCGAGCCGTTGACTTTGCTTGAAATGAAAAATGTCTGGTTCGGATATGACAGCAGTCCCGAGCCTGTATTAAAGGACGTATCGCTGAAAATTCACAAGAATGAAAAAATTGCAATTGTCGGTTATAACGGCGCGGGAAAATCGACGTTGATAAAATTATTGCTGCGTCTTTATGAGCCGAATAAGGGGGCTGTTTATCTCAACGGCAGACCTGTCCGCGACTATAAAACAGACGATTATCGCGAACTTTTCGGCACGGTATTTCAGGATTTCAAACTCTTTTCCGTCACTATTGCGGAGAATGTAAAGATGGACTTGCTTGACGGCACTCCCGAAGAAGAGGAACGCATAAAGAAGGCTCTTGATGCTGCGACATTCACAAACAAACTCGAACAGTTGCCTGACGGAATCTACACACAACTCGGTAGAGAGTTTGATGACAACGGTACGATTCTTTCGGGCGGAGAAGCGCAAAAGGTCGCCATTGCACGCACTATCATGCAAAATAATCAGATAGTTATAATGGACGAGCCGTCGTCCGCTCTTGACCCGGACAGTGAATATGAACTCAACAAACTTATGATGAGTGCGACGTATAATAAGGCTGTCGTGTTTATTTCTCACAGGCTTTCCACAACACGCATGGCGGATAAGATATATATGCTTGAAGACGGCAGAATAATCGAGCATGGCAGCCATGATGAATTGATGCGTCTTAACGGCAAGTATGCGGAGATGTTTAATCTTCAAGCGGAAAAATATTTACAGGAGTAATCAAACGTATGGACTCTGTTCTGTTGCCTGCGGAAATACCTCAATTTACCAATAAGTGCATTATCTCTATCCGTTCGGAATTATCCATAAAAAGCCTGTAACCGCACAAGAATAATATTAAACATATTAAAACGGACTGTAAGAAACGTGTGTTTTTTACAGTCCGTTTTTTTTATAACGAGCTTTTGATCGGTTAAGTATGTTTAACTTATGAAAAACAATATTCAGATATGCTTAATATCCTCTCTTTTTCAGGTCGGAAACGAGTTCGACATAAAACTCGAGAATGTCGATGTCTTTGCGGTTATGGCGCGACATATCTATCATGTCGGCGTGCGAGATACCCTCGGGCGAACTGCTTTGCAATACGGTGACTTTTTCGCCCCATTTTGCGGACGTTATGCTAACAAGACCGTCGTTCGGTCCGTCGAACCGTTTGACAAATGCACTCGTAAAGCAGAGCGGGGGAATGTTTCTTAAAGGTTTGTTTATCTTGCTTGCCGTGCTTTGATAAAATACGTTCGGAGCGTCGGGCGTTGTTTCGTTCAACTTTTTACACTCCGACGCGCAGAGGTCCTTTACCGATGACAGAAAGTCGGGAGATCTGTCTCCGAGTTTTCGGAGCGTTGAATTATAAGCGGCTGAAAGTTTGTTCTTAAATCCTTCGGAGGCTTTCTCGAACAGCCAGTCCGCAAATCCACAGCCTCGGTGAGGGGTATTGATAGTGGTCAGCGAGGCAACGTATCTGTCAAGTCCGAGGTGTGTTATGGCATATCTCGAATCAAGCCCGCCTTTTGAATGGGCGATTATGTTTACTTTTTCGCAGCCTGTCTCGTTTATGATTTTCTTTATTCTTTCCGAGATTTCCGCGGCGCTTTCTGCTACTCCGAGTGCGGATTGCTGTTCGCCGTAGTATATTGTTGCGCCGTTCTTTTTGAGTTCTTTCGGTATTCTTCCCCAGTAGTTGAAAAAGCGAATATCTCGAAAGAACACTCCGTGAACAAGAATTATCGGGTATTTTGTTTTGCAGACGTTATCTGCGGCTCTTGCGTCGTTGCGTTCTTTTCGGTCTTCTTCCGTTTTTACGTCAAAACGAACCAACCCGATTATTTTTATGAGCACAAATATATGCGCTATCGGTATCATTCCGCAGATTATTCCGATAATACGCCATTTTGCGCCGATTATTGAAGACGTTGCGTATACTCGGATTATTCCGTTCCAAAAAACTGTCAGATCGGCTGCGAATATGATTGCAAAACATATCCAGAATGAGGAAGAAAACCAACCTGTTACATAATTTGCGTAAAACGGGAATAAGACGCATTCAATGCAAACAAGCGCAAGAAATGCCGTCAGCAGATCTGCACCGTCCGAACTTATGCGGAGTTTTTTGTCGGGTCTTTTTATAAACGACGGAAAAACGTTAAATAATGCAAATACTGCGACTCCGCAAACGGGAAACCAAACGCTTCTGCTCCACAGCATTGTCGAAAAAATACTTGCCGCAATGAAAAGGGTAAGAATAACGATTCTTGTCGGTGCATTCTTTGTCATTTGTCCGCTCCTGCATTCTCATTTTTGAAAACGACAATGTTCTCTGTTGTAACGATTTCGGTCAGCCCGTCCGTGTCTCTGAGTTTTTCAATGACCTCTTCCATTCGTTCCCATCCATGACCTCTGCGTATTGCATAATATTCAACATCTTTCGGAACATCGGAATAGATTTTGTTTGCACTGTTTATGTAATAGAGTTCGTCCCTTTCCGTCAGATTGCCGGCAGGAGAATCTGTTGCGGCAACGCTTGCATTTTCCGGAATGACGGCGAGTGCCTGAGCTATTTCTTCATTTCTCTGTTTCACGTCGTCCGTTCTGCCGAGATAGCCCGGAGACAGGTATGTGGAACAAGCCATTACCGTTGAGCAAAGAGTTGCGCAGATAAGAGTCTTTTTTCTCTGTTCTCCCATTTCGGAGTATGCCGCAACGGACAAGTAAAACAGGATGGCGGCAGAACCGAGAGTATACTGAAAATATATGTTATAACCGTATCTGTATTTTGTCATAAGGTTTATCAGCAGCATCGGGATGAGAAGAATAAGTCTTGCTGGCTTTTTCCCAAAGAACGGCAGGAAGCACAGCGGCATAAACATCTGCAACATGAACAGCAATTTGTCAGTTGTAAATACCTGCGCCAGAGTGAAAGAGGGATTCTCAATTACGGATCTTATCATGGTAAAAAGGCTACCGTCTTCTCCGATATAATTCCCGAAACGGCTGTCCGACATAACTCCGAGTCCGTATTTCTGCATAAGCATCGTTACCACGCCGAAGCAGAGAAGCGAAAGCGCCAGCAGTATAAAGTTCCTTGCAAGACTTTTGCCCGAAACGATGTAGTACAAAGCTATAATTGCAAGATACATCGCCGCGTCTTCTTTAACGCAAAGCAGAAGCACGGCAAAAATAACGGCGCCGAGAGTGCAGTCTTTTTCGGAAAAATAAAACAGCCAAAGTATCAGCGGCGCGAGAAATGCGTTCTCATGCAGTCCCCAAAATCCGTTGCCGATAAAAGTCGGATATATTGCGTAACAAACACAGAAAAGAAGCGTTGATATGTCAGACAGTTTGAATCTTTTGCAAAGGAACATCAGCGGCACGATACCGGAAATGATTATAAAGCCGTTTATGACGAGCAATGCCTGCGATGAAGGGAAAATCATATACAGCGGCAGAAGAACATAAAAGATAGGGGAAAAATGAACTTTGAAATGGCTCATCAATTCATTTCTTTCATAGGTCGTGACCATCTGCCCCGTCTCTTTCATATTGTGGAACATCTGGGCAAAAATCCCGTGGTCATATCCGTAAACATTGTAATTATTGTATTTTACAATACAGGCGGCGCCGATATACGCGGTCATAAGAACAAGCATGACCGCAACGGCGATATAAAGTGACCTTTTCTTGATTTTCAGGTTGAGATCCTTTAAGTCCGAATACGCAACGACCGCGCACAAAACAAGGCAAAGTCCGACGGAAAGCGGTACGGAAATCGTTGTGTTCACAATTTTGAGCGTGAAACTTAAACAAAGTGATTCCGTTCCGAGTATAAGCAGAAGAAAAACAAGTTTGTCACGCTGTAAAAAACAAGTGCCGATAAAAACGGCAATGCCTATTATAAACAGCGCAAGAAGCGATTTTTTGCCGAGCAACGGCGACAGAAATGCGTTGTCTTTGCCGACAAGTACCGCCGCGAACGCGCCGAAAAACCATGCGGTGAGAAGTCGCAGGATATACTGTCCCGGTTTCAATTTGAACGGGCTGCCTGTCTGTGTCAGTTCCTTTCGGAAAAATCCTTTTCCCATTTTTATATCCTTTCGTTGTCCGACATTTTACGTCGGATTTATTTTTTATAGATTGCAACAACGCCGTCTTCACGGAGAAATTCTTTGTAGTCGCCGTTGTCGATTTCTTTAAGTATTTTTTCGGTCTTTTTGCTGCCGTCAAGCCGAACGACATAGTATTCCACAAAGTCCGGAATGCTTTCAAGGTCATCTGCGGTGTAGATGCAGTAAAGTTCTTTTCTCTGCGTCAGCTGCCCCGAAGGCGAGTTTGTCGCCGCAACGCTTGCGTCGGACGGTATCACGGAAAGAGCCGAAGTCATTTTTTCGTTCCATGCTTTTTGTTCCGCAGTCCTTGTCAGATATGCCGGGTGCAACCTGTTCGACAGAGCAAACACGGTTGAGAAAAGAAGAGCGCAGACAAGAAATTTTTTTCGCTTTTCGCCCATTTCCGAATATGCCGCGACGGACATATAGAAAAGTATTGCCGTATTTGCTATGACATACTGGTAGTTTATCATCGGCATATATTTATAGTTCGTCATCAGATTGACGAGAAGTATCGGGGTAAGCAGTATCAATCGCGCAGGTTTCTTTGTCATAAACGGCAGGAAGCAAAGAGGAGCGAAGAGTTGCACGAGAAACAGCAGTTTTTTCTCATTGAAGGCCTGCGAAAGCGTAAACGCGGGGTTTGTTATAAACGATTTGATTATTCCGATAAGGCTTCCGTCATCGCCGACATAGTTTTCGTATCGGTTTGACATTATACCCAGCCCGTATTTTTGCATAAGCGCCGTGACCGCAAAGAAATAAACGAGAGAAAGCGCGAGCAGGGGAATGTTCCTTTTCAGGCTTTTGCCCGAGATGATGTAATATATGGTTATGATTGCAAGATATATCGGTGCGTCTTCTTTGACGCAAAGAATCAGAACAGCAAAAACAACGGCGGGAATGTGGTTGTCTTTTTCTGAAAAGTAAAAGAACCAAAGCACAAACGGCGCAAGGAAAGAGTTCTCGTGCAGCCCCCACAGCCCGTTGCCCGCAAGCGCGGGATATATCGCGTAACAGGCGCAGAAAAGAACCGTTGCAATATTGGAAAGCTTATAGTTTTTGCAGAGAAACATCAGCGGAACGATCCCGGAAATCAGTATAAGCCCGTTGATGACAAGCAGCGCCTGCGAGGACGGAAAAACCATATAAAAGGGAAGAATAAGATAAAATACGGGGGAAAAATGCACCTGAAAATGGCTCATCAGGCGGTTTCGCTCAAACGTCGTATCCGCAAGCCCCGTGTTCTTCATATAGTAGAACATCTGGTCAAACAGACCGTGGTCGTATCCCTTAATCTCGTAATTATCGTATCGCACGATGCAGGCGGCGCCGATATAAACCGTCAATGCGATAAGCAGGACGGTTACCGTTATGTAAACGGCTCTGTTGCCTATACGGAGGCTTATATCCCTGATGTCGGAATAAGCAACCGCCGCGCCGAGAATGAGACAAAGCCCGATGCAAACGGGAACGGACAGGTTCGGCTCTTTCAGCGGAACGCTTATGCAAAAAATCTCCGCGGCGGCGATAAGCAGAATATATGCTTTCTTATCATTTTTTATAAAACAGGTCAAAATGAAGACGACGGCGGTCACGACAAAGAGTGCGACGGCGCAATAAGCCTTCAAAACGGGCGTTGATGTTGCCTGTTCGGCAGAGGCAAAGGATGCCGCCGCCGCGCCGAAGAGCCACGCGGCGATGAGCCTTAAAATATATTGTCCCGGCTTTAATGCCGAACGTTTCAATCGCGCGGAAATTCTTGCCAAATCTTATTACTTCCTTACAATTTAATATCACCCTCTGATTTTACATCATTTATAACTTTTTGTCAATAGCGGTTTCAAATTCCGACATAATTTTCAATCGCGGCGTGATAGAATATGTTCGGGTGATGAGCTTGACTGTTTACGTCGATATCCTGATCTTCGTTAACGTTGTTGTTAACACCGTGATTCTGTGGCTGACCGCGAGAATACTGCGGCTTGACACAAAACCGCTGCGCCTGATCGGCGCGGTCGCCTTATCCGTCGTATACGGCTTTGCGGTCTGCCTGCCGGGCTTTTCGTTTCTGCTGAATATTGCGGCAAAGCTTCTGTCCGGCGCACTGATCGTTTTCACCGCGTTCGGGTTCGGAAACTTCAGAAGATTCATAAAAACGCTTTGTGTTTTTATGGCTGTGTCCGCCGCATACATAGGATTTCTTCTGCTTTTGACCTTTTTGCCGTGGACGGGGGATTTTATATATGTGAACAACGGCGAAGTATACTTCAATCTTCCCGTGATTTATATCCTCGCGGTAACCGTTGTTGTCTGCCTTGCGCAGATAATCGTTGACAGGTTTTTTACGAAACGTATGCCGAAAGAAGCGTTTTGCCGCTGTAAAATCGAATTTGACGGAAAAAGTGCGGAGTTCAATTGTCTGACCGATACGGGGAACAGGCTTGTCGAAAGTATTTCGGGACTGCCCGTTGTTGTGGTGGAAGAAAAAAAACTGAGACCCGTCGCTGACCTTCGCGACGGTATGATAACAGAAAACGGAGCTCTTTACAAAAGGCTTCGTCTCGTTCCGTATAAAAACGCCGACGGAAGAACCGGTATAATGAGGGGCTTTCTTCCTGACAGGTTCACTGTAAACGGAGAAGAAAAAAAAGTTGTTGTCGCGTGTCACGACACGGTTTTTGATAAAAGCGGCTCATACAGCGGAGTAAGTCCGCTTTTTTGAAAGGAGAATAAAAAAATGGAAAGAACATTCGGCGAAAAACTCGGCGGAATCCGCAAGGCTATAGCCTGTCTTGCTTCGGGAAACGCCCTGACGGAAGTGTTAAACAACGAGATATACTATATTAACGGTTCCGAATCGCTCCCTCCGCCCTTAACCCCGGAAGAGGAAGCTGCGGCCGTCGAAGAACTGTCGCAGGGAAGCGATACGGCGCGTTCGCAATTAATTGAACACAATCTTCGGCTTGTGGTGTATATAGCCCGAAAATTTGAGAATACGGGAATAAATATCGAAGATTTGATATCCATCGGGACTATCGGGCTTATTAAAGCGGTCAACACATTTCGCGCGGACAAGAATATCAAACTCGCAACATACGCCTCCCGCTGTATAGAAAACGAGATCCTTATGTATCTGCGAAAGAACAGTCGAACGCACAGCGAAGTGTCCATTGAAGAACCTCTGAATATCGACTGGGAGGGCAACGAGCTGCTGCTCAGCGACGTTCTGGGAACCGACACCGACAGCGTCAGCGGAAGCCTTGAAACGGAAATGGAGATAACCGTGCTGAAAAACGCCGTAAACCGTCTTGCACCGAGGGAGCGCGAGATTATGGAGCTGCGTTTCGGGCTGCGCGGCGGCGAGGAGTATACTCAAAAGCAGGTTGCGGATGTTCTCGGAATATCTCAATCCTACATATCGAGGTTGGAGAAAAAAATATTGAAAAGACTGAAAAAAGAGCTCGAGCAGTATTTTTAACAAAGGGTATGGCGGCGATTTGTGCAAATTGACAAATCGCCGTTTTTTTGTGTGGTTTTTCGGTAACATCTATTGAAAACGTTCGTTGTTTGTATTATTATATATATAATAAATTTATATCAGCGCGGGTGTTCCGCCGAAAGAGGTATCAAATGAGAAAAATTATTTCGATTTTAATGGTATCCGCAGTGTTATTGACGTTGTGCGCCTGCGGCAAAAAGGAGAAAACCGATATGCAAAGCACCACAAACACGGAATCGGCGTATACCTGTTCCAAATGCGGATTTTCTTTTGAAGAAGTCGCGAAAAAGAACGGTTACAAACTTGAAGACCTTGTAAAAGACTTTCAATCTTCGCCGAAAGAAAAGATAGTGATGACCAAGGTTGAGATTCTTCCCGAATCCCTCGGTGAAAACAAGTCCGACGCGACATATTCCGAAGCCGCCGCAAAAGTTATGAAGGAAGATTATCTTAAAACGGTATTTTCGGATTTCGGCGTTGACTTTTCAAAAAACGTAAAAGTAAAAATAACCGTTGAAAACTACGGCGATATAGAACTTGAGCTTTATCCCGACGTCGCTCCCGTTTCCGTCCGCAATTTTGCTTATCTTGCAAAACAGGGCTTTTATGACGGTCTTATCTTTCATCGTGTTATAGACGGGTTTATGATTCAGGGCGGCGATCCCTCCGGCACAGGCACGGGCGGCTCCGAGAACAGCATTTTCGGAGAGTTTTCCGAGAACGGGTTTGAAAACAAGCTTGCTCATGAAGCGGGCGTCATTTCCATGGCGAGAACGTCGGAAAACAACAGTGCAAGCAGTCAGTTCTTTATCTGCGATGATACATCGTCTCACCTTGACGGACAGTACGCGGCATTCGGCAAAGTTACTTCGGGACTTGACATTGTTCACAAAATCGCGGACTGCGAAAAATCTCTTTCCTGTCCCAAATGCGGCAACATAATAGGCTAAAATAAAAGAAAATATACTTAAACTTTTGAGGTGTAAAAAATGGCTGTCAAAGTTACTGTTTACAACGAATATGTTCACGAGAAAAATGAGCCGTCGATTGCGAAAGTATATCCGGAGGGAATACATACCGCTCTCAAAAACGGACTTGCCTGCGACGATTTTGAAATTCGCGTCGCAACGCTCGATATGCCTGAAAACGGACTTTCGGAGGAGGTTTTGAACGACACGGATGTCCTTATCTGGTGGGGACACGTTGCTCACGGCGCGGTTCAGCCGCAGGTCGTTAACCGAATCGTTCAACGGGTCAACGACGGAATGGGCTTTATCGCTCTTCATTCCGCGCACCACTCGCTTCCTTTCACGCGTCTCACGGGCTGCACCTGCAATCTTCAATGGAGAGAAGTAGGTGAAAAGTGCCGTGTATGGGCGGTTAATCCCAATCATCCGATATGCAAAGACCTTCCGCATAACTTCCTTGTGGAACACGAGGAGATGTACGGCGAGCCGTTCGTTATTCCCGAACCCGACGAAACCGTATTTATCAGCTGGTTCGAGGGCGGAAATGTTTTCCGCAGCGGCGTGACGTACCATCGCGGCGCGGGAAAAATTTTCTATTTCCAAAACGGACACGAGGCGTATCCGAACTATTACGACAAAAATGTTCTTCAGGTTATAAAGAACGCCGTTTATTGGGCATATAATCCGAACAAGGTTGTTATGGATTGCTGGCAGCAGGTCGTTCCCGCCGAAAAAATCGAAGGATACGACCCCTCAAAAGCGTAATTACGGAGGTTTTCTGATATGAAACTCGGAGTTCTTACAAATCTTCTTGCGGACGTTCCGTTTGCGGAAGCCGCGAAATATTTCGCATCTCTCGGCATACAGGCAGTTGAAATAGGTTGCGGCGGCTACCCGGGCAAAGCGCACGCCGATCCCGACATTCTTCTGAACGATGAAAAGGCTCTTAACGCTTTTCGTGACACCTTGAAAAAGAACGACCTTATGATCTCGGCGTTCAGCTGTCACGGCAACCCTGTTCACCCGAATAAGGATATTGCAAAATCTTATGATGAGCAATTCAGAAAAGCGATATTGCTTTGCGAAAAAATGGGCGTTGATACGATAGTCGGATTTTCAGGTTGCCCCGGCGACAGTCCGAACTCGCAATACCCGAACTGGGTCACCTGCGCATGGCCGGAAGATTTTCTTGCGGTCAGGGATTATCAGTGGAACGAATGTCTTATCCCGTATTGGACGAAAACGGCGGCTTTTGCAAGAGAGCACGGCGTGACAAAAATTGCGTTTGAGATGCATCCCGGTTTTTGCGTTTACAATCCCGAGACGCTTCTTAATCTTCGCGCTGCTGTCGGTTCTGAAATAGGCGCAAACTTCGACCCCTCGCACCTTGTTTGGCAGGGCATAGAGCCCGCACAGGCGATAAAGGCTCTCAAAGATTGTATGTGGCATTTCCACGCAAAAGATACCCGCATAGACAAGGCGAACACCGCCGTAAACGGCGTGCTTGACTATAAGCATTACAGCGATGTTATGAACCGTTCGTGGGTGTTCAGAACGATAGGCTACGGTATAGGCGAGGACGGCTGGCGCGAGATAGTTTCCGCGCTCCGCACAATTGATTACGACTATGTTATGTCCATCGAGCACGAGGACAGCCTTATGTCTCAGCGCGAGGGGCTTGAAAAAGCGGTTAAAACGCTTAAAGAGGTTATGACTTTCAGCGGAAAAGGCGTTATGACCTGGGCGTGATTTTTCGCCTGAATTTCTTCTCTGTCCGAGGAAAGAATACAGACGGAGGAGGCTTTTGAAATGAACACATTTGAACGCATTTATGAAAATGTTAAACGGATACCGCGGGGAAAGGTTGCGACTTACGGTATGATAGCCGCAATGTCGGGCAATCCCCGCCTTGCCCGTGTTGTCGGTTACGCGCTTCATGTTAATCCCGAGCCGGGCGTGATTCCCTGTCACAGGGTCGTCAACCGAGAAGGCAGAACTTCGTCGGCTTTTGCTTTCGGCGGCGAAGACGTTCAACGGAAGCTGCTTGAGGAAGAGGGCGTGGTTTTCAGAGAAGACGGAACCGTTGACCTTGATATTTTTTTAATGGACTGTTAATCAGATCGGAGGAAAAATGAGAAAAAATTTCGTTGTTGCAATATTGCTGTGCTTGTGTATGATATTATCGCTTTTTACTTTTTCCGCATGCTCGAGCAAGAGCGAGCGCGCAAGAAAGGAGAAGTCAGAGCAGATTGCAATGAAGGTTTCCGGAAGAAACATTACGGCGCTTGAGTTTCAGGTGCTGTATTCCGCCTCCGTTCAATCGTTTTTGAACAGTAACTCATCATCGAAGAATCTGCCCGACACGAAAAAGAGCTTTGACGAGCAGAAATGCGCCGTCGAGGGAAGCACGGATTTGACATGGGCGCAGTTTTTTACCGATTATACGGTATCATATTGCAAGGAGCTTTATTCCGTCTACGCCGAGGCGACGGGAGCAGGGATTTCTCCGTCGGAGGAGTTTGTATCATCCCAGCTTAAAAATTTTGATAAAACGGCGTCTTCTGCCGTCAGCAGCGGCAAAGCCAAGTCCGTGGAAGAGTATACGGAATCCGTTTTTGGTATCGGCGTCATCGTTGACGATATAAAAAACTATTTCGAAGTTCTTTCCGTCTATAATCAATATGTTGAAAATCTCGGAAAAGACAAGACTTTTTCTGATGAAGAAAGAAGCGCATACTACGAGAAGCGAAAGGATGAGATCGACGCCTACACCGTGCGTCTTGCATTTTTCAATGAGGACTCCAAAAGTCAGGGACTGAATCTTGACGAGATCCCCGGGCTTGCGAATATGACGCTTCTTGAAACAGCGAAGTATTTTAAGGAGCATTATACTTCCTCCGAAACGGCTTTCGCGGACGGTTATTCAAATAACTTTATGACGACGAACATGCTCGCTTCTTACGGAACTGCCGACGTAACGCTGACATACAATTTCAACGGAAAGTATTTTGACGACTACGACAAAGACTTTTACGGCTGGATAAGCTCTCCCGAAAGGGCAAAGGGCGACGTGTATTTGGTGGACGCGTCTTCGAACGGCGCAACGTTTGTTATCTATTATATAGAAAAGGATACAAGAGACTATAAGCTTGTAAACTTTTACGAGATGCTTGTTGAAACGTCTTCTTCCGGAGAGGTCAACTCCGCATGGGAAGCAAGCTCCGGGACCAAGGATGATTTTATTGAGCTTGTAAAAAAATACAGCAAAGACCCCAACAAAGAAAACGAAGAGGGCTATCACAAAAACGTGTATAAGGGATACACTCTTTTTACGCAGATAAACAAATGGCTTTATAACGGGAAAAGGACTTCCGGCGATGTTGAGATTTTTGAGACATCTTCCGGTATGGTTTATATCTATTTTGACTCATACGGTATCCTTTACAGAGATTTTATCGTAAACGCTGCTCTTCTGAACGAGTATTACAGGGCGGAAATTGAAAAGCTTATCGGGAAGACCGATACGGAAACGGGGGATGCTTCCGGAATCTGGAAGGATGTGCCGGCCGCAAACGGCTCATCCGCGAGCTGAAAACCGCATAGCTTTACAAAAATAATGTCGGAAAGCAAGGGATTATGCAAAATGCTTTTCGACGGGGAAGATATAACGCTTGGCGCGGAAGCGCTGCCGCGCGGTATAGAAGGAGAATTAAGATATCTGAAAATTCCCGGAGGTTTGACGGGGCGTTGTGAGGGTGGCAACGCTTCTGTCGTGTAAAAAAATGAAAATCAGAGTTATCGCAACGTCTGTCGTTGCATCCGTCGCCGTAATCGGAGCCGTTCTGGTTCCTTTGTTGTTGCGCGGAGGTCAGCAGGGCAACGTTTCCGAAGAATTGAATTATACGGTCGCGGAAGCAGGTGAACAACAGGCTTCCCGGACTGCGTATTCGCGTATATCCTCGTATTCGGCTTTTTCCGATATAACGCTTGAAACGGAAAAAAGAATTATTCCGTATTACGAGAGCTTTTCCGAAGCGTCGTCTTCAACCGCTCAGCCGACGGCAGGGGGAGAGGACAAACCTGAGATAAGCTCGGCGGAAGCGCCCTCTCAATCTTTCGATTCGGAGCAAACGTCCGCCTCGCAGCCTCAAACGACGCAGCAAACCGTCGTTTCCGAGATATCGCTTCTCAGACTGGTCAACAAAAATAATCCTCTTCCGAGAGAGTTTGTTCCTCAGACCGCAAAAATGGACGGACGGTATGTCGGGCGCGTTATATATCCTCATCTGAAAGAAATGCTCGACGATGCAAGGAAAGAAGGAGTGAATATGTTCATTCGCTCCGGGTACAGAAGCTACGCGTCTCAGGAGGCTGTTCTCAACGATTACATAAAGCAGTATCAGAATCAGGGCTATTCCTATGAAAAAGCCCGACAGCTTGCTCTCAGGTGGGCGGCTTTACCCGGTTGCAGCGAGCATCAGTCCGGGCTTGCCGTTGATATAAACGCAACGGGCGGAACAAGATCCTCCACGGCTTACGCATGGCTTGCCGAAAACGCTTACAGATACGGCTTTATTCTTCGTTACCCTGCGGATAAAGAGGGTGTGACGGGAACAAGTTATGAACCGTGGCACTATCGCTATGTGGGTATAGGCGAAGCTGAGAAAATCAAAAATTCAGGACTGTGCCTTGAAGAATATCTCGGCGGTTAAATTTGAGTATATTCATATTCAACATAATCTTTATATAGCAGCATACAGTTCTGCAATAATGAGAACGTATCCAGCTTAAACCATAACCACCGGTTCTACCGGTGGTTATGGTTTATATGTATAAAGTTGATTAAGAATTGTGCCTTAAAGGAGACTTGACAAAATGTAAATATTCTGTTAAACTCTATATCAAGATGAGAGTTTTGAGGTGTGCTTATGCAAAACGAATTATTATCTATCGGAAAAATGGCGGAAATCAACAACCTGACGGTGGCAACGCTGCGCCTTTATGATGAACTCGGGTTGCTGCACCCGCGGCGCAAAGACCCGCAAAGCGGATATCGTTATTATGATATGGCTCAAAATGCGCGTTTGGACATGATAGCATATATGAAAGAATTGGGCATGAGCCTTGCCGAAATTGCGGATATACTGAAAAAGGAAGACATCACGCTGATAGAGACTATCCTGATTCGCAAGAATGAGCAGCTGCACAGTCAGATGCGGGAGTTAAAAGCCCGTCATAATGCCGTGGAAAGGGCTATTGCCAGCGTGGAGCGGTATCGGAAATCTCCCGTTAAAGGCACAATTGCCCTTGAATATATAGACCGTCGCTATCTGTGGGGCTTGCCGTGCCGCGACAATTTCTATGACACGGATATTTATGCCTATGAGCGTGAATTGATGTACCTGCGACAGGCTCTGATGAATCGCGGTTTTTCGCACATTCATTCTTACGCGACGGGAACAAGCATTACAAGGGAAAACTTTCTTGCCGGACGCTTTGAAGCAAAAGACGTTTTTGTTTTTCTTGATTACCGCGACGTGGAAAATTTCCGCGACGCGACGGTGCTTGACAGCGGTATGTACGCGTGCATTTATCTTGACAGTTACGACGACGAGGTTCGTTACGCCGACAGGCTTCTTGAAGCCTGCCATGCCGGCGGCTGGCGCGTCAGCGGTGATTATATCTGCGAAGTCTTGACCGAATTCAATGTTTTTGACAGTAACCGACGTAATATGTTCCTGCGTCTGCAAGTTCCGGTGACTTTCGGCGAAGCGTAATTGTAAAATTTTTATGAACCGTATTGACTCTCATCCGGCATGAGGGTATATAATAAAACAAAAAGGGTATATTCAAATTAAAAGGGTAGAGAAACGGCGTACTTTACAGACTGTGCACATTCAGTCTGCGTCATACACAATTTTTAAGGAGGATTTTCCCATGGAAAAGATCAAAGTTGTACAGTACGGTTGCGGAAAAATGAGCAAGTACATTCTTCGTTATCTGCACGAACACGGCGCGCAGATAGTCGGTGCTATCGACGTTAATCCCGCGGTTGTGGGACAGGATGTCGGTGATTTTGCGGGGCTCGGGTTGAAAACCGGTGTTATCATCTCCAACGATGCTGACAAAGTTCTCGATTCGTGCGATGCGGACGTTGCCATTGTAACATTATTCAGTTTCATCGGCGACATCTATGAGCATGTGGAAAAATGCGTGGCGCGCGGCATCAATGTGATTACCACCTGTGAGGAAGCAATCTTCCCGTGGACGACATCAGCGGCGCAGATCAACCGTCTTGACGCGCTTGCGAAAGAAACCGGCTGCACCGTTACGGGCAGCGGCATGCAGGATATCTTTTGGATCAATATGGTTGCGCTGGTTGCGGGCGGTTGCCACAAGATCACAAAAATCAAGGGCGCATACAGTTACAATGTTGACGAATACGGTCTGGCGCTTGCGAATGCCCACGGTTGCGACCTGTCCAAAGAAGAGTTTGAGCAGCAGATAGCCCATCCCGATTCCTTTGAACCGTCATACGCGTGGAACGCCAGCGAAGCGTTGGCAAACAAACTCGGTCTGACCGTTAAATCCATTACACAAAAACACGTTCCCTATATCATTGACCACGATATAGAGTCTTCCACGCTCGGCAAGACCATTAAAGCCGGTCGCTGCATAGGTATGTCCGCGGTTGTTACGATTGAGACCATGCAGGGCATAACTATTGAGGAAGAAACCATAGGCAAGGTTTACGGTCCCGATGACGGCGATATGTGCGACTGGAAAATCACGGGCGAACCCGACACGGAGTTTCACGTTGTCAAACCTGCCACCGTGGAACACACCTGCGCTACGGTTGTCAACAGACTTCCGAGCCTTCTTGCCGCTCCCGCAGGCTATGTGACCGCCGATCAACTCGCACCCAACGAATACCTGACATATCCGATGGAATTCTATTGCTGAACCTTTTGTCGAAGAAGTTGATAAACAGATTTTTTGTCCCCGGTCGTTTTTCGATCGGGGGCAGTTTTATGCGTTGGCTTTTATCGTATGGTATTCGTTTTGATATACATAAGAAGTTTTATTGGAATTTGTCTTGATTTTTTTGGAAACTCGTGTTATAATATGTCAAAATATAGGATTGCCACTTATTGATTCAAGGAGGACGATATATTGATTATCGGTAAAAAAGGAAAATGTTTTACTGTTGAAGAGAAAAAGACCCATTGGAATGTATTTCGTCGTGAGGGCTCATCAGGTGTAAATTACACGATATATAAGACTATGTGTCCGACTGTCGAAGACCTCTCCCGATATGTGGAAAAGAGTGATCTGGTAAAATAGATTTTTTGTGTCTAAAAAGCCAAAACTCAATTAAAAAATGGATTTTTATATGATATAATAACATCGATAAAAAGATCGGCGGCGGGTTTGCGCATATCACAGATTTTATTCGTAATATTGGCAGAACGTCAAGGGCTTGCCGAACAAACTGTGGAGGGCGCAAGCCGCAACCGTCCATATTTCAGACAGACGTGAAAAATCGTGTTTCCGTATGGCGGTCACTATGATTGACAATTATGCTTATTTTCGTTAAAGTGCCTGAAATACCGATACTTGTTGAGATTTATGATGTTTGATAAATTAAAGAAACGCTTCTCCCGAAAAGAAAAAATAGATTATGTTTTGCCGTCGCATACGGAAATAGTTGATATGCTTTACGATAAGCATCTTGATTTTTCGGACGAAACAGTTATAAAAGTTGTTTACGGCGCGAATAATGAGCACAGAGTTGTAATCCTGAAAAACAGCGATGGGTATTTTCGGTATATATTCGAACGCATAGAAGAATATGATGCGGATGAAATGAAGTATTTTTCGGGGTATCCCGACAGATTTCCGGCAGAATGGCGAGAGGTCGATGACAGACGTTTTTCGGCTTTCGGTTCCGAGGAAGAGGCTTGGAATGATTTGATAGCAACTTCCGAGTACAAGACGTATTTCAATCGTTAATCTAAAAATTAAGCGGTATAATGAATACAATTATACACTTGACAAAAAAGACTTGCTGGTACGATTTTTTTGCAGTGTTGGAACGGAGAAAAATGAAAAATGGTATCATTAAGGCATTTTGAAAGTTCGGATATTCCGTTTTTGAAAGAGAAAATGGGATATACGGACGAAAATGCACAGGCGTTGCTGAATACATATAAAACACTTGAATATGACGGCAAATATTTTGAAATGTTCGCCGTTATACACGATGGCATAATTGTAGGAAATACTTCGTTATATTATAAATCCGAAGATACTGTCAGCGATGGAATAGAAATTTTGCCCGAATATCGAAATAAAGGATACGGCGGAGAGGCAGTATCTGCTGTTTGCGAAAAGGCAAAGGCGCGCGGGTACAAGTTTGTTATCGCGCAGATACGGATTGAAAATGAAGCAAGTATCAGACTGCACAAAAACGCAGGCTTTTTATGCCTTTTTGAAACGGTAAACAGCCGAAGCAGAAAAGTATATATCTACGGAAGGCAGTTATAAATGAATAAATCGCTTATAAACCATTACGATTCGCTTATTGACGAAAATAACGACCCTCTTCAAGATACCCCCCCGCATTACGGGCGTATGTGGATAAATGGGACGGTCAAGCGTTTTTTGAAATGCTTGCATTGTCTTCAAACCAAAAGGTTTTGGAGATAGGCTGCGGCACGGGACGTCTTGCCTTTCGCGTTGCTCCTGTCGTTTCGTCATTTTTCGGAATAGATATTTCTCCGAAAACAGTCGAGCGTGCAAAAAAATATTTATCTTTTCCGAATGTTACTTTGATTTGCGGCGATTTTCTCAATTATCCGTTTGATACGGTTTTTGACTTGATATATTCGTCTTTGACATTTATGCACATCAAAGAAAAACGGCAGGCGATAGAAAAGATTTATTCTTTACTGTCGCCGAGCGGAAGGTTTGTTCTTTCGATTGATAAAAATCAAAGCGATATTCTTGATTACGGAAAAAGAAGTCTGAAACTGTATCCGGACGATCCCAAAAAGATTCATTCAATACTGTTTTCCGCCGGATTTAGTAATATTCAAACAAGAGAAACTGAGTTCGCATATTTGTTCTCCGCTGAAAAGAAATAACAAAAAAACAGGCAGCCTTTTGAGGTTGCCTGTTTTAAGTTGTAATGTGTTATGCGATAAGTTCTATTATGAATATCGAAATTATCATCAGCGGAAGAACAATGAGGAAATACCATTTCATCCAAGGATAAACTTTAAGTTCTTTGCCCGTGTTCGCCTCTTCTTTGTATTTGTCAAAGCCCCGTCCGAATTTTTTCACGCAGAACAGCGATATACAAGCAAACCGGGCGGTCGGTGAATGTTATCGGCAAGCAGGGTTTTGCTGTCGAGGATACATCGTCCGCCATCTTGGTGAAAAGCATTTGAAAGCGCATCGAATTCAGCACCGTAACCGAAGCAGGCAGGAGAAACTGTATATCATTTCAAAGAATAGCGGATAACTGAAAACAGCGCATAAAAATTCAATGGTTCGGAAGCCTTTCAAGCAACGTATATCCGTTTTTTTTCAGCCACTTGTTTCTTTCTTTATAATCGGGTAATATACGGCTCACTTCCCGATAAAACGCGGCAGAATGGTTCATCTGTTTTATGTGGCAGAGTTCGTGAACTACCACGCCGTCGAGCACTTCGGGAGGTGCGAGCATCAAAAGCGCATTAAAACTCAAATTGCCTGCCGACGAGCAGCTGCCCCAGCGCGACCGTTGTTTGCGAATGGTTATTTTACCGTATTTAACGCCGACAGCGGGCGCAAAATGTGCCACACGTTCCGGTATATGTTCTTTTGCCGCGGCGACCAACTCTTTGAGTTCGGTTTCCGTAAGCTTCCCAACTGTTGCAAGGCGCGCGCTGCGTTCTTTGACCTTTTTCTGTGTTTTTTCTATCCAATCCGTTTTTGCGTTTATGAATGAGTAAATCTGCGTCTTTGACGCAAATCGCGGCGCTTTTATAATTACGGAACCGTCGTCGCAGACTTTTATTGCTATCGTTTTTCTTTTGCTTCTGATTATTTTATACATTTCAACTGCCTCCTTTTGAAATTATACCATTTTCGCAGGCACATATCAAGAATAAAAACACATTTTTTTTCAATTTTGCTTGCGAAATCAAGATTGATGTGATATAATTAAAAAAACGGCAAAAAGGAGTATATTCTATGTCTGTTGCTGAAAAACTGAACAGTTCGCCGATGTATCTGATATGCGGCGGAATCATCGCCTTTGTCGCTGTTGTTTGCGTGATTTTTATGGTGCGCGCATATCGGCAGGGAAAGGCTCTCGGAATGGATACCGTCAAAATGAAGCGTGTTATCGTTTCAAGCGCAACGTTTTCGGTGCTTCCGAGCATCGGAATTTTGCTCGGCGTAATCGCCCTTTCGGGCAGTCTCGGAATCCCGTGGCCTTGGTTGCGTCTTTCCGTTATCGGAGCGCTGCACTATGAAACGCAGGTCGCGCAGGGCGCGGCGGAACAGGTCGGAATGAAAGAACTTTCGTCAAGCGAAATGACGGCTTCGGGCTTTGCGACCATAGCACTTTTGATGAGCATCTGCATTATATGGGGAATGGTGCTTTCCGTTCTGTTCAACAAAAAGTATACAAAAAAGCTTGTTGCGAACGATAAAAAGAACGTCGGCGCAGGCTTCGGAGATACCGCAATGACCGCAATGTTTATCGGTCTTGTCAGCGCGTATATCGGCAGCTACATAGGCTCTTTTGCTTCCTCCGAGGGATTGTTCACCTTCAAAGGCGATTGGACGCCTTTGCTTGTGGTTGCGGTTTCCGCTGCTGTTATGGCTCTTTTCGTATACCTTTCATCCAAAAAGAAATTTGCTTGGGTTGACAGCTTTTCGATTGCCGTCAGTATGCTTGTCGGAATGGCGGCGGCAGTAGTTGTCAAACTCATATAAGGGGGAACGGGAAAATGGACGAAAATAAAGATTTAAACTGGGAAAAATACAGCAAAAAAACTCATATTATCGGAAGAACCGTCAGCATTATCGCGCTTGTTATGCTTGTCGGCACGCCGTTCCTTATCGGCACTTATCTCGGCGCAATGCCCGACCTTGCCGCAACCGCGAAAGGCTTTGTCGCGGTCGGAATTGTATGGTTTGTCAGCAGTATCGCCGAATTTCTTATTTATACACCCATGCTCGGTTCTGGAGGCGGCTATCTTGCGTTTATAACGGGAAATCTGATAAATATGAAGATACCGTGCGCCGTCAATGCCCGCGATATGGTCGGCGCAAAAACGGGCACTCGCGAAAACGAGATAATCTCGACGCTTTCAATCGCAACTTCTTCGCTTGTTACGATAGTTGTTCTTGCTGTCGGCGTTGCGATACTTACGCCGCTTCGCCCCGTGCTTGAAAGTCCGACTCTCCAGCCTGCATTTGCAAACGTCGTTCCCGCACTTTTTGGCGCAATGGCATACAAATACTATCGCAAAAATATAAAGGTTGCAATAGCGCCTCTTGTTTTGATGAGCGTTCTTTTTATTCTTGTTCCGACTCTTGTATCCTCGACGAGTTTTATGATTATTCCGTCGGGCGCAATTGCGATAGGAATAGCGTTTTTCTTCTATAAAAAGGGAAAGAGGGCAAACAAATGATTCATCTTCTTTGGATAATTCCGCTCTGCATTATCGGCATACTTTTGCTGCTCGTTCTCGTCGCCGTGATAAAAACGCTGCTTACACCCGCAAAAGTCTCAGAATATAAGGCAAATGAAAACGAAAATGAGTCTCTTCGCCTTGCCGAAAAACTGTCTGCGATGATCAAGTATGACACGACTTCGCATTCGGGTGTTGATGAAGCGGAAAAATTCCGCGGCTTTCATAAAGTCTTGGAAGAACTTTTCCCTCTTGTGCATAAAAACCTCGAAAAAACCGAAATTGACGGAAATCTGCTCTATTATTGGAAAGGTAAAAGCCGCGAAAAGCCGATACTTCTGATGAGCCATCAGGACGTTGTTCCCGCAGAGGGCGTTTGGAAACATGAACCTTTTTCGGGGGATATTGCAGACGGTAAAGTCCACGGCAGGGGAGCGTCCGATACAAAATGCTCCGTTATGGCGTTTTTAGAAGCGGTTGAGCAACTTCTCGCAGAGGGGTACGAACCCGACGTTGATGTATATCTTGCGTCTTCCTGCACAGAAGAGTGGGCAGGCGACGGCGCGCCGAAAATCGTTGAAGAATTGAAACGCCGCGGCATCGAACTGTTTTTGCTCTGCGACGAGGGCGGCGGAATAATCAGCGAACCCATCGGCGGAATCCACGGCAATTTTGCAATGGTCGGCATTTTTGAAAAGGGTAAAGGCGATGTCGAATTTATCGCAAAAAGTACGGGAGGGCACGCAAGCGCGCCGTCAAAAAACACTCCTATCGCAAGACTTGCCGCGTTTGTGCATGAGGTGGAAACAAAATCTCCGTTCAAAAAGAAAATGATGCCCGAGGTCAAGGCTATGTTCAAGGCGCTTGCGCCGTATGCTTCATTCGGTCTGCGGCTCGTTCTCGGAAATCTTTGGCTGTTCAAACCTCTTCTTGTCGCACTTCTTCCCAATATCAGCGCACAGGCGGGAGCAATGCTTAAAACTACGATCGCATTTACAATGCAGTCCGGTTCGGATGCTTACAACGTCATTCCGCAGGAAGCGACGCTCGGCGCAAATATGCGTTTTATTCCGCATCAGGGCGAAAAGGAAAGCCTTGAAATCATTACGGCTCTTGCGAAAAAACACGGGCTTGAAACGCGTGTACTGCACGCAAGCGATTATACCGAGCCCGTCGATATCCGCGGTGAGGCGTATACGCTTTTTTCAAATGTCATCGCCGACACATTTCCAGGACTTCCGTCTTCTCCCTATGTTATGACGGGCGCCACCGACGCGCAGTTCTACCAGCCTATATGCAAAAACTGTTTGCGCTTTGCCCCCGTGATTTACGGTCCCGAGCAGATGAAAGGCATGCACGGTCTTGACGAAAACATTGAGTATAACTGCCTACCCGGCGCGGTAAGGTTCTATAAGAATCTGATAAAGGCGCAAAAGAGGTGATTTGTTTGAAAATGCTTAACGGCGAGGAATTCAGTTTTAGTCGTTTTTGCAATCACTCTTATACTTTGTTTGACAGTTGCAAGAAAGACTATGGGTGTATTATTATATTGCACGACGGGCTCAATAAAAACGCGCAGATAATGAGTCCGACACCTTCGGAAATTGATGAGATAAACAATTATCCGAATACCGACCTTGTCCGGATTACGGGGCTTGACCAAGCGGGTTTTGAGTATTTTATCAAAAACTACGGTCACAAACTGAAAATCGTTGATTTTTTCAAGCTTAAATCGGTAGAAGACTTGTCTCTGCTCGGAACGCTTCCGAATCTTGAATATGTAAGCCTTTTTCATAATCAAAGAATTACATCCCTGTGGGATATGAGCGGCAATAAATCTTTGAAGGGGCTTTCTATATTGGATTTCAGCAGGCTTAAAAGCATTGACGGTATCGGGGCAGCTCCTGCATTAAAATATTTTAATATCGGAAACGCCGTTTGGTCTCGCTCCGTTATAGATTCTTTTATGCCTCTTTTGAATACCAATTTGGAATGTGTGAATTTCAGCGGGAAAAAAATTGCAGACGGAAACTTTTCGTTTCTTGAAACAATGCCGTATTTGAAATATTTTTCGGGATATATGCTTACCACAGAACAGTGCGCATGGTTGTTTGAAAATTATCCGCAAGTTGATATTTTTCCGAAAGGAACACAGCCCGACAGGCTGAAAGGCGTCGTTTACTTCGACGATTATCCCGATTATTCGGGAAAGTCGGACGGTCACGTCGCTTGTATGGTAGGAAAAGGCAAACGTGTATTTGCCCGCGCGGGAAACGAAGCAAAAATACAAAAATGTATTGAGGAGTTTGCTTTACTGAAAGAAAAATGCAGAGGGAAAACCTATCGGGAATGCTTTGAATAATAACAGAAAAAAAGCCTCTGAAATGCATAAGACCGTAAAAACAGCATACATTTACAAAAAATATCCGACGCGAATTTTGATGTTCGCGTCGGATAAATCTATATGTACTGCATGTCGGTGTAACAGTCTTTTTATTCGCACAGGTATGTGCGTTTTGTCAATATCCGAAGCCGTCGATTTGAAGCGACGGCTTCGTTTTTATTTGCATTTAAGCTTTTCTGCTTTTCAATCAGCCGTTAACCTTCTTCTTTTTGATGCAAACAGCGGCTCCCGCAAGCGCGGTAAGAGCCATAATGCTCCAGAAGAAAACGCTGATTTCGTCGCTCGTCGGAGGATCCTGTTTCGGAGGATCGTTTTCGTTGTCTATTGTGATTCTTCCGAGAGGTTTGGCGTATTCTTCGCCGACAACTCCGCCGAGTTTTTCGGTTATGTATTCAACAAGAACTTCGTCAAGAAGGATGCCCGTATCAAGCTGTTCGTTCGAGCTTGCAAACGCATAGTAGGTGTCGCCGCCGGCGGCAACAAAGTTATTTGTGATAACCGCGTATTTTGCGTCTTTGTCAAACGGTTTACCGTTGATTTCGGTTATTCTTACTCTCTGAATGCTCTTCGGTCCGAAGTAGGACGAACCGGGATATTCGGTGTCCGCTTTGTCGTATGCGGGTTTGGTATAAACCGTAAACTTAATGCCTGCAACCTGCGGGAAACCTCCGAGGCTTTCGGGCAGACTCTGGGTGGAAGCTTCAAGAGCTTCGAGCAGCTGCTGACCGGAAACATAAACGATCGCAAGGCTGTTGCCGAACGGGAGAACGGTATTAACGTCTTTCTTCGTCAAATCTCCTTTATGGAGCCAAGCGCGGATACCGCCGCCGTTTGTAAGAGCAACAACATTCTCTTCGGGAACGGTAAGTTCAACCGTGCTCTTGATTTTCCACATCATAGCATCCGTGATAAGGTCGCCGAGGTTTGTTTCTTCGGTTCTGTTTCCGGGTGCTTTGTCGCCGTTGAGTTCAACTTCGGATTTTGCAACAACGGCTCCGAATTCAGCATCGATACGCGCGATGATTTTGTTTGCTTCCGCCTCAACCGCCGCGTCGCTTCCGCCTTCATAGGTTTTCAAATTGAGAAGTTCGTTCTTTTCAATCTTTTTCGTTGCGTTGTCAATAACGATAACGCCGATATTTGCAAATGCGGTTCCCGTTGACTGAATGGGAAGTTTTTCTTCGCCGTAGCTCGTCATAACCGTATGAGAGTGACCGTCGATGATAAAGTCAACGTTTTTAAGCGCTTTATAAAGGTCGTAAGATGTATTGGGCTCAGAACTTGCGTCAACGCCGAGGTGAACGATACCGATAACAACATCCGCCCCGTTCGATTTAAGCGTATCAACCTCTTTTTGAGCTGCCGCCTTCATTTTGTCGCCTGCGAGGAAGGTGAGCCCTTTAATAAGTGCGGGATTTGCTTTTGTCTGAGCTTCGGGCGTTTCAAGACCGAAGAATCCGACTTTAACATCTCCGAGGTCTTTAATCGCAGATGCATCGTAAAGCAGTTTTCCGTCCGTTCCGAAAACGTTTGCGCAGAGAACCTTGCCCGTAAATTTGGAAAGGTTGTTTTGTGCCTGAGCAGCGCCGTAGTCGAATTCGTGGTTGCCGAGAGTTACAAAGTCATAGCCGACGGCGTTCATCATGGTGATGGCATCCGCGCCTTTTGCAACGCTGACGTATGCCGTGCCCTGTGAAAAGTCGCCTGCGTCTACGAGAAGCACATTCGCGCCCTTAGCCTCGTAATCGGCCTTGACTGCCGCAAGTTTTGCGTATCCCGTGATAGCTCCGTGAACGTCGTTCGTGTGAAGTATAACGGTTTTGCCGTCAAACTCACCGGCGGCGAACGCGGGAAGCACTGCGAGGCTGAGAACCAGGCAGACGGTAAGCAGGATACTGAAAAGCCTTTTCTTCATATGGTTACCTCCTGATCTTTTTTCGGGGCGGCTAAATATTTCCGCCGCGATTTATTGTACTGATATTATTGTAACACAGTTTGACACGAAATGCAATAGGGAAAAGACATTTTTTTAACTTTTTGAAAAGATTATTCACTGATTCGGTGCATAAAGCGTAAGATAATTGTTTTTGCTGTAAAAATTCCGGTGAGCCGAAAAATCGACTCACCGGAAGTGTTTTGATGTTTGATTATTGAATAAGTCCGCTTTCTTTGAGCAGAATTTCGATATCCGTGCCCCTGACTTTCTTCATAACGAGTTTCAGAGCCTCTTTTTCCGCGAAAGAAAGTTTTATGTCGGTTATGGGCTTTTTATCGATTGCGTAGTAGCACGCTCTCAACAGTTCGCGGACATCGTATTTGCTGCCCCAGACTTCGGGAACGCCTCTGTCAACATTGAGCAGGGTATAGACCGCTTCCATACCGGTACGGATCGAGTATTCCGTGGTGAAAATGGTGTCTCTCGGAGTTTCCGCGAACTGACCGAGGAATGCGAAGTTGACGGCGCCGTGAGGCACGACAAGCGGACGGTCCGCTTCCTTTCTCGGCTGGAAGAACGCGTTGATAAACGGCATAAAGCACGTTGTTGTATTGCAAGCATTCTTTGCAAGTTCGTCAATTTCGTTTGTCGGAACGCCGATGTGATAAAGCCATTCGCGGCAGACTTCTTCGCCCGTGCAGTCGCGCATTGCCTTTTTGACGTAGTTGCCCTCTTTGTTTGTGTTCAGCGCATATACCCAAACAAGAACTGTGTTTTTGTCCTGTGCTTTGAACTGCGGCTGACGGTTTATAGTCCAAGACAGATACCAATTGTCCGTGCTGTCTTTTACGGTAACGATACCGCCTGTCGTAACTTTGCCGGCTCTCGGGTCTCTCTTGCAAATGTCCATTATATAGCCGATGATTTTCTCATCCGCCGTCGCAACAGTGGCGCTCATCCAGTTGGTCGCTTCAAAGTCGCTGCAGAATTTGTCCGGATTGCCGTATTCGCCGTTTTTAGCCTGTCTTGCGATATTCTTCCAAAGATCCCAGGATTCTCCGACGCCGTTGCGAACATTTGAAATATCGGGTGCGTGGGTCTGGTCGCCGTAGCAGGAAGTGTCCGTGCAGCAGCCGTTTGTGATGAATACGAGGTCGTCTTCGATAAGGTCAATGGTCTGCTCTTTGCCGTCCTTGATATAAACTATCTGTTTGGCAACCTTTTTGTCGCCGTTGTCTTCAATTATAACATTCCTGACGTCCATACCGTATTCAATGGTAACGCCGTGCGATTCAAGATACTTTACAAGGGGAAGAATCATGCTTTCGTACTGGTTGTATTTTGTGAATCTCAACGCGCTGAAATCGGGAAGGCCGTCGATATGGTGAACGTATCTGCAAAGGTATCTCTTCATTTCAAGCGCGCTCGACCAACGCTGGAACGCAAACATCGTCTGCCAATAAAGCCAGAAGTTTGTTGACCAGAATGAAGAGGGGAGAACGTCCGAGATTTTTTTGTCTTCAAGGTCTTTTTCAGGTGTCATAAAGAGCTTTGAAAGCGCCAGAGCGGATTCTTTGTCAAGCTCGAATTTTTTGTCCGTGTGCGCGTCTTTGCCGCGGTTTACGGTCGCTCTGCAAAGCGAATAGTTCGGGTCGTGCTTGTTGAGCCAATAGTATTCGTCGAGAACGGAAACACCCGGCGTTTCAACGGAGGGAACATCTCTGAACATATCCCACATAACTTCAAAATGGTTGTCCATCTCTCTGCCGCCGCGCATATAGAAGCCTTTTGTTACATCCTTGCGTCCGTCGCAGCTGCCGCCCGCCAAATCGAGTTTTTCGAGAAGGTGAATATGTTCGCCTTTCATCTGACCGTCGCGTACAAGATAGAACGCAGCGGAAAGTCCCGCAAGACCCGTGCCTATGATATAAGCCGATTTTTTGTCTACACCCTCCGGTTTTTCCGGACGGGCGAAAGATTCATAGTTACCTGCCGAATAATACATAATGGATTACCTCCGATTTATTTTTTCTGTCTTTATTATACTCACTTTTCGGTGAATTACAATAAACAAAAAAAGCCCCGTGATAAAGAACTTATCACGGAGATATAATCTGTAAAAAATTTTATCATCTTCGGCAATTTGATAAGATTATGCTCTTCTCTTATCTGTTCTGAAGCGTTCAAGCGCGGATGAGATGTTGCCCTGAATGGCGAGCGCCAACCGTTCAACGAGTTGTTCGGGTTCTTCTTTCATGTCGTCGCATATCCAATCCAACATAACGCCTACCAATATATAAGCATATATTTTTGCAATAAATTGTTTGTCCTCGTCGCGCACGGACATTCCTGCGGACTGCTCCTCTACGACGCCCATAACAAGGTCGTCGGTAAGCGGGTTCAGATACCTTTCGACACGCTCACGGCTGACGCATCTGTAAACATTCATTATGAAAGGCTTGTTTTCTCTGATTTCATAAAAAATCTGAATAAGCCCCTGTTCCCATGTGTCGTGAGTCTTTTTTTCTTTCAGAGCCTTTGACGCGTCCTCCAGACAAGACCATTCCACAAGGTCGTAAATGTCCTTAAAATGATAATAAAATGTCATTCGGTTAATTCCGCAGTCTTCGGTTATGTCGTTGACTGTTATTTTGTTCAGCGGCTTTTTGAGCAAAAGATTTTTCAGCGACGCTTCAAGCGCCCGTTTCGTTATCTGCGACATCACTTTTAATGTCCTTTCATATATTTCGGAAAGCAACGAACAGTATGATTTCTTTGTGTCAAACGGAATTAAAAAACAATAACATCCAAAGATTTCGTGAGATATTTGCCTTCAAGCAGCTTCAATTTGAAGTAATCCCGTTTCTGATAAACTCAGTTACTTGTGTCAGAAACAGCTTTTTTGCAGTCTGTTGAATTTGCGGTTTCTTTGTCGTCCGAAAGCATCTTTTCCAATTTGATTCCGAGCTTTGAACCCAAAAACTTCGACGCCGTGAAAGAAGCTGCTTTATAAATGCAGTCGTTGATTTTCAGCTTTTTGAAAATAAGGGAGCGAAGATATTCGATTCCGATACATACGGCAAAAAGAAGAAGGGAAAAAACAAGAATCGCAGGTATAATCAGAAGTGGGGGAAGCTTTTGAAAGAGTACTCCGTAAGTTGAGAGTACATTTGTTTTGAAAAGCGGATGCATATGTATCAGATAAACACCGAATGAATAGGGGCTTAACTTTGCAATCGAAAGGAGAAGCCCTTTCTTCGACACTTTTATCTTTGAGAAAAGCGTGAAAAGCGCAAATGCGGCTATAACGATAGTGAAGGACGTATACTTGAAAAAAATGTTTGCAATCGCTTCTTTATGCGCGTTTTGAGGAAGAATGGCTTCCGCGCACATTTTAACACCCCATGTAAACAATACGGAGCAGGCATACAGAAGAACGGAGACATAGGGTTTGATTTTTTCTGCGACGTTAAATCTTTTTATATATGAGCCGAACAGGTACATAACGCAGAGCCAAAGCGCGCTGTAACCGCTGTTTGTATGAAAAATGTCGCGGCAAAAGACAGTAGGCAAAAACGAAAAGAGGAAAAAACAGGTTGCGAGCAAAACCGAAAACCGTTTTTTTGAAAGTCCGTCTGTAAGTCTGTTGAGAAAAGGCATAAAAAGGAACATACAAAAATATGCCGTAAAATACCAATATGAACCTGTTGAAACATAAAACAGGGAATTCAAAACCGTTTTGAGCCCGAAAGATTGAGGAAAAATCGGGAACAGGATCATAGCCCCCGCTGCGGAATAGAAAAAGCCCTGAGCCCAGAGGGGAAGAATTTTTTTGTATCCGAACGGACGCGAGGACATTAAATAACCGGTAGTCATCGAGAAAATGTTGACCGCACAATACGCGCAGATTTCGAGCAGCCACGCGCCTCCGTATACGGCGGTGTTATTAATCATACCTTGCTCTCTGATTTTGCTGTAACCGAGTATGTGCAGGATAACGACCATAAACATTGAGAGCATTTTAAGTAAATCGATTCCGTAGTTTCTGTCCTTCTTCATTTTCGTCCTCCCGAGGCTTTATCAAATAATCTTCTGATATTATAGCACGATTTTTACCGGAATGCAACATTGTTTTGAGAAAAAAAGAAGGGGTTGTAAAAAAACGCAAGTTTTTTACAGCCCCAAAGTTTTTTACAGGATTATGCAGATAAGTCCGCCGCTGCCCTCGTTGATGATTTTTTGCAGCGTTTCCTGAACTTTTCCGCGTGCGTCCTGCGGCATTTTGTTCAATTTGGCGTTTAATCCCTCGTTTACGAGCTCGTGCAGGGATTTTCCGAAAATATTGCTCTCCCAAATCTTTTTCGGGTCTTCCTCAAATCCCGTCAGCAAAAACCTGACAAGTTCTTCCGACTGTTTTTCGCTGCCGACAATAGGGGAGACTTCGGTTTGGATATCAGCCTTGATTATATGGTATGAAGGCGCGGACGCTTTAAGCCGAACGCCGAATCTGTTGCCCTGTTTTACTATTTCGGGTTCGTCAAGTGTCAGTTCGTCAATGCTCGGCGTTACAATGCCGTATCCCGTGGCGTCGGCGGATTCAAGCGCGTCGGACAGTTTGTCGTATACTTGTTTGGACTGCGAAAGACGTGTTACAAGCGAGATAAGGTCGCCGTCGTCTTCAAGCCGAACACCCGTCGCGTCTTCGAGAACCTTATAAAAGAGCAGTTTCGGCAAATCGAGCGTTATTCGCGCCGTACCCGTTCCGAGATCTGTTTTTTCCGTCTTTGCGGCGCATATATATTCGTTCTTTTCGAGCCGTTCCGCGACTTTTGAAATTTCGCTTATGCGGCAGCACTCTTTTGTTGCTTCTCTGATGTCCTTGCAGACGCTTTCTTTCAGCGCGTGCCCGTCTTCAAGAGACGAAACCCAGGAGGGAACTGAAACTCTGATTTCCTTAACGGGAAATTCGCAGAGTATCTGTCCGAGAATATACTTTATTTCTTCCTCGCCGAGCGCCAGACAGTCCGCCGGGATAACTGTTACGCCGTACTCATCCGCCATCGAATGAGCAAGCAGCCGCGTGGGCTCCGAATCGGGCTGAGTTGAGTTGAGCAGCACAACGAAAGGCTTTCCGAGGTTTTTAAGCTCTGAAATGACGCGTGTTTCCGCTTCTATGTAATCCTCTCTCGGAATTTCGCCTATCGTGCCGTCGGTTGTAACAACAAGCCCTATCGTCGAATGTTCGGTTATAACTTTTTGCGTGCCTATCTCCGCCGCCATATTGAACGGCACCTGCTCGTCAAACCACGGCGTCATAACCATTCGCGGATAATTGTTTTCGATATATCCGAGCGCGCTCGGCACAATGTAGCCGACGCAGTCTATCAGTCGGATTCTCATATCTATATTGTCGTCAACGCATACGTTGACCGCTTCGTTCGGGATAAATTTCGGCTCCGTTGTCATAATGGTCCGTCCCGCCGCGGACTGCGGAAGCTCGTCGATGGCTCTGTCCCGTTTGAAATCGCCGTCGATATTCGGTATCACAAGCGATTCCATAAATTTTTTGATAAATGTTGATTTACCTGTGCGCACGGGGCCCACGACCCCTATATAAATATCTCCGTCGGTGCGCGTCGATATATCCCTGTAAATATCGGTTCCCGTCATAGTTTACCTCCGAAAAATTCGTTTTGGTAATAACTATGACGGGAATAAAACGATTATGCGCTTTTTGAGCGGCGCTCAGAACATTTTTTTCTTTTTGAAGTAGATGATTTCGAGAACGACCGAAACAATTGCGATGATAATTACGCCGAGATACCCGTACTCCCATTGAAGCTCGGGCATATTTTCAAAGTTCATACCGTACCAGCCCGTGAGAAGGGTGAGCGGCAAAAACAGCGTTGTAACCATCGTGAGAATGCACATAACCTTGTTTTGCTTTGCGTCTTGCTTTGCCTGATAAAGCTCCCGCAGCTGCAAAATGTTTTCCTGCAGCAAGCGGACGTGATTTCCGAGCCTGTCCGCCCTGTCTCCGAGCCTTGCCCAATATTTCGATTCCGTTATGATACTGTCGCCTTCGCACGCTCCGAGAATATCCGCCATATCGGAAATCTGTTCATAGCAGGCGTGAAGCTCCGTCAGCTTTTTCCGCGCTTTTGTAAGCTCGTCAAAGAAATCGTTCGGAGGATTGTCCGCAACGGAATCTTCAAGCTCTTCGATGCTTTTTTCTATATGCGCCAGATAAAACAAATCGTTTTCGATGGAATTTCCGACAAGATGAAAAAGAATCGTATCGGGCGTGGTGAATCCGCAGATTTTATCCGCTTGAAGCTTTATCCATTGTTTGATGTTTCCTGCGTCCTCGATCAGCGTGAGGTTTTCTTCCGTGAGGTAAAAGATAAACGCAACGGGCGAACACGCCTCGTCGCTTTTATTGGGAATACGAAAAGTTCCCCAAACGCAATCTCCGAAAACTTCGACTTTGCAGTATCTTGCGGCGCCTTTTCCGTGCAGAACCTCTTTGTTGTGCAAAAACCGCTCTTTGCGCGCGGCAAATTCCTCCGCCGTCATAACCGTCAAAACGGGTTTTTCTTCTTTTCTCTCGCAGACGGAGAGGGATCCGCCGTTAAGCTCTGTTCTGATATATTCCGTCATATCTCCGTATCCCTTGAATCCATTCGGGGCTGTGAAGTCCGTGGTTTTTAATTATATGCTTCATTATTATAACGGAGCTGTAAAAAACAGCGTTCTTTACAGCCCCCGAAAAACTTTTTATTTGAAAAATCTGAACTTTCCGAAGCACGGAACATCCTGCGCTTTTCCTTTTGCGGTATTCACAATTCCTATTACAGTCATCACGAGAAGGAAGATCCAGACAAGTGAGAAGGGAAGCAGGATCAGCGTGTACGCAACGCTTGCTCCCAATAAAGAGGTCTTAAAGATCGAGGCAAGTAAAAACGAAAGAAAAGAATAGAAGCAGCCGTAAATAAGTTCAAGGGCAAAAAGAACAAGCCCCTGATTTGCATGGAATCTTGCAAATTTCGAATTCGGAGTTGCAATCAGCGGAACGATAAACAGGGGACCGAAATAAGAAAGCACGGAAATTGCCTTGTTTTCCTTAATGTCATCCTTTTCATATTCCGCGGTATGATCTGATTCCGACGGAGCCTTCTGCTGAACCGGACTTGCCGCCTGCGGCTCTCCGAAAGATGCTCCGCAATACGGGCAGAACCTTGAGTTTTCTTCGATTTGTTTTCCGCATTTTGTGCAAAAAGCCATTTTTATTCCTCCTAATCCCGTTTTACGGGTTATTGTTTGCTTTGTTTTCCGAGTCTTAAAAAGCCTATGCGCTTCTTTACTTAATTATATAATATCTTTTTCATTTTGTCAATGCTGTTTTCGCATTATTCCGCCGTTTTTCGGAAAACCGTCCGCCGAGTTATATTTATGTTTGATTTTTACAATATACGCCAAAGTAAAAGTAAAAATTATATCACATTTTTCTCTGCGTAACCTCTTGACAAACGCATTTGAATTTGTTATAATATACAAGCCGTTGAAAATGAAACGACTCATTAGCTCAGGTGGTAGAGCACATGACTTTTAATCATGGTGTCCGGAGTTCGAATCTCCGATGGGTCACCAACGAATCGTTGTCCGACTTTTTTAAGAGAAAAATTCGGGTACGCAAAAACACCGACAGGGATAAAACCCTGTCGGTGTTTTTCATCCGCCCTGTTAAAATCCTTTCGAGTTGTTTTGCGAACATATCGAAAAAGCCGTCTCCTCTTTAATCAAAAATTGCGTCGGCAGGGACTATAACTGATATTCCGCGGCGGAGTTTTTGAGATAAAAAGAGCTGCAAAAAGAGGCACAAAAAGTGGCACAAAAAGTGCCACAAATTTTTGTTTTATTGCGCTACAAGTGTATTTTTCAGAGATAATCAAAATATAAAAAATCCCCATAACCAGCGTTTTTTTTGCCGTGGTTGTGGGGTTTTTCAATGGTGGAGGCGGGGAGAGTTGAACTCCCGTCCGAAAGAACATTCCCAAGACTTTCTACGAGTGTAGTTTATCGTTTGAGTTCGGCGGCAGGGGAACAATAAACAAATCCTCTGTCGCTATAAACGGAATTAAGCCGCAACGGAGTCCCGATATCCTCCGATGTCGTTCACCGCTGAATCGACGCCCTGTTCTTCGCCGCGGTACTCAAAGAGAGGACGGCTGCCGGGTTAGGCAGCTGCTAATTCTGTTCTATTAGCGTTTAATTTTAAGTTTAGGCCTTTTAAGTGATTGCCCGACACTACCCGCTTATCAAGGTTCAGCGCCCCCGTCGAAAACCGGTACGCCCCCGAATGCGGTGTACCTGCGTGAACATTTAATTCACGCAAGCACACATCTGGCGTTCCCGAGGTGATTCGAACACCCGACCTACCGCTTAGGAGGCGGTCGCTCTATCCTGCTGAGCTACGGAAACATTTTTAATGAAATAATCTTTTCAATGTATTATATCATAAAAAGAGCGCGTTTTCAAGTCCTTTTCCCGATTGTTATTATTTTTTTACATAACACAAAAATCGACAGTCTGTATTTACGTAAACGCTGTTTGTATAATTCTTTGAACATAAAAACATTGTCAATATTATTGAACCGTATCGACAGAATTTTGCCGAGAAAGCGGTCTTGCGGCGTTTTTGTCCGCATAAAGACGCAAAAAGAGATGAAACGCGGAAAAAATGTTGCGTCGCAAGAGGTTTTTTGAGCCGAAAATCGAAAAAAGAGAGGTTATAAAAAAAAGACGGCGGGTGTTATTGACGAATTTGTGTTAAAATGTTATAATACTGTCATAACGATGCGACAGGGAGGGCTTGTAATGACAATTGATAAAAAACTTGAGGGAAATTCGCTGACGGTAACGCTTGCGGGGAGACTTGACACAAATACGGCGCCTCTGCTCGAAGCGGAGCTTAAGCAGTCCCTGAACGGTATAACGGTGCTTGTTTTTGATTTCGGAGGGCTTGCGTACATATCCTCCGCGGGGCTTCGCGTTTTGCTTGCCGCTCAAAAAGTTATGAACAGGCAGGGCAATATGGTTCTGAAAAACGTAAACGACGATATAAACGAGGTTTTTGAAATAACGGGATTTTCCGACATACTGACAATCGAAGGATAAAGGTAAATCTATGGAAACGTTTTTGCGGCTGATTTTGATTGCGATTTTGCCGGTTATACTGTCCGTTGTGATATACTTTGTCGAAAAAACAAGGTTTGTTAAACGGCTTCCGTATGCGGTTTTTCAGGTCTGCATAGGAATACTTTTCGGTGGGCTTGCGGTTCTCGGAACGGAATTCGGCGTTGATATAGGCGGCGCGGTGATGAATGCCCGCGATGCGGCTCCCATATGCGCGGGACTTCTGTTCGGCGCGCCGGCGGGTATTATCGCAGGTGTTATCGGCGGTGCGGAGCGTTGGTTCGCAGTTTTGTGGGGCGCAGGCGTTTACACTCAACTTGCGTGCTCCGTGTCAACTGTTCTTTCCGGCGTGTTTGCGGCGCTTCTCCGCAGGTTTATGTTTGACAACAAGCGTCCGAAGTGGTATTACGGGCTTGCGGTCGGGATTATCACGGAAGTTATCCACATGCTGATGATTTTTCTGACGAATATGAGCGACGCGCACACGGCGTTTTCGTTTGTTCGCGCCTGCGCTTTTCCGATGATTGCAATCAACTCCGCGGCGGTTATGCTTGCAGTCGCGCTGGTGTCGTTTTTCGGGCGCGGAAAGCGTGGCGGCGACCGTCGCGGCGCTAAAAAAATCGCGCAGACGTTTCAACGCTGGCTTTTGCTGTGCGTTGTCGCGGGGTTTTTGCTGACAACTGTTTTCACGTGGGCGTTGCAGACCGAATTGTCCGTCAACGATGCTTACGAACTTGAAAAACTGAATATTGAAGATGTTAAACAGGATATTCTCGACGCTTCAAACGACAATCTGCTGCGTCTGACAAAACAGATAACCGCAGAGATAGAAAGAGCGTATCTGCCCGATTCCGACCTTCTTAAATCGCTTGCGGAAAAATACGATGTGACGGAAATCAACAAGATAGACGAAGCGGGAATAATCATAGCGTCCACCGAGCCCGAGTTTATGTATTACAATATGCGCGGCGGCGAGCAGTCCTCGGCGTTTCTTGTCTTGCTCGACGGAAAAACGACCGAATATGTGCAAAGTTATATGCCGACGTCCTCAAATCCGAATATTCTGCGCAAATATGCGGGAATTGCTCTTGAAAGCGGCGGTTTTATTCAGGTTGCTTACGATGCCGAACGCTTTCAGCGCGATATCGACGACAAGGTTGTCGGCGCGACGCGCAACCGTCGCGTGGGCGAGAGCGGAAGTATAATAATAGCCGACGAAAACGGAATAATCGTCAGTGACCGCTACGGCGGCGAAGGAAAAGGACTGATCGTGTCGGGGATAAACATCGACCGTGATAAGATATCCGAAAACGAATTGTTTGAAGCGGACGCTTACGGAAACGCTTCTTACTGCGTTTATGTCCTGTCCGAGGGGTATTTTATTATTGCCGCCATGCCGAAAACCGAGGCGCTGTTTTCTCGTGAAATTTCCGTGTACGTAACGGTTTTTATGGAATTTGTTGTGTTCGGCATTCTTTTTATATTCGTATACTTCCTGATAAAAAAGCTTGTCGTTGACAATATGGTAAAGGTCAACCGTTCTCTGTCTGCGATAACGGGAGGCGACCTTGACGTTGTTGTCAACGTGCGGTCAAACGAAGAGTTCGCCTCTCTTTCGGACGATATCAATTCAACCGTTATGACGCTTAAAAGGTATATCGCGGATGCGGCGGCGAGAATTGATAAGGAACTGGAGTTTGCAAGAGCTATACAGCATTCCGCGATGCCTTCGGTCTTTCCGCCGTTCCCCGAACGCCCGGAGATTGATATTTTCGCTTCCATGTATACCGCAAAAGAGGTCGGCGGCGATTTTTATGATTTCTACTTTACGGGAGAAGACAGAATAGCCTTTCTGATTGCCGACGTGTCCGGAAAAGGAATCCCCGCGGCGATGTTTATGATGACGTCTAAAACGATTATCAAGGGCTATGCGGAATCGGGCAAAGCCGTAAACGAGGTCTTTACCGTTGCGAACGAAAAGCTTTGCGAGGGCAACGAAGCGGGAATGTTCGTGACCGCGTGGATGGGCATTTTGGATTTGAAAACGGGAATCGTCGAATTTGCGAATGCAGGGCATAATCCGCCTCTTGTTCGCCGCAAAAACGGGAAATTTGAGTATCTTCGCGTTCGTCCGGGGCTTGTTCTTGCCGGTATGGAGGGGATTGAATACAAGAAAAACGAATTGAAGCTTTCCGCCGGTGACGAAGTGTTTTTATATACGGACGGCGTGACCGAGGCGACGAACGGGAATGATGTTCTTTACGGCGAAGAGCGGCTTATCACGTTTATGAACTCCCTCGGTGATTTGTCTGCCGAAGAGATCTGCAACGCGGTAAAAGAGGATATATCCATGTTCGTTGAGGATACGCCGCAGGCGGATGACATCACAATGCTTTGCTTTGAGTACAGGGGGGAAGTTACCGTGAAAGAGATGACGACGGAAGCAACCGTTGCAAACATAGAAAAAGTGACGGATTTTGTAAACGAACAGCTCCGCGCCGTCGGTTGCCCGTTGAAAACGCAGAAGCAGATAGATATTGCGATTGACGAACTTTTCGGCAACATTGCGCATTATGCTTATGACCCGAATGTCGGTCCCGCAACCGTTCGCGTCGAAGTCCCGAAAGAGCCGCTGTCCGTTATTATAACGTTTATCGACAACGGCGTGCCGTATGACCCTCTCAAAAAAGCAGACCCAGATATAACTCTTTCGGCTGACGACAGGGAAGTCGGCGGGCTTGGGATATTCCTCGTAAAAAAGACGATGGATGACGTTTCATACGAATATAAAAACGGACAGAATATTCTTCGGATCAAGAAATCTTTCTGATAGGGGTATACAGGTAAAAGATGAAAACGAAAAGAAATGCCGTACAGGGCAGACTCTTCGCGCTGTTTGATTATCAGCACATTGCGGAAAACCCGAGACTTGCAAAAATGATTGAGGACACGGAAGCGCGCTACGGCGCCGAACTTTCGGACGATTCGCTTGAATTTGTCAGCGCGGCGGGCGAGACAGACATTCCTCAAAAGAAAAGCAAAGGCGGGAAAGAGAAACGATGAACACGCTGTGCGACAGGGAAAGAGTGTATCTCGACTATCGCGAAAAGGTTCGTCGTTACATATCGGGAAAGGTTCGGAACATTCATGATATCGAAGACCTGACAAGCGATGTGTTTGTAAAGGTATACGAAAAACTTGAAAAGTTTGACGGCGAAAAAGCCTCCGTTTCGACGTGGGTATATACGATTACCAGAAATACCGTAATAGATTTTTACCGAACAAACAAAACTTGTGAAGAATTGCCCGAAACGTTGGTGTCGGACGACGGCGTAGACGAAAACGTTATAAGAGAAGAATCTCTTTCCGAACTTTGCGACGCGCTTGAAAGCCTTGACGAACGTTCGCGAGACCTGATAATATTTCACTATTATAAAGGTTTGACATTGAAAGAAATTGCGGAAAAAATGAGTATTTCATATTCTTACGCAAAACTTTTGCATAACAACGCTTTGGCAAAGTTAAAGGATTTTTTGAGTTAAAAAAATACATATACAAATTAACCGCCGTAGGAAAGTTCCTGCGGCGGTTCTGCTCTTGTTGCTCTATTTGTTTATAAGAAAGTCAATAAGCGTATCAATATCCTTTTTGCCGAATGAAACGTCGTTTTCGTTGACAACAAGGCACGGAACGCTCATTATTTTATACTTTTCCCGCAAGTCGGGGAAAAGGCTTACGTCATATACTTCCGCTGTTATACTTTCGGTTATCGAGGCTGTTTTTTGTGCCGCCGCCACGAGTTCGGGGCACATCGAGCAGGTGAGAGTTACAAGTATTTTCATGTCTGTTTTCGGCAGAGATTTAATTTTCTGCTCCGTTTCGGCGCTTATTTTTAATCCCGAATCGGACGATGCATTGAGCAGTCCGAGAATGAACGGCGTAAATTCGTGTCCCGTAGGCACGCCGTGAAAGCCGAGCCCTGTCTTCTTACCGTCGGCTGTCAGAATTTCGACGAACGGTTTATGCTGTTCTTCGCTGTTTTCCGCCGTCGTAACATTTAGTTTTTCTGTGCGTGCCGCAAGTTCCGTTACGAACTTCCGCAGTTCTTCGGACTTCGGCATTCTGTCAAGATGCAGTTTGAGCGTCAGCGGTTTTTTCATTTTTTCAAAAACTTTATCCAACTGTTCCGTTACCTTATCATCAAACAGTTTTTTGGTCTCGGGGGTTGGGTCTGTCTTGTTTACGGCAGGCTCGTTTTTCGGCTTAAATCCTGTTTTTCGCTGCATTGCCGCCGCATATTTTTCAAGTTCGGTTGCCGCAGTCGCACCGTCGGACACCGCCGTAACGACTTGACGAAGCGTTTTTTCGCAAACATCACCTGCCGCGTAAACGCCGTCAATGTTTGTTTTTTGTGTCTTGTCCGTCAGAATATATCCGTATTTGTCCGTCGCAACAGCGTTCGCGACAAGTTCCGAGGCGGGTTCGTAGCCGACAAACACAAACACCCCGAACGCATCGTCTTTGCTCGCAAAAGTCGTTTCTTTTCCCGTTTTATTATTTTTATAAATAATTTTGTTCGGATATTCGCCGCCATCGACGCCGACAACTTCCGTGTTCGTCATCACTGTTATTTTCGGATTCTCCTTTGCTTTTTCCGCAACAGCCGCTGCGCAGGTAAAATCGTCTTCGCGAACAAGCACCGTAACGTGTTTTGCGTACCTTGTAAGGAAAACGCTTTCTTCCGCCGCCGCAAAGCCGCCGCCGATAACAAAGATTTCTTTTCCCGTAAAAAATTCTCCGTCGCACGTCGCGCAATATGCAATGCCGTGTCCTTTGAATTTCTCCTCTCCCGGAAAACCGAGCGTTCTCGGGCGTGCGCCGGTTGCAATCAAAACCCCGAATGATGAAAAAACGCCTTTGTCCGTTTTTACGGTTTTGATATCATCCGTAAGATCTGTATCCCGCACTTCCGCTACCGAAAATTCCGCGCCGAACTTTTCTCCTTGCCTGCGCATGACTTGTGTCAGGTATTTTCCGTCTGTCCTTTCTATTCCGGGGTAGTTGACCACTTCGGATGTTATTGTTATCTGTCCTCCGAACGTTTCTTTTTCAAGCACAAGAACTCTGTAACGCGCCCGTGCGAGATATATTGCGGCGGAAAGTCCCGCAGGACCTCCGCCGATAATTATTGCGTCGTAAATATTCTTTTCGTCCATCACAGCAACCCCACAAGGTCAAGGCTCGGTTTAAGCGTTTCTTCTCCCGGAGTCCATTTTGCGGGGCAGACTTCATCTCCGTGCTCTGCAACGAATTTACACGCTTGCAGTCGTCTGAACAATTCCTCCGTATTTCTTCCCACGTTTCCCGCGTTGACTTCGTACATAACTATTTTGCCGTCGGGGTCAACTATAAAACTGCCGCGTTCTGCAAGCCCTTCTGCGTCGATAAGCACTTCAAAATCCTTGCACAGAGCATGTGTGGGGTCGGCAAGCATTGGAAATTCCGTTTTTGATATTCTTTCTGAACTGTCGTGCCATGCCTTATGCACGAAATGCGTATCTGTTGAGACCGTAAAAATCTCGCAGCTCTCTTTTTTGAAGTCATCATATCTGTTTTGCAGATCTTCAAGTTCTGTCGGACAAACAAAAGTAAAATCCGCGGGATAGAAAAAGAACACGCTCCATTTGCCTTTTATATCTTCCTTTGTGACCTTTTTGAAATCTTTGTTCTGATAAGCCCAAACCGAAAAATCATTTATTTCTTTACCTATAAGCGACATAAAGAAGTCTCCCGTCTTTTTTTGATTAGTTTGCGCTGCTGACGTATGAATATGCGTATTGACTTTTTTATCAGAAAACGTTAAAATAATGACGTTGCGAAAATTACGGATTATGTGTGGGGGGCAGATATGAACAGGGATTTAACAAAAGGACCTATCGTCAAGTCTATGCTGCTGTTTGCCGTTCCGATGATTTTGGGTGATCTTCTTCAACAGTGTTATAATATTGTCGATACTCTGATAGTCGGTCATTGGCTCGGCAGGAACGCGCTTGCCGCCGTAGGTTCATCTTTTACACTGATGACATTTCTGACTTCCGTTATTCTCGGATTGTGCTTGGGCAGCGGCGCTCTGTTTTCCATGCGTTTCGGACAACGGGACGAAAAAACGTTGCGCGGGAGTTTGTGCGCTTCATTCTTTTTTATCGCGACGGTTACCGCCGTTCTGAACATTTTAGCGTATGTTTTTTTGGACGAACTCCGCATTTTTCTGCGAGTTCCCCTTGAAGTTTGGGGCGACATGCGCGAGTATCTGTTTGTTATATTTATAGGTATACCCGCCGTTTTTCTGTATAACTACTTTGCTTCTTTTCTTCGGGCTGTCGGCAATTCCGTTATTCCGCTGATATTTTTGGCGGTTTCCGCAGCATTGAATATTATACTCGACCTTTGGTTTGTAATAAGTTTGAGCAGGGGAGTTTCGGGGGCTGCGGAAGCGACCGTGATTTCTCAATATCTTTCGGGCGTAGGTATCGCCGTTTACACGCTTGCTCGCTGCCCGCAGGTGCGCTCGATATTCAAAATCCGCTGTTTGCGAAAAGAGCGCATTCGGGAAGTTGTTTCCTTCTCTTCGCTGACTTGCATTCAGCAATCGGTGATGAATCTCGGTATTCTTATGGTGCAGGGCGTTGTCAACAGTTTCGGCGCAACCGTAATGGCAGCCTTTGCCGCCGCCGTGAAAATTGATGCGTTCGCATATATGCCCGTGCAGGATTTCGGAAATGCTTTTTCAACGTTTATCGCGCAGAATTACGGAGCAAAAGAAAACATCCGAATCCGTTCGGGGCTGAAAAGCGCGGTCGGTATTTCAATGATTTTCTGTGCGGTGATTTCGGCGATCGTCTGCATTTTTGCAAAACCTCTGATGACGATATTTGTCGATGTCGGAGAAACAGAAATCATAGCGGAGGGCGCGCGGTATCTGCGTATAGAGGGCGCGTTTTATTGCGGAATAGGCTGTCTGTTCCTGCTCTACGGACTGTACCGTGCGCTCGGAAAACCCGGAATGAGCGTTGTTCTGACCGTGATTTCCTTGGGAACGCGTGTTGTTTTGGCTTATCTTTTATCCGCGATACCCGCCGTCGGTGTTATAGGAATTTGGTGGTCCGTGCCGATAGGGTGGATATTGGCAGATATTACAGGTTTGCTGTATTATAAGAATAAAGGGAAGCAACTGCTTTCATTTCGTGATTAAATTTGGCACTTCAAAAAGCCCATACAAGGCTAACCGATGTTTGGTGTTCCTCGTATGGGCTTTGTTTTGTTCTGTTTCTTATTTTGCGTCGCTTACGATGCGGTAGTATGCGTTTGAAGTTATTTTATAAACAAGTGCGTAGAATATCGCGTAAACAAAAAAGGTTCCTATCGTTACAAGCGCAAAAAGCGTTATGTTCTGCAATCCGGACAGCGCAAGCATTTTTTTGACCATCGGAAACGCAAAAGCCAAGTGCAGCGCCGCAAAAAGAAGCGGCAAAAAGAAGACCGTCAGCAGTTGTGAGTTTATGCTCTTTCGGATCTCTTTTTTAGTCATGCCTATCTTCTGCATAATATCGAAACGCGCCTGATCCTCATAGCCTTCCGTTATCTGCTTGTAATAGATTATCAGAACCGCGGCAAAGATGAAGATTACGCTGAGAAGTATGCCGAGAAAGAAAAGTCCACCGTATGTGCAATAGAAATCATTCCTGTTATTTTCGCGGCTTTCGACATTTATTGAACCGTATCCCAGCTTTTCGGAAAGGGAAAGATCTGAAAGCGTATCGGAGTAGGCTATCTTTTGCGCGAGAGCAATTTGACCGTCGGCGTCAAGTCCCGTGTCAAAATTGAACGTGTACCTGAAAAGGACGTTGACAGGATCTTTCGCTGCGTATATGTCTTCAATGATGGCGTCGGGATCGGAAGAAACGATTATCAAAGACGGCGACGGATTCATCGCCGCATCGCCTCTTTCAAAATCTGACGCGATCACGTCTTTAACATAATATGACTGTTTGCCGTTGAAACTCAAGGTGTCGTTCTCGAATTTTCTACCGTTTCCGTAAAAGGAGACGATCACTTCGTTTTTGTCAAGTTTTTCGCTATATTCGCTCATCGCATTGAAATCCGAGAGGGGGATGATGTATATCCAATATACGCCGCTTGCCGTTGCGTTGAATTCGGAATAGGAATAGACATCTTCCGCGTTTGTCAGAAAATCAGAACCCCTCGCGAGCGCCGAAAATGATATGCTTCGGTAAGCGCTTATGTTTGATACTGTCGCCCCGTTTTCTGTTGCCGTTTTTGCGATTTCATCGCGAACGGTTGCCGCGTTTTCTTTCGTCGCCGCATCTGCTCTTCTGAAAGTGACTGTTGTGTTAATCTCTCTCGGATAGAGTTTTTTGACAGCGTCGTCCGCACCGAAATACAGGCTTGCCGTTGAAGAGATCATAACAAGCACCATTGTGGCGAGAATGCAGACGGACGCAAGCCCCGCGCCGTTTCGCTTCATTCTGTAAGCCATTGATGAGACAGAGACAAAATGCGACGGCTTGTAATAATATTTTTTATTTTTCTGTAAAATTCTGCAAAACGAGACAGAACCGGCTATCATTGTCAGATAAGTTCCGAGAATGACCATTATCACCGCGATAAAGAACATCAGCATCGCGGCAATCGGGTCTTTTATCGAAACCGCGAGCCCATACGCGCCTCCGAGAAGCAAAATGCCGAGTATTCCGATGAAAATGTTTCCTTTCGGGGGCTTTTCACCGAGATTTTCGCTTCGCAGAAGTGCCGCCGTATTTGAAAATCTGATTTGCCTGATTGAATTGAGAAGCAACAGCAGAAAAATTGCTCCGAACACGGCGACAGTCATAAATATCGCAAGGGGAGAGATCGAAAACGAATACTTTACCGCGCCTCTCAGGATATTGACAAGCGCAAGTTCCGCAAGTTTTGATATTGCTATGCCGATAAACAGCCCGACCGCAAGAGAAAAAAGCGCAATTATCAGCGATTCCCATACAAGAATTATGCCGATATTTCGTTTGCCCATACCGAGGATATTATATAGTCCGAACTCCTTTTTTCTGCGTTTCATCAGAAACGAGTTCGTGTAAAAAAGGAATATGCACGCAAAAACCGCGATTACGATTATGCCGAACGACAATATCCTCTGTACCGCGCTTCCGCTCCGCATCGCTCCGACGGTCTCGCTTTTTTGCAGAAACGTGATAATATAGAACATCGTGACCATTCCGACGCAAGTCAGAATGTATGGGATATACAGCCTTTTGTTTTTGCGTATCCCGTCAAGTGCAAGTTTGGGATAAAATGCGCCTTTCATTGTCTTTCACCGCCCGTCGCAAGAAGTGTGAGCGTGTCGGAGATCTTCTGATAGAGTTGTTCGTTAGTATCTTTTCCTCTGAAAATCTGATGAAAAACCTCTCCGTCCCTGATAAACAGCACTCTGTTTGCCGAGCTTGCTGCCTTGACCGAATGGGTGACCATAATTATCGTCTGACCGAGCATATTTATTTTGCCGAAAAGGCGCAGCAGTTCTTCTGTCGCTTTTGAATCGAGCGCGCCCGTCGGTTCATCAGCAAGGACGAGTTTCGGGTTTGTGATCAGCGCTCTTGCAACTGCCGCGCGCTGCTTTTGTCCTCCCGAGATCTCATACGGGTACTTTTTCAGAATCTCGGTTATCCCGAGATTCGCCGCTATCGGTTTGAGCTTTTCGCTCATCTGTTTGCAGTTCTTTCCCGCAAGAACGAGCGGCAGAAAAATGTTGTCCTCAACCGTGAAAGTGTCCAGCAGATTGAAGTCCTGAAAAACAAACCCGAGATTGTTCCTTCTGAATTCCGCAAATTCTGAGTCCTTGACTTTTGCAATGTCTTTTCCGTCCAGCAACACGCTGCCCGCTGTCGGTTTGTCAAGTGCCGCGATGATATTAAGCAACGTCGTTTTTCCCGAACCCGATTCACCCATTATTGCGACGTATTCGCCCCCTTCAACGCTGAAATCGACTTTTTTCAGCGCTTCGGTCTTGGTTGTTCCGAAACGGGAAACATAGATTTTTTTAAGTCCGTTTACTTTCAATATACTCATAAATCGTCCTCCGATCTTTTTCTGCCTCCATTATAGCAGAAAGGGAAATGCCTCGCCATAGATAAGGCTTACATTTCCCGTTTCAAATCTTACGCTTCTGTAAGATTCAGATCGTATTGCTCAAAATTTATCGTTACTTCCGTACCTTTTCCTATTTCGGAACGGACGGATAGACCGCAGCCGAGTTTTTCGCATATATTCTTGCACAGATACAGCCCTATACCGCTTGCGCGCATATCTGTTCTGCCGTTTGCGCCCGTATATCCTTTTTCAAAGATTCTCGGCAGATCCGCTTCGTCTATGCCTATGCCGGTATCGGATATGCAAAGAGATTTTTCGTTTTTCATATATATTTTTATCGTTCCGTCGGACGGGGTGTATTTCAGCGCGTTTGAAAGTATTTGTTCGAACACAAATGAAAACCATTTTTCATCAGTTATGAGTTTTGAGTCAGTCGGTGAATATTCAAGTTTTATTTTTCTGTTGATAAACTCCGAAGAAAACCTCTTGACGGAGTTTTTTATTATTCGGTCAATCTCAAACTCTCTGAAAACGAAGTCCGTCGTCTTTGAGTTGAGCCGCAGGTACGCCATAACCATATCGACATACCGTTCGATTCTGAAAAGCTCCGCAAGAAGTTGCCTTGCCGCTTGTGTGTCCTCATTTTGCAAAGTGAGTTTCATCGCGGCAATGGGCGTTTTAATTTGATGCGCCCAAACGGTGTAATACTCTATTGTATCGTTCAACCGTGCCGAAAACAGCTCTGAGGAATCAATACACTCCTGTTTCAGACCCGCAATTATCTCCCGTAAATCTTTTTCTTCAATCCCGTCCGCTGCCGGTATATCCGTAAGCGTTTCCGCTGTCAAATTTTTGACAGCGCTGTAATCCTTATGCTTTTTTCTTATTCGCAGGAAATCAATTGCAACAAAGACTGTGCCCGAAATCAAACAAAGCGCGGCAGGATAGGCAACCGCGCCGACAGGCAATTTGTAAAGCGCAAATGAAACTGCGAACAGCGCGCAGAAGAAAAGTTCCGCAAGTATTCCGCGGCGACGCTGTTTCAGATATTGAAACAGCAGTTTTTCTCTTTGTTTTTTCATAACGGTTCAGTCAACGATGTAGCCGACGCCGAATTTTGTTTCTATAAAGTCGGCAAGTCCCGCCGCATCGAGTTTTTTTCTCAATCTGTTTATGTTTACGGTCAGCGTGTTTTCGTCAATGAACTGATCTGTCTGCCACAGCCGCTCCATCAGCTTTTCACGGCTGACGGTCTTGCCCTTGTTTTCCATCAGACACAGCAGTATACGGTATTCGTTTTTTGAAAGAGAAACTTTTTCTCCGTTTACGGACAATGAGCCGTCACCCGTATTCAAAATCGCTCCTTTATGTTCAAGCAGGGGAACGGACGCTCCGAAATCGTAGGTTCTGCGAAGCAATGCACGGACTTTTGCGGTCAGAACATTCATGTCAAACGGCTTTGAAACAAAGTCGTCCGCGCCGAGGTTCATTGCCATAACGATGTTCATATTGTCGGAGGCGGAAGAAATGAATATGACGGGTACTTTCGAAACCGCCCGTATCTGTTCGCACCAATGGTAACCGTTAAAAAACGGTAAAGATATGTCAAGCAGGACGATATGCGGCTGAAACTCCGCAAATACCCGCATCACGTTTCGCAAGTCGTCGGCTTTTTTTGCCTCGATTCCCCAAGGCGCTATCTGTGCCGCTACCTCGTCCGCTATCATCGGGTCGTCCTCAACTATCAGCATCTTATACATTTCCTCGCCTCCTTTCCGTTATTATTTAATATTTCAGGCTCTGTCGGCGATCTCTTTCGTTATCTTCGAAACAAATTCGTCAAGCGTCATCGAGATGTTTTCGCTGCCGTCGCGCACGCGGACGGAAACGGTGCCTTCTTCCGCTTCTTTCTGACCGATTATCAGCATATACGGAACTCTGTCAACCACCTGCGCTTCGCGGATAAGATATCCGATCTTTTCGTTTCTCTGATCAAGTTCGCAGCGGACGTTGGCATTTCGCAGCGCTTCATATACTTTTTTGCCGTATTCCGAGCTCTTTTCGGAAACAAGAAGTATTTTTGTTTGCAGGGGAGCGAGCCATGTCGGGAATTTGCCCGCATAATGCTCCGTCAGTATTCCGATAAATCTTTCGATTGAACCGAACACGACGCGGTGAATCATTATCGGTCTCTGTTTTTCACCGTTTTCCGCAACATATTCAAGTTCAAAGTTAAGAGGCATCTGGAAGTCAAGCTGTATCGTTCCGCATTGCCATGTACGTCCTATCGAGTCTTCAAGGTGGAAGTCTATCTTCGGTCCGTAGAACGCGCCGTCGCCCTCGTTAATCGTATAGGGCATATTCAGCTTCTCAAGCGCGGTTTTCAGCCCGTTTGTTGCGTCTTCCCAATCCTCGTCGCTGCCCATGCTGTTTTCGGGACGTGTGGAAAGCTCAACCGCATACTTAAAGCCGAACTTGCCGTAAACCTCGTTGATAAGGTGTACAACGCCCGCTATTTCGTCCGTTATCTGGTCGCGTCTCATAAAGATATGCGCGTCGTCCTGCGTGAAGCAGCGAACTCTGAAAAGACCGTGAAGCGCGCCGCGAAGCTCATGACGGTGAACAAGCCCGAGCTCGCCCACGCGCAGGGGCAGCTCTCTGTAACTGTGCGGACGGCTTTTGTAGACCATAACTCCGCCGGGGCAGTTCATCGGCTTTACGCAGTATATGTCATCATCTATGACGGTTGAATACATATTGTCCTTGTAATGATCCCAATGTCCGCTTGTTTCCCAGAGTTTTCTGTTCATTATCATCGGCGTGGAAACTTCGACATATCCCGCTTTTGTGTGCAGCTCGCGCCAATAATCGGTAAGCGCGTTTTTCAGCTTCATACCGTTGGGCAGGAAGAACGGGAAGCCGGGCGCTTCGTCGCAAAGCATAAAGAGTCCCATTTCTTTGCCAATTCTTCTGTGGTCTCTCTTTTCAGCCTCTTCAAGCATTTTCAGATGCTCGTCAAGTTCGGCCTGATTTCTGAACGCGATACCCTTGACGCGGGTAAGCATCTTGTTGTTTTTGTCGTTTTTCCAATATGCGCCCGATTGTCCTGTTATCTTGAACGCTTTGAGCGCTTTTGTGTAGCAGAGGTGAGGACCCACGCACATATCCGTGTATTCACCCTGCTTGTAAAAGCTTATCTGCGCGTCGGGGGCAAGGTCTCCGATATGCTCGACTTTATATTTTTCGCCGAGATCTTCCATAAGTTTTATCGCATCTTCTCTCGGAAGAATGAACGGTCTTATCGGGAGATTTTCCTTTACGATTTTTTTCATCTCCGCTTCGATTGCAGCAAGGTCTTCGTCCGACAATTTCTCTTCACCGAGGTCAACATCATAGTAAAAACCCGTTTCGGTCGCTGGACCGTAGGCGAAATCAGCGTTCGGGTGCAGTCTTTTTATTGCCTGCGCCATAATATGCGCCGCGCTGTGTCTTATAATGTGGAGTTCTTCCTCTTCGGGACACTCCGCAACGGTTCCGTCATTGTAGATCACTTTCATTGTTTTATATCTCCTTGATTACTCTTTTTTCGTTTCGGCGAGCTTTGATTCTTTTTCCGTGTTTTCGATGTCCTGCGTTCGGATTTTTTGCTGTTCGCGTCTTTGCGCGATAAGACCCGGAAGTCCTCCTTTTCCCGTGTGACACTCTTTTGAGAATATATGAATAAGCAGTTCTTCCGCGGAGGCCGCAAGACCGATAAGCACGACGACGAGGCAGTACCAAAGCGCAAACGGACAGCCGACTATAAACGGAACGGTGAATATCGCAAGCCCCGTCAGTTTGTTCATCAGCGTATGGATGGAAACGAATTTTTTGAATTTTATCGCCCCGACTATGTACGCGCACAGACGGATAAAGACGGCAGCCGCTATCAGAACCCAGATGTGCGGCGTAAAAATATCGACAAGGCGCGGCAGCAGCCGGAATATCGCAACTCCGTAAAACAGAATATCCGCAATACTGTCAAGCTTTGCCCCGAGAGAGGTCTCCGTGTTTGTCAGTCTTGCAAGAGTGCCGTCCGCAACGTCGCTCAAGCCGCATATCGCGTAGACTATGAAAAACGCCGGCGAAAGCGGCGGCGTCAAGAACAGACACAGCGTTCCGATTATTCGGATAAACGTGCAGATATTCGGCGGTGTAAATACTTTTTTCATTTGAAGTTTCTTGTCCCTTATAGATGTTATCGTTTACCTTTTTTTATGATGTTCAAAAGCGTGTAAATGCCCGTGAAAATTATGACGGAACCTGCAAGGATCGCATACATTGCGCCTTCGCTGACTTTATTTCCGAAGAAATAAATGCTGCAATCTATGGATTTGCGGATATTCCCGACGACGTCGTCGGGAAAACCGAGAGAGGACATCTCTCTGAACACTCCGGCAAGAGAATGAGAGCGGATAAGCACCGTTCCGTACGTACCCGGCAGAAAGGAGAGCGCCTTTTGCAGTCCTCCTCCGAACTGGGATATCGGCATATATGCGCCGCAGATAAAACCGTAGCCCGCGCTGACAATCGTTCCGACGGCGGATATCTGCCCCTGCGAGGTCAAAAAGAAGTTGACGATGCTTGAAAGCGCCGTTCCGAACATAACGAGCAGTATCACGTCGAGCAGCGAAAGCAGAATGTCGCCTGCCGAAAGATACCAGCCCACATTTGCAAGATAGATAAAACTTGCGGCCTCGGCGATCACGCAGATTATAAGCGTCGAAATGAACGTCGAAAGATAATAGCCCAACGCAAGCGTCGATTTTTTGACGGGAGTCATCATCAGGTCCTTGCGCGCGCCGCTGACTTTATCCTGAACCATCGTCATATTGCAGCAGAAAGCGACTGTTATGCAGCACACCGCAAGCAGGGAAGAGAACAGCTGTCCTCCCACCGTGGCGTCGATAAGCTCCTGCGGAAAGTTTGCGATATGAGCCGCTTCAAGAGAAGATAAAAAACTGTCCTTATAGACTTTTGCCAAAAACGTTATATAAAGAACGAGAAGAATCAGAGGTGTGATAAGGGACGGAAAAAGCATTCCCTTATCCTTGAAAAACAGCTTGAGTCCTCTTTTTGTCAGACTTCCGAGCGAGCTCATCTGCTTTCGCCTCCTTCCGGCTTTTTGCCCGTAACGGCAAGAAAAACATCGTCCATTTTGCCCTTTGTTATCTCATAATCCGTGAAAAGTTCGGGATGTTCGAGAATGAGTTGCGTCGCCGCTTTCGTGTCGGGAACGGAAACTCTGACCGCGTCGCGTATCTTTTCAAACGGGAGTCCGAGACTTTTTATGCTGTCTTCGGAAACGCCGTAAAGTGTAATAAAATCTCCCGTATATTTGTTTTTGAGTTCAAGCGGCGTTCCTTCCGTCGATATCTTTCCCGAATCTATTATGACAACGTAATCCGCATCGGCGGCTTCTTCCATATAGTGCGTGGTCAGCAGCACCGTCATTCCTTCTTTTTCACGCAGCCCGCGGACAACGTCCCAAAGCAGTTTTCTGGTCTGCGGGTCAAGCCCCGTCGTCGGCTCGTCGAGTATGAGAAGCTCGGGGCGGTGGATAAGAGATCTCGCTATATCAATGCGCCTGCGCTGTCCTCCGGAAAGTTTGCCGACGTTTCTGTTCAGCAGATTTTCGAAATCGAGCAGGGAAGCAAGCTCCGCAAGACGGTTTTTGAAATCTTTGCCCGTTATTCCGTAAAGCGCCGCGCGGCTTTGCAAATTATCTTTAACGGTCAGCGCTTTGTCAAGCACGGAACTCTGGAATACAACCCCGAGTTTTCTGCAAATCTCGCCGATCCCTTTTTCGACGTCCTCGCCGCAGACGAACACGGAACCCGAATCCTTTGCAAGCTGTCCGCAGAGAATCGATATCGTTGTTGATTTTCCTGCGCCGTTAACGCCGAGAAATGCGAAAAGTTCGCCCTTTTTGACTTGAAAAGACAGGTTTTGAACGGCCTTTACGTCTCCGAACGATTTACACAGCCCTTCAATTTCAATTATTCGCTCCATATATTCTCTTCCTTTTTTCTTTGATTTCATTTCTGTTTGTCTTTATTTGTCGATTATTTTCCGTATCTGTTTTGTTTTTCGCTTTAACTCCGTTGTACTGTTTACGGACGCGTATCCGCAAACTTCGGCTTTACGGTTTTTTTCGATTTTGAAGCATTTCGCGGCAATTATGCAATATTTATATTTATTATACGACAACTCTGCTTTTTTGTCAATGGCTATGTTGACTATATAACTGAAAATTTATCGAGAAAAAGATCTCAAAGTCCTTTTTATCGGACAGGTATTATGGTATAATGGAGATACAAAAGAAAAGGAGGCATTTAAAATGCTCTATACGGAATTTAAAAGCGAAATCGAAAAGGATGTTTATATGCATGAACGCCTTATGTTTAACAACTTCTGCGGATCGGGGATTGAAAAGGATGTTATATCCTATCTGAAATGTCTGACTGAGCGAATTGTAATTTCAAGCAGCGGCAATACGTCGGATAAACTCGAAGGAAATATTTGTCTCGAATTTGACGGAAAGCGTTACGATTCAGGAAACTTTAAGGAGCTTTATCTCGGAATCAAAAACTGTGAACATGCGTCTTGTTTGAAACTGGATATATTCGTCGACGGCGTCGTTGATGCTTTCGCCATTGACAACGGTTGGGAAGAAAACAGTTCCCGAATGGTAATAAATGACAATTATCAATGGGACGGCACCGGACTTGCGTCGATACTTGAGGATCTTTCGTACGGTGATTTTACATATACGGCAATGATTGAAAACAAAAATTCCGGAGAAAATTTTGTAATAAAAATCATTGACGGAAAACCGATTGACATCTCATCTGAAATGACGCCTGAAATACTTCATACAAATGTAAAAGGGTGGGACTCAGACATCAGCGGAATAAACATATTGGCTGATTTCAAAAACGGAGAGCACCCTGAAATTAAAGAAGAACTTCGTAAATATATTCTCGAAAAACTGGAACCGTGTCTTCCGGCAACCGGGTCCATGATTGACCGGTTGGGGGTAGACGGTTATGAAAATGCTTTACTTGTCGGGTATAATCCTTCTTTCGAAACCGTTGAAGAAATTAAAGAGTTTTTCGACGGTCTTGAAAAAATAGTTGAACCTTTAAAAGATGAAGTTGAATTTTTTGCGGAAACCGTAACCGGTACGCGCGGAGCGATCTTTTTGAATTACAAGAATTTCGGAGTGGTCGCGGTTTACGCAAACGGAAGTAGTTTTGAGGTTGTGGGAACTTTTTTTTAGGAGCTTTTTTGATGAGATACTGCATAAAGGACACTGATAATTCGTTTGAAACTTTTTTTGACTCGGATACCGGTTTTTATTATCGCAGCGGAATTCTTGATTCGGAAGGGAATGATACGGGAAAGGATCCTTTTTCCGCCTCCTTTCCCCATCTGATCGATGTCGGTATTATGGGGCATTGCGTTCACGGAAAACTCGGACTTTGTTCAAAAGCCGGAATAGGATGTTATCAAAGCGGAAAATTTGTGGAAAAACCGAACATGAGCGCCGATGATTTTAAGAAAATTGCAGAGCAGTGCAGAGGAAAATGCTTTCAGTTTGCGCTCGGAGGCCGCGGCGATCCCGATATGCACGAGCATTTTGAGCAGATTCTGAAAATATGCCGTCAAAACAGAATAGTTCCGAATTTTACGACATCGGGATACGGTATGACTCACAAAAAAGCCCGCCTATGTTACGATTACTGCGGTGCCGTAGCCGTCAGCTGGTATAGAAGCGAATATACTTTTCGGGCGATAGAAATGCTGCTTGAAGCCGGAGTAAAAACGAACATTCACTTCGTGCTCGGAAAAAACAGCGTAGATGAAGCTGTTCAGCGATTGAAAAGCGATGATTTTCCGAAAGGCATCAACGCGGTGATATTTCTTTTGCACAAACCTGCCGGACAGGGAAGCCGTGATAATGTCCTCGACGCAGCAGGAGGTTCCGTTCGGGAGTTTTTCGAACAGTTTGACAGACCTCACGTTTTCAAATTAGGACTTGATAGTTGCAGCGTTCCCGGTATAATCAATTATTGCAGAAAGGTTCTTCCTCAATCTGTCGATACCTGTGAGGGCGCAAGATTCAGCGCGTATATAGATTCGGAATTGAAAATGAGCCCTTGCAGCTTCGACCGAAAAGAGGAATACGCCGTTTCACTTGAAAAAAGATCGATCCGCGATGTTTGGCGTTCGGATGCGTTTGAAAAATTCAGACGAAGACTCAAATCTTCGTGTCCGGGTTGTCCAAAACGCGAATTGTGTCTGGGCGGATGCCCGATTTTTCCGGAAACCACATTATGTAAAAATAAGGAGCGTAAACAATGAAATTCAGAACAGATTTTGTGACAAACTCTTCAAGCGGTAATTTTACGGTGCAGACCGAATACGGTTACTACCTGGAGAAAAACAACGAAAAGATCCGAGACGGTGTTTGCTCGACTGTCGGAAATTCTTCCTGTGATGAACTTTTTTTCGAAACCGGTGTTAACTGCAATTCCGGTATTACAGAAGAATTCTGCAAATACTACAAGAATAAGAAAAAGTCGTGGCCTAAACCGAGAAGCCTTGTTTTCAGTAAACAGATCTCGAAAGAGTTTTTAAAGTGGGCAAAAACAGCGAAAAACATTGAATTAAGCTACAAGGACGCATATACCAGACAAAGTCGGTATACAACCGGATGGGGAGAGTTTGTGGGGGACGAATGGGGCGAGGTTTGCTCTCCGTTGTTTGATAGCCTGCATCCGAAAATTAAAGAGTTTTATGATCTGAACCCTGATGTCGAGTGGTACACGCAGGGCGAGTCCTTTAATCAGGATAACTATACTTGTCTGACGACGGAAACGCCGCACGGTTCAGACTGTTTTTGTTCCGCGCCGTTTCCTCTGGAAAATGAATACTCAAAACATTATATGACCGTTATAAGCTACATGAAAGAGGATATAACATGCAAGATTTACGATATGATCTATCGGTCTGCGGGCAGCCCGGATATTTCGCTCAAACAAAACGATGCGTGGCTTTCTTCAAGGCTTTCACCTGCTGAATTGGCAAAGGCAGCGGAACTTGAGCTTCGCATCATGTTGTATGCAGACAATACGAAGATCAACGATGTTGTGGTATATTACAAAAAGGGAGAAGAACTTCCGCATTGGTGCTGCGAACCGGACTTTCACAAAAGACTGGAAAATGAGACCCTTTGATATGGACTTTCGGAAAAAACGACGGCTGTTAAGGATAACGATTCGGAAAAATATTGAAGCACGTTTATTTTTCTGTCCATCGATTTGTTAAAAAAAGACCTCAAAGGTTGTACCTTTTGAGGTCTTTTTTTTGATTCGAATTTATTCTGTTTTTTGCGTAAGCCAATCTGAGATATCCGTTCCGGGGTATGCCAAAGACGGTATGTCGAAACTCCCCGTACCGGTCTGCGAGCCTTCCGTCGTCTGTGGCGGCGTGTTTGATTAAATTGCCGAACAGGCGGATGGGAAAACACAGAAACAAGCGTAAAAACCACAGCCGTTTTTTATATTCTCGCTATTATAACTCCGTTCTGATAGAGATTGTACATCGCGAACGCGTGCATATTGTTTCCGTTGTGCGCCTCCGTGTCGAACGTCTGCGTCGCGTTTTCAACGACAATTACCTTCGCCTTGCAGTCGATTTCATTGAAATACGCCTTCTGCGTCAGCGCGTACTGCATAACGGAAATATCCGACATTCCTCCCGTGACAACGATATTTTCTATTGTCGGAAGATTCGCGCCGAGCCATTTGACATAGTCGGGCGCAAGAAACCCGTTCGTACAGTTTTTTGCGATGATGTCCGCGTCGGGAAGGAAACGCTTCATTTCGGGAATGATCTTACATTCGTCCTCGTTTACGCAATGCAGCGGATATGCTGAAAATTCGGTGCTGACCGCCGAGTGCGAGTCGATAAAAAAGAGCTTTCGGGATTTGTCAAACAGGTCGTTCACTCTTTCGATCTTGGGTATGATTTTTTCGAGACGCGGCGAGGCCATCGCGCCCCGAAGAAAAAATCCGACGATAGGGTCGATGTTGACTATCACCGTTTTTTCCGCGTCGAGAGGCAGTTTTCTGATGTCAACGGTTATGTCTTCTATAAGTCTTTGAACGCCGTTCATCGGAAAAAGCTTCAATCTGAGTTTCATTCCCGACCTCCTTAAATCGCCTGAAAATATTTGAGTTCTTCTTCTCTGTTCGTCGCTCCGAACAACGCGGAGCCAACAACGGCGCAGTCAACGCCCGCGTTTTTGCAGTCAACCACGGTTTGCCTGTTAACGCCGCCGTCGGTCTGAATCATAAACGAAAGCCCCCGTTTTTCTCTTTCATCGCGGAGTTTTCTGCATTTTTCAAGGCAATCGGCCATAAACTTCTGTCCGCCGAAACCGGGCTCGACGGTCATAACGAGAACCATTCCCACTTTGTCAAGGAACGGAAAAATCTCCTCGACGGGGGTATTGGGCTTGACGGATATTGACGGAACGGCACCGCTCTGCTTTATGAGTTCGATACATCTTTCGGGACAGGTCGTCGCTTCTGTATGAAATGTGACGATGTCGGCTCCCGCCTTGCAAAAACGCTCTATATATTTTTCAGGCTCGGTTATCATCAGATGAACGTCAAGCGGAATATCCACGTTTTCTTTCAGGTCTTTAACTATCGGAAGTCCGAATGTTATGTTCGGAACAAAATGTCCGTCCATAACATCGACATGCAGGTAGTCCGAGTCTTTTACTGTTAAAACATCGTCTCTGAGCCACGCGAAATTCGCGCTCAGAATAGAAGGGGAAACTTTCATTGGATTTTTGCTCCTATTCTTTCAATCATTTTGTTGTCGGTATCTACGAAAAGCCCGTCAAGTATTACATTCTCCGTCGCTTTTTCAAAAACGGCGGGCATACGCGTTCTGAATTTTTCAATCACGCATTCTTTTTTTATTCCGAGAACGGAGTCGTGCGCGCCGCACATTCCGAGGTCTGTTATATATGCCGTCCCTTTCGGCAGGAACTGCTCGTCCGCGGTCTGAACATGCGTGTGGGTCCCGAAAACGACGGAGACTTTTCCGTCAAGATAAAAACCCATAGCTCTTTTTTCGCTCGTCGCCTCCGCGTGCATATCGACGATTATATACTCCGCGTCGATTTTTTTCAGCAGCGCATCGACGGTCGCAAACGGGTTGTCAACCTCATCGACGTTGACCTGCCCCATAAGATTTATCACCGCAACCGCGCCGAACGGCGTTTTGATCTCTGTGTATCCCGTTCCGGGGGCGGATGAAGGATAATTTGCCGGTCGAATTATGTATTCGGCTTCGTCAAGCAGGGAATAAACGCTTCTTTGACGGAAAACGTGATTTCCCGTCGTTATCACATCCGCGCCGCAATAACGCAGTTCTTTGGCATCGTCAGCGGAAATACCGTTGTATTTATTGGCGTTTTCGCCGTTGACTACAACAAAATCAGCGTCATATTCTTTTATGAGCGAGGGCAAACCTTTTTTGACGGCGTCGAGCCCGACTTCTCCGACAACGTCGCCGAGACAGATAATTTTCATATTCTTTCTCCCTGACGGAATGTTCTTAAATATTATACCCTTTTTTTCGACAAAAAGCAATAGCGGAAAATAATTTTTTTTCACATATTGCTTTTTTTGACGAAATGTATTATAATTGACTTGTAAAAGAAAGGAATTAAAAAACGTGCAGTCTTTTGTAACAGCTATAATAGTTGCCGCAGGCAATTCCTCCCGTATGGGACGAAACAAACTGTTGCTCAACATCGGCGGAGAGCCGCTGATAGTTAAAACCGTCGCCGCTTTTGTCAAAGCCGAAAGCGTTCGGGAAATCGTTGTGGTCACCTCGTCGGACGAGGTTAAAAAAGCGATAAACGACAAGCGGTTTTCAAAGCGCATAGTGTTTGCGGACGGCGGAGAATGCCGTCAGAAATCGGTACGGAACGGTTTTCGGGCAATCGACCCGAAAACGGAGATAGTATGCGTTCACGACGGCGCGAGACCGTTTGTTTTGCCCTGCGACATTGACAATATAAACGCCGCCGCCGTCGAATTCGGCGCCGCGGTGTGCGGAATACGCGCCGTGAACACCGTTAAAACTCTCACGCCCGACGGATTTATCGACGAGACGGTGAGCAGGGAAAAGGTCGTTTCCGTGTTCACTCCGCAGTCGTTCAGACGGGACATATATTCGGAAGCGCTCGGCTGCGCCGAAAAATATCTTCATCTGTATACCGATGATTCCGGGCTTGTCGAGGCGTGCGGCTATCCCGTCCGTTTTATCGAATGCGACCGCTGCAATATTAAAATAACATATCCGTCCGACCTGAAATGATCAAAGAGGATTTTTTTGCAGATATTCGCGAAGCGTAAGCAGCGCTTTTTTCTCCAGCCGTGAAATATATGAACGCGAAACTCCGAGCCTCTGCGCCGTTTGTTTCTGCGTAAGCGACGGCTCCGTCAGCCCGTAGCGAAGCTCGATGATCTTTCTTTCTCTGTCGTCAAGCTGCGTTCTTATGCCTTTTATCAGCTTTTCGACGCGCATTTTTCGATAAACGGAATCAAGAATCCTGTCTTCTTCGGCTATTACGTCTATCAGCGAAAGCTCGTTGCCGTCCTTATCTGTTTCGATGTGTTCGCTGAGAGATATCTCGTTTGCGGCGCGCTTCTTTTTCCGGAAATGCATCCGTATTTCGTTTTCGACGCATTTTGCGGCGTATGTCACGAGCCTGACCTTCTTTTCGGGCTTATAACTGTCCACGCCTTTTATCAGACCTATCGAACCTATCGAGATAAGGTCGTTTTGGTCGTCCGCCGAAGCATAGTATTTTTTGACTATATGCGCAACCAGTCTCAGGTTGTGCTCTATCAGTTTTGATCTTGCGTCGCCGTCCCCAGAAAGCATCTTTTCGACAAGCTCTTTTTCTTCTTTTTCGGAAAGCGGCGGCGGAAACGAGCCTGTTTGACCGATATGCAGTATCAGCAGAAAAAGGTTGAAAAACGAACAGAACATAATATCGACCTCCCGTAGTTTTAATTTATGTCAGTTTGCGGCTTGTCTATGAACGTATTTTTTTAACTTGAATTTTTGTTTGAAAAAACAGATAAAATAATTTCGGAGCATGATGTTTTATGGCTAAGCTTTATTTCAAATTCGGCGCTATGGGCAGTTCCAAAAGCGCGCAGGCGCTGATGACTAAATTTAATTATGAAGAGAAAAACAAAAACGTTTTTCTGATGAAGCCGGCAACCGACGACAGGGGAGACGTGAGGGACGAATACGGAAACGTCATCGCCGAAGTCAGAAGCCGCATCGGGCTGACGGCTCCCGCCGTAACGGTCTGTGACAGCGACAATATTATTGATATGTATATTGAGCGCAGCAAACAGCAGCGGGTCGATGTTATAATCTGCGACGAATGTCAGTTTTTGACGGAGGCGCAGATAGAACAGATGAAAGACATTGCCGATATTTACGATGTTCCCGTGCTTTGCTTCGGGCTTCGCGCGGATTTCAGAACGCGGCTTTTCCCGGGAAGCAAGCGGCTTTTTGAGATTGCCGACAGCATAACCGAAATCAAATCCATCTGCCGCTGCGGAAGAAAGGCGACCGTCAACGCGCGGATTGACGGCAACGGCGATATTCTTACCGAAGGTTCGCAGGTGTTTATCGGCGGAAACGAAAGCTATGTCGGAATGTGCTATAAGTGTTATCACGAACAGATAAAAAAACAAAAAAACAGGAACAATTAAATCGGAAAGCGAAGGCTTTCCGAACGATACAAAGGAGGAACTGAATATGGCTAATCTTACCCCTCACAACGAAGCGGCGCTCGGCGATTTTGCCAAAACCGTGCTTATGCCCGGCGACCCGCTGCGCGCGGAATTTATCGCAAAAACATTTTTGAACGACGCAAGGCTTGTCAATAACGTTCGCGGTATTCACGGATATACGGGAACTTACGGCGGCGTGAAAGTGTCCGTAATGGCAAGCGGTATGGGTATGCCCTCCATAGGCATATATTCCTATGAACTGTATACCGTTTACGGAGTGCAAAACATAATGCGCATCGGCTCTGCGGGCGCGATAAACCCGGATATCAGGGTTCGCGACATCGTTATCGGGCAGGGCGCATGCACCAATTCGAACTTTGCGTCGCAATATCATCTGCCCGGGACGTTTGCCCCGATCGGCAGCTACAAAATGCTTCGTCACTGCGCGGATATTGCCGAAGATATGGGGCTTCGTTACCACGTCGGCAACATTCTTTCGTCAGACACGTTCTACAATGACGAAGAGGGACTTCCCGACGGGTTGAAGTCAACGCCGTCTTGGAGCAAAATGGGCGTTATGGCAATAGAAATGGAAGCCGCCGCGCTCTATATGAACGCCGCGAGATGCGGAAAAAATGCGTTGGCTGTCTGCACGATATCCGACCATATTCTGACAGGGGAGAATCTTCCCGCGATCGAAAGACAGAATTCGTTCACGGAAATGATGGAGCTTGCGCTTAAGACCGCCGTCGCGCTCGACGCGGAATAGAGGAGGTTTTTCCGAAATGACGAAAGAAGAACTTTGCGCGCTCGCTGTTGATGCCATGAAAAACGCGTATGTCCCGTATTCGGGATATACCGTCGGAGCCGCTCTTCTGACTTCGACGGGAAAGGTCTACACCGGCTGCAATATCGAAAACGCGTCGTTCACGCCCACCGTATGCGCTGAAAGAACCGCAATTTTCAAGGCGGTCAGCGAGGGCGAACGAAAATTCGATATGATTGCGGTCGCAGGCGGCAAGGGAGGCGTTGTTAAGGGGGAGTTCCCTCCGTGCGGCGTTTGCAGGCAGGTTATGGCGGAGTTTTGCTCTCCGGATTTCCCCGTTCTCTTTGTCGTCGGTAACGGTAAATACACCGAACATACTCTCGGAGAAATTCTTCCGAATGCCTTCTACCCGAATTTTGTCACAAATTAATTTGTGCAGTTTATACAAAAGCACATAAAACTATTGACATTATGGGTAAAATGTGATAAAATTTTCACGAACAGGCAGTAAAATACTGCATAATTTTTAGGAGGTTCTTTTATGAAAAAGTTTCTTGCTGTTTTCCTGGCGGTAATTATGGTGGCAGGTCTTTTCGCTATTACGGCATGTAACGGCGACAAAGATCCCAGCCAGTCCGACAAAGCGACCGACCCGTCGGCTGCACCGAAATCCGACTACAAAATCGCGATGATAACCGACTACGGCGACATCACAGACCAGTCCTTCAACCAAACCACCTATGAGGCTTGCAAAGCTTTCGCAGAAGCAAATAACCTTACGTTCGAGTATTTCAAGCCCGCGGACAACACCGACGCTGCTCGTGAAACGATGATAGACACCGCGATAGACAAGGGCTACAATGTTATCGTAATGCCCGGTTACGCATTCGCGACCGCTATCCTCAGCCGCGCTCCGGATTATCCCGACGTTAAATTCTTCGCGCTTGACGTTGCAAGAGGCGACTTCCTTGAAGCAGGCGTTAAACTTGCAGGCGAAACCTACGACTACAAACCCGAAAACTGGGATTTCGACAAATACGTAAAACTTGACAACATTTACAGTGCTATTTACAAAGAAGAGCTCAGCGGTTACATGGCAGGTTATGCCGCAGTTAAACTCGGCTATACCAAACTCGGCTTCCTCGGCGGTATGGCAGTTCCCGCGGTTATCCGCTTCGGCTACGGTTTCGTTCAGGGTGCTGACGAAGCAGCAAAAGAACTCGGCATCACCATTGATATGAACTATGTATACGGCGGTCTTTTCCAGGGCGACCCCGCGATCACCGCTAAAATGGACACTTGGTTCGCTAACGGCACGCAGATCGTGTTCGCTTGCGGCGGCGGCGTTTACACCTCCGCAGCAGAGGCTGCCAAGAAAGTCGGCGCTAAAATCATAGGCGTTGACACCGACCAGAGCCCCATCATCGACAAAGGCTACGGCAAAGGCATCACCGTTACGTCCGCTATGAAGGGTCTTTATCCCGCAACGTACGACACCCTTACCGACATCATTGCCGGCAAATGGGATAACTACAAGGGTAAGATCGTTTCTCTCGGTCTCGTAAACGGCGAAGACCCGACCAAGAACTACGTTCAGCTTCCTATGGATACCACGCAGTTCGGCGATACGTTTACCAAAGAGGATTACACCGCTCTCGTTAAGAATATGTTTGAGGGCAAGGTTACCGTATCCGACGATACGTCTGTATTCCCGACCGTTACCAATTCCAACGTATCCGATCAGGGCAGAATAGTCGGCTAAGTATTGCTCAAAAGGGAATTAAAAAGCTGATTCCCCGAATTTTGACAGGGGTGTCCGAAACCGGACACCCCTGTTTCGCAAAAGAAACAGGAAAAAACAGTGAGAAAGGGGGAGATCGTTATGGCGGAACGGTATGCGATAGAAATGTTGCATATAACAAAAAGGTTTGCGGGAATTGTCGCAAACGACGATATAACTCTCCGACTTAAAAAAGGTGAAATTCACGCGCTTCTCGGCGAGAACGGCGCGGGAAAATCGACTTTGATGTCCGTTCTTTTCGGTATATATCAACCCGAAGAAGGCGAGATTTTCAAGGACGGCAAAAAGGTCAGCATAAAGGACCCGAACGACGCGAATGCGCTCGGAATAGGAATGGTGCATCAGCATTTCAAGCTTGTTGAGTGCTTTTCCGTTCTCGACAATATTATGCTCGGCGACGAACCGACGAAAGCGGGCTTTCTGCAAAAGCGCATCGCCCGTAAAAAGATACTTGAACTTTCTGACCGGTACGGTCTCAGCGTCGATCCGGACGCGATAATTGAAAATATTTCAGTCGGTATGCAGCAGAGAACGGAAATTCTCAAAATGCTTTACAGAGAGAATGAGATCCTTATTTTCGACGAACCGACCGCGGTTCTGACACCTCAGGAGATAACCGAGCTTATGCAGATTATGCGTAACCTTGCGGCTGAGGGAAAATCCATACTTTTCATCTCTCACAAACTGAATGAGATTATGGAGATAGCAGACCGCTGCACGGTTTTGCGTAAAGGTAAATACGTGGGAACCGTTGAAATCAAAGACACAACAATGAACGAGCTTTCTCGTATGATGGTCGGCAGAGATGTTGAGTTTGTCGTTAAAAAGGACGAACATCCCGTGGGCGAGACCATTCTTGAGGTCGATGGGCTTTACGCTCAGAGCCGTATCCATAAAAAGGACGCGGTCAGAAATGTTTCGTTCCATGTTCGGAGAGGCGAGATCGTCGCCATTGCCGGTATCGACGGCAACGGTCAGACAGAACTTGTCTATGCTCTTACGGGACTTGAAAAGATAAGAAAAGGAAAAATTCTCCTTCTCGGAAAAGATATTTCTCACGCGTCAGTAAGAAAAAGAAACATTTCGGGAATGAGTCATATACCAGAGGACAGACATAAACACGGTCTCGTTCTCGACTATTCGCTTGAATACAATCTCGTTTTGCAAAGGTATTTCACGCCGAGATTCACCAACAAAGCGGGCTTCCTCAAAAAACGCGTTATACGCGGTTACGCAAAGGATCTTATAGAAAGATTTGATATCCGTTCGGGACAGGGCTGCGTATCCATTGCAAGAACGATGTCGGGCGGTAACCAGCAGAAAGCGATAGTTGCCCGCGAAGTGGACTGCGATCCTGACCTTCTCGTAGCGGTTCAGCCGACGAGAGGCCTCGACGTAGGCGCAATCGAAAATATACACCGTCAATTGATAAAACTTCGCGATGAAGACAAGGCGGTTTTGCTTGTATCTCTCGAACTTGACGAGGTTATGAGCGTTGCCGACAGAATTCTTGTTATGTACGAAGGCGAAATCGTCGGACAGCTTGATCCGAAGAAGGTAACCGTCGAAGAACTCGGACTTTATATGTCCGGCGCGAAGAGAGAGGAGGTTTGTGATGCCTAAGAAAAGTTTCGGACGCCGTCTTGTCGGCAACAATGCCTTTCAGACGATTGTCGCATCCATCCTCTGCGTTATAATCGGTCTGATCATCGGTTATGTGGTTCTTCTCTGCATAAATCCGAGCGGCGCGTTCAAGGCCGTTACGGATATGCTCAAAAACTTCATGACCTTCTCCCGTTCCACGCTTCGCATCAAAAACCTCGGGAACACATTCGTTACGGCTGTTCCGCTTCTCATGTGTTCGCTGTCGATACTTTTCTGCTACAAAGCGGGACTTTTCAACATCGGCGCGGCGGGGCAGTATGTTATCGGCGCAGGCGTTGCTCTTTATGCGGCGCTCGGTTTGGGGCTTCCGTGGTATCTGTGCATCCTGCTTGCCATCGCGGCGGGCGCGGTTCTCGGAACGGTCAGCGGACTTCTCAAAGCGTATTGCAACGTCAACGAGGTTATCAGCGGCATTATGCTTAACTGGATAAGCCTTTATATTGTCAATATGCTTTTGAATTACGTTAAAGAGCCGACCAGCCCTTATACAAAAAGCGTAATCGGCGTCAATCCGAACGCGATAATTCCTTCGCTTGGGCTTGACAGGCTTTTCAAGAACAATAACTATGTAACGATAGCCATTCCCATGGCCGTTCTTGTTGCGATAATTATATGGGTCGTTCTTGACAAAACAAAATTCGGCTATGAACTTAAAGCGACAGGATATAACCGCAACGCGGCAAAATACTGCGGTATGGCGGAAAAGCGCAACATCGTCGTAACTCTCGTTATCGGCGGTGCTCTTGCGGGCTTCGGCGCGGCGTTATATTACCTCACGGGTATTATGCAATGGTCGTGCAGCGAGTCTTCCGTTCCCGCCATGGGCTTCAACGGAATTGCCGCGGCGTTCCTCGGAGGACTTAATCCGATAGGCGCGATTTTCTCGTCGTATTTCATTCAGCATATCACGAGCGGCGGCGCTTATATCGACAAAATGGTATATTCGTCGCAGATTTCCGATCTTATTTCCGCAATAATCATTTATCTTTGCGGATTTGTATTCTTCGCAAAAACCGTTCTCAACAAATGGCTTATGACAAGAGACGCCGTCGCTGCCCGTAAGCTTGAAGTGAACGCCGCAAACACCGTTTCTTCCGAAGAGAAAGGAGGTAAGACTGAATGACGTTGCTTATTCAATACACACTGATTTACGCATCGGTACTTATCCTCGTCGCTCTCGGCGGCTGCTTTGCCGAGCATTCGGGCGTTATCAACCTCGGACTTGAAGGTATAATGATAATGGGAGCTCTCGGCGGCGCGTTGACATTGAAATACCTCTGCGCTGCATGGAACGGAGCACCTGCGATTATCCTTATTCTTTCAGCCGTTTTGGTTGCCGCCTTTGTCGGCTTGGTTTACTCGTTACTGCTAAGCGTCGCGTGCGTCACATTTAACGCCGACCAGACTATTGTCGGAACGGCGCTTAATATGCTCGGACTTGCCGCTTCCGTAATTATTGCGAGAGCAATAAATACGGCGGAATCCCCGGACAATGTTTCGTCGAGCGTCACTTATTACGAGGGCAAAGGCGCGTTTGTTCGGAAAATAGGGGACTTTGAGCTCAACTGGTTTATGGTAATAACCGTTATTCTGCTCATTGTGGCTTATGTTCTGCTTTACAAAACGAGATTCGGACTTCGCCTTATGGCGTGCGGCGAGCATCCGCAGGCGGCGAACAGTGTCGGCATCAACGTATATAAAATGCGTTATGCTGGCGTTATGATCTCCGGCTTCCTCGGCGGTATCGGCGGTATCGCCTACATCACCGCCGGCGTCAGCGAATGGAAATTTGAGGGCGGCGTTGCCGGTTTCGGCTTCCTTGCTCTTGCGGTTATGATTTTCGGACAGTGGAAACCGACGCGAATAGCTCTTGCGGCGCTCCTGTTCGGATTGTTCCGTGCGCTTTCAAACGTATATTCAGGTATAGGCTTCCTTGCGGATCTGAACATCAACAGTTCCATTTACAATATGATGCCTTACGTGATTTCTCTTGTTGTCCTTGCGTTTACTTCCAAGAAGTCAAGGGCGCCGAAGGCGGAAGGAATACCGTACGATAAGGGTCAAAGATAAAATTCGATCTGTGGGGATGTAAAATGCTCCTGATACGAACATTTTTATCCCCGACGGGGCTGTAAAAAACCTGCGTTTTTTTACAGCCCCTAAAAACACCGAGGGATTCGGAGGTGCCTTTTTATGAGAATGTATGATATAATTCACAATAAAAGAAACGGCGAAGAACTTACCGACGAGGAGATAAAATTCTTTGTTGACGGCTATACGGCGGGCTCTGTTCCCGATTATCAGGCGGCGGCGCTTGCGATGGCAGTTTATTTCAGAGGAATGAGCGACAGGGAGACGGTCTGCCTGACAAAATGCATCGCCGAGTCGGGTGATACTGTCGATCTGTCCCGTTTCGGAACTCTTTCCGTCGATAAGCACAGCACAGGCGGCGTCGGAGACAAGACGTCTCTTATTGTCGCTCCCACCGTTGCCGCTCTCGGCGCAAAAGTCGCAAAAATGTCCGGCAGAGGTCTCGGTCACACGGGCGGCACGGTTGATAAGCTTGAATCAATTCCCGGTTATCGGACAACGATTTCTTCCGAGGAGTTTCTCGATCAGGTTGAGCGCATCGGAATTGCGCTTATCGGTCAGAGCGGAAATTTAACTCCCGCGGATAAAAAGCTGTATGCGCTTCGCGACGTGACGGCAACCGTTGACAGTATTCCTCTCATAACTTCAAGTATTATGGGCAAAAAGATTGCCGCGGGTTCGCATTCGATAGTGCTTGACGTCAAAGTCGGAAGCGGCGCGTTTATGAAGACCGTTGAGCAGGCGGAGGAACTTGCCGCCGAAATGGTCAAGATAGGCGAGGGGTGCGGCAGAAAAACCGCGGCGGTTTTGACCGATATGAATGTTCCTCTCGGACACGCCGTCGGGAACAGCCTCGAAATAGCCGAGGCGGTCGCCGTCCTCCGCGGAGAAAATGTTTCCGATCTTCGCGAGGTCTGCATTTGTCTTGCCGCAAATATGGTCGCTTTGACGTTTGATTTGCCTGTTGAAGAGGCGGAGAAACGCGTTATAACCGCGATTGACAGCGGCGCGGCTTATGAAAAAATGAAAGAATGGATTTCCGCACAGGGCGGAGATGTCAGCTATATAGAAGACACTTCGAAATTCGAGAGAGCGTCGATAGTTCACGAGGTAAAGTGTCCGACAGACGGGTATATACACGATATGGACGCGGAGGGTATCGGGAACGCAAGTGTGGTTCTCGGCGCCGGACGGCTGGCGAAAGGCGACCCTATTGATTTTGCCGCGGGTATCGTTATTCGAGGAAAAGCGGGGGATAAAGTCAATAAAGGCGACGTCCTGTGCGAACTGCACACAAATAACCCCGATGCGGTTGCGGACGCGGAAAAAAGATATCTTGACGCGCTTGTTTTCGGAAGCGAACAGCCGCAGAAAAAGCCTCTTATTTATAAGGTCGTAAAAGGAGAATAGAAAATGCTGATTATCGGTATTGCCGGAGGGTCGGGGAGCGGAAAAAGCACCATAACAAAGTATCTTTCCGATAAATTCGGGGACGACGTGACCGTTCTGCGGCACGACGACTATTATAAAGAACAGCACGCCATGCCTTTTGACGAACGCATAAAACAGAATTATGACTGTCCCGACGCATACGATACGGAGCTTCTGGCAGAGCATTTACAGACGCTTCGCAACGGCGAACCGATAGACTGCCCCGTTTACGATTATAAGGAATATGACAGAAGCGATAAAGTCAGGCGCATATATCCGTCCAAATGTCTGCTTATCGACGGAATCCTTATCCTTGCGGAGCCGAAGCTTCGCGAACTGATGGATCTGAGGCTTTTTGTCGATACGGACGCCGATATACGGATATTACGACGGATCAGACGCGATGTGAATGAGCGAAAAAGAACTCTTAATTCCGTTATAGACCAATATCTGCTTACCGTTAAGCCCATGCACGAGGCTTACGTCGAACCGAGCAAAAAGTTTGCGGATATTATAATTCCCGAAGGCGGACATAACCTTGTCGCCATGGAAATGGTGCTGAACTATATGACAAACAGAATGTTTTGAATTGAAAAAGGGATGTAAAAAAAGCCCAGACCGCAAAAAAGGCTGAAAAATACAAAAAAGCAATGGCTTAAAAGATAAACAAAACGACTCAAAACAGCAATTTTTGTGTTTTTCCATAAAATAAGGTTTTAATACGCCTTTTTTGCTACGGGCGAATCTCACCTCTCGACGTACCTATGTACGCCTTCGGATTCGATTCACCCATTCTGAACCTTTTTTCCTATCCCCAATGGGGCTGTAAAAAATCCCGTCTCTGCGAACGCAAAGACGGGATAAAACTATTGTTCTTTCTTTTTTCTGAAAACAATAAGTTTACTGAAAACGTAGTTCAATATGATTACGACAACAGCAACGATCATTTTCGGAACAAGTCCTCTGTCCGACAGGGTAGTGAATAGAAATCCGCTGTCACGCAGAGCGTTCGGGAATATACCGCCGTCGCCGAGAACCGTGAATGTGATGCCCCAATTAACAAGAAGCGTCGGAACAAAGATTTCAAGCAATCCCGTCAGTCCTCTCGACGCATAAAACGAGAGCAGCTCGGGTATAAGAACTCTTGCCGTCTTTTCCTTGCTCTTAAACACTATAAGCTTATTCGTAACAAAAGCAAACAGCACCGCAGAAAACCATGCGATCGCATTTGAAACGGTCATCGCCGTGTTTTCGGAAAACAGGTGGTTAAAAACAAGATTGTTGAATATGAGATATATTATCCAGTTGACAAGTGTTGTCGCAACGCCGAATATCAGGTACAGAATGACTTCTTTTATGTTTTTTTTCTTGCTCTGCGCTTCCATTACTTACCCTCTGTCGTCCATTTGTTTTTGATAATGTAAATCGGACGGCCTTTTGATTCCATATAAGTTTTGGAAAGGTATTCGCCGATAACTCCGAGCGCGACGAGTATCGACCCTCCGAGCAGGAGAAGCAGATAAACTGCAAGATGTGCGGTGATATATGTTCCGAGACAGATTTTGACAATCATATAAATCAGGAACACGAACGAGGCAAAAAGCGACGCGCCGCCCAGATAAACGGGGATACGCAGAGGTTTTGTGGTAAAAGAAACTATTCCCTCAATAGCATATTCGAAAAGCTTTTTGAAGGACCATTTTGACGTGCCCGCGTTGCGTTCTCTGACATGATACGGTATATAATATGTGTTAAAGCCGACCCACGAGAAAATTCCCTTTGAAAAGCGATGATATTCGCTGAGCTGAAGAACGGCGTTGACCATTTGTCTTCTCATTGTTCTGAAATCGCTCGCGCCGGGATAAAGCTTTGTTTGCATAATCTTGTTGCTGAGACCGTAAAACCAGCTTTTGAAGGTTTTGAGCAGTTTGCTTTCGTGCCTTTCTTTCTGATAGGCAGCGACGCAGTCGCAGTCCTTGTGTTCGGAAAGATAACCTATCATCTCCATAACAACTTCGGGACGCTGTTGAAGATCCGCGTCGATGACCGTGACAAGGTCCCCTTTTGCGCTTTTCAGTCCCGCATAGATTGCGGCTTCTTTCCCGAAATTACGGGAAAAACTTATTATCGTCATATTGAGTTTTCCGAGAGAATATATTTCTCTGAGGGTTTTAAGCGTTTTATCTGTCGAGCCGTCGTTGACGAAAACGAAATCGTAATCAAAATCACCCTTTGAGAAGACGCGAACGCATTCCTTGCAAAAATCTACGATATTATCCTGCTCGTTATAACAGGGAACTACAAGTGAAAGTCTCATATATGGTAAACCTCATATTTTCAAAATGTGTATTATTGTGTGTTGTAGTATAATAATTATATAATAATTGTTTCGGTATGTCAAGCGTTTAGATATTATTTGCGAGAAAATCACCGATTTTGCCGAATAATGTCTGGGCATTCGGGATAAGCCTGCCGCCGACGGGGAAGAAAGTATGATTTGAGTTTTTCACTTCAAGATATTCCGCGTCGTATCCCGCCTGTTTCGCCCTTTTACAGAACTCCCTCGAAGATTGAACATTGACGCATTCGTCTTTATCGGCGTGAACTATCAAAAATTTCGGGCGCTGCGGAGAAACACTCAGATATTCGACGGGCGATGTCATATTCGGGTCATGTCCGCCGAGAAGGTTCTTGATGAACACTTCGGTCGTCGGAGGCGTTTTAATTTCGGAAAAAACCTCGTCTTTTCCGCCGAACCAAACAACGCCGCACATATCCGCAACGGCGCGAACAGGCGAATAAATCCCGAAACGCTCCTGCATAAGAGCCGAAGCGCAAGCCATCGTGCCTCCCGCCGAAATCCCGAACAGTCCTTTTCTGAATCTGTTGATAGGGCAGATTTGCTGTTCGTCGAGGAATTTCAGCGCGTAAAGACAGTCTTCAAAGCTTTGCGGAAAACCGCCGCCGTTTTTACCGACAAGTCTGTATTCGACAGACGCGACCGCAGCGCCGCTTTCAATAATTCTGTCCGTGATAAGAGGAAAGCCCTTAACGTCCGTTTTTCCGCCTTCCTTCCAGCCTCCGCCGTGGAAAAACACACAACATGGAATCCTGTCTTCGCGCTTTTTTTCGGGAATAAGCATGTCAAGCTTCAGCTCCGCGCCGTCGGTCTTTCGATAAACAATATCATTTTTTTCTGAATAATTCAGCATTAATCATCACCGATATATATTTTACACCATTTTTTATAAAAAAGCAATAGCGGGGAATCGGAAAATGAAAAATAAAACCCGGAACAGAATACGCATCGGCTTCGTCTTTTTACTGACGCTCTGCGGAATTATCGGGATTCTTATCTTTCCCGAAGTTTCCTGCGACGCGGCGGCGAAAAGCATCGAAATGTGCCTTTCGATTCTGATTCCCACGCTGTTTCCGTTTCTTGTTTTGTCGGGGATCTTTATTAAAAGCGGTTTCGCCGAGCGTTTGGGTCGGTTTGCGGAACCTTTTACGAAACGTGTTTTCCGTGTCGGAGGTTGTTGTTCTTGCGCAATGATTTTGGGATTGATATCGGGCTTTCCCGTCGGGGCGAAGACCGTTTCTTCTCTCTATGAAAAAGGGGCGTGCTCAAAAACCGATGCGGAAAAAACGCTCGCTTTCTGCAACAACGCGGGTCCGTCCTTCATTCTCGGCACAGTCGGCGTCGGAATATGGCAGAGCAGTAAAACGGGCTGGCTGCTGTGGGGAATACAAATCGTCTCTTCGGTTGCGGTCGGCGTCGTTGTGGGAAGACTTCGGAAAGGTGATGACAATGCGTACCGCAAACCGAAAAAGCCTGTCGCGGCGAACCGTGAACCGCTCCTTCGCATTTTTCTTTCTTCCGTTACGGAAGGCGCCGTTTCGGTTCTGTATATCTCGGCTTTCGTTGTCTTTTTTGCCGTTGCCGTATCACTTTTGCTACATACCGGACTGATCCCTTCGACGGCGGCATTTTTATGCAAACTGTTTCCTTTTTTCGATAACGGAACAGTTGAAAACATACTTGTGGGTGTGTTTGAAATGACGACGGGCGTAAGTCGAATAGGCGGCTCTGCTCCGATTTTGCGAAATCTTGCCGTTACAAGCGCCGTTATCGGCTGGGCGGGAATCAGCGTTCATTGTCAGGTTCTTTCTTATATTTGCGACGGGGGACTGTCCGCGAAGCCTTATTTTATCGGAAAAATACTGCAAACCGTATTCGCGGCGGCTCTCACTTTTTTCTGCTCTTTTCTGCTTCACCGACCTTCCGCGCATGTCTTTGCTGCATCATCGGATTTTTCCGAAATGCCTGTTGCCGCTGTGCTGTGCGGCATCGTGATTGTTTTTTCCGTCACGGTTCTGGTGCTGCTGGTTCGGGAGAAAAAACAAACTGAAAAAACTGTAAAATTTTCGCGAAAACCTTGACATCCGCAATATATAAATATACAATGGAGATAGAATAAAAGATAAGGATATCGCTATGCAGGGAACTGTTTTTGATATACAAAAATTTTCGACGCATGACGGCCCCGGAATACGAACCACCGTTTTCTTTAAGGGCTGCAACAACCGCTGTGCGTGGTGTCATAATCCCGAATCATTATCCGCCGAACCGCAGCTGCGGTATTTTCCTCAGCTTTGTATCGGCTGCGGCAAATGCGCCGAGGTCTGTCCGACGGGAGCCGTTTCAAAGAGCGGCGAACTCCGTTTTGAAAAATGCGTTTCCTGCGGCAAATGCGCCGAGGTATGCCCGACCGGCGCGCGCGAACTTTGCGGAAAGCAAATGACGGCGGAAGATGTGGTTGCCGCAATTGAAAAAGACAAACTGTTTTACGCCAATTCGGGGGGCGGAGCGACCTTTTCGGGCGGCGAACCGATGATTCAACCGGACTTTTTGACCGAATGTGCCCGTCTTTGCAAAGAAAGGGGAATAAGCGTTTGCATACAGACGGCGTCGAATGTTCCGTTCTCGTATTTTGAAAAGGTTCTTCCGTATACGGATATCGTTATGTCCGATTTGAAGGTTTTTGACCCCGAAATACATAAAAAATACATCGGAGCGGACAACTCGCTTATAAAAGAAAACTTGTTGAAGCTGTCTGATGAGAATGTTCGGCTGATAGTCAGAACGCCCGTTGTTCCGAGTGTCAACGACAGCGAAAAAGAGATTTCCGCAATATGCGGTTTTATTAAAGACTTTAAGAATCTCGAATATTATGAGCTTTTGGAATACAATGATTTCGGTCGCGGCAAACTGCCTTCGCTGAATATGGACTTCGGCGCGGCGTTCAATGTTCCGAACGAAGAAAAAATGAAAAAACTGACGAAAACGGCGCGCGATATTTTGCCGAACGTCAGAACAAGTGTGTGAATAAGGGAGAAAAATAATGAAAAACAGGCTTTCCGAAAAAACATTGAATATGGCGCGCGAGGCTCTTCTCGGAAAATGGGGAAAAATGCTCAAGCCCACAACGCTTCGCCTTACAAAAGAAGAATTCGAGCAGGATCCGAATATGATGTACGCCGCCTGTGTGCGTCATATCGCCGAAGAAGGGGAGATCAGAATAACGCCCGACGAGCTTGTTATAGGTGCGACCACTCTCAAAGACTGCACCTGCCACGTTACGCCCGTGTTGCAGCCGGATAAAGACGAACCTGCGGTAAGAAGCGTTTCGCACGTCACCCTTGATTTTGCGACCGTTGTGAAAACGGGTCTTGACGGACTTCGCAGACACGCGGAGGAAAGACTTTCGCGCGGCGATCTGTCCGAACCGAAAAAGATAAATTTCCTCAAAGCCTGTTTGCAGACGCTCGACGCGTTTGAGCATTGGCACACGAGGTATATGGAGCTTTTGGACAATCTTATACTCGAAAGCGACGGCGAACAGCGCGCGCATTACGAAAAGGTCAGAAAATACGCGCAAAATGTTCCCATGCGTCCCGCCTCAAATTTCCGAGAAGCGGTTCAGTCGCTGATGTTCCAGTTTGCGTTTCAGCGTCAATGCGGCAACTGGCCCGGAATCGGTCGTATTGACTTTTTCCTCGGCGATTATCTGAAAAAAGATCTTGCCGACGGTTCAATCACTCTTGACGAGGCGAGAGAATATCTTGCGCATTTTTGGATAAAAGGATGCGAATGGGTAGGCTCGGGAGAGTTTTTTAACGGTTCGGGCGACGGTCAGCATTATCAGAATATCGTTCTTTCGGGCGTTGACGACGACGGCAAAGACGTTGAAAACGAAGTGACTTTTCTCGTTCTTGACGTTGTTGAAGAAACTCTTATAAGCGATTTCCCGATTGCCGTTCGTTTGAGCAAACGCTCTTCCGAAAAGCTTTTCCGCCGGGTTGCGGAAGTTCAGCGTCTCGGAACGGGCACGGTCGCCGTTTACAACAACGATTTTATCATCAAAAATCTTGTTGATTTCGGTTATGATATCCGCGAGGCGAGAAATTTTGCAAACGACGGTTGCTGGGAAATTCAGGTTCCCGGCGCGACCTGTTTTACATATCATCCTTACGATATTCTGTATCTGCTCGACATTGTCCTCGGAGTTAATTCCGATAAAACTCCCGATTACCCGAAATTTGAAGACCTTTACGCGGCATGGCTTGAAAAAACGCGCGAAGGAGCGATTGATATTATCGAAAACTACGGCGTGGGCTGGGGAACGCAGGGAACGCCGAATACGATGATCTCCCTGTTTATAAAGGACTGCATCGAGCGCGCTTCGGGTTATTATGACAGAGGCGCGAGATATACGGTTTACAGTCCGCACGCTTCGGGGCTTCCGAACGTCATAAATTCGTTGTATGCGATAAAGAAATATGTTTACGACGAAAAAAAGGTGTCTCTTGACGAGCTTGTCGGATATCTGCGCTGTAATTGGGAGGGGCATGAGGATATTCGCCGCCGAATACTCAAGGATTTTATCGGTTACGGCAACGCCGATCCGGAAATTGACGAATTCGGCAGGAAAGTCCTTCACGATTTTTCTTGGTTCCAGCGTGAAATCCACAGTAAATCGGGTGTTCTTTTTCCTGCGGGCGCTTCGACGTTCGGTCGTGAGATAATATTCAAGGAACAACGCTCCGCTCAGGCTGACGGTCATCTCGCGCATGAGATCCTTGCAGCAAACATAACTCCGACGCCCGGTTCAGATAAGAACGGTCCCACGGCCATAATCCAGTCTCTCGGCGCGCTTGATATGTCCTCTCTTGTCAACGGAACCGCGCTTGATATGAAACTTGCGCCGTCAAGCGTTAAGGGCGAGGACGGGATAAACGCCATGGTCGGGCTTTACAAGACGTTTATTGACGTCGGCGGCATATTTGTCCATATAGATGTCGTTGACAACAAAACGCTTCTTGACGCGCGCGATAATCCGGATAAATATCCGACGCTTGCCGTCAGGGTCTCGGGCTGGTCTGCGCGATTTGTGACTCTCAACCGTGATTGGCAGGAAATGGTTATCAAAAAATCCATGCAAACAAGGTGCTGAAATGATTTATACCGTTACTTTCAATCCTGCGATTGATTACACTCTTCATCTTAATGAATTAAGAATAGGGCAGATTAACAAGCACTGCCGCGAACAGGTTATCTGCGGAGGCAAAGGCATTAATGTTTCCGCCATGCTTTCCGTTCTCGGAGAGCAGACGCTTGCGCTCGGCTTTTTTGCGGGTTTCACGGGCAGGGAAATGGAGCGGCTCCTGAAAAAAGAGGGGCTTAATATGGATTTTATCATGCTTCCCGAGGGAATGACGCGCATAAATGTAAAGATACGTGCCGCGGAAGAGACGGATTTGAATACGGACGGCCCCGATATTCCCCAGAAGTATCTGAAAAAGCTCCTTTCAAAGATCGACGCCGCGAAAGCGGGGGATATCCTCTGTCTTTCGGGCAGCGTTCCGAATTGTATTCCTCAAACGTTTTACGCAACGCTTGCAAGGCAATGCAAGGCGCGCGGCGTGGGCGTTGCGATAGATGCCGTCGGCGATCTGCTGCGCGAGACTCTGCAATATGAACCGTTTGTTGTCAAACCCAACAGGGAAGAGCTTTCTCAAACCACGGGCCTTCCTTGCGACACTCTTGAACAGGTTGTTGTCGCCGCGAAAGAGCTTCAGTCTCTCGGCGCGAAAAACGTTCTCGTTTCTCTCGGAGGCGACGGCGCCGCTCTTCTGCCTTTTAACGGCGACCCGATGTTTTGTTCCGTTCCGGGGGGAAAGGCTGTCAACACCGTTGCTGCCGGCGATTCCGCTCTTGCGGGATATCTGCACGGGTTTCTTTCGACGGGAGACCAGCGGGACGCATTGATTTATGCCGTCGCCGCAGGCAGCTCCACGGCTTTTTCGGATTGGCTCGGAAACTATGAGCAGATTCGCGCTCTTGCCGAGGAACTTCGCCGTGACGGCAAATTAAAGATAATTAACGGATAGCGGTTTAATTCGAATGAATAAAGAAAAGGAAAATGCCTGTTCGGCGCGTGAAGGCGAGGACAGGCGTTATATCGGGGATATCGGAGAGGCTTACGCCGCCGAATGTCTGAGAAAACGCGGATTTCGCATTCTTGAAAGGGAATTTGTTTGCCGGCACGGCGAAATCGACTTGATTGTAATGAAACAGAGCCGTATACATTTTGTCGAGGTTAAAACCGCGGATGCGGGCTCGCCGTTTTATCCCGAGTCGCATCTTACGCAGAATAAAATGAGCAGGTATCTTTTTATGGCGGAGGACTACAAGCAAACGCTTCATTCAAAATTCGGCGTCGATCCCGACTCTTTTGAATACTTTTTCGATTTGTTCGCGGTTCTTGTCAATAAAAAGGAACGGTTGATAACAGACGGAAAGCTTTATATCGGAGCGTTTGATTCTGCGGAATACGAAAACTGAAAAGGGCTGTAAAAAATGATATGTACCCCCAATACCGGACACCCGGTATTGGGGGTACACATTAAAAACGCAGTTTTCTTTACAGCCCTTTTGGGGAACAGGAAAAAAGTTCAGAATGGGTGAATCGAGCCCGAAGGCGTATTCAACTGTTTTGTAGAAAAAGCAAATAATCTGCGGCGTCGGGTTGTTTTGTCTGTCTTTCGGATTATTGCTTATTTCTTTTTGAAATTCAATACGGATACGGCGTCCGCGATAGTTTTTTCCATCGCTTCGCGCCCGTACTTGTCAACCTCCGCCTTGTTCTTTTCTCCGTGGGTGAGGCATCCCGCGCCGCCTATGCAGCCTCCCGTGCAAGCCATACCCTCGATAAAGTTCGCGTCGAGCATATTTTTTGACTTTCTCATAAGCGCAACTCTGCAAGCGTCGATACCGTCGCAGGAGCAAGCCTTCAATTCAAAGTCTTCAAGCCCCTGCTCCTTGAGCCCTTCGGCAACCGCGTCCGAGAGACCTCCGCATCGCGCGAAGATTCTTCCGAAGTAGGATGCATTGTCGAGAACACCCTCGGAAAGCGTTGTTATATCAATATCTCTGCTGTCAAACAGCGCCTGCAATTCTTCAAACGTCAGCGCCGCGTCAACATAAGGCTTAACACTTTCAAGCTGAACCTCGGCCTTTTTTGCCGTGCAGGGACCGATGAAGATAACCTTCGCGTTTTTGTCGGTCTCTTTGATATATTTCGCAATCGTAGCCATCGGCGACAGATTGTGCGAAATGTACGGAACAAGGTCGGGGAAAGACTTCTCAATATACGAAACGAACGCCGGGCAGCACGAGCTTGTTAAAAAGCCTTTTTCGGCAAGTTCTTTTGATTCCGCCTGCGCGACCATATCGGCTCCGAGCGCCGCCTCGACAACCGTGTGAAAGCCGAGAACTCTCAGACCTGTTATAACCTGACCGAGCTTCGCGTATGTGAACTGACTCGAAACGGACGGGGCGACGACCGCATAAAGCTTGCAGTTTTCGCTCTGTCGGCTTTTTTTAATCAAGTCGATCGCGTTTATCATAAACGATTTATCCATTATTGCGCCGAACGGGCATTGATAAACGCACGCGCCGCAGGCGATACACTTGTCGTTGTCTATTTTTGCCGCCTTATCCTCGTTCATGGAAATTGCTTTTATCTTGCACGCGCTCTGGCAGGGACGAACACGGCTGACAATGGCCGTGTATGGGCATACCTTTGAGCAAGCTCCGCATTCCTTGCATTTTGATTTGTCGATATGCGCGACATGGTTTTCGTCGAACGAAATGGCGCCGAAACGGCAAACGTCTTCGCATCTGTGCGCAAGGCAGCCTCTGCACGCGTCGGTAACCTCATAGCCTCCGACGGGGCATTCGTCGCAGGCGATATCTATAACCTCGATTATGTTCGGGTTATCCTTGTCGCCTCCCATCGCAAGCTTGACTCTCTCCTCCAGGATCGCGCGCTCCTTGTAGACGCAGCAGCGCATCGTGGGAGTTTTTCCCGGGACAATTATTTTCGGTATATCAAGAAGGTTATCGTACAGAGTGTCCTTCCATGCCTGTCTTGCAACTTCTCTGAGAACCTTATATTTCAAGTGCTGTACTTTTGTGTCGAACTTTCTCATAATATACCTTCTTAAAAATAACTTACCTTTATTTTCTTACCCATCCGCCGCAGACACTTTGAAAGGTCTTCGACAAGATTCATTTTGATATTGAAGTTTATCGGGAGATCGGGGTTCTGGTGCGCGGGATTTACCGCCCTTCCCACAAAGAAATTGATGTCTGTCGCTTCTTCGAACAGCAGCCTGCATATCTGCGATGCGCCGTCGTTTTTGATGCTCCAGCTTTCGTATTCCTTGTTATCTCCGAGATAATCTCGTGCGTATTCGAGAACCTTGTTGACCGTTATTACGCCCTCCGTTACCAGATCGACGCCTTCGATCTTGGCGATGGGCGGAACATCGGACTCAACAAAGTCCAAACTTGCTATAAGAGGTTTATGCAGATATTTCGCCGCGATTGTCGAAGTCGTTCCTCCGCAGATGATGTGCTTTCCTTCCTTCGAGAAGAAAAGAGACATCATTCGGTCGCAGTCGTCCCTGTTTGACGGCGGTCCGAAAAGCATATTCATCGGCGAACGCTTTCTGATTCTTACAACGCACGCGGTCGCGTCGTCGCCCGGCTGATTTCTGTATAAATTGTTGCATTCCTCGATAAGCAGGGTAGAGAGCGTTTTTGCCGTATAGCCCGCCATGGCAAGCGGCTCCATAAACGTTATAATATCGGAGCGTTTCCAGCCGAAGTTATAAAGAGTGCCTATTCCGGCGTGCGGGCAGCCGTCGCTCATCGCGATGAAAACGTCGTTTTCTCTGAGCTGAATCGTTGAATTATAAATTTTTTTCCCGCCTATGTTGAGCTCGGTCTTTTTATACTCGTAATGCTCCCCGTCGCGAATGAGAATGACAAGCGGATTGTCAAACTGCATCAGCTCGGCGGTTTCGTTGTTTATAAGATGTATTATTGTGAATGTCGAATACGCAACGCCGCGCACGGAGCAGATAGGAAGCGTTGCAGCTATCGTTTCAACGCAGTCCTCAAGCGTCAGACCTTCGGACATCATCGTTGAGATTATTTTGGAGGTCAGCGTTGAAAGAATGCTCGCTTTTACGCCGCTTCCGAGCCCGTCGGCAAGAACGATAACGGTCGAATTCTCGCCTTGTTCAACAACATCAACGTGGTCTCCGCAGAGCTGCTCCCCGTAGTGATTTATACTTTGGTATCCGACATCGGCGCACAGATTATTCATCGGAAATACTCTTTTTCAGCTTCGTCAGCGCAATTTTTGTTTCCGCCGCGGTTTCGCCGAGAAGGGACGCGATCTCCTGAACTATACGCATCTGTTTATCGACGACGTTATCGGCGATCTCAACTGTCTGACGGCTGATATTCTCCTTCTTTTCGCGTTCTTTTTCCGTATCGGTCACATCGCGCATGATGCAGATAAGCAACCTGTAATCTCTGTCGAATATAATCGTCTGCTCAACGTATTTGTCATATTCGGCAAGATACATTCTCTGATCGCGCACGCTCCGCCCCGTTCTCAGAACGTCGGCGAACGGCTGCGGTTCGAGAATCCTGTTGACGTGTTCGCCGAGAATGTCGGACGCGGCGCGAATATTCATCATCTTTCTTGCCGCGCTGTTGATCTGCTGAACCTCGAGATTTTCATTCAAAACGATCAATCCGTTCGGCGTGTTGTTAACAATGTTGTCCGAGAAGCTTTCGGCTTTGTCTTTCAGATAGGGCAGGCACATCGAAATCTCCGCTTTGCCCTGATATATCGCGACGGCTTTTTCTCTGCAGGTATTATATCCGCACGAGCCGCAGTTTAATTCGTCCGCAGGCTTGAACTTGCCCATCTGACGCAGGATGGCGCTGATTTCCTCCTCCGTCGGGGGCTGCAGCTTCTTTTCAATGACCGTAAACGTTTTTCTGAGCTCAAGCGGATCGCGATCTCCCGTTTCAAAGTCCTTTTTGCCCGCAAATCTCGCGATCGCGGCATAATCTCTGACGGGGGAGCGGTGAAATTTTTCCATAACGGGACCGCCGACGCAGCTGCCGACGCACGCGGACATTTCAATAAAACAGTGATGTATGTTGCCGCGTTCGATGTCTTTAAGCGCCGCGATGCAGTTTTCGACACCGTCTATTGCCATATAGGAATATCCGGGCTCGTCCTGCGCCATCGTTTTGAGTATTCCGCCCGTTGTCGGGAAGAATCTTGCGCGGCTGTTTTCGTTGCTGTCCATTTCTGCTTTCGGCGTGATGCCCTCCGCAGAAAACCAGTTCGTCAGTTCTTCAAAAGTTAAAACGGCGTCAACGATACCCTCGTAATACGACGCTTCATCCTTCTTTGCGACGCAGGGACCTATAAAAACGGTTTTTGCGTTGGGATAGCGCTTTTTTATGTCTCTGCAATGCGCCTGCATGGGAGAAACCACGTCGGCAAGGTATTCAAGCTCCCGCGGAAAATACTTTTGAATAAGCAGATTTATTGAGTGACAGCAGGAGGATATGATAATATCTCTTTTGTCCTCATGCAGCATTCTTTCGTATTCGCTTTTCACGATCGAAGCGCCGAACGCGGTTTCCTCAACCTCGTAAAAGCCGAGCTTTTTTATCGCTTCGCGCATAGCTTCAAAGCCCACGCCGTCGTAATTTGCCACGAAAGACGGTGCAAGGCTTACGATAACGGGCTCTCCGCCCTGCATTAAAACCTTTACTACTTCGGTCTCGTCAACGATCTGCTTTGCGTTCTGAGGACAGACCACGAAGCACTGTCCGCAAAGAATACATTCGTTTCCTATGATATGCGCTTGGTTGCCGGAAAATCTTATGGATTTGACGGGACAGTGGCGAATACACTTGTAGCAGTTCTTGCAGTTTGACTTTTTGAGCGTCAGACAGTCCGCCATATCATATTCCACCTTTCACTTTACTCAAAACCCTGTCGTTAAAGAATTCCCTGAAATTCTCTGCGGTGATGCCGGGATAGACCTCGTCGTCTACCGTAACGGTCACTCCGACGCGATTGCATTTTCCCGTGCAGAAGCTTCCGGAGAGTGAAACCGTACCCTCCAGACCGTTTTCCTTAATGGCATTCTGAAAAAGCTCGACGAGCTCGGGCGCGCCTTTCAAATGGCACGAGCTGCCTACGCAAATAAGAATATTCATATTGCGTCTCACACTTTCGCTTTGATTTCTTCTTCAAAGAACTTCGCGGTCGTTTCGGGAGTAACAGAAAAGAGCTTGCCGTCAACCGTAACGCAAACTCCCTCCTTGCAGTTTCCCATGCAAAACGTTCCGCCGAGCTCAACTTTGTTTCCGAGATTGTTGTCCGAAATGAGCTGCTGCAGCTGCTCAAGCACCTGTTTTGAACCCTTCAGGTGACATGAACTTCCGATACATAACGTTACTTTCATCTTGATGTCCTCCGTTTTTTATTCGTAATCAACGACGTTTGACCAAGAAAGAAGCCGTTCTCTGTCCCGGTCGTTGTATTTCACAGATTGAGATGCCGCGATTATGGGAAGCCATTTTTGAACGTATTTTTTAGGTCTTCCGCTTTTCTCGCAGAATTTTTCTATATATTTCTTTGCGGTTTCGGTGTCGCCCGTCAATTTAAGCGTCAGATACGTTATCGCGGCGTCAGCCGTCGCGTTGCCCTGCGACGCGTGCGCCCAGTCCGTTATAAACGGAACTCCGCTCGGAGTGATGATTATGTTTGACGGAACAAAGTCGCCGTGGCAAAGATTGTTGTGCTTCGGCATATTTTCAAGTCTTGTGTGTAGGTCGTAGCGTGTTGTCGCGTCAAGCTGCGCAAGGCGGATATTTCTGTTTATCTTATCTTTGAGCCTTATCAGATTCGGAGCGGATTTTGAAAGAACTTCGAGCTGAAGCGCAACGAAAAGGTCAATGTATTCGTCTTTTTTATTCGGATTCTCTTTCATCAGCGCGGAAAGCGTTTTTCCCTCGATAAATTCCGAAGCGATGACCCATTTTCCGTTTATCGTGGTAACTTCTTTAATCTTCGGAACGTTCAGTCCCGTTTCTTCAACAATTGCCTGATTTAACGCTTCGTTCAAGACTTCGGCCTTTGAAAATTCGCGGTTAAAGACCTTTATGCAAAGGTCTGCGTCACGGTAGACCGTTTTTGTCGTCCTGACCGCTATAACTCTGTCCAGATTCATATATACTCCTCAGTCCGCGGCTTCGTATACGTCGATTATATCTGCTTGCTCAGATGCGCAAGAGACAGCGCGAGATTTTCATGTTCGACCGGAACGTTTTCCGGCACTTTTATCGCAATCGGCGCAAAACTCCAAATCGCGGAAATATTGTTTTCGACCATCAGATCCGCGACCTCCTGCGCAGCCGCCTTCGGAACGGTCACTATGCCGATTCTGACGTCGTTCTTCGCGCAGAAATCCGCAAATTCGCTCATCGGATAAAGCGGCTTTCCCGCATCCGATTTTTCCTCATTTACTATTTTAATGTCAAAAGCCGCAGCAATCTCCAGACCGTAATCGGAAAAGCCTTCGTAATCAAGCAATGCGCGTCCGAGCTTGCCCGCTCCGACAATGACCGCGCGGTGTCTGTCTTTTTGACCGAGACACTCCTCGAGCTTATCTATCAACTCTTCGGTAACATATCCGATCTTCGGTTTTCCCTCGCCGCTGACGGCTCCGAGGTCTTTTCTGACCTGAACCTCTCCCAGACAAAGCGCTTTTGAAATTGTCGTCGCGGAAACGGTTTTTGACTCTTTTTCAATTTCTTTCAGATATTTTAAATAGCCCGGAAGCCTTCCGAGCGTCGCCTTCGGCACATTTTGCACCCGCATAAGTTCACCGCCTTTCGATATAAACAATAATATCATATTCAGCGGTGAATGTAAATAGCTTGTTTCGCATATCGGTATTGTGTTTATCGATATACCTGTGTCAAAAAGGGAAAACGCCTGAAATTGCAGGCGTTTTGCCCCGTTAAAGATACTTTCTTTTCGCTGCGCAAAGCTCCGTTATAAACGCTTTGTCAAGTTCGGTGAGGTGATAGTCCTTGTGGTAAATCAGAACGTCCTTGTATTTTCTGATGTTGTCCCTGCAAGGTCTTTGAACAAGCCCGTAAAGCTCAAGCATTTTGCCCGGAACGGGGGATACCCACATAAACGTGTTCGGGTTTTCGGAGAGCAGCGAGAACTGACTTGCCCTTTCAAAAACAAAAATCCTCTTGTCAATGTCGTTCGGCAGTTCTTCTTTTCTGACGGCGGAAAGGGGAAGCGACGGAACAAACGGATCCGCGTGCGCTATTTCAAAATAGGGCTTCAAATCCGTGTATCGGATGTCCTTTATCTTAGCCAGCGGACTTTCACTGCTCATAAGCAGAACGTATGACAGCTCGGTTATGACCTCTCCGATAAGTCCTTTTTCTTCAAGCATATCCTTGAAATGTTTGTCATAGGACTCCGCGTAACGGATAATTCCGAGCTTGTAGTCCGACTCAAGTATATTCTTTATCGCCCGCGATGAATTCGTTTCTTTATAGAATATTTCGGCCGAGCTGTCTGAATCAAGCAGCTTTGTGAACTGCGTGAAAGCCTCCGCGATATAGCTTGCTCTCGGAACAGAAATGGAAAACTTTCTTTTCACGGGGATCCCCGTTTTGTATATCGCCTCGACCTCGTCGATCTGCGCAAGTATTTTTTTTGCGTATTTAAGAAACTCCTCGCCCTCGGCGGTGGTGACCATTCCTTTGGCTGAACGGTCAAATATTGTTATCCCGAGCGACGCTTCAAGTTCTTTTATGGCGCGGCTGAGGTTTGGCTGTCCCATATAAAGGTTTTCCGCCGCCTTGTTAAGCGAGCCCGTTTTGGCTATTTCCACGGCATATTTCAAATGCAGAATATTCATCGTTTGTCCTCCCTCAGGTCGCGCGTCATATATACTTGTCCGTCAAGCGTCTTCCATTCAAAAAGCCCGTCGGTCAGCGTCATATACCCATGCTCCGAGTTTTCTTTCGGAATGGAGACGGACCCCGGATTGCAGTAAAGATAATCTTCGCGCGGCACGCATTTCGGAACGTGGGTATGTCCGTGAAGCAGAATGTCGCCCTTGCCGAGAGGCGGAAGCTTTTCCTCGTTGAAATGATGACCGTGTGTTGCGAAAATGGTTTTGCCCGCTTCAAAAAGAAGGCAATAATCCGCAAGTATGGGGAATTTAAGCACCATCTGGTCAACTTCCGTATCGCAGTTGCCGCGAACGCAAAGGATTCTGTCGCAAATCCCGTTCAGTCTTTCGATAACTTTTTTCGGCGCGTAGTCCTTCGGCAGGTCATTTCTCGGTCCGTGATAGAGAATATCCCCGAGCAAAAGCAGCTTTTCCGCTTTTTCGTCCGCGAAGGCTTTCAGCATTTTTTCGCAATAAAAATCCGAGCCGTGAATGTCGGATGCAATCATAATCTTCATTGTCCGTCTCCCGTGCGACATATATCGCTGTTATGATAACATTATATCAAATTAATGATAATAAATCAATAGCAAGCGAAAAAAAACAAGAAAATTTTATACTCGGAAGAAAAACTCCGTGTTTTCGGCGCGGTCAATGTTTTTCACGGTCGGTTTAAGGCGCGGAGCATTCGTCTGCGTGTGACCGTATGAACTTTTTCTGAATTTTTTAAGACGGCTTCGCATCCGAACACGCGCGAAGCCGTCTTTGATTATATATTTGCGTCGGCTGTTATTATTCCGACGCTTCCGCCGTTCAGCAACAGCAGGGAGGAGCGGGAGGCTCACAGCAGCTTGATGACTGATTTCCGTTATCGGAACAAAGACACCAGATGATTATTGCCGCGATAATGATGATCCACCAGAAGTTGTTGTTATTGTTGCCGCATCCGTTGTTGAAAAACATTTATATCACCTCATTACAGCGTATGCCGGCGGCACGATTGTGTTACGGGGTATCGCGATTATATAAATATAAAAATGATATTTTTTTAACAATACTTGCATTTCGCCACAATATGTAGTATAATGTACGCGGTGAATTTTGCATATTTTGGGGTGAAACCGTTTGAGAGTGTCTTTTTATACGCTCGGCTGCAAGGTAAATCAATATGAAACCGTTATAATGGAACAGGATTTTGCCGCGCTGGGATACGAGATCGTCGCGTTCGGTGAAAAAGCCGATGTTTCCGTTGTCAACACCTGCGCGGTAACCGAAGAAAGCGCAAGAAAATCCTGTCAGATGATGCGCCGCGCAAAGAAAATCTCACCGCAGACCGTTACCGTCGTTGTGGGTTGTCTTGCCCAGACGGGCGATGCCGCAAAGCTTGCGGAAGCCGACGTGGTCGTCGGAAGCAAACATAAACGTGACGTTCCGCGTTTCGTGGACGAGTTTTTGACGGGCGGCAGGCGCATTGTCGCAGTCGGCGATATGACTTTTGAAAAAGAGTTTGAGCCCATGCGCGCCGACCGCGGCGAAAAAACCCGCGCGCAGATTAAAATACAGGACGGCTGCAACAACTTCTGCTCGTATTGCATAATTCCTTACGCGAGAGGCAGAATACGCTCAAAAGATATAGACGATGCGTTTGACGAAGCTGTTTCGATAGTCAATAACGGATACAAAGAAATCGTTTTTACGGGTATTCATCTTGACAGCTACGGAAAGGAGCACGGCAGGTTTGACCTCTGCGATCTGCTTGAAAAGGTTGACAAAATCGAGGGGCTTGAAAGGATACGTCTCGGATCCGTTGAACCGACCTTCATAAACGAAAAAAATGTTTCACGGCTGAAAAATCTTCGGACGCTTTGCCCGCATTTTCATCTTTCGCTTCAAAGCGGCTCGGACGATATTCTTCGAAAAATGAACAGACATTATACGACGGAAGAGTATTCGGCAGCGGTTGACGGGCTTCGGAAGGCTTTTGACGTTGTTTGCGTGACGACGGATATAATTACGGGATTCCCGACCGAAACGGAAGAAAACCATAAACAGAGCCTTGAATTCGCAAAAAAAATCGGTTTTGCGAAAATACACGTTTTTCCGTTCTCTCCGAGAAAAGGCACAAAAGCGTATGAGATGAAAGAACAGATTCCGGCAGGCATAAAAAAACGCAGAACAGCGGAAATGCTTGAGGTTGCAAAGGAAAGCGCGGAGAAGTTTTACTCATCGAAAACGGGGAATACCGTTTCCGTGCTGTTTGAGCACAGAAAAAACGGGCTTTTTACGGGGCTGACGCCCGATTATGCGGAAGTCGGAGTGAAGACCGAACGCGATTTGACAAATATGATACTTACGGCAAAGATTATATCTTCCGACGGAGAATGCTGTCTGGGAGAACTTCTTGAAAACGGAGGTAAAGATTTTGGCGAAGAAAAAGGAATATAACGACGAAAGCATATCCTCTCTTAAAGGTGCAGACAGAGTGCGCACCCGTCCCGGAGTTATTTTCGGCTCGGACGGAATCGAAGGGTGCTGTCACGCTCTTTTTGAAATAGTCGCGAACGCGATTGACGAGTTCAAAGGCGGTTACGGAGATAAGATAATTGTTACTTCCTATGCCGACCTTTCTCTCGAGGTTACCGACTTCGGACGCGGTATTCCCGTTGAATTCAACGAAAAAGAGGGAAGATACAACTGGGATCTGCTGTTTAACGAGATGTACGCGGGCGGTAAGTACGACAAGGAAAACTCCGACTACGCGTATTCGCTCGGACTTAACGGTCTCGGTCTTTGCGCAACGCAATACGCTTCCGAATATATGGAAGTTGAAATATATAACGGCAAATACAGATACGAGCTTGATTTCAGGCACGGCAAGCCCGTGCGCCCTTATGATGAGGAGCTTATTAAGGAAGAAATGAAGCATAAGAGCGGCACGCGCATAAAATGGCGTCCCGATCTTAAAGTTTTCAAGGATATAGCCATACCCAAAACGTTCTTTGAAGAAACTCTTCGCAAGCAGGCGATATGCAACTCCGGACTGACGATAGTTTTCAGATGGCAGGACAGAGAAAACGGCAGAACCTTTGAAACGCAGACATATTTTTATGAAAACGGCATTGTGGATTACGTTAAAGAGGTCGTAGGGGATAAGCCGACTATATGCGACGTTCAGTTCTGGTCGGGCGAAAGACGCGGCAGAGACCGTGAGGATCTGCCCGATTATAATGTCAAGCTTAATGTCGCGTGCTGTTTCAGCAATCAGGTTCAGCTTCTCGAATACTATCACAACTCAAGCTTTCTCGAACACGGCGGTTCTCCGGACAAGGCGGTCAGAAACGCTTTTGTGTTCGGGATTGACGCGTATATTAAGCAGAATAACAAGTACAATAAAAACGAGACCCGCATAACGTTTCAGGACGTGGCGGACTGTCTTGTTCTCGTCTCGAATTCGTATTCGACCGAAACCTCGTATGAAAACCAGACGAAAAAGTCGATAACGAACAAGTTTATTCAGGACGCGATGACAGAATTTCTGCGTCATCAGCTTGAAGTTTTCTTCATCGAAAACAAACCCGAAGCGGATAAAATCGTAGAGCAGGTTCTTATCAACAAGCGTTCCCGAGAAGATGCCGAAAAGAGCCGTGTAAAGCTCAAAAAGAAGCTGACGGGCGATATAAATATGAGCAATCGCGTTGAAAAATTCGTCGATTGCAGAAGCCGCGACACGGAAAAACGCGAACTGTATATAGTGGAGGGCGACTCGGCTCTCGGTTCGTGCAAGCAGGCTCGGCAGGCTGATTTTCAGGCGATTATGCCGATACGCGGAAAAATTCTCAACTGCCTGAAAGCGGACAACAATCAGATAGCAAAGAGCGATATAATCCTCGATCTTGTCAAGGTTATGGGCTGCGGAATGGATTTGAAAGCAAAAGGCAAGTCGATTTCCGAATTCGATATAAGCAATCTGCGTTTCGGCAAGGTCATAATCTGCACCGACGCCGACGTGGACGGGTATCAGATAAGAACGCTTGTGCTTGCGATGATCTACCGTCTTATGCCCGAGCTTATCGACGCGGGGAAAGTATATATCGCGGTATCTCCGCTTTATGAAATTATTGTCGGCGGCAAGTCGTATTTCGCTTATACCGAAAAGGAAAAAGCGGATATACTTAAAAAATTCGAGGGTAAGAAAGTATCGGTTCAGCGCTCGAAAGGTCTCGGTGAAAACGAGCCCGAGATGATGTCCCTGACGACTATGCACCCCGATACGCGGCGTCTTCAAAAGATTATGCCGTCCGATGTGAAAGAGACTGCGGAAGTTTTCGACGTTTTGCTCGGCAACGACTTGCAGGGAAGAAAAGAGATAATCGCAAGCTGCGGCAGGGAATATATCGACCTTGCCGATATATCGTAAGGGGGTGTGTTTGAATGTCCGAACGTTATGAAGAAAAACAAGTTGTCGATACTTTGAAAGAAAACTACCTTCCGTACGCGATAAGCGTTATTGTCAGCCGCGCAATCCCGGAAATTGACGGATTCAAGCCCTCTCACAGAAAACTTCTTTATACCATGTATAAGAAAGGGCTTCTCGGCGGCAAGACCACCAAGTCCGCAAACATCGTCGGCGAAACGATGAAGCTGAACCCTCACGGCGACGCCGCCATCTACGAAACGATGGTTCGTCTGACAAGGGGACACGCGGCTTTGCTTCATCCGCTTGTCGAATCAAAAGGCAACTTCGGCAATCACTATTCACGCGATACCGCTTATGCGGCTTCGCGTTATACGGAGGCAAAACTTGACGATATCTGCAAATATATATTTACCGATATAGAAAAAGATGTTGTCGATTTCGTTCCGAATTATGACGGCGAACTCACCGAGCCCGTTCTTCTTCCGACTGCGTTTCCGAACGTTCTCGTCAATCCCAATCAGGGAATTGCCGTCGGTATGGCAAGCTCGATCTGTTCGTTCAACCTCAAGGAGATATGCGACACGACGATTGCACTTATAAAAGACCCCGAAGCGGATCTGATGACAACGCTTGTGGCTCCCGATTTTCCGACGGGAGGCGATCTTGTTTTCGACGCGGAACAACTGCGCCGCATATACGATACGGGGCTCGGCTCGTTCAAGGTCAGAGCGAAGTATAATTACGAGAAAAAGGGCAATACGATAGAAGTTTATGAAATACCGTATTCCACCACAATCGAAGCGATAATAGACAAAGTCGTTGACCTTGTTGACTCTTCAAAGCTTCGTGAAATCAATAATATCCGCGACCTTTCGGATATGAGCGGTCTGCGGATCTCGATAGAGCTCAAAAAAGGCGTCGATCCGGACAAGCTTATGCAGAAACTGTATAAAATGACGCCGCTTGAGGATTCTACCTCGTGCAACTTCAATATACTTATAGCGGGTTCTCCCCGCGTTATGGGCGTTCGCGAAATTCTGACGGAGTGGATAGCGTTCAGAACGGAATGCATCAAACGCGGACTGTATTTTGAGTTGATGAAAAAGAAAGACAGGTATCATCTTCTTTCGGGACTTCAAAAAATACTTCTCGATATTGACAAAGCAATAAAGATTGTCAGAGAGACGGAAGACGACGACGAGGTCGTTCCGAATTTGATGATCGGCTTCGGCATCGACAAGCCGCAGGCGGAGTTTGTTGCGGATATCAAGCTTCGCAATCTTAACAAGGAATATATTCTGAATAAAACCGCGGAACTTGAAAAACTCGCGGCAGAGATCGCGGATATCGAGGATATTCTCGCAAAGCCCGCAAGAGTTAAAAAGATAATAGTACAGCAGCTGACGGAGATCGCGAAAAAAGAGGGAAAACCGAGAAAAACGAAACTTCTCTATCCCGACGAGATATCCGACGACGCCGTTGTTGAGGAAATTCCCGATTATCCCGTCACTGCGTTTGTGACGAGAGAGGGATATTTTAAGAAGGTTACCGCTTTGTCTCTCCGAATGAGCGGAGAACACAAGTTTAAGGAGGGCGACTGTCTAGCGCAGACTGTCGAAACGACAAATGCCGCCGAAATGCTTGTGTTTACCGATAAGTTCCAATGCTATAAAGCGCACGTGGGCGATTTTGCGGACACCAAGATAAGCGTTCTCGGGGATTATCTGCCGCAGGCGCTGAAAATGCAGGAAGGCGAAAAAGTCGTTTATGCGGCGTTCACTTCCGATTATAAAGGTAATATTCTGTCGTTCTTCAAAAACGGCAAGTGCGCAAATGTCGATCTTGCGTCTTTTGCGACAAAACTTAATCGCAAAAAGCTTGTCAACGCATATTCCGACGCGTCCGAGCTTGTTGCCATGTTCTGCGTGACGGAAAACACCGATTTCGTGATGACGGCATCAAATTCGAGAACGCTTATTGTAAACAGCGGTATGATTTCAGTGAAAACGACAAAAAATACCGCCGGCGTTCACACCATGACGCTGAAAGCGAAAACATATCTTGAAGCGGTCAGACCGCTTGAGGACGGTATGTTCACGGACCCGAACCATTACAGGTCGAAGAACATCCCGTCTGCGGGAGCGTTTCTGCGCGATGCGGACAACGAAGCGCAAACAACTTTGATTTGAGGCGTTTGGATTGAGATATATAACAAGGGATAAAGATTTTTACAAGACTTTTATTCGTTTGACATCGATGATCGCGCTTCAGAACATCATCGTTTATGCCGTAAACCTTGCCGACAACATAATGCTCGGCAGTTATGCGGAATCCGCGATGAGCGGCGTTGCGCTTGTCAATCAGATTCAATTTCTGCTGCAAATGGTAATTGTCGGCGTGGGCGAGGGTGTTGTTATTCTCTGCTCCCGTTTTTGGGGCGGAAAAATGCTTGACCCCATTAAGGATGTCGTTTCAATCGGTCTGAAATGCGGACTTCTGATAGCTGCGGTTACGTGGGCGACCGTGTTTTTCTTCCCCGAGCAGGTTTTTTCTCTGCTCAGCAAGAACCCCGACGAGGTGGCGGCCGCGTGTTCGTATGCGAGAATAGTATGTTTTACGTATTTTTTCTTTGCGGTCACGACAGTTTTGCTTGCGAGCCTGCGCAGCGTTGAGACCGTTGCGATAGGCTTTGTCGATTCCTGTATCGCGCTTGTCGTAAACATCGGTCTGAATTACGTTCTGATCTTCGGCAAATTCGACGCGCCGAGGCTCGGTGAAGTCGGCGCGGCGTGGGCGACCTTTACAGCGCGAGCGGTAGAACTTGCGGTTGTTGTCGTTTATCTGATTTTCTTCGACAAAAAAATCAGATTGACGCTGAAATCTTTGGCTTCTTTCAAAGCGAATCTGTTCAAGCCGTATATCAAAACCTCCGTGCCGATGGTCGGTTCGGGCTTTTTCTGGGGAGCGGCTATGTTTGTTCAGGCCGCCATTCTCGGTCATCTTCAAACGGCGGCGGACGGTGTTTCCGTAATTGCCGCGAACTCGGTCGCGACCACCGTTTTCAGCATTGTCAGCGTTTTCTCTTACGGGGCGGCGAACGCGACGAGCGTTTTGATCGGAAAGACGATAGGTGAGGGAAAACGCCGAAAACTGAAGGAATATGCCGTTACATTGCAGCTGCTTTTTCTTCTTATCGGAATTGCGGCGGGCGCGATTTTGTTTTTCAGCCGTTACGCTATCCTTTCCGTTTACGATATAACCGAGAAGACAAGGGAACTTGCGGACGCTCTTATATGCGTGTTGTCCGTTACGATCGTGGGAACAAGCTATCAGGTTGCCTGTCTGACCGGCATCGTCCGCGGTGCGGGGGACACAAAATTCGTTCTCTTTAACGACCTCATTTTTATGTGGCTTCTCGTGCTTCCTTCTTCTTTCGCGGCGGCGTTTTTGCTGAATCTTTCTCCCGTTGTCGTTTTCCTCTGTCTGAAAAGCGATCAGATTTTGAAATGTATTGTCGCGGCGATTAAAGTCAACCGTTTTCGATGGATAGACAATATTGACAAATACGTCAGGATTTCTCCGACAGAGAGCGAAGAAAGGAACTGATTTTTTAATCAAAATGAGGTATATCGATAAATACAATACCGATATATGAAACTTTGTCTTGCGTTCGGAAAAAAATTATGTTATAATAAATCGAATAATGGGGACATTTGAGATTATTTGAAAAAAAATTCAGTTGTATAAATACAGGAGGTTGCATTTATGAACAAAATTTCTATTATCGGTACGGGCAGCGTCGGTTCGACAATCGCTTATACTTTAACGGTTATGGGCATTGCGTCCGAGATAGTCATGATCGATATCAACAACGAAAAAGCGCTCGGCGAAGCGCTCGACATCAGGCAGGGAACTCCGTTTTGTCCCTCGTGCTCGATTTATGCGGGCAGCTATCGCGACGCGGAAGGCTCCGACATCGTTATTTTGACGTCCGGCATCGCAAGAAGACCCGGTCAGTCGAGGCTTGAGCTTGCGCAGACAAACGTGAACATCACAAAGTCGATCATCCCCGAAATAACAAAGCATGCTCCGAACGCCGTTTACATAATCGTAAGCAACCCCGTTGACATTCTGACCTACACTTTCTTTAAGCAGTCGGGTCTTCCCGAAAACCACATAATCGGTTCGGGCACGATACTTGACACGGCGCGTCTGCGTTCCAGACTTTCCGAGTATTATAACATCAATCAGGGCAATGTGCACGCGTATGTTTTCGGCGAGCACGGCGATTCTTCTTTTATCCCGTGGTCCGTCGCCAATATCTCCAACATTCCCATAAGCGAATGCGAGCACCTCATCACAACTCCCGGCATCGTAAATCCGCCGCTCAATTTTGACGAGGTTGAACAGTATGTCAGAAAATCGGGAGCCCGCGTTATCGCTCGCAAAGGCGCAACCTTCTATGCCGTTTCCGTTTCCGTATGTCATATCTGCAAATGCATTTTGACGGGCATCGACACCACAATGACCGTTTCCACCATGCTTCACGGCGAATACGGTATTGACGACGTATGTTTAAGCACCCTCAACATCGTCGGCAAGGACGGCGCTCGCGGCAAGGTCAATATTCCTTTGACGGATGAAGAAACGGCTAAGCTTCGTTTCAGTGCCGACACGTTAAAAGGCGTTATAAACAGCCTCGATATATAAATGGGAGATTGAATATGGAATACCGTATCGAACACGACTCTATGGGCGAGGTCAGGGTTCCCGCAGACAGACTGTGGGCTGCGCAGACCCAGAGGAGCCACGAAAATTTTAAGATAGGCGTAGACATCGAAACGATGCCGAGAGAGATCACACACGCTTTCGGGATCTTGAAAAAAGCCGCCGCTCTTGCGAACGCGGAGTTGAAACCCGAAAAAATGACTTCCGAAAAACTTGCCGCAATAAGCGCGGCTTGCGACGAGGTTATCTCGGGCAAACTCAACGACCATTTTCCGCTTGTTGTTTGGCAGACGGGCTCCGGCACGCAGTCCAATATGAACGCAAACGAAGTTATCGCAAACCGCGCAAATCAGATTGCGGGGCAGAAACTCTGCCACCCGAATGACGATATAAATATGAGCCAGTCTTCCAACGACACTTTCCCGACGGCTATGCACATTTCCGCGGTAATAGCAATAGAAGATAAACTCATTCCCGCTGTCGAAACCCTTATAGCAACCTTCAAAAGCCTTGAAGAAGAAAACGAAGGTATCGTTAAATCGGGACGTACTCATTTGCAGGACGCGACCCCGATAAAGTTCAGCCAAGAGATTTCAGGTTGGCGTTCAAGCCTTGAAAGAGATGTGGAACTTCTGAAACTTGCCGTTAAACCTCTTTACGGGCTTGCGCTCGGCGGAACTGCGGTAGGAACGGGACTTAACGCTCCGAAAGGTTTTGACGAACTTGTTGCAAAGAAAGTTGCGGAACTTACGGGCAAACCGTTCATAACCGCAGAAAATAAGTTCCATGCGCTTACATCGAAAGACGAACTTGTATTTGCACACGGCGCAATAAAAGCGACCGCCTGCGATATGATGAAGATAGCAAACGACGTCCGCTGGCTGGCTTCCGGTCCGCGTGACGGTCTCGGAGAAATACATATTCCCGAAAACGAACCCGGTTCGTCCATTATGCCGGGCAAGGTAAATCCCACTCAATGCGAGGCGGTTACCATGGTTGCCGTTCAGGTCATGGGCAACGATGTCGCTGTCGGTGTTGCCGCATCTCAGGGCAACTTTGAACTCAACGTGTTCATGCCCGTTACCATGTATAATTTCTTGCAGTCCGCGCGTCTGCTTGCCGAAGCGATTGTTTCGTTTAATGTCAACTGCGCCGTAGGCATAACCGCGAACAAGGACAAGATGTATCACAATCTTCATAACTCTCTTATGCTTGTTACCGCGCTCAATCCTTATATCGGATATGAAAACGCGGCAAAAACGGCTAAGAAAGCGTTCAAAGATAACATTTCGCTGAAAGAAGCCTGTGTGGAACTCGGCTTCCTGACTGCGGAAAAATTCGACGAAGTATTCCATCCCGAACAGATGGTCTGATACCGAAATATTTGGAGGCAAACGATGAAAGTAAGTTATTTTCCCGGTTGTACTCTCCGAACCAAAGCGAAAAAACTCGACCTTTACGCCCGCAGATGCGCCGAAAAACTCGGCGTTGAACTCTGCGAGATAAAGGACTGGCAATGCTGCGGCGGCGTTTTCGTCTCCGCAAAAGACGAGATAGCGTCGAAACTTCCTTCCGTTCGCGCGCTTGTCGCCGCCAGAGATGCGGGTCAGCCTTTGGTCACGGTATGTTCAGCCTGTCACAATGTTATAAAGCAAACCAATAACGCCGTTAAAACGGATGCGGATTTCACCGCAAAGGTGAACGCGTATATGGCTCAGGACAAAGAGCCGACCGCTCCGTATGAGGGAGATACGCAGGTTCTTCATTATCTCGAACTTCTCCGCGATGTTGTCGGCTTTGACAAAATCAAAGAAGCGGTTGTCAATCCTCTTACGGGCAGAAAAATAGGCGCCTATTACGGTTGTCTGCTTCTCCGTCCCGGAAAGGTGATGGCGTTTGACGATCCCGAAAATCCGAAGATAATCGAAGATTTCATTCGCGCTCTCGGTGCGGAACCCGTGGTATATCCGATGAGAAACGAGTGCTGCGGCGGTTATGTCGCGCTTGAAGACGCGGCTTCCGCAAAGAAAAAGAGCAGCGCGGTCTGTCAGAGCGCCGAAAATCACGGCGCGGACACTCTTGTGACCGCTTGTCCGCTTTGTATGTACAATCTCGTAAAAAACGGCAGCCCCGTTCCCGTCGTGTATTTCACCGAGCTGCTTGCGGAAGCGCTCGGAGTAAAGGAGGAAAACGATGCAGAATAAAAACGAACGTATGAAAGAACAGATACTTCGTATGAGCGGTGTCAATCCTCTTAAATGTATGCGCTGCGGAAAATGTTCGGGAACATGTCCGTCTTACGATGAGATGGAGTATCATCCCCACCAGTTTGTATATATGGTAGAAACGGGTGAGCTTGAGCCGCTGCTTAAATCGGAGTCTTTATACAAATGTCTTTCGTGCTTTGCGTGTGTTGACCGCTGCCCGAGAGGCGTTGAGCCCGCAAAGCTTGTTGAAGCGCTTCGTCTTTGCGTTATCCGCGAAAAGGGCGCAAATCATCTCAAACCCGACGATATACCAGCTTTGCTTGACGACGATATGCCGCAGCAGGCGATAATGAGCGCGTTGCGCAAGTATTCCAAATAGAAAGGAGAAACGAACCATGCAAAGAATCGGAGTTTTCGTTTGCCATTGCGGCACGAACATAGCCGGAACGGTAGACGTTAAAGCCGTTGCGTCGGCGCTGGAACACGAACCGGGTGTCGTTTTCTCCACCGACTATCAGTACATGTGCTCCCAGGCGGGACAAAATATGATAAAGGAAGCGGTAGCCGAGCATAAACTGACAGGTATCGTCGTTTGCTCCTGCTCGCCGCGTATGCATGAGGCGACGTTCAGAAAAACCGCCGCTGCGGCAGGTCTTAATCCGTATATGGTTGAGATAGCCAATATCCGCGAACAATGTTCGTGGGTACATAAAGAAATGCCGATAGGCACGGAAAAAGCCATTATTCTCGCGAAAGCCGCTGTTGCGAAGGTGAACCTCAACGCGCCGCTTACGCCCGGTGAAAGCCCCGTTACAAAACGCGCGCTTGTTATCGGCGGCGGAATCGCGGGAATCCAGACCGCGCTTGATATCGCCGACGCGGGTTTCCCTGTTGATATAGTCGAGAAAAAACCGACTATCGGCGGAAAAATGGCGCAGCTTGACAAAACTTTCCCGACGCTTGACTGCGCGGCTTGTATTCTGACCCCGAAAATGGTTGACGTTGCGCAGAATGAGAAAATCAGAATTTTCTCCTATTCGGAAGTGACCGATGTCAGCGGATTCGTCGGCAATTTTGATGTCAAGATAAAGAAAAAGGCAAGATACGTCAAAGAGGATGTATGTACCGGCTGCGGCGCCTGCACCGAAAAATGTCCGCAGAAAAAGGTACCTAACGAGTTTAACCTCGGTATGGATAACCGCCGCGCCATATACATTCCGTTTGCGCAGGCTGTTCCCAAGGTTGCGACCATTGATCCCGATTACTGCACGATGCTCAAAACAGGCAAGTGCGGCGTATGTTCAAAGGTCTGCACCGCGGGCGCGATTGATTACAAGGCGCAGGACGAAATAATTGAAGAAAAGTACGGCGCCATCGTTGTTGCGACCGGCTTCAACCCCATTTCGATGGACAAGTTTGATGAATTTGCGTATTCGCAGTCGAAAGACGTTATCACGTCGCTTGAACTCGAAAGGCTTATGAATGCCGCAGGTCCGACCGGCGGAACTCTGCTCCGTCCGTCCGACGGCGAACATCCGCACACGATAGTTTTTGTTCAGTGTGTCGGCTCACGCTGTGAGGCGTGCGCGCAAAAGGGTAAAGAGTATTGCTCCAAGATCTGCTGTATGTATACCGCAAAACACGCAATGCTTATCCGTGACAAATATCCGGATACCGATGTATATGTTTTCTATATCGATGTGCGTACTCCCGGTAAGAACTTTGATGAGTTCTATCGCCGCGCTGTCGAGGAATATGGCGTTCATTATATCAAGGGTATGGTCGGCAAGGTATCGCCCGACGGCAAAAAACTTAAAGTTCAGGCGTCCGACCTCATTGATAACAGACAGCTTCATATAGACGCAGACCTTGTTGTTCTTGCCGCGGCGATCGAGCCCGACAAATCGGCTCGTCCTCTTGCGACGATGCTGACGGCAAGCATGGATACGAACGACTTCTTCACGGAAGCGCACCCAAAACTGCGTCCCGTGGAAAGCCCGACCGCCGGTGTGTTCCTTTCCGGAACCTGCCAGGGACCGAAAGATATACCCGAAACCGTTTCTCAGGCGGGTGCGGCAGCGTCGAAGGTTATCGGACTTCTCTGCAAGGATAAACTGACGGGTAACCCGTGTATCGCGCATTCGGACGAAATGATGTGCAACGGCTGCTCCACTTGTGAAAAAGTCTGCCCGTACGGCGCAATTACTTATATTGACAAAGAATTCAGAATGCCCGACAGAACCACAAAAGTTCGCCGCGTTGCAAGCGTCAATGAAGCGGTTTGCCAAGGCTGCGGCGCCTGCACCGTTGCTTGTATGTCAGGCGCTATGGATCTTCGCGGATTTACATCCAAGCAAATTATGGCGGAGGTGGATGCGATATGCAGATAAACGGATATAAACCTCTGATTGTGGCTTTCTGCTGCAACTGGTGTTCATACGCGGGTGCTGACCTTGCGGGAAACAACAGACTTAACTATCCCGCCGATGTTAAGATAATCCGTGTTCCGTGCTCGTGCAGGGTGAACCCGATGTTCATTCTCCGCGCGTTTCAGCGCGGCGCGGACGGCGTTATCATCTGCGGTTGCCATCCCGGAGACTGTCACTATACTTCGGGCAACTATTACACCCGTCGCCGTATGGCGCTGCTTTTCTCAATGCTCGATTATCTCGGCATTGAAAGAGAACGCACAAGGGTTGAATGGGTGAGCGCCGCCGAGGGAGCGAAGTTTGCCGCAACGATGAACGATTTTGTCGAAACGGTTGCCGCTCTCGGAGAAAACAAGAGATTGGAGGATCTGAGATGCAAGAAATAAAACGCGAAGTTCTCGTGTCCAAAGCCTCCGAACTGCTTGCGAACGGAACTGTTGACAGAGTTCTCGGCTGGAAAAACGGAGAGTTCGATTATGACGTTACGCCCGGCGTGTTCCGCTCTGCGGAAGAAATTGAAAAAGATTTCGTCTGGGGCGATTTCTGCGGCGCGAACTTTTCTAAATATCTTGTAAAAGAAACGGGAAAAGGGGACGGAAAGGTTCTTGTTTTTCTCAAACCCTGCGATACATACAGTTTCAACCAACTTCTTACCGAACATCGCTTCGACCGCGAAAAGGTCTATGCAGTCGGCGTTCCCTGCGAGGGTATGCTTGACGTTGAGCAGATAAAGCGCAGCGTTGACAGTGTTGCTTCCGTTAGAGAAGACGGCGACAAAGTTCTTGTTGAGACGCTTTTTGACGGAACTGTTGAACTTAACAGAAACGACCTTCTTCCCGACAGATGCAAAAACTGCAAATCGAAAAAACACGTCGCTTATGACGAACTTCTCGGCGAAGACGGCGAAGTTCTTGACAGCGGAAGATTCGATGAAGTTGAAAAACTCGAAAAGATGACTCCCGATGAACGTTTTGCGTTCTGGCAGGGTGAACTTTCACGCTGTATTCGCTGCAATGCCTGCCGCGACGTATGTCCCGCATGCACTTGCGAAAAATGCGTTTTCGACAACCCGAATTCAGGTGTAGAAAACAAAGCGGCATCAAACTCTTTTGAGGATAAGATGTTCCACATTATCCGTGCGTTCCACGTTGTCGGACGCTGTACGGACTGCGGCGAATGTTCCCGTGTATGTCCGCAGCATATCCCGCTGCACCTGCTTAACCGCAAGTTCATCAAAGATATTGACGAACTTTACGGCGAGTATCAGGCCGGTGCGGAAGTCGGCAGCCGCGCACCGATAGTCAACTATACAAAAGAAGACCCCGAACCCTCGGAGGCAGTCGAAAGAGGTGACGTAAATGCGTAAGGTATCTCTTGATAAACTCGACGGATTTTTCGCCGCTGTCGCTTCGACAAAAACTTTGTATCTTCCCGTTGACACAAACGTCGGCGCGAAGTTTGAAAAATGGGAACAGGGCAAAGTTCTTTCCGACGCTCTGAACACAGTCAGAAGTGCCAAAGATTTCTTCTTCCCGCAGACCGAAAACCTTATGGATTTCAAAACCGAGGGCAAGAAGATAGAAATCATCGACACCCGCGAGGAGTGCGAGGATTTCGTTGTGTTCGGCGTTCGCGCCTGTGACGTAAAGAGTTTTGAAGTGCTTGATAACGTGTTCCTTGCGGAACCTGTCGATTCTTACTATAAAAACCGTCGCGAACACGGAATAATTGTTTCCGTTGCCTGCACAAAACCCGTTGAGACCTGCTTCTGCGGTACATTCGGCATTGATGCGGCGTCTCCCGAGGGCGACATTGTCTGCCATAAGACTTCTGACGCTCTTTACCTTGACGCAAAGACCGAAAAAGGTAAGGCTTTGCTTGACAGCCTTGAATCCGTAACTGAATCGGCTGACGAAAGTGCGGTTGAAGAGCAGAAAAAGACCATTCGCGACAGAATGGCAAAACTTCCTCTCGCAACTCTTTCCGCAGACGCATTCGGCAGCGGTAAAACCTCGGAGTTCTTCAATGCTCCCGAGTGGAAGGAACTTTCCGAAAGCTGCCTCGGTTGCGGCACCTGCACATTCGTTTGCCCGACCTGTCAATGCTACGATATCAAGGATTTCAACACCGGTCACGGCGTTAAGCGTTTCCGTTGCTGGGATTCCTGTATGTATTCCGATTTCACCAAGATGTCCGCCGGACAGCCGAGACTGACGCAGCTTGAACGTTTCCGTCAGCGCTTTATGCACAAACTCGTTTACTATCCGACGAACAACAACGGTCTTTTCTCCTGCGTCGGCTGCGGCAGATGTATGCAGAAATGCCCGATAAAGATGAATATAGTAAAAGTTATGAAGAAGCTGGGAGGTCGTGAAAATGCTTGACATTAAAGAACCGCTTATTCCTAAAATAGGCGTTGTTACGGATATCAGAATTGACACTCCCGATGTCAAGACTTTCCGTGTTGTTACGCCCGACGGCAAAAAGGCTTTTGAGCACAGACCCGGACAGTGCGCAATGCTCTCCATTCCGGGTGTCGGTGAGGCGATGTTCTCCATAACGTCTTCTCCGACGAATACCGAGTTTATGGAATTTTCCATAAAAAAATGCGGCTGTGTTACCGAGTGGCTTCATTCTATGGAAGTCGGACAGGAGATAACCATTCGAGGTCCTTACGGCAGACCGTTCCCCGTTGATACCGAATTTGCGGGACACGATATGCTGTTCATCGCAGGCGGTATCGGTCTTGCTCCGCTCCGTTCGGTTATCAATTATTGCCGTCACTACCGCGACCGTTACGGCAAGATAGACATTGTTTACGGTTCGCGCAGTATGCAGGACCTTGTTGATTACAAAGAGATAATCGACGAGTGGTCAAACGACGCGGGCGTGAATGTTCATCTGACAATCGACCGAGAACAGCCCGAATGGGACGGTCACGTCGGATTTGTTCCGAATTATGTTAAGGAACTCAACTTCTCGACGGATAAGATAGCCGTTCTCTGCGGACCTCCGATAATGATTAAATTCACTCTTGCGGGTTTGCAGGAGCTCGGATTTGATAAAACTCAGGTATACACGACAATGGAACTTCGCATGAAGTGCGGAATAGGAAAATGCGGCAGATGCAACATCGGCGCAAAGTATGTTTGCAAAGACGGCCCCGTTTTCCGCTGCGACGAGATTGACGAACTTCCCGATGAATACTGATAAGGAGAAAATGAACATGGAAAATATGGTAGACGTTTACCTGTTCGGAAAAAAATACAGCGTTCCCGATGATTTGACCATCATGCGCGCTATGGAATATGCAGGATATCAACTCGTTCGCGGCTGCGGTTGCCGTAACGGCTTCTGCGGCGCGTGCGCGACGATTTACAGAATCAAGGGCGACAGAGAACTCAAAACCTGTCTTGCGTGCCAGACAAAAGTCGAAAACGATATGTACGTCGCAACTCTTCCGTTCTTCCCGCTTGTTAAGCAGGTGTACGATATTGAGAAGATTAAGCCGACCGAGCAGATAATGATGCAGCTTTATCCCGAAATTTACGCTTGTGTCGGATGCAACGCCTGCACAAAGAGCTGCACGCAGGATTTGAATGTTATGCAGTATATCGCATACGCTCAACGCGGTGAGTTCGACAAATGCGCGGAGGAATCTTTCGACTGCGTTATGTGCGGCGTATGTTCTTTCCGCTGTCCCGCAGGTATTTCTCATCCGCAGGTTGCGATGCTTGCGCGCAGACTCAACGGCAAATATCTTGCTCCGAAGTCGCAGCACCTTGAAGACAGGGTAAAAGAGATAAAGGACGGAACTTTCAACGACCTTATCGAAGCGCTTATGGGCAAACCGGTTGACGAGATAAAAGAACTTTACAACAACAGAGAAATCGAGAAGTAAGGAGGGAACGAGTTATGTATTCAAAAGAATTTGAAGCGTCTTTGAAAGCCGTTGAAGCGGCAAGAGAAGCAAATATCGCTTATGAACCCGTTCGTATGACCGCTCAGGAAAAGGAAGACCTCCTTGCGGCTTATCACCCCGACTATAAAAAGAGCGAGTTTTCCGTTCTTAAAATCGGTCCGAACAAGGGCGAGGAAGTTCCCCACGAGCTTTGCGAAATGTTGCAGGCGCACAGCCGTATAAAGGCTTCCGACGTTGATTTGAACGACGTTCGCTATGACGTTGACGTTCTTATCATCGGCGGCGGCGGCGCCGGCGCGTCCGCTGCCATTGAAGCCGATAATGCGGGCGCAAAGACGACGATAGTTACAAAACTGCGTATCGGCGACGCCAACACGATGATGGCGGAGGGCGGTATTCAGGCGGCTGACAAGCCCAACGATTCTCCCGCGATACATTTCGTTGACGCCTACGGCGGCGGACACTATGCCGCAAAGCGCGAACTTCTTGCAAAACTTGTTTGCGACGCTCCCGAGGCAATTCAATGGCTCAATGATCTCGGCGTTGAGTTTGATAAGGCTCCCGACGGAACCATGATAACCACGCACGGCGGCGGAACCTCCCGTAAGCGTATGCACGCCGCGAAGGACTATTCCGGCGCGGAGATTATGAGAACGCTTCGCGATGAGGTTCTCAACAGAGGCATTCCCGTTGTTGACTTCACTTCCGCAATAGAACTTATACTTGATGAAAACGGCAAAGCGGCGGGCGCGGTTCTTATGAATATGGAAACAAAAGAACTTATGGTTGCTCGTGCAAAGACGGTTATTATTGCAACGGGCGGCGCGGGACGTATGCACTATCAGGGCTTCCCGACCTCCAATCACTACGGCGCTACAGCAGACGGTCTTGTTCTCGGTTACCGTGTCGGCGCAAAACTTCTTTATGCCGATACTCTTCAATATCACCCGACGGGCGCGGCATTCCCGCAGCAGATTTTCGGCGCGCTCGTAACCGAAAAGGTTCGTTCGCTCGGCGCAAAGCTTGTCAACCGTGACGGTAAGGTTTTCATGCACCCGCTTGAAACCCGTGACGTTGCGGCGGCTTCGATTATCAGAGAATGCTCCGACAGGGATGAAGGTGTTGACACGGGCAGCGGCAAGGCCGTATGGCTCGATACTCCGATGATAGAAGCGATAGGCGGGGAGGGCACGATAGAAAGACGCATTCCCGCGATGATGCGTATGTTCGCAAGTTACGGCATAGATATAAGAAAAGAGCCCATTCTCGTTTATCCGACGCTTCACTATCAGAACGGCGGTCTTGACATAAGCGTTGACGGTATGTCCACAAAGGTCGAGAATCTGTTCGTTGCGGGCGAGGCTGTCGGCGGCATTCACGGACGTAACCGTCTTATGGGTAACTCCCTACTTGACGTTATCGTATTCGGCAGAAATGCCGGTCAGCACGCTTCCGCAAAAGCGAAAGATGTAACTGTGGGCAAACTTACGCTTGACCATATCGCAAAATTCGACAAAGAACGTGAAGAAGCAGGCATCGTGACCGACGCCGTTTCTCCGAAACTTCTGCCGGATTACCGCAGACAAAGATAACCGATATACGAAAGTTGGATTAAAAAATGGTAGATTTACTTGAAGCATTAACTATATTCTGTTTCGGACTTTCATGGCCCATTTCAATCAGAAAGTCGCTTGTATCCAGAACCGCAAAAGGAAAAAGCCTTTTCTTTGAAGTCTTTCTTCTCATCGGTTATGCGTGCGGCATCGCAAGAAAGATCATTCAGGTCTGCGGCGGCAGTTCCGGATTTCTGTTCTATCTGAGTTTCTTCTTCTATGTACTGAACTTCATCGAAATTTCGATTGATGTCGGACTTTATTTCAGAAACAAGAAACTCGACGAAGCGGCAGAGCTTGCTTCGAAAAATTCCGATGTTACTGTTGTAACAAATGTTGTTATAGGCAAAAATTCATAATTGGCTTTTGAAAGGGAATTGTAATGAAACTCACCGTTTGTATAGGCTCATCTTGCCACTTAAAAGGGTCTCAGTATGTTGTTGACACTTTCAAAAAAATGATTGATGAAAACAATGTCGCCGACAAAGTGGAACTCGGTGGTATCTTCTGCGCGGGTCAATGCCAAAACGACGTCTGCGTTAAAATTGACGAAGATGTTTTTTCGGTTACGCCCGACGCGGCGGAAAAATTCTTTATCGAAAACGTTATGTCAAAAATCTGACGGAGCGTTTTGAATTAACAGTCTGTTCGCCGATAGGTTAAACCCGTGTCGGCAGGGGTTCTGTCTTTCAAAATTACCGTCGGAAAAACTCCGATTATGCCTAATAAACAAAACGCTCCCGCTTCGGGAGCGTTTTTTGTGCAACAAGCAGAAGATGGAAAAAATCAAAATTAGGTATTGCATATTCTTTCATTTTATGCTATAATATCGGCATAAATAATCATAAAACGCATATATTTATGCAATATGGAGGCATATTATGAAAAACGATACAGTAAAGAAAGTCGTACTCGCATATTCGGGCGGACTTGACACATCAATAATCATTCCTTGGCTCAAAGAGAACTACGGAGACCCCGAAATAATCGCCGTTTCCGGTAACGTCGGTCAGAACGACGAGCTTGAAGGGCTTGAGGAAAAAGCAATTAAAACGGGCGCTTCAAAGATATATATAGAAGACCTTACGGAAGAGTTTGTCAATGAAATGATAATTCCGACCGTTCAGGCAGGCGCGAAGTATGAAGGATATTTGCTCGGAACTTCGCTTGCGCGTCCGGTAATCGCGAAAAGGCTTGTGGAGATAGCAAAAGCCGAGGGCGCGGACGCGATTTGTCACGGCTGCACGGGCAAAGGCAACGACCAGGTTCGTTTTGAACTTGCGATAAAGGCGTTCGCTCCCGATATGAAGATAATAGCTCCGTGGCGTGAATGGAACATTAAATCCCGTGATGAAGAGATAGACTATGCGGAGGCGCATAATGTTCCGCTGAAAATCAATCGTGAGACAAACTATTCGAAAGATAAGAATATGTGGCATTTGTCACACGAGGGACTTGACCTTGAAGATGCGGGCAATGAGCCTCTTTATGAGAAAAAAGGTTTTCTTGAAATGGGCGTTTCTCCCATTGACGCTCCCGACACTCCGACATATATAACTCTTGATTTTGAAGAGGGGGTTCCCGTCGCATTCAACGACGAGAAGATGAGCGCAAAAGAGATTATTCTCAAACTTAACGAAGTCGGCGGCGCAAACGGTATAGGACTTCTTGATATTGTTGAAAACCGTCTTGTTGGCATGAAGTGCCGCGGCGTTTATGAGACCCCGGGCGGAGATATTCTCTACTTTGCGCATAATTATCTCGAAACGCTTTGCCTTGACAAACTGACGATGCACAAAAAACAGGAACTTGCAATAACCTTTGCTGATTTGCTCTATAACGGTCAATGGTATACGCCGCTTCGCGAAGCGCTTTCCGCATTTGTTTCGAAAACGCAGGAACACGTTACCGGCAAAGTCAAGCTCAAACTTTATAAAGGCAATATCATAAAAGCAGGGGCATGGAGCGACCTTTCGCTGTATTCTGAAGAGATCGCGACGTTCGGCGAAGACCATGTTTACGATCAAAAAGATGCGGGCGGCTTTATAAATCTTTTCGGACTTCCGATAAAGGTTCAGGCGCAGGTAAACGAAAAAAATAAGAATAAGTAAGGTAAATATCTATGGAAAAGATGTGGGCGGGACGCTTTCATAAGTCCCTTGACTGCCGCGCGGACGATTTTAACTCGTCAATTCGTTTTGACAGCCGAATGTACAAACAGGATATAAAAGGCTCGGTCGCCCATGCGACAATGCTTGCGTCAAGAGGGATCATCTCTGCGTCGGACGCCGAAAAGATTATGGAGGGGCTCGGCTCGGTTCTTGACGATATCGAGCAGGGCAAATTGCAGATAGACCCGACAGCGGAAGATATTCACATGTTCGTTGAAGCGGAACTGACAAGGCGGATAGGCGATGTCGGAAAACGCCTTCATACCGCAAGAAGCCGCAATGATCAAGTTGCAGTCGATACACGTCTTTATCTGCGTGATGAGGCGGCTGAAATTACCGACGGACTGAAATCGCTGCTTGTCTCGGTTCTTGAAAAGGCGAAAGAGAATACAGAGACCATAGTTCCCGGTTATACTCACTTGCAGCGCGCACAGCCCATATCGTTCGCGCATCATTTGCTGGCATACTGTATGATGTTCATGCGTGACATTGACCGTATAGGCGATGCGGTAAAACGTATGAATGTTTGTCCTCTCGGTTCATGCGCGCTTGCGGGGACGACATACGATACTGACAGGGAAGCGGTCGCTGCCGCGCTCGGATTCAACGGCATAACCGAAAACAGCATTGACGGCGTTTCGGACAGGGATTTCTGTGTTGAACTTCTTTCGGCGTTCGCCACCGTTATGATGCATCTGTCACGTTTTTCCGAGGAAATAATCCTTTGGTCCAGCTGGGAGTTTAAGTTTATCGAACTTGATGATTCGTTCACAACGGGTTCAAGCATAATGCCGCAGAAGAAAAACCCCGATATCGCGGAACTTGTTCGAGGTAAAACAGGTCGTGTTTACGGAGACTTAATGGCAACGCTGACCGTTTTGAAAGGACTTCCGCTCGCATATAACAAGGATATGCAAGAGGACAAGGAGTCAATATTCGATGCCGTCGATACTGTTAAGCAATGTCTTGAAGTATTTCCTCCGATGATAGACGGTATGAAAGTCTTGAAAGGCAATATGCTTGCCGCCGCGCAAAAAGGGTTTATCAATGCCACAGACCTTGCCGATTATCTGACAAAGAAAGGTATACCGTTCCGAACGGCATATAAAATTTCGGGTCAGGCGGTTGCGTATTGCATCGACAACGGACTTATACTTGAAACCGTTCCTCTTGATGTATACAAGAGTTTTTGCCCTGATATAGACGATGATGTTTATTCCGCAATAGATCTTTTGACCTGCGTCCGCGCGCGCGTTTCTGCGGGAGGCACGGGAAAAGATTCGGTTGAAAAACAGATTAAAATCGTTTCGGACTTTCTCTCAAAATAAAAATATGCCGCAGGCGTCAGCCTGCGGCATTGCATTTATGATCTTACTTTTCGTATGCGGCTTTGATGAAGTCGGAAACCGGTTTCGGGTCGTATACGCTGTGCGGGTGGTGTCCTTTGCCTTCCATGATGATGACCTTGAACTTCGTTCCGCCGAGTTTTTCGTAGTTGTCAATAAGCAACTGCGCATTTTCCTCCATCGGTGCGGCAATATCCGCATCGCCCTGAACGAGTATAAGGGGAATATCCGCTTTTGCAAGTTCGGCAATATGGAATTTCGGGCTTCCTTTGTAATCAGCAGCGGTTTCTTCGGTCAAGCCGAGAACCTTTTTGCATATCTCCCAATCTGCGGGAGTGCCCTGACCGCCGAAACTCTTTCCTCTGCCTGCGGGCCATGAAAGAATATCGAGAACCGGAGCGTCAAGATAAAGACAGCCGACATTCTGCGGATATTTTGCGGTGTAGTTAACTGCGTAAAACGCGCCGCGGCTGAATCCGAAGATAGTCGCCTTCGGTTCGAGGTCGAATGCGTTAACGAGAAACTCCTGATACTGTCGCATAATTTCAACGGATTCATCATTGCCGTACATATCGCTTATGCCGATATACGTCAGCGCCCAGCCCTGTTCAAGCAGGTCGAGGTCTACGATGGGGAACGCGTCGAAAAACTCCGCGCGCCAAACCCATTTATTCTTCGGCGTGAATTTTTTCGGGAAAACGATTATCGCGTTTTTGCCGAGAACCTTGAAGTCGTAGCGGTCGCAGCCGTGGTAGTCGGACTTAACGGCTTCATATTCGGGATGTTTTGAAAAATCAAGCATGATTTTACCTCCGAAAATCATCGGCGGGAAGAAAAACTTCTCGCCGCATAATCTTACAGGGCGCACCGGAAAGGTACACCCTGTTTGTTTTTTTTAGTCAAGATTGAACTTCTTCTTGAATCTGTCAACACGTCCCGCAGAGTCAACTAACTTCTGCTTGCCCGTAAAGAAAGGATGGCACTTCGAACAGATTTCTACGCGTATCTCCTTTTTAGTAGAACGGGTAGCGACCTCGTTACCGCACACACACTTGATAACAGAATCAACGTATTCGGGATGAATACCCTCTCTCACACCTAAGCACCTCCTAATCGGTCGGAATTGGTTACTCAATGATTATATCATATTTTTTATGTAATTGCAATACTTTTTTCCAAATAAATAAAAAAACACACTTTTTTTAAAATTTGAGATTTCGCTTTTGCACGGAATCAGTTTTTTTTCTGTTTTGTTTCATCATCCGGTATCAGAGACTGCGCAACGGACGCGGAAACTATGCTGTATGCCTGTGCAGAAAGGGCAAGAGAAAGCGCCGTTTGTTCTGTTTTCGGATATTCGGGGTCTCCGATTTTGATTTCAGCCTCGCCGAGCGCCGCAAGCAGCGCTTTTTTTCTGTCCGCGCAGAATTTATCGTAAAACTCCGAAAGCGGCATCTTTTCCGTCTGCGCCCTGACCAGCGCCGATATCGCCGCGATGGGCATGACCTGTTTGAGGCTGCAAACAACGACGAGATACGCGATGTGTTCTTTCGCATACTTCTTTTTCGTCGGAGCGGGTATATATCCGAGCTTGACGTAATTGTTGATTATGGTTTTGTTTATAAGCTTCGGAACATCGTCGAAATACGGCTCGAAAATCTCGGAAAGAATGAAAATCAACTGATCCATATAAAGATTCAGCGACGGCAGTTCGTCCCATGTCGGAATCAGCGCCGAATTTATGCGCTCTCGTCTTTCGATTATGGCGCCGAGTATATCCTTTTTCATATCTTTCCTCCTTTCCGTTTGTTTTATTATATCAGCATTGACGTCTTATTGAAAGAGAAAAGGTGATTAGTTTTATAAAATTTCACAAATTTACGGATGTCGGTTATTTACTTGACATAGCATTGTCTATGTGATAAAATAATACATATAAATCTGTCATAAGAGGAAATACAACTTTGAATATTATTGATAAGGCGATACATTTTGCAACAGACGCTCACAGAGGGCAATATCGAAAGGGCGGCAAAGAATATTATATTTTTCATCCGCTTGAAGTTGCCTGCATAGCGTCCGCATTGACTTCCGATGAATCCGTGATAGCCGCGGCTGCGCTCCACGACACTGTTGAAGACACTGCAACCTCAATAGAAGATATTCGTCGCGAGTTCGGTTCACGGATTGCGGCACTTGTCGCTTCCGAGACAGAAAACAAACGTCACGGGTTACCGAAAAGAGAGACGTGGGAGACGCGCAAGAAAGAAACGATAGAAAAACTTGAAAATTGCTCCGATATCGGCGTTCTGATTGTGACTTTAAGCGACAAACTTTCAAATATGCGCTCTTTTTATCGTTTGAAATTCTCCGAAGGTGAAAAAATGTGGTTACATTTCTCGCAGAAAGATCCGAAATGGCATCTTTGGTACTATCGCAGTATCGCGAATATTCTGAAATGCAGTTTTGAAAATACCTGCGCATGGGCTGAATATGACAGACTGATTTCGATTGTATTTGATGAAAATGAAAGAGGTGAATAACATGGTTAGCGGAAAGTATTCAGGCGGTGTTTTGACTGTTTCTGTCACGGGTAAAATTGATTCCGCAAACGCTGACGCCGTAGAAAATGAGATAAACGAACTTCGAAAAAACGAACATGTTGCGCTTGTCATTGATTTTGAAAATCTTGAATACATATCAAGCGCGGGACTTCGGGTTATTCTCCGTTTGAAAAGATCCGAAAAGGATATGAAAGTCGCGAACGTTTCAAATGATGTGTACGATATTTTTGAGATGACGGGGTTTACCGAAATGATGCCTGTGGAAAAGGCGTACCGTCGAATTTCACTTGACGGCAGCGAACGGGTCGCGGAGGGCGCGAAAGGTATAGTTTACCGCATAAATGCGGATACTATGGTAAAAGTGTTCAAGGATGATAACTGTCTGCCGCTTATTCTGCAGGAGCGCAACCTTGCTCGCCGCGCCTTTGTTCTCGGTATTCCCACAGCCATATCTTATGACGTTGTTAAAGTCGGCGACAAATTCGGCTCCGTTTTTGAAATGCTGAACGCCGAACCTCTTTCTAAATTTATACGGGAAGATCCCGAACACCTTGACAAATACGCCGAACTGTTTGCGCATCTTCTGAAAAAGATTCATTCAACAGTTGTTGAAACTTCCGACATTCCGTCCGCAAAACCGTGGCTCGACAATATGGTCAAAACGGCAAAAACTTATTTGCCGTCCGATATTTCGGCTAAAATCGAGCATCTTGTCTCCGAACTTCCCGAACCGCATACAATGCTGCATTGCGATTATCATACCAACAATATCATGCTTCAAAACGGAGAGGCGCTTCTGATAGATATGGACAAGGTCAGCTACGGACATCCCGTTATAGAGTTTGCCTGTATGGCGCTCGGTTTTGTCATCTTCGGAGAACTCGATCATTCCGTTACCGAAAAATTTCTCACATACTCTTACGAAACGGGGCTTGAATTCTGGCACAAAGCGGTCAAACGTTACCTCGGAACAGATGATGACAACTTTGCGCACTCCGTTGAGGATAAAGCATACGCGGTAGGGTATATACGATATTTGTCTCACGTTCTCAAACGCCATTCACACGACAGCAAAGAGGGGAAAGATGCCATAGAGTTTTGTTCAAAACGTCTTGAAGATGTCCTTTCCCGTGTTGAAACGCTCGATTTTTGAAAAATCGTTCAAAAGTTATACAAACTGTTTTTGTCGCTTGACAGACGCGTTTTGGTATGCTATAATAATTGTCGGTTCAGCGGCAAACGCTGACTGACATATACGGGGATGTAGCCAAGCCGGTAAGGCACCAGACTTTGACTCTGGCATGCGTAGGTTCGAGTCCTGCCATCCCTGCCATCATGAGTGGCTGATTTAGTTCATGCCACAAAAAAACGAGGAAACCGGAGATTTCGAGAGATTTCTCCGGTTTTTTCGACCCTGCATTTTTTCGGAGTTTCATAGATCCCTTTTGCCCTTTTCGATGCTGTGTCCGGACTCGGACTCACGAAAAGGACTAAATTTGATTGTTATCAGTTTGTTGAGAGCCTTTCTCGCTCGGCGGTGTTCTTCTCAAAGTTAAATGCGCGCTATAGATTGAAAAAAGGGAAGATTTATGTTTTAATAAGATATCGACAAATCGGGATTTACAGAGGAGTATATGGACTGGTTAAATATATTCGGACTGATAATGATTGCAGTCATTATGATACCCAATATTATTTTTGCAATTAGATGCAAAGAGGGTTTTGAAAACAAATGGAGCAATAAATTTATTGAGGTTGCAGAACAGATAGGAAGGTTTGGCTGCTTTGGTTTTATGATAATCAACATTCCCGGAACATGGTTCGGGTGGTGGTCTGACGAAGCATTTGCCATATACCTTATTGTGGATACAATATTAGTAGTGTTATATTGTGCAATTTGGATAATTTGCTTTAAGAAGAGCAGCATATTCAGAGCACTGGCGCTATCTGTTATTCCTTCAGTTTTGTTCTTGTTTAGTGGAATTATGAGTCGATCAATTCTGTTGCTTATCGCAGCAATATTGTTTGCACCAAGCCATATTCTGCTTTCGTATAAGAACGCAAAATGATATTGGTTAAATTCCAGTTTGTCTGACTGAATAAACTACATAGCCAAACGCTACTCAGCCGAGCGTTTGGCTTATTTTTATGGAAAGGAAGAATGAACGCTAAGAAACTTGGATTCGAACGTAATATGCATAAGCTCGTTTACAGGCATGGCTCTGCAAGCCCGGAAGATCGCGGTCACTTGCAAGCCCCTGTTTCACCAAGGGAGAAGTGTGCCATCGCGCGGCATCTAAATTGGCTAACACAAAATCGGCATCTGAAATGACCTGTAGACACAAAAAGCACTTGCGATGCAAATGCTTTTTTCAGTTTGTATTACCTTTGCCGAGCATTCTTTCTCCGACAAAATGCGCTACGCAGGTTGAAAAACGGGAAAAGTTGTGGTATAATAAGATAACAACAAATCGGGAGTTGTTTTATGGAAAGTGAATTTGAATTGACTCAACTATGGGAAACTGATATGATCGTCCAGTTTCCAAAGATATCAGCAATCTATTACGGGTTACTACAGGCTGGGTATGACTTTTATATCCCGGAACGTTCTGCTGAACACATCCGGCATATTATGAAGTATAGGAACCGGAAACATCAGGATACTTTCTTTTCCGGAGCCAAGCAGGACATCTGCGACGTATATCCTTACTGGCCACGTGCGTTCATGATGGAATCGGCGTCTTTTTTTCTCAACGACAACAATACCGGCTTTCAGGATTTTGAAACGCTACGCCGGAAGATCCTGACTGCGGGAAACATCTCGGAAAGCGAACGTGGCGAATCCCTTTGGTGCTGGCTGGAAGGTTTTCCCCGGGCGATTGTTGCGGTTCTATCAGACAACTCTTTTGCAGGATACCTGGAATGGGAGGGAGAATGGATCGCTGGACAGGAAAAGATTTACCGGGAAGAGATGCACTTGATTCAGGAATGTCTAGAAATCTGTACCAGCCGGTATCATTCCCCGGTACGGGAGATCCGGATCTGCCTCAATCCTGTTAAATGCGTTTATGCATCGGACTACCATCTGACGGAAGACTGCTTTGTTTTCTCCTCCGGGGCATTCCGGACCGATTCCGTTATCCATGAATTTCTGCATCATGTGGTACATCCGACTGTGGCGGAACAGAAGAGTATGATTCTAAAGCATCGGCAGGTCAACGACCAACTGGATCAATCGTACTATTTTGCAGGAAGCGATTCCGGAGTACTCAATGCTTTTGAGGAAACAGTTGTCAGATCACTGACTAAAGAGATTATGAATCATAAATTCCCCGATGATCTCTCCGTTTATATCGAACACTTTTTGAAACAGCAATGAACCGAAAAACCGGAAGTTAATCAAACAAATTCCAGTTTGCCTGACTGAATAAACTACATAGCCAAACGCTACTCAGCCGAGCGTTTGGCTTATTTTTATGGAAAGGAAGGATGAACGCTAAGAAACTTGGATTCGAACGTAATATACATAAGCTCGTTTACAAGCATGGCTCTGCCAGCCCGGAAGATCGCGGTCACTTGCAAGCCCCTGCTTCACCAAGGGAGAAGTGTACCATCGCGCGGCACCTGAATTGGCTAACACAAATTCGGCATCTAAAATGACCTGTAGACACAAAACTCCCGCGCGAGAGTGTGGGAGGTTTATTTTCCTTTGTCTGATAACTGTTGGTTGACAAAATAAATCAACAATCGCTTTACAAAGCGCTTGTTACATGATATAATAAGATTGGTTCCAAAATACATATGATTGAGGAGGCGTTGCATATGTCAAATCTGAAAATAGGCAATAAGATTAAAGCGAAAAGAAGGGAGCGTAATCTTACACAAGAAGAGCTTGCGAGTATGCTTGGAGTGACCAAAGCCGCAGTCAGCAAATGGGAAAATGAAGAAAGTTACCCCGACATCATGCTTTTGCCGCAAATTGCGCAGTTGTTTCACATGACTATGGACGATCTTTTTGACTTTTCTCCCAATGACAAACCATTGGTTGTCGTGAATGAATATCATTTCGGATTATCTCTTGAAACGGTGGACAAACGAATTATGGATTACGGCATCGCGAAGGAATGCAGCATTTATAAGGTCGGCGACACATGGGAAGTACGCTTTCATTTTGTCTCTACGCGGGAAGATATTCCGCATATCTTGCAAAAATACATAAAACCGGGTGTGCTGATAGACGGTTATAGCGTAAGAATTGCGGATGGAAAAATTATTTCCGATAGTAAACCGAATAAATGTTATATATGCACTGAAAAAATTTGGGAGTACAATATTACTGATAGGAAGTATCTTAAAGCGATGTTGGATGAGCAAGCCTCGATGGGACTCATAGAAGAGGATGATTTGTGATTACACGGGGCGGCATCCAAATTGACATGTAGACACAAAAAGCACTTGCGATGCAAGTGCTTTTTTCAGTTTGTATTACCTTTGCCGAGCATTCTTTCTCCGACAAAATGCGCTACGCAGGTTGAAAAACGGGAAAAGTTGTGGTATAATAAGATAACGCAAGATCGGATTTTGGAAATGTTTATTATCTAAAGAAAACGGCGAGCATCTCGAACGAAACAGGCTGCGCCCGTCATGAAAAGGCTGAACCGAAGACCGGGAGGAAATGCCGAAACGACGCAACACTTTAAGTGAGGTGTATGAAATATATGAATTACCAAGGTTTTCTCATTTATCGTACCCGAATACAGCGGAGTTGGAATCAGGCGGGATTGTGTAAAGGAATTTGTACGGTTTCTTATTTATCAAAAATCGAAACCGGCAAAACTGAGCCGTCGGAGGAGATTTTACAACAGCTCATGGCTCGGCTGGAATTGAAAATAGATAAGGAAGCGGAGCGGGAAGCCTCCGAACTCGCAAATCGAGGCTGGGAACTGTTGCTTGACGGCAGATATGAAATACTGAACGAGCTGCTGCGGGGCAAGGATATTGAATGTTATCGGGCAGTTCCTGCGTGGCTGGATTTGGCGTTGCTTTCTTCTAAAAAGCCCTTGGACGCCGCTCTTGAACCCTGTATGGATACGCGACAGTTGGCTTTGCAGCGAATCTTGCAGGGACGGGCGGACGAAGCTGTGCGTCTTATGCCGAATGCATATACTTTCCTGTCGCTGGGAATTGCCGACTATAACGCAGGAAACTATTTTGCCGCCGTCGATCGGTTGCAGACCTCCTATGAGTTGGCAAGCAGGGACGGCGCTGCGAGAATAATGCTGGAGGCAAAGCTTTTTCTCGGCAATGTTTTTTGCAATCGGCAGGATCTGCCTAATATGGAGCGTCACTATCTTGTCGGAAAGCGGTTGGCTGAGGCGATGCAGGACCGGGATGCATTGCAGACGATCGGTTACAACACGGCATCGGCATGGATAGAAACAGGACGCTATGAGGACGCGTACGCATGGTTCTCGGCGCAGAAGCAACCCAATCTGATGTCACTTCATAAACTGGCGGTCTGTTGCGAAAAGACCGGACGGCGGGACGAAGCATTTTGCGCCTTGCGGCAGGCTGAAGACATGGTGGGTGACGAGCCGGAAAAATCTCTTGAATTAAGTCTTCTGCGGCTGGTTCGGTATCGGCTGGAGCACCCCGACTATCTTTCCTGTGACGAATACGGTTCGTTGCTTTCGGACAGCTTTGACCGCATTCGAAAAGAACTGCCCGCAGGATTTGCGATTTTCCACTTGCCTTGGATGTTGGAATGGTACAAGGCAACAAGACAATACAAAAAAGCCTGTGAGTTATTAGAGGAGTTTCCTGAAAAATCAATGTAAGCGGCTTTTCAGCTCGTATTTTTGGAGTAATTTTCCCAAATATACGGGCTTTTATTTATCTGACCGATGTGCTATAATATGTGCAGAGGTGAGATGTATGAAAACAGTAAAACTTTGGACACGAAACTTCTGCTTGGTAATACTTGCATCTGCCATCGGCACTTTGGGCGCAATTGCCGGCAGTTTTGCGTTGGCGTTTTTGGTGTTTGATGAAACCGGCAGCACTCTGGCGTCTGCGATGATCGTAGCTATTCAGCTGCTGCCATATCTTTTACTCCCTTTTTTGATTGCGCCGTTCATGGATAGGCTCCCCCGTAAATCATTTTTGGTGGCGGGCGACGTCGCGAATGCGGTTTTGCTTGCGGGAATGGGTGCATGGCTGCTGTTTTTTGATTTTTCTTATGTGGGATACCTTGTCGTTTCTCTGCTGCTGGCCTGCCTTGGTGCTGTTGACGAATTGGCCTTCACAAGTATTTATCCGGATTTGATTCCGAAAGGCGCCGAGCAAAAAGGATATGCGGTGTCCTCTATGCTCTATCCGGTTCTGAAAGTTATCATGACACCGTTGGCTGCTGTTCTTCTCGATACGCTCGGAGTGGCGTGGATTCTGATTGCGCAGAGCTGTTTCTCATTGGCGGCGGCTGTCACGGAAAGTTTCATACGCATAGACGAAACCGAACGGAAAAACCGTGATCCGTATTCTTTCAGAGAGTGGGTCGAAGACATACGAGAAGCGGTGCAGTATTTAAAAAAAGAGCGCGGGTTGCGCAGCCTTTTCGGATATATGGCGGTTACCAACGGTGTCGCAAGCGGCTTTTCTCCTGTTTTGGTAGCATTTTTCCGTACGTTCCCCGGTTTTACCGCCGCCATGTATTCCGCATTTTCCGTGGTGGAATTCGTCGGACGGTCAATCGGCAGCGCATTACAATACCGAATCAGCATCCCAAAGAAAAAGAGATACGGCTTCGCTTTTTTTGTCTATCAGTTTTATGAAACCATGGATATGTGTCTGCTTTGGCTGCCTTATCCTCTTATGCTGGTCAACCGCGGTATATGCGGCTTTCTCGGCAATAATAGCGCAATTATGCGGAATGCTGCCGTGCAACGCTATATACCGAAAGAACTGCGATCACGCGTCAATGCATTCAACGGAGTGCTGTTAACAATAGGCGCAAGCGTTTTTTCTTTCCTGATGGGTATTCTCGGAGAGGTTGTTGATTATCGCTGGTGCGTCACGATTGGTGGTTCTGTTTCTATGCTTGCATGCTGGCTTCTGATATGGGGAAGGAGAGCAGACGTGCGAAAGGTATATGAAGTAAGCGACTGTGATGAATAATACTTCCTTCCGTCCGTACAAAGATCGTTGCCTGACCGAGAATACACAACGCCAAACGCAGCTCAACCGAGCGTTTTGATTGTTTTTTTCGGATAGGAAGAAAAACGGCTAAATTCGTTTACAGACATAACTCTGAAAGACGGAAAGAACCGTGAAGCTGTCTAACCTCCGCTTAATCAAGGATGAGAGTGCCATTTTTGCGCACTTAATCGGATAACACGGATTTTTACGTTCCACGGTGTAAACGAAAGAAGGTTTGCTTTCGGTGATGTTATCTCTGACTCTTTACAATAATTGATTTTTATGTTATACTGTGTTTGCAATCATAGTGGCTTTTGAGAGGTTCTGTGCAGCGATGGCGGCGAATGACGAAAGAGAAAAATGATTGGATTTTGACAGGCGTGAGCGGAGAAAACGGCAAAAACGAACTGCCGTGTTATCAACGTGATTTTGACGAGGTTATCCATGGATTTCAAAAGTTTTAAGCTGGAAATTTCCGATATGTCGGCGCAAAGCCGTGTATATGAGGGATACAGAACCGAAAACGGTGTTCATTTGGAATATTACATAAGGTCGAGCCGGTGGGATAAAACCGCGTCCGGATTTATTGAGGAGCGTGAGATTGTCCGAGCCTGCGACGCAAATGAAGAGCTTTATCAAAAACTTCGGGATTTATTTGATAAATGCAGGATAGCTGAATGGGCTGGATTTATCGGTCATGAACCGGCGGACGTTCTCGACGGAAGTTCTATGAGTTTTAATGCCGTGCTGGCGGACGGAAATGAAGTGAACGCGTGCGGAACCAATAACTTTCCCGATGATTACAGTATGTTCAAAAGCGCTCTTCACAAACTGACGACATCTGAAAAAATAAAGTCCGAAGTGTTTACCGACGGGACATATAAGCTGACACTTCCGAAAAGCTGGATCGGCGTTGTTACCGCGAACTTTTCCGACGGCTGCGCGGCGTTTTCCGTTGATAAGAATGACGGCGGTGAAATTCTGTTCTTGATTTTTGACAATAACGAATACGAATATTCGCCTGATTACTGTTACGAAAGGAAAGAAGCGGGGCGGCTTGTGTCGAGCGGAAACGTCCGATTTATTACAATGAGGTTTCCTCGGTTAACCGGCACATACGGCGAAAATATTTCCGGAGAAGCTCTTGCTGTTTTGAAAAACCGCGAATGCGACGGATATGCCGCCGTAAAAAACCTTTGCGGCGTAAACGGATATACTTTTTATCCCGAAGAAGGGTAATTTTTTCCTCGTATTACACTTATCGAACAGAATCGAATAATTCGCGTTTCCGACAACCCTTTCAAATAATTTGAGACTACAAAAAAGACTTCCGAAATTCTCATCGGAAGTCTTTTTGCAAAAATTTATCTGCGAACGGTTTATTTCAGAGCCTCTTCAACGGCAACCGCGCACGCAACGGTCATGCCGACCATCGGGTTGTTGCCCGCGCCGATAAGACCCATCATTTCAACGTGAGCGGGAACGGAGGAAGAACCTGCGAACTGTGCGTCGCCGTGCATTCTGCCCATAAAGTCGGTCAGACCGTATGAAGCGGGACCCGCGCCGAGGTTATCGGGGTGAAGCGTTCTGCCCGTGCCGCCGCCGGAAGCAACGGAGAAGTATTTCTTGCCGTTTTCATTTGTCCACTTTTTATAAGTGCCGGCAACAATGTGCTGGAATCTTGTCGGGTTGGTCGAGTTGCCCGTGATGGAAACGTCAACGCCCTCAAGCTTCATTATCGCAACGCCTTCGTAAGCGTCGTTCGCGCCGTAGCAGCGGACTTTTGCTCTTTCGCCGTCGGAGTATGCTTTTTCGCGAACTATTTTAACTTCGTCCGCATAGTAATCGTATTCGGTTTCAACGTATGTGAAGCCGTTGATTCTCGAAATGATATAGGCGGCGTCCTTGCCCAGACCGTTAAGAATAACGCGGAGAGGCTCTTTACGAACTTTGTTCGCGCTTCTTGCGATACCGATAGCTCCCTCTGCCGCAGCGAAGGACTCGTGACCCGCAAGGAAGCAGAAGCACTTGGTGTCCTCTCTCAAAAGCATGGCGGCGAGATTGCCGTGACCGAGACCTACTTTTCTGTTCTGTGCAACGGAACCGGGAACGCAGAAGGACTGAAGTCCGATACCGATAGCTTCGGCAGCGTCGGCGGCTTTGGTCGTATTCTTTTTGATTGCGATGGCGCAACCCACGGTGTAAGCCCAGCCTGCGTTGTCAAATGCGATGGGCTGAATGTTTCTTACTATCTCGGCGGGGTCGATGCCTTTGTCAAGGCAGATCTGTCTTGCTTCGTCGAGATCTTTGATTCCGTATTCTTTAAGGCAAGCGTTGATCTTGTCTATTCTTCTTTCATAACCTTCAAATTTCGGCATTGTTCAGCGCCCCCTTCCTTATTCGTTTCTCGGGTCGATATATTTGACAGCGTCATCATAGCGACCGTAAGTTTTGATGTTGGATTCGTATGCTTCTTTCGGATCTTTGCCTGCGCGGATCATATCCATCATTTTTCCGAGGTGAACAAACTTGTAGCCGATAACTTCGTTGTCGGCGTCAAGTCCCATGGAAAGGATATATCCCTCCGCCATTTCGAGGTAACGAACGCCCTTTTCTTTTGTTGCGAAAATGGTTCCTATCTGCGAGCGAAGTCCTTTGCCGAGGTCCTCAAGTGAAGCGCCTATCGGAAGACCGTTTTCGGAGAACGCGGTCTGCGAACGTCCGTAAACGAGCTGGTCGAAAACTTTTTTCATCGCTTCGTTGATAGCGTCGCAAACAAGGTCGGAGTTGAGTGCTTCAAGAAGAGTTTTTCCCTGAAGAATCTCCGCTGCCATAGCCGCGGAGTGGGTCATACCCGAACATCCCGACGTCTCAACGAGCGCCTCCTCGATAATACCTTCTTTGACGTTGATAGTCAGCTTGCATGTGCCCTGTCTGGGAGCGCAGCCGCCGACACCGTGGGAAAGACCGGAAATATCTTTGATTTCCTTCGCTTTGACCCAAAGTCCCTCTTCGGGGATCGGAGACGGACCGTGATGCGGACCTTTTGCAACCGTGCACATATTCTCAACTTCATGTGAGTAAGAAATTGCCATTTGTCTTATCATCCTTTCACAGACGCTCGGTGCGTCGATATTTATACATACTGATTATACATCAAATAGGGAAACTTTTCAATACTAATATTGTTAATTTTTTTACAATTATTGATATGAAACGACAACAGCCCCGTAAAAGAACGGGTTTTGTCAAATTTTAAGCCGAAAATGCGTTGACAAAAACGCCGAAAAGTGCTATACTACGTAAAGCAGGAGTATGTTATTCTTAATAAAAAAGGATGCGCTAAATTTATGAAATTTAAAATAATTTCGGCGGTTCTTGCCGCTGTTTTCGCAATCGGTCTGCTTGCGGCGTGCCGGCACGAAAAGGAGCCGTACCCGACGTCTTACATCAATACGACCGCTCAGCCGTCTGCGTCCGACGCAACGGACAAAACGGAGGAGCCGACAACCGTGCCGACAACGGAAATTCCTCCGGAAACTTCCAGACCGACCGAGCAGACGGCTCCGACAAATACGGAGGCTCCCTCCGAACCGAAGGTTTATGCGTTCAAGACCCTTGTACTTGTCAATCCGACGCATTCCGTTCCCGACGGCTATGTTGAGAGCATAACGCTTGAAAAGGTTCAGGGCAATTATGTTATGGACAGCCGCTGCGCGGAACCCATGCGCGATATGATTGCCGCCGCAAAACGCGACGGAATAACCTTGCAGCTTTGCTCAACATTCCGAACCTACGAAACGCAAAAGAAGCTTTATGAAAACAGAATTAAAATTCTTATGAGCCGCGATTCGTCTCTGACCTACGAACAGGCCGCCGAAAAAGCAAAGACGATAAACGCTTATCCCGGAACGAGCGAACACGAGCTCGGTCTTGCGGCGGATATCGTAACGCCGAGCTATCAGATGCTTAATTCCGGTTACGATCAGACGGCGGCTTTCAAATGGCTTAAAACGCATTGTGCCGAGTACGGTTTTATCCTGCGTTATCCGAAAGAAAAACAGGATATAACGAGAATTATCTATGAACCGTGGCATTACAGATATGTCGGTCAGGAAGACGCGAAAAAGATTATGGAAAGCGGTCTGACCCTTGAAGAATATCTCGGAATACTTGATTAAAACATAAAGAATACGGCGGACGAAATTATCTTCCGTCCGTATTTTTTTACAAAAATCCTCCGACGCATTTTTTCAAAATCCCGTTCGTTCTGCCCGGTTTCGCTGCAAAAAAGAATAAAAAACCCTGAAAAACCGTGTTAAACGGCGGTTTCGGTCGAACTGTTTTGCTTGAAAATCCGCCTGTTTTCGTATAATATTAAGTTGCGCCCGTAAAGAAGCTTGTTTCGGGGCGCCGAATATTAACACGGAGGAAACGTATTATGTCGGGACTATATGAAACGTTCGGCGCGGGACTTATGGAGGTGCCCGTTAAGGATATCATTCCCAATCCTCATCAGCCGAGAAAAAGGTTTCGGGAAAAAGATATCGAAAGGCTTTCGGACAGTATACGCAGGGTGGGGGTGATAAACCCTATTTCGGTTCGTTACGAGAACGGAAAATACGAACTCGTTGCGGGGGAACGCCGGCTTCGCGCCGCAAAACTTGCGGGCAGGTATTCAATTCCGTGCCTGCTTGTGACCGCCGACGACCACATGTCCGCGCTGCTTGCGCTGACGGAGAATATGCTTCGTTCCGATCTGAATTATTTTGAGCAGGCGCAGGCTATCAGCAATATACTCGAAATGACCGACATAACGCAGGCGGAGCTTGCAAAAGAACTGAGCCTGAGTCAGTCGGCGGTCGCAAACAAGCTCAGACTTCTTAAAATTTCTCCTGAAGTGCGCCGCTATCTGCTTGATACCCGCTTGAAGGAGCGACACGCGCGCGCGTTGCTTCGACTTGAAGATCCCGCAAAAATGCTGTCCGCCGCGCAGACTGCCGTGAAGCATAATATGAACGCCGAACAGCTTGAGAAGTATATTGACAGGCTTGCCGACAAGCAAAAAGAAAAAAAAGAAAAGCCTATGTTCAAGGGCTATTGTAAGGATTTGAGGCTTTATGTGAATTCCCTTAACCATACCGTCAGTGTGATGAAAAGCAACGGGATAAACACGGTTATGGAGAAAAGCGAGGACGAGCAGACGATAAGATACACGATAGTCATCAAAAAATGATCCGTTATCAGTTATTTCGGAAGAAGTTTTCCGAAAGTTCGATAAAAAGGTATTATCACCAACGGTAATACCTTTTTTTTGTTCTTTATACATATTGAAAAGGCGGCGGATAATGTGTATAATTGAAGTATATCATTATGTTTTCTCGGAAAGGGGGCGGTTTTTTTGGTTGATTGTATTCTTCTTGCGGGAGCATTCGAATATCTGCGCCGAACACTCGGTTCTTATCTTTGGAATCTTATCGTATTCGTGTTTTATGTTCTTGTAATTCTTTTTGCGGTTTATCCGCTCTTAAAGTATGTTTTTTGCAGGATAAAAACGTGGATGGTCTGCAAATTCAAAATCAACAATATTAAAAATTGCCGAGACTCATGGCTTGTTGTGGAAAGAGGCTTTTTGTCGTTTCTGATTCCGTCGTGGCGTGTCCGCAAGCCTGATTTTGTTCTTTATTCGAAGGGCGTGACATATATTGTTAAGCTCCATTCGTTTTACTCCGGCAGAAAACAGATTTTGTTTATGACCCCCGAACGGTGGGCGTTCCGACGCAGACGCAAGGACAGAAAAACCGAGCAGCTGCTTTCCGTGAAAGCCCTTGATCCGAGGTTTAAGAAAATCAAAACAAAGCCCGCGCCCGATTATATGATTGATTACGCGCGCGAGCTTGCAAGGGTTCTGAACGCGCCCGTTGTTCCCGTTATGCTTCATTCTCCTTCAGTCAAATACCTGAACACGAGAAACGGCGTTATGATGAATAACGGAGATTATACGTTTTACGGTATGATAGTTTCCGATAACGAGAGCATTGTGAAGACCGTACAGCCGGCGGAGGGGGACGAGATCCCTCTGCTGAATATGGTTGAAAGAAAAGCCGTTGCAGGCAAGATTAAAAAAGTCCTGCGGAAAGATTTGAGGTGAGCGAATGAATCTGTTTTTCAGTTTTCTGTTTCCGAACGTAAACGATTCCGTCAGAAACGAGCATAAAAAACTTTGGGACTGTGTCGCCGAAGATCTGCAGATCGCGGATATTCTTCACACGGTCATTGACAGTGAGACGGAAGAGAAGGCTCTTTTTGCCGAGATGAAGTATTTTTATCCCGAAAGAGAGATCCTCGAATATCGCCAAAGCATACTCGGCGACCTTTTGAAGTATGAGACCGTTGAAAGGTTTTTCATCGCGCTTCGGGACAAGGCCACCGAGTTCGAGGCGCTTGACAAAAACGAGATGTTCGAAAAATATCCGCACATGCAGAGAGTTAAACCGTTTTTGCTGACAGAGTGCTTTCTTGAACTGTATATGCAGCTCGTTGAAGGGATAAAGGAGCTTGACAGCGAATATCTTTCGCGTGAATTGAGCGAGGTTTTCGCCTCGATAACCGACCCCGAAAAAACGGAAGTTATCGAAAAAGCGTATTCCGACGCAAAATTTATCCGCCGTTCGCTTGAAAGCGTCAGCCGAGTTCGCATAAACAGGCTTTTTTCACGCGGTGAGAATGTTGAAAACTCCATAACAACTTCAGTTAAGGGCGAGGGGCTTATGCAAACCATTTCGCGCCTTGCGGAGAGAATGGAGATATCTCCGCTTGAAAGGGAACCCATAACGGATAACCTGTTTCCGCCGACGGAAAAGATTTTTGATTGCTATATCAAAGCTTATCCCGACGTATTTGAGCGCGTCGCCGCTTTTTCGGAGAAATACTACGACTTGTTTTCGCCCGACTGGTTTACTCTTGTTCATGAAACTAACGTGCTTCTCGGTTTGAGAATGCTTTACAAAGGACTTATCCGACGCGGACTTCCCGTTTGTCCCGTTAAGTTCATCAGCGAGGATAAACCCGTTATTATACACAATATGTATTCGCTTGTGCTTGTCAAAAAAGGGCTCGGACGTTCGGAGATCGTTTGCTCCGACTTCAGCAGCACGCCCGAGATGCATTTCAACCTCCTGACGGGACCGAACGGCGGCGGTAAAACCATCTTTCTGACCGCGCTCGGCATTTGTCAGATGTTGTTCCAGATATCGGGCTATACCACGGCGGCGCTTGCCGAAATGTATCCCGTTTCGTACCTTTACACGCATTTTCCCGTGGAGGAAAGAAACGATTCGCAGGGCAGACTTGTTGAAGAACAGGGACGTTGCGACAGAATGCTTGCGGAAATGCCGAACGGCGCTATGGTGCTTTTGAATGAGACTTATTCTTCCACAAAGGCAGATGTTGCGCACGATCTTTCCGTAAAACTGATATCCGATCTTATGGAAAAGGACAGCTACGGATTGTTTGTCACGCACTTCCATACCGTAAAAGAATTTTGCAAGGAATATTCTCAATCGCACGAGAAAAAGATATGTCTGCTCGTCGCCGCCGTTGACGAGAACGCGGATGAGAGACGTCTTTATAAAATCGTTCCGCTCGAAAGCGCAAATTCGTCGTATTCCAGAGACATTCTGCTTCGTCACCGTATGACGCGCGAACAGCTCTTTGAGAGATGCCGTTTGAAGGAGGTATGAAAAAATGATTGAAGTTGTTGATCTCCTTTATAAAAATCCGCACGAACTTATAAAAACCCCCGATCAGGAAGCGTCGATGAAGCATCTCCTGCTTGAAGAGGTCATTAACGGCGCGACCGTAAACCCTCAATTACAGCAGGATATTTACGACCTTATAAGCGTCCCCGAACCCGATCCCGAAAACATAATTTGGCGACGCGATATTCTCGACGATTTTCTTTCGAACCCCGCTCTTTTTGACGACCTTCGCGCCATTCTCGGCATACATGACGAAATAAGCAAGGGTATGAGAAACGCCTCCCGCGGCGGAGGTTCGGCGGTTGTTTCGAAAAAGGAGCTGACGGGACGCGATTCGCAGATTTTCAAAATGCGTTCTTATGCGGAGTGCATCGTAAGAACCATTGAGATGTACGAGGAAGCTGCAAAGATAATCAAACCGCGCCGATTGACGTCCGAGGCGTTTTGCAAGATAAAAGACCTTGTCAACCGCGAGATCAGAAAAAGCGAGACAATGCAGCTCAAAGCGCTTGCGAAAGAGCTTTCCGAGTCCATAACGCTTGACACGTCGTTTATCATTTCAATGGATCTCAACAAGTATTTCTGCGTTGAAGACGTTGAAATGCTTGAGCTTGATTCAAACCCGTATAATTACAAAGATCCGAGAAAACGGGCTGAATTCGACTCGCAGTCAAGAATTGAATACATCGGTTTTGACGATATAGACGACGGACAGCTTCGTCTGCTTGTTGAAAAGAGCATTGCGCGTCTTTGCAGGCAGATGGAGAATATCGTTTCGGAAATGAAACGCCCGTTTGAAAAGATAAGCAGGGGAATATACTTTTACCGTTTTGCGATCGGTCTTGACAACAAAATCCGTGAGCTCGGGCTTCCCGTTTGTCTGCCATCTGTTGACAGGGACGATCTGCGCCGCTTCGAATGCTCGTCCGCGTGCGATCTTTGGCTTGCGCTCAATATGAAAAAGAATGACCGATACTGCGTTCCCGGAGATTTGATAGTCCCCAACGACATCTATCTCGGACCTACCGACGGCTCTCTTGTGATAACGGGCAAAAACAACGCCGGAAAAACCGTTTTTCTGCGCACGATAGGCGTTATTCAGGCGTTTGCTCAGGCAGGGCTTCCCGTGCCTGCGGAAACCTGCTATATCAGCCCCGTTCACGGTCTGTATGCATATTTTACGGCGATGGATACGGGCAACGGACGTTTCGAAGATGAAGTTAAGAGCATTTCCTCAATGCTTGATATTGTCAGGGAAGGTGATATGGTTCTTCTTAACGAGGCGTTTCAGTCAACCGCTTACGACGAGGCCGCAGATGTTCTCTGCAATGTTTTGGCTTATGCCGCGGCGTCGGGCTTCCGCTGTATCAGCGTTACGCATCTTCCCGGAATCAAGGAGCGTATGCACGAGCTTGAAACGGAATTCAGACTTCCTTTCCGCGCTAAATTTGCCGAGGCTGCCGTCGATAACGAGGGCAACGCAACGCATAAAATAGTCGTTCAAAGAGGGTAATATTGAAATATTTGTCGAAATCCTCTTTTTCCTATTGCAAAATTCCGTTTTTCGGCGTATAATATGATTTGTAAGAAAAATTGTGTTATATAACAAAGAAAGGACGTTGTCTTAAAATGAATAAGATACTCGTTGAAACCTCCGCGCGCCATGTTCACGTTTCCCGTGAAGACCTTGATGTTCTCTTCGGCAAGGGCTTTGAGCTTACCGTAAAAAAGGATCTTTCCCAGCCGGGACAGTATGCCTGCAACGAAAGAGTTACCGTTGTCGGTCCGAAAAGAGAGATAGCCAATATTTCCATTCTCGGTCCCGTAAGAAAGCAGACTCAGGTCGAGCTTTCCGCGACTGACGCCAGAAGCGTGGGTATTCCCATAGCGGTCAGAGAATCCGGCGACCTTGCCGGAACTCCCGGCTGTAAAATCGTGGGACCCTGCGGTGAAGTTGAGATTTCAGAAGGCGTTATCGTTGCAAAAAGACATATTCATCTGACGCCCGAAACCGCCGCCGATTACGGCGTTGAGGATAAGCAGATTGTCAGTGTTGAGATCAACGGCGAAGGCAGAAAGACCGTTTTCGGCGATGTTGTTATCCGCGTAAGCGAGAAATTCGCGCCCGCTATGCACATTGACACGGATGAGTCCAACGCATGTCTTTCCAACGGCGAGGGATACATAGTTAAATAACAGACGCAAGTCTTTCGGGAGCGCGCAGACGGCGCTCCCGAATTTTTTGTTTAATTTGTTAAATTATACGCGCGGTTATTGACAAAACGGGTCGCCTGTGCTAATATATACTAAAAAGGTACTATTAGAGAAAATTTCGGATATATTAAAGATATATCGGGAGGCAAAAAATGTTTGTTTATGTTGATAATGCGGCAACAACTCAGGTCGATCCCGCGGTTGCCGAAAAAGTTATTCCGTGCTTCACGTCCGTTTTCGGGAACGCTTCAAGCATTCACGAGGCGGGCAGAAAAGCAAAGGTGCTGCTCGATACGGCAAGAGAACAGGTTGCTACCGCTCTCGGCGCCGAAACGGGCGAAATATATTTTACCGCGGGCGGTTCGGAGTCCGATAACTGGGCAATAAAAGGCGTCGCTCATAAATTTGCGAAAAAAGGCAGGCACATTATAACAACGAGCATAGAGCACCACGCGGTGCTTCACAGTATGAAAAGCCTTGAAAAAGAGGGCTTTGAAATAACGTATCTGCCCGTTGACTGCGAGGGATTTGTCACCGCCGAACAGGTTGAGAATGCAATTCGTCCCGATACGATTTTGGTCAGCGTGATGTTTGCCAATAACGAGATAGGAACTATTGAACCTGTCGCGGAAATCGGCGAAGTCTGCAAAAAACACGGCGTTATATTCCATACGGACGCTGTTCAGGCGGTTGCGCACACGGCGATAGACGTAAAAGCAATGAATATTGATATGCTCAGCCTTTCGGGGCATAAATTCAACGCTCCCAAGGGCGTCGGCGCGCTTTATATCAGAAAAGGAATAACCATTCCGAATTTGATTGACGGCGGACATCAGGAGCGCGGGAAAAGAGCCGGCACAGAGAATATCCCCGCGATTGTCGGTATGGGATACGCCATTGAAGCCGCGACGGGTGAGATGGACGAGCGTATGGGACGCGTCCGCAAAATGAGAGACAGACTGCGCGACGAGCTTATGAGAAGGATCCCTTACGCAAAGCTCAACACACCTGAAAACTCTCTTCCCGGAACGCTTAATATTTCATTTGAGTATATAGAGGGCGAGTCGATACTGCTTATGCTTGATATGAACGGTATCTGCGCGTCATCCGGCTCCGCCTGCACTTCGGGAAGCCTTGACCCGTCGCACGTTTTGCTTGCTATCGGACTTCCTCACGAGGTCGCGCACGGCTCGATAAGAATGACGCTTGACCACAACAATACGGAAGAAGACGTGGATCATATTATCTCCGTTCTTCCGAAGATAATCCAAAGACTGCGTGATATGTCCCCGCTTTGGGAGCAAGTTGAAGATAAAAAACCTTGTATAACAGATTAGGAGATAAAGAGATATGCTTTACAGCGAAAAAGTAATGGATCACTTTTCAAATCCCCGTAACGTAGGTGAAATTCCCGATGCCGACGGTATCGGCGAAGTCGGCAACGCCCGCTGCGGCGATATTATGAAAATGTATCTGAAGATCGAGAACGACGTCATAGTTGATGTGAAATTCAAGACTTTCGGCTGCGGAGCCGCCGTTGCGACTTCTTCCATGGCGACCGAGCTGATAAAAGGCAAAAGCGTTAAGGACGCCCTTAAACTGACGAATAAAGCGGTTATTGAGGCTCTTGACGGGCTGCCTCCGGTTAAGGTTCACTGTTCCGTTCTTGCGGAGGAGGCCGTAAAAGCGGCGATCATCGATTATCTTAAAAAGAAAGGTATCGACCCCATCGCTTACGGCATCGACCCTGCCGAGCAATGCTCGGGCTCGTGTCCGTCCTGCGGCGGCAGCTGCGGCATTAATAAATAGTCGAAAAAACTTTTTGAAAGGCGGCATTATTATGATCAGAAGAGCATCAGAAGTTGACAGAGAAGTTATTCCCGGGTTCTGCGGCGGCAGCGGTGAAACCGTTGTTGAAACTTTCATTCACGGCGGCGAAGCAAAATCAAAGATTCTTGCTTGCTGTACCGTTAAGCTTGAAAAGGGGTGCGAGGTGGGACTTCACGATCATCCCGATGACGACGAGGTTTATTATGTCGTTTCAGGCAAAGGACTTTACAATGACGGCGACGGAAACTGGGTCGAGGTATGTCCCGGAGATTCCACTCTTTGCGGAAACGGCGGCTGGCACGCGATGAAAAACGTTGAGGACGAGCCTCTTGTCTTCCTTGCGGTTGTTGTCGGTTACTGATTCAGAGGGTAATGAAGTTTTCATTTATCGGAGATCTGTTCTTTCCCAAACGGTGCGCTTCGTGCGACAAACCGATTGAGGTCGGCTCCGACGGGCTTTTCTGCGCGAAATGCGCCCTCTCGCTGATGAGGGACGGGCTCGTTGACGAAAGGTATCCTTTCAAAGGTGTTGTTTCGGCTTATGTTTACGCCGATGCCGCCGCTGACGTTGTTCGCAATATGAAGCACAGCTACATACCGAAAACCGTTGACTATGCGGCGAAAGAAGTTCTTTCCGCAATCAAAACGGGTCTGAAAACCGGTTTTGACATCGTTGCCTATGTTCCGAGATACGGAAAACGCGCTCCCTACTCATCGTCAAGAGAAATTGCGAAGCGTATTTCAAAAGAGCTTTGCGTTCCTCTCGGAGAACGGACGATAACAAAGGTTCGAAAAATAAAATCACAGACGAGCTGTCGCAGTGACAGGGAAAGGCGGCGCAACGTCAGCAACGCTTTTTCAGTCACGGAAGATGTTCGCGGCAAGCGCGTGCTTGTTATTGACGACGTTCAAACAACCGGTTCCACGCTTCGCGAAATAGGAAGAAAGCTTCTTGATGCGGGAGCGGAGCCTTACGGCGCTGTTTTTGCGAGAGTTTATCTTTCGCGCGCTTCAAAGAGATTTGTTCCGCGCAGGAAAGAAGCGACCGTCGTCTCTTTTCAGCCCGATGTCGGCGTTCCGTTTTCGGAATTTGAGAGTGATGTTTTCCGATTGCGCCGAAAAAGACGGCGCAGGCGCGCATTTGAAAAACTCAAAGTAAAGTTAAGACGGCGGTTTTGATCCGCCGTCTTAGTTTTGGTATTCGATTATTTCAGGTATTCGAGAATCTGTTCTTTTTGTCTGTATCCCACCAGCGTGTGGACTTTTTTCCCGTTTCTGAAGATCATCAGCGTGGGGATGCTTGCTATCCCGTATTCGGCGGCAAGCTCTCCTTCATCATCGACGTTGACTTTCCCGACTTTGATTTTTCCTGCGTTTTCCGTCGCGATTTCTTCGACGATAGGCGCTATCATTCTGCATGGACCGCACCACGTCGCCCAAAAATCGACGAGCACGGGAAGATCGGATTTAATAACTTCATCTTCAAAATTGTTCTTCGTAAGTGTAATTTCAGCCATAGAGGGCTCCTTTCGTTTGTCTGTGAATATCTTTTCTTTTTTTTCGTGATTTAACGCATTCTCTTAAAAAAATTCATTGACTTTTAATTATTGATGTGATAGAATAGCAACAACACCTGCGGCGTTGCCGCTTTGTTCGGAGATGTGAATATGAAAAACAAAAAAATCAGGTTTACGGTCAATGCCGCGGTTATCGCCGCGCTCTATGTCGTTCTGACATATCTTGCCTTCGCTTTCGGGTTGTCAAGCAATGTTATTCAGGTCAGGTTTTCGGAAGCGCTGACGGTTCTGCCCGTTTTCACTCCCGCCGCCATTCCCGGTCTTTTCATCGGCTGTATCGTTGCAAACGCGCTGACGGGCGCGGTTGTTCTCGATGTCGTTTTCGGAAGTCTTGCAACGCTTATCGGCGCTGTCGGCGCGTGGCTCATAGGAAAATTTGCAACCGAAAAATGCAAATACGCGTACTATGCGGCACCCGTTCCGACCATTCTCGCAAATTCCGTAATTGTTCCGTTCATTCTCCGTTATGCTTACGGAATGAAAGACGCTGTTTGGTATATGGTTCTGACGGTCGGTCTCGGCGAAATCATTTCCGCGGGAATGTTCGGCATTGCTCTCTGTCTTGCGCTGAAAAAATATTCGCAGCGCATTTTCTGATCATTCTGTTCGTTCGTCTTTTTTTGGAGGTTTCGGCCCGAAATACTGATAGTATTGACATTCAAGCTTCCCGTTATAAAGCTTTCTTCTTTTGTCCGCTTTCCGTCCGAAGTTTTTTTCAAAATACGGATTTGAAGTTATGATATAAAACGACCATGTGTCAAGCTTTGAAAAAGTTCTGCCCATGAGTCTGTAAAGACTTTCGGCTTCACGGCTTTCTCCGAGCCTTTCTCCGTAAGGGGGATTGGTAACGATGAAGCCGTATTTTTCTTTTGAAGCAAAATCCGCAACATTCATCTGTTTTAGATGAATGTATTCGTCAACTCCCGCTTCCTCGGCGTGCTTCATCGCAAGTTCAATCGCTTTCGGGTCTATATCGCTTCCGTAAATATTGAGTTTTCTGTCAACCTTTACGCGCTGCATTGCCTCGTTTCTTGCTTTTTCAAAAACCGAAGCGTCGAAATTTTTCCAACGCTCCGCCGCAAAGCCGCGTTTCATGCCGGGCGCCATATCAAGCGCTATCATTGCCGCTTCTATGGGGATCGTTCCCGAACCGCAGAGAGGATCAACAAGCAGTCGTTCACCACGCCAATAGCTTAAAAGCAACAAACTGCATGCAAGCGTTTCTTTCAGCGGCGCCTCTCCCGCGAGACTTCTGTATCCTCGCTTGTGAAGCCCGGCTCCGGAAGTATCAAGCGTAATCGTCACGACGTCCTTCAAAAGCGCGACGGAAATCCTGTATTCCGCGCCGTCTTCGGGGAAAATTTCTTTATTATACCGAAGCTTCAGCTTTTCGATTATCGCTTTTTTTGTTATCGACTGACAATCCGGAACGCTGAAAAGGGTTGATTTTACTGATTTTCCCACGACGTGAATAAATGCGTCGGGAGTCAGTATCTCCGCCCATTCCACGGCGTAAACGCCTTGAAAAAGTTCTTCAAAAGTCGTAGCCCGAAACTCCGCAAGCTTGATAAGAATTCTGTCCGCCGTTCGGAGCTCGACATTCGCTTTTGCGATGTCTCCGAAATCTCCCCGAAAGGTTATTCGTCCGTTTTCCGTCAGAATATCGTCGTATCCGAGCAGGGAAAGTTCTCTTGCCGTCACGCTTTCGATTCCGAATGCCGATGTTGCAGTTATTTCAAAAGGTTTCATATATTAAAATTCCGAGTAAACAACAGGCTGTGTGTATGCAGCGGCGAAAACCGCCTTGTCCGAGGTGAAGTCATCCGTTTTGATGCCGGCGAAAATGTCGTATGTAAACGTTGCGGCACCTCCGAAAGTTCTGTTGCACCCCGTATTGTATGTATTGTTGAAAACGCAGGAGAACAGGCAGCCGTGGTCGCTTGACGGGGCTTTTAATCCCGCAAAATAGTTTGCGCCGCCGAAACACATAACGGGAGCGTCTTTCGACGTGAAAAGCAGGTCGTCGTAAGGATAAGCTATCCAGCCGTCGATTGAGGTCGCGTCAAAATTCGAAAAATCAAGCTGTCCGCGTCCAACCTCAAAAACTCTGCCTCCCATGGAGGAGACCGCCGTCGATTTTGCGCTGTCAAGAAGGAATTTCAGATAAAAGCTTTCCGGTTCATCGGAAATCCGACGGTTTATAACAACATCGACCGTGATCCTTTCGGTCTTTTTCCAAACGGTTATCGTCCGCGTTCCCGAAACAAGGCGGTCGTTCGTAAACGGCTGCTCAAAGCGGATAAAATTGGAATCCTCGGTCTTCGTCGCCTGTCCGAAAACGCTTTGATACACGATCGAATAATGTCTGACAAGCGAGTTCTTCATATCGGAATCTTTTTCCGAATAGAGAGAGTTCATTACGTCCCGTTTCGTCTCGCTGTCCGTGCAAACGGCGCAGAATTCGCCGAGTGCGGTCGCCGAAAACTTAATGTCTCCCCAAACGACCTCCGTCGGGCAGCCGAGTTCGTCAACCGTAACCGTCGGTATTCGTATTGACGCAACATCCGCGCCGATCTCATCCGAAAACCTGAATGTTTGAATTCCGCCCTGCGGAATATCCGCGTAAAAGAAAGCGTACCCGTCCCTGAATGTCAGTTTCTCCGTGTGAGCGGTCGCCGTATTTACTGCGCAGTAACTGTTTGAGGGAAGTCCCGTTACGGGAACGCGAACAAGCCCTCTGTACGGCGCTTTGCAGGTATTGTAAACGTGAACAATGCCTGAATCGGATTGCTCAAAATAGCTCTTTATTCTGTCTGTGTAAAGCATTTGTGTTTTTGCGGCAGCCAAAGAAAGACGGGAGCGTTTATAATTAAAAGTATCTGCAGCGTCGGGGTTCAAAAGCCTTTCGTCGGCTCTGTAAGTTCTTTCGGAAAAGACGCAAAGATCCGTCGCGATGCTGTCGGCAAAACGGTTCTCTCTCGCCGCGTTAAAAGCAGGCAAGGTCAGCGCCGCCCTGAATTTACGCTCGGTTTCTCTCAAAAGCGCCGTTTCGCGCGGCATTGTCGCCGCCTGATTTATTCCGTCGGACCATTCGCCCGTAAGACTGCGCAGGCTTGTGTTTGTTATCTCTTTTTCAACCTCGCAAAGCGCTGCTGAAAGGGTTGCAATTTCAAGTCTCGGAATAAGTCCGAGATTGTTCCATGTTTTTATGAAAGAGGGCAGTGATAATATCGCTTCTGCATTGTTGTACCCGTCTCCTCCCGTATAAAGCACCGGATATGCCGCCGCGCCGTAATGCGAACGCTTCTCGATCTCCTCGATCTTCGAGCAAAGTCTTGCGCTCATAAGCACAAGTTCGTCTTTATCCGTCGTTTGCAGGATACGACAAAGAATTTTCTCGGCAGAAGGCGCGTCAAAACCCGAAAACTTCGGAGTTTTATCCGCAAAGAGAAGTGAAAACAGGTCATTGTCAACACTGTCGACCCAAGTAAAGGTTTTATCTTTTACGGACACTCTCCAGTTGAAAACAAAAGGAACTTCCTGCTTCATCTGGGATGAAACCTCGTCCGCTCCCACCCAAAGATAGCGCGCGCCCTTTTCGCAGGCTCTTTTAACGGCGCCCGAATTCACGCCGCCGACGCCGATCTGCATAACGCTCTTGATTCCGAGCTTTTTCCACGTCTCGCAATCGAGCGTCTCAACGCTTTTCATCAACGTAATGTCCGACATAAAGGACGCGTGGTCGTAACCGAAGCCGCAAACCTCGACGAAGCCGTTTTCGACGGCAGAAAAAAAGGTCTTTCGCGTCAGCTCGTCAGCTCCCCGAAGATAATCGCATACAACCGAAGCGCTCGAGCATGTCCAGCGAAACGACTCATCGTCTCCGATCAAAGTGAGAACGGAATCGAGTATGCGTCTTTGTGTTTCCTTTTCCGAATACGGATGCTGCGTCGAGCCTATGGAATAACGCGCCGTCGGAACGACGTACAAAGTTTTTACGTTCATATTTTTTACTCCCGCGTCGATATTTTGTATCTCTGTAAGTTCAATTATACTATATATTGTATTGAAAATCAAGTACCTGCGAAGAAAATTTTAACTTTTCGAAAAAAGATGCTTTTTCCCTCAATCGACGCAATTCGACGCAAAAGGGACTCTCTCGCTTGACATATCGGTAAAAATGTATTATAATTAATTATCTGAAAAAAGGGCGTGTGTTTTTCGATGTTGAACAAAAATGATCATGTAACGCTGAAAATAACGGCGGTGTCCGGCGAGGGCTTCGGTATCGGAAGATATTCCGACGAAACCGTTCGGGACTTCGTCGTTTTTGTCGCATCCGCTGCTGTCGGTGACGTTGTCAACGCTCTTGTTTTGAAGGTTTTAAAAAACTACGCCTTCGCAAAAATCATCTCTTTTATCGAACAATCCCCGGACAGAATAAAAAAAACCTGTTCTTCTTTCGGAAAATGCGGCAGCTGCTGTTACAGGCATATCGGTTACCCTGCGGAATTGAAATACAAAACCGAGCATGTCCGCGATGTTTTTTCCAAGAACTATCCCGATTGCCCCGTCGGAATCGAAGAAGCGATGCCGTCCGTAAAAATCGACGGCTACAGAAACAAGGCTCAATTTCCGATATCCGCCGACGGTAAATGCGGCTATTACGCGATAAATTCGCACAGGGTAATACCTTGCGATGAATGCCCGTTAACCCCGCCCGTTTTCTTTGAAATAACAAAGATCACGGAGGAGTACATCGCCGAGTATTCCGTGCCCGTGTATAATGAAACTACGCAAAAGGGGCTTTTGCGCCATGTTTGCATAAGAAGAGCGCCCGCGACGGGCGAGATATCTGTTGTTCTTGTTTCCGCCTCGGAAATTCTGCCTCATAAATCGCAGTTTTTATCTCGGCTCTGCGCCGTTGAGGGCGTAAAAAGCATTTATCTGAACGTCAATAAACGAAACACAAACGTGATATACGGGCAAAAAAATATCCTCCTGTGGGGGAACGCGACCATAACCGACGTTCTCTGCGGAAGGCGTTTTGAAATATCTCCGATGTCGTTTTATCAGGTGAACTCCGAGACTTGTGAAAAAATGTATAATTATGTAAAAAAAGGCTTAAAACTTGAAAAAAGCGACGTTTTGCTCGATTTGTACTGCGGCATAGGCACTATCGGCTTATCGTGCGCGGACAGCGTCGGAAAGGTTGTGGGTATAGAGGCTGTTCTCAACGCGGTTGAAGACGCCGTGCGAAATGCCGATATAAACGGAATCGAAAACGCGTCATTCATTTTTTCGTCCGCCGCCGACACGGAAGAAATCTTAGAAAGCGTATTGCCGAACTGCCGTCCGAACGTCGTGATAGTCGATCCTCCGCGAAAAGGCCTTGACGCAAAAACCATCGAGGCGGTTCTGACATTAAACCCCGAAAAATTCGCGTATATCTCGTGCGATCCGGCAACGCTCGCCCGTGATTTGAAGATATTTGACGAGCTCGGCGGCTACGTCCCGACCGTCATTCAGCCAATAGATATGTTCCCACGCACAAAACACGTGGAGTGCGTAGTTTTATTGAATAAGGTGAATTGATTGACGGCGTGAAGTAATTGCGAAACGAAAGATTTTCGACAGAGACTTCGAAAAGGAAAAGAAAATGAACGAAATTATATGCTATCGGATATTTCTCGGTTACAACGACTCTCAGACAAAAGAGCAGTTGGTTACCGAGGACGAGCTGGGGCAGCTCGTTTCCGCTTATTTTCAAAAGAAAAAGATAGGCTTTACGATATCTTCCGGAAAAGGCGGGTATTTGTATAAAGACGGCAAATATATTCTTGAAAATATAATTATAATCACACTTGTGGGAGATCAGGGCATCGATATCTTTCGTCTGGCGAAAAACCTGTCGATGTTTCTTAATCAGGAAGCGTCGCTTGTTATGAAGCATACTGTCGAAAAGAGGTATATGTAGGTGGAGAATAAGGAAAAATATACGGCGGGTTTTTGTTATGAAATTTACATCGGCATAAAAGACAAAGACAGTTATCTTGAACATATTACGGTTGAGGATTTCTGCAAAACGCTGACCGAAATATGCGCGCAGAAGGATATTGCCTTTTCGCTGATCACGCAGTTTGGCGGATATCAGCACGGCAGGGGATATACGACCGAGACAAGCCTTCGCATCGTTATCATCGGCGCGAACGAGACGGAAATCACCGAGCTTGGGGCGCGTATGAAAAAAATCGTGAACACCGATACTATTATGATAACGCGCTCTGAAATTGAGTACGCGTTTTTATAAAGGCAAAACCTTGCATACGTTTTCAGCGAGAAATTAAGGACGGACGTAAAATGAAGCATATTTTTATCATAAATCCGAAGTCGAACTCGGAGGCGTTTACGGAGAAATTTCGGCATAAAATCGAGGAATTGTGCGTTAATCGCGGACTTGAGTTTGAGATAAAGTCAACGGCGAAAAATCTCGATGCGGAAAATTTTGCGCGGGCAGCGGCTGAAAAGGGCGACTCAGTTCGCGTCTACGCCTGCGGAGGCGACGGAACCGTAAACGAAGTTGTAAACGGAATCTTCGGTTACAGAAACGTCGAGCTTGCCGTTATCCCGATAGGCACTGGCAACGATTTTATCAGGACTTTCGGCGATATTCGCAAGTTTTCCGATATTGAAACGGCAATTGATTCCGAAGCCCATTCTATCGACGCGATAAGGATAAACGACAGGATCTGCATCAACATAGCGAATATAGGCTTTGACGCGGCGGTCGTTCAGCGCGTTGAAAGACTGCGTAAAAAAAGGTTCGTTCCGAAAGCCGTCTCGTATCATCTCGGAGTTGCCATCTGTCTTATTAAATTCCCGAAGGAAACCCTGAAAATCAAATTCGACGACGGGGAAGAGGTCGATGAAAAGTTTTTGTTGACGCTGTTCGCGAACGGGCAGTACTACGGGGGCGGCTATCGCTCCGCATCTCCCGCAAAGGTTGACGACGGACTTATGAATGTTATAACCGTTAAAAATGTCAGCCGTAGGGCATTTGTGAGAAATGTTTCGTATTATCAGAAAGGCACGATCATCGGAACTCCTCGCGGCGACAGGATATTGAAGCACAGGCTCTGCAAACGGGCGGTTTTGACAAAAGACACGCCGTTTACCGTTTGCTACGACGGGGAGATGCTTTCGACTAAACGGGCGGAAATCGAATGTATGCCGAAATCCGTTCGGTTTGTCATTCCGCATACGGTTGACAAGTCTGCGCTTGACTGTTTTTCCGAAGGCAGGTTTTGCAAGTCAGACAAAGACGATGTATTTGTAAAAAACGAAGTTTGAACAGCCCGTTAAAAGCAGGACGGCGAGTTTTGAGTATTGAACGGCAAGCCCTGTTTTCAGGAGAAGAGAAAGAATTACGGGTGAAATAACGGCAATAAAAAAGTTTACGCATACAAAACGAACAAACCGCACGGCGTGTCCTTCGCCCGTGCGGTTAAATCTTATATAGCCGTATGAAAAATAGCGCGTCGCGGCAGACGCGGTGTAGGACAGAAACTGAGACAGGGGAGCGAAAACCGAAAAAACTCCCGTCAAAAGCCGAAACAGCACGAAATCAAACGCGGCGTTCAAAATGAAAACCGCGCCGTAAGTTATTATCGTTCTGTAAATAAGATCGATGAATATATCGAAAACCTTCAACAGTTTTTTCCGCATTTACCTCATTCCGAATTTGAGTGAGCGATCCGGCTTAACGCAGACGGACTGGATAAGTCCGACGGATATCAGCAATGCAAGCACCGAAGAACCGCCGTAACTGAAAAAGGGGAGAGTTACGCCGATAACGGGAAGAACGCCGATGCACATTCCGATATTGATTAGCGTTTGGAACATAATCATACTTGCAACGGCAATGCAAATAAAAAAGCCTTTCCTGTCTTTTGCTCTGCGCGCGTTTCTGAATATCAGCAACACTATTGTAACCAGAACAAGCAAAACAAATACGCAGCCGACAAAGCCCCATTCTTCCCCGACGATCGCATAGATAAAATCCGTTCTGATTTCGGGGAGCAGCGCGTTCTGCGCCTGAATGCCCTTTTTATAGCCGAGCCCGAGCAGCTGCCCCGAGCCTATCGCCATTCTTGAAACAAGAGGCTGATAGCCTTTCCCGAGAGGGTCCAGTTCGGGCTGAAAGCCGTAGAGAATACGCAGCTTCTGATAATCCTTCATCATATTCCAGAGCAGCGGCGTAACTCCCGCAACGCCGAGAGCTCCGATAATGATATATCTGTAATAAATCCCTGCGACAAAAACAAGAACCGCAAACATTCCGATGTATATCAGCGCCGTGCCTATGTCGCCCTGTAAAATAATCGGGACGAGATACGCCAAAAAATGAATCAGCACAAAAAGAATGTTTTTCGGCTTGTTGAGAGCCTCGTCAAGCTTCGACAGATGTTTTGACATGGTCAAGGCGAAGCATACTTTGGTAAACTCCGATGTCTGAATGTTCACGGAGCCTATCATCAGCCAGTTTTTGTTTCCGTTTATTTCAGGGGCAATCAGCGCCGTCAGAAAAAGCGCTGCGGACGAGCCCACAACGATATACTTCCACAAATCCGAGATAATATCATAATCGAGTTTTGAAATAACAAACATCAGGATAAAGCCGAGCCCGATCGCCACGCTTTGCACTATCATACTTCTGGAATGCGCATCCGAACCGTAGGTCGCGCTGTTTATGCAAAGCAGACTGAAGACAAGCAGCACGGTGATAAGTCCGAGCAGAACCTTGTCAAAACTCTTTATATAGCTTTTTACACCGTATGAACGGTCTCCGATACGAATATTCATCTGAAAAAAATAACCTTCCGTTCGTTTGAAAGCGTCTGAATAAATACATTATATCATAGAATCTGTCATAATTCAAGCCTGTCTCAACTAAAATTTAATGAGGTGGTATAATGTCACAAACGACGGATCTCGCTGTGAGAAAAACGGAATTGAAATGCAGACGGAGCGGCAGGCGAACTCTGTCATTTTTCGCGCTTATCGCAGCTCTCGGAATTTGCGCTTTTGCCGCTGTACGGGTGCAGAAATACGGTATTGAAACCGTAAAAAACGGAAGCTCCGAGCAGGGAAACGGATTAAAAGCGGTTTTCGCAATGCTTTCCGGCGGTATGAACGGGGGAAAGCAAAAAATTGACGAAAGCGTTTTGCAGGTCATGGCGCAGGTAGAAAACCCTGAAGAAATCAGTAAGCCGGACGGTCCCTTTGCCGATGCCTGTCTTCCCGTCAATTCAACATTGAATTCGGGGTTCGGTTACAGAAGCAATCCGTTTAACGACGCGGAGGTTGTGCTTCATCGCGGGGTGGATATAAAGGCGGCGGACGGAACAGAGGTGAAATGCGCTCTTTCGGGAACGGTTAAGGAAACGGGGTTTAACGATATCGGCGGAAACTACGTCAGAATAGAACATCCGAACGGGTTTGTTACATATTACGGTCACTTGATGCAGGCTCTTGTAAAAGAGGGTGAGCGCGTTGAGCGCGGACAGGTGATCGCGCTTTCGGGACATACCGGAAACGTCACGGGTGCGCACCTGCATTTTCAGATTGAATACGGAGAAAGATATGTCGATCCCGAAGTCTACTTTACGTTCAACGGGGAATAAGTTTTCGATTCATCCGGCGCTGCCTCTTGTTTGGGGCTTTCTGGCTTTCTGCGGAAAAGGCGACGGCGTTCTTTTCGTTTTTGCAGCGGCGGTAATACATGAAGTTGCTCATATAGTCGTTTTTCTGTCATACGGAGAGCGTGTAAAAAAACTTCGGCTTATGCCTTTCGGGATAAGCGTCAGCCTTTGTTCCGCAACCGATGTTTCGTGCGAAAAAGAGGTTTTTGCATCGCTTGCGGGAATTATTGCAAATATTGCGGCAGGCACCGTTTCTTTGCTTTTCGGAGGCGTCGAAAACCTTGTCGGGCTCGACTTTTTTGCGGCGTGCAATTTTGCTTTTGCCGCGGTTAATATGATTCCAGTCATACCGCTTGACGGCGGACGCGCTCTTTATTTTCTTCTGCTTAAAAGCACATCGCCCGGACGCGCGCAACAGGCGACGACGGCCGTTTCGCTTGTGTTTCTCGTCCCATTGACCGCCGCCTCCGTTTTTCTGATTATAAAAACGGGTTATAACTTTTCTTTGCTTCTGATTTGCATATATTTGTTTTCATACATCGCGCTAAAAAGAGAAATTTGAAAAAAGCCCTTGAAATCCCTTTCGATATGTAGTAAAATATAAAGGATAAAATCGAAAGGAACCGAAATATGAATATAGAAGAGTTTATCGACACGCGGCTTGCGGAAGTTCAGAAGCCGTCGTGGTATGTCGGAGGGGAATACGGCAGCGTTGTAAAGGATAAAAACGCCGTCAACATTCGTTTTGCGTTCTGCTTTCCCGATATGTACGACGTCGGAATGTCGCATCTCGGTATGAAAATACTTTATCATATGATGAACGACACTATGCCCGATGTTTGGTGCGAACGCGTTTTTATGCCGAATACGGACATGCAGCAGCTGATGCGAGAAAACGGTATACCGCTTTTCGGTCTCGAAAGCCATGAACCGATAAAAAACGACGATTTCGTCGGTTTTACGCTTCAATACGAGCTTAGCTATACAAATATAGTCGCAATGCTGGATCTTGCGGATATTCCGATATTCGCAAAGGACAGAAAACAGGGTGACCCCATCGTTATATGCGGAGGTCCGTGCGCGTGCAATCCCGAACCTCTTGCGGATTTTGTCGATATATTCTTTATCGGCGACGGAGAAGAGGATTATTATCCGCTCTTTGATATATACAGACATTGCGGTAAGGACAGGGAAGAGTTTTTGCGCCGCGCGACGGAAATTGACTGTATGTATGTTCCGAAATACCATAAAGAAGGACAGCAGGTCAACAGGCGGATAATCAAAGATATCAACAAGTGTTACATTCCCGATAAAATGGTCGTGCCTTATGCGGAAATAGTACACGACCGCGTGGTGCTTGAAATAATGAGAGGCTGTATTCGCGGATGCAGGTTCTGTCAGGCTGGAATGATCTACCGTCCGTTCAGGCAGCGTTCGCCCGAGCTGCTTGTCGAAACGGCGAAAAAACTGATAAAAGCGACGGGATACGACGAAATCAGCCTCACATCGCTTTCGACGAGCGATTTCGAAAGACTTGACGAGCTTGCAAACAGTCTTTTAACATACTGCGTACCGCAGCATATCGATATTTCTCTGCCGTCGCTGCGCGTTGATAATTTTACGAAGGATTTGCTCGAAAAAATGCAGTCCGTCCGCAAAAGCGGATTGACGTTTGCTCCCGAAGCGGGAACGCAGCGGCTCCGTGACGTTATAAACAAAAATGTGACGGAAGAGGAAATAATGAACACCTGCCGCATCGCGTTCGAAGGCGGTTCAAGCGCCGTTAAACTGTATTTTATGATAGGGCTTCCGACCGAAACGGACGATGATATTAAAGGTATCGCATACACGGCGCAGAGAATCGTTGATCTGTACTATTCTCTGCCGATAAATCGCGTCAGAGGGCTTTTTATCACGATAAGTCTTTCGACTTTTGTTCCGAAGCCTTTCACGCCGTTCCAATGGGAACCGCAGATTACGCTTGACGAGATAGACCGACGCCAGAAATTGCTTATTGAGACCGTCGGCAGAAACAAGCATATCAAAGTTAATTATCACGACGGAAAAACATCTGTTCTCGAAGGCGTTTTCGCAAGGGGCGACAGACGGCTCGGAAAAGTTATATACAACGCATATAAACGCGGTTGTCAGCTTGACGGTTGGAATGAGCATTTCAAGTTTGACGAATGGATGAAAGCCATCGGGGAAGAAGGGCTTACCGCCGCGGAATACTGCAACAGAAAGCGCGGTTTTGACGAGCCTCTCCCGTGGGACGTCATCAACTGCGGCGTATCGAAGAAATTTCTTCAAAATGAGTGCGAAAAGGCGTATCGCGCGGAAACAACGCCGAACTGCAAGGAAAAATGCGCGGGTTGCGGAATTACGAAATACTGCAAAGGAGACGTTTGTCCGTGAGAATAGTTTTTACGAAAGAAGCGAACGCGCGGTTTATATCACACCTTGACCTCGTGCGCTGTTTTACGCGGATTTTCAGCCGCGCCGGTATTCCCGTCAGCCACACGCAGGGCTTCAATCCGCACCCGTATATGGTTTTTTCGCCGCCGCTTTCGCTCGGCGTGCTGAGCGAAAGCGAGATAATTGACATCAAAACAGACGAACCGATGAGCGGCGAAGATATAAAACACAGAATGTCTCTTGCCGTTCCGTCCGATATTCGAATAATCGACGCTTACGAGGACGGTGAAAAGCTCAATCTCATCGACAGCGCCGATTACGAGCTTTTTATCCCGAACGAATATGTTCCGGAGTTTGAAAAATTCATTTCGCAGGACAGGATAGAGATTGAAAAAAAAGCGAAAAAGGGCGGAATGAAGACCGTGTGTATCAGCGACGGTATGACGGTTAAGTCAAGAACAAACAATGGTAATGACGCCTTGTTTGTCATAAATCTCCCGTGCAACAGCGAAAACAATGTCGGCGTGAATTTATTGTTGAAAGCGTTTTCGGAGTTCGGGGACGGAAAACCTTTCCCGATAACGGTTAAAAGAGTCGCATTTTTTAAAAAAGACGGAACTGTTTTCAAATAACTTGATTTTCATTTATAACTATGTTAAAATAACTAATTGAAAGTTGTTCCCGAAAGGAAGTTTTTTTGTATGAAAGTTAAAAAGGCAGTCATTCTTGCCGCGGGTCTCGGAACGAGAATGCTTCCCGCGACAAAGTCGGTTCCGAAAGAACTCATTCCCATTGTTGACAAGCCGGCGCTTCAATATCTTGTTGAAGAGTGTGTCAAGAGCGGAATCGAGGACATCATGATCGTTATTTCGAGAGGCAAAACGCTTATCGAAGATCATTTTGACCGTTCACCCGAATTGGAAGACAGACTCAAAGCGGGCGGCGCGAAGAAAGCAAAACTTCTCGAAACCGTAAATGAGATTTCCAACATGGCGAACATTGTTTATGTCCGTCAGAAGACTATGAACGGCACAGGCGGCGCACTTATGTACGCAAGAGAATTTACGGGAAACGACCCTTTTGCCGTTCTCTACGGCGACGATGTTATTATGAACGATGAGTATCCCGTTGTCAAGCAGCTCTGCGACGCGTATGACAAATACGGCAAAGGCGTTTGCGGCGTTCAGGCTGTTTCGGAGGAGGCAATCCAGAGATACTGCACGCTCGCGGTTGACCACATCGAAGACAACAGGTACTATGTTTCCGATATGATAGAAAAACCCACGAAAGATCAGATTCTTTCTTATTATTCGATTCTCGGCAGGCTAGTTCTGACGCCCGGGATATATTCCGTTCTCGAAAAGACGCCTCTCGGCGCGGGCAATGAGCTGCAGCTGACCGACGCGATGAAGACCGTGGCACAGACCGAAAGAATGGTTGCCGTTGACTTCATCGGCAAGAGATACGATATGGGAAATAAACTCGGCGTTATGCAGGCGCAGGTTGAAACCGCTCTTAAACACCCCGAAATAGGCGACGATTTCAGAGAATATCTCAAAGAGATTGCAAAGACGCTTTAACGGAGAAAAAAATGTATTATTCAATGACCGACGGCATCCTTATTATGGCTGTTGAGCCGAAGGGCGCCGAACTTCTTTCGATTTGCGATATGACGCAGAAAAACAAGGAATATGTCTGGACGGGCGACGAAAGGTATTGGAAGAGCCACGCGCCGAATCTGTTCCCGTTTATCGGCCGTATTCTCGGAGGAAGGTACACTTACCGCGGCGCGGAATACGAGTTGAAATCAAGACACGGCTTTGCCCGTGACAGAAAGTTTTCGCTTGTTGCGCACAGCGAGACCTCGATGACGTTTTCTCTTCGCTCCGACGAGGAAACAAAAGCGGTGTATCCGTTCGATTTTGAGTTTCTCGTGCGTTATGATTTGCAGAAAAACAAAACGGTCGGGGTCACTTACACCGTCAGGAACGTTTCCGAAACGGAAAAGATGATCTTCGCTTTGGGCTCGCACCCCGGGTTCAGAGTTCCTCTTAATCCCGACGAAAAGTTTGAAGATTATTTTCTGGAATTTTCCGAACCGCGGGTTCCGCAAAGATTGCTGCTGACCGAGGAGGGCTTTTTGACGGGCGATGCCGAGCCGCTTGAGCTTGAAGACGGCATACGTCTCAGACTTCGTCACGACCTTTTCGACCACGATGCGATCGTCCTGAAAAATTCGGCAAAAACCGTTGCTCTTATGAGCAAAAGCGGCAAAAACGGACTTCGTATGCATTTCGACGGATTTGAACTTCTCGGTATTTGGCATACGAACAAAAGCGACGCGCCGTTCGTCTGCCTTGAACCGTGGAACGGACATTCCGCGTTTATAGATGAAAAGCTTCCTCTCGAAGAAAAACGGGATATGATATGCCTTGATCCGAGAGAAGAATATACCGTCGGCTTCAAAATTGAAATATTTTGACTTAAAGAGCGTTCTTCGGAGCGCTCTTTTCATTGCTTTCCGAAGTTTTACACATATTTTATTTACAATCCTTCTTTTTTGTGCTATACTGTATTATGGAATAATTTGGAGGTAAAAAAGATGAGAAAAACAAAAATTGTTTGTACTCTCGGGCCCGCGACAAACGACCCGAAGATAGTTGAAGAGTTGATAAAAAGCGGTATGAACGTCGCGCGTTTTAATTTTTCGCACGCGACGCATGCGGAACATAAAAAGAGATTTGACGAATTTGTCGAGGTCAGAGAGCGGCTCGGCGTACCCGTAGCGACGATGCTTGACACGAAGGGACCTGAAGTCAGGGTAAAAAAGTTTCTTCACGGCGGCGCGGAATTGAAAAAAGGTCAGTCGTTTATTCTCACAACCGACGAAGTGGACGGCACGGAGGAACATTGTTCCGTTACGTATAAGGGGCTTCCGAACGACGTGAAAAAGGGAACCGTAATCCTCATCGACGACGGACTTATCGAGCTGACTGTCGAGGATGTTGTCGGAAACAATATTTTTTGCAGAGTTTTGAACGGCGGACGGGTTTCGGACAATAAGGGAATCAATGTTCCGAATGTTCGTCTTACAATCCCGTTTCTCGGCGAAAAAGACAAAAGCGATATAAAATTCGGCGCGGAGGTCGGATTTGATTTTATAGCGGCTTCCTTTGTCCGTTCCGCTCGTGACGTGCTTGATATCAGGGAATATCTTGCGTCGCTCGGAAACACCGACATTAAAATTATCGCAAAAATCGAGAATATGGAGGGCGTTCGCAACGCCGACGAGATTTTGCGCGTTTCCGACGGACTTATGGTCGCGAGAGGTGACCTCGGCGTTGAAGTTCCTCTTGAGGAGATTCCCGTAATTCAGAAAGACCTTATAAAAAAAGTTTATAATGCGGGCAAGCAGGTCATAACCGCAACGCAGATGCTCGATTCAATGATAAAGAATCCCCGTCCGACGCGAGCCGAGGCGACCGACGTTGCAAACGCGATATATGACGGCACTTCTGCCATCATGCTCTCGGGAGAGACCGCAAACGGACTTTATCCCGTCGAGGCGGTTAAAACAATGGCGCGGATAGCTGAAAGAACGGAATCCGATATCAATTATATTCACCGTTTTTCGACGAGAATACAGGACAAGGGCAGCGATGTTACGAACGCGATATCGCACGCTACCTGCACCACGGCGCACGACCTCGGCGCAAAAGCCATCGTAACCGTTACCAAATCGGGGAGAACCGCGCGTGAAATATCAAAATTCCGTCCGCTTTCGCCGATCGTCGCGTTTACCATGAGCAAAAAAGTTTGCCGTCAAATGAATCTTTCGTGGGGCGTATATCCTCTGATTCTTGAAGAAAAAGCGAACACGGACGAGCTTTTTGCCGATGCGATCGAAGGCGCGAAAAAAGCGGGATACGTTGACGACGGAGACCTTGTTGTGATAACCGCAGGGGTTCCGCTCGGCGTTTCGGGAACCACAAATCTGCTTAAAGTCAATATCGTCGGCAAAAGGCACTCTTTGTGAGCCGCGTTATGACAAGAGTTTGAACAGGTATTTTTTACTATTGATTTTCGTATTGAAAAATGGTATAATATTATATCATCTGAGAGGAGCGTTTGAGTTTGAGTCAACACTTTAACTGCGTTGTCGTCGGCGCGGGCGCTTCGGGTATGATGTGCGCTGGCGCGGCTGCGGAAAACGGCAACGGTGTTCTCGTTATCGAAAAAAATAAAATAACGGGACGCAAGCTTCTGATAACGGGCAAAGGGCGGTGTAACGTTACAAATGATTGCGATGCCGAAACCTTTTTCTCAAACATCGTAACAAATCCGAGGTTTATGTACAGTGCATATTCCGCGTTTTCCGCGCAGGATACCGAGCAGTTTTTTGAATCGCTCGGGGTTCCTCTTAAAACCGAGAGGGGAAACAGGGTTTTTCCCGTTTCGGACAGCGCTCGCGATATACGCGACGCCCTGAAAAGGTACTGCGACCGCAACGGCGTGCGATTCGCAAGGGGTGAGGTTGATTCTCTCCTTGTCGAAAACGGACGCGCGCTCGGAGTAAGGCTTTCCGACGGCGAAGAAATATTCGCGGATAATACGGTTATTGCAACGGGCGGTATGTCTTATCCTCTCACGGGTTCCGACGGGAAGGGCTATGAGCTTGCCCGCGGCTGCGGTCACGAAATAATTACTCCGAAAGCGGCTCTTGTTCCGATAATCGCGGAGGAAAGCGCGCTGTGCGCAGAGCTTGAAGGGCTTTCGCTCCGTAATGTCGGTGTTAAACTTATCAGGAACGGGAAAACCGTTTACGAAGGCTTCGGAGAAATGCTTTTTACTTCAAACGGGATGAGCGGTCCCGAAATTTTAAGCGCGAGTTCGGTTGCCGAAAACGGAGACGTTATCGCAATTGATTTGAAGCCCGCACTTGACGAAAAAAAACTTGACGCCAGAATAGTCTCGGATTTTTCGAAAAACATAAACAGGAATTTCTCCAATTCGCTGTCCGCGCTGCTTCCGTCGAAGATGATCCCCGTGATAGTGGGACTCAGCGGTATCGCGCCCGAAAAAAAGATTAATTCAATAACAGCGGGGGAACGCGCGCGGCTGCTTTCGCTGTTAAAAGATCTTCGTTTTACCGTTTTGTCATGCGGCGATATCTCGGAGGCGATAGTTACATCGGGCGGCGTAAGCGTTAAGGATGTTTCGCCGAAGAATATGCGGTCGAAAATAATTAAAAATTTGTATTTCTGCGGCGAGGTGCTCGACGTGGACGCATATACGGGAGGCTTTAATCTCCAAATTGCGTTCAGCACGGGCTATTGCGCGGGAAAGGATATCGGAAAATGGGAATAAACATTGCAATCGACGGTCCCGGAGGCGCGGGCAAAAGCACCGTTGCGAGAGCCGTTGCGGCGAAACTCGGCTATATTTATGTCGATACGGGAGCGATTTACCGCGCGATAGGTCTTAAATTCGTTAGAACGGGGAAGCCTTTTACGGACGAAAATATCATCTCGGTTCTTCCCGGTACGGAACTTTCGCTGTCTCATATCAACGGCGAACAGCATATAATTATCGACGGTGAAGACGTTTCTTCTCTGATAAGAACGCAGGAGATATCCGCCGCCGCGTCGAGAGTTTCCGCCGTTCCCGAGGTCAGAGCTTTTCTGCTTGATTTACAGCGCGAGATCGCCGAGAAAAACGACGTTATAATGGACGGCAGAGATGTCGGCACGGTTATACTGCCCCACGCAGACGTCAAGATATTTTTGACTGCAAATGTCGAGATCCGCGCGGGAAGAAGGCATAAGGAGCTTATGGCGAAGGGGCTTGAAACGCCTGAGACATTCGACAGGGTTCTCAAAGAAGTCGTATCGCGTGACAAAGCGGATTCCGAGCGCGCGGCAGCGCCTCTCAAAAAAGCGGATGACGCCGTTCTGCTTGACACTTCCGATATGACTTTTGAACAGTCCGTCGAAGCGGTTATAAATATAATTCGGAGTAAGGTCAATGTATAAATTTATCAGGGCGGTTTCGCTTTTTTATATTTATGTTTTCAATCGTGTCAAGGTCACGGGAAAAGAAAACGTTCCCGAAGAGGACGCCGTGATTATATGCGCGAATCATCATTCCGTTTTTGACATCCTGCTGTTGCTGACGGTTTTCAAAAGACGAATTGTCTTTATGGCGAAGCAGGAGCTTTTCAAAATTCCCGTTATGGGATTTTTTCTCAGAAAGCTCAACGCGATATCCGTTGACAGGGAAGGAATGCCCATCTCTGCGGTAAGAGGCGCGATGAAGGCTCTCAGAAGCGGCGAGCAGCTGGGGATTTTCCCGGAAGGCACGCGCTATAATACGGGCGACGGCAGCGACGCTCGAGGCGGCGTTGCGATGTTTTCATGGAAGTGCAAAACGCCCGTTCTGCCCATACATCTCGTATACAAGAGAAACGTCAATATTTTCAACAGCTATGAAATCAGAATAGGTAAGCCCGTTTTGCCCGAAGAACTCGGAATCGTCAAGGGTTCTTCCGAGGAGTATACGAAAGCGGGCGAGCATATAATGGAAACCGTATATGGGCTTTGAAATTTTTACGACGGAAACGCTCGGTTTCTGTTTCGGCGTGGATCGCGCCGTCACCGCGCTGTATGAACGGATAAAAAAAGAAAACGATGCGGAATCCGGCAGAAGAATATGTACTTTCGGTCCGATTATCCATAACACGGATATCAACGATGATCTTCGGCGGAGAGGCGTCGAGATTATTGAAGACGCAGCACTTGCAAGACCTGACGACATCGTTTTCATAAGAACTCACGGCGTGCCGAAAGCCGTTACGGAAGCTCTTGAACGGCATGGCGCGGAAGTTGTTGATATGACCTGTCCGAAGGTTAAACGTATTCAGCGCATTGCGGCGGGGAAAAAAGACCTGATAATCGTGGGTGATATTGCACATCCCGAGGTTGTCGGAATTGTCGGAAATGCAGAAAATAATTACTTTATTGCAAAAAGTCTTGACGAACTGAAAAATATATTGCATAATAAATTAAATACGAGCGGGGAGTATGTTCTCGTCGCCCAAACGACGTTCAACGTCTCCGAATTTGAGCGAATGACGGAATATGCGAAAGCTTTTCCGAACGTCGAAGTTATAAATACAATCTGTACCGCGACGCACGATCGTCAAAAGCAGGTTGAAGAACTGTCGAAGAAAGTCGATTTTATGATAATTGTCGGCGGCAAGAACAGTTCAAATACAAAAAAGCTCTATCAGATAGCGTCACAAAACTGCGACGCCGTCCATATAGAGAAGTTTACTCAATTGCCAACTTATTTAGGTAAGTATAAAAAAATAGGATTGTCTGCCGGAGCTTCCACGCACCGCAGTGCAATCGAGGAGGTCATTATCAACATGGTAAACGAAAACGACGAGAAGGTACTCACCGAGGACGGCGAAGATTTTGCCAGCCTTGTGGAGGCTTCACTCAGACCGATGAAAAACGGTCAAAAAGTAACCGGAACAGTTACGGCTGTCAACGGAACGGAAGTTCAGGTTGACCTTTGTGCTAAACACTCCGGATTTATTCCTGCGGAGGAGTTTGAGCACGATGATAAGCCCGTTGCCGTCGGCGATGAGGTTGAAGCGGTCGTCGTGAAGGTAAACGATGCCGAGGGAACTGTCCTTCTTTCGAAGGCTAAACTCGACGCGGAAAAGGGTCGCGAGCGTATTGCGGAACTTAAAGAAAGCGGAGAGGTCGTTACCGGTAAAGTAATACAGGCGGTTAAAGGCGGTCTTGTTGTTCTTGTCAACAAGGTCAGAGTCTTTGTTCCCGCGTCTCTTGCAACGCTTCGCAGAACAGAGGATCTTACCCCGCTTAACGGAACAAACGTAAAGCTTCGCATCATCGAAGTTGAGGAAAACGGAAGAAGAAGCCGTATCATCGGCTCTGTCAAGTCCGTTCTCAAAGAGGAAAAAGAGGCTGCTCAGAAAGAAGTCTGGGACAGCATAGAAGTCGGCAAGAGATACACGGGCACCGTTAAATCTCTGACGACGTTCGGCGCGTTTGTCGATATCGGCGGCGTTGACGGACTTGTTCACATAACCGACCTTTCCTGGGGCAGAATCAAGCATCCTTCCGAGGTTGTAAAAGTAGGCGACGTTATCGAGGTTGAGGTTAAGGCATTTAATCCCGAAACAAAGAAGGTTTCTCTTACCTACAAGAAAACCGAGGATGATCCGTGGGTAATTCTTCCGAAAAAATACAGCGTCGGCGATGCCGTTGAAGTTAAAGTTCTGAAGTTTATGCCTTACGGTGTCTTTGTAAGCGTTATACCCGGTATTGACGGGCTTATTCATATTTCGCAGATTGCAAACCACAGAGTTGAAAACGTTGCCGACGAGCTTCAGATCGGTCAGACCGTAACCGCTCAGATTACGGAGATCAATTATGAAACGAAGAAGGTAAGCCTTTCTATCAAGGCTCTTCTTGCGGACGAGGACGCGGCAGAGGAAGAAGAAGCTCCCGCCGAATATACCGCTGAGCCCGCATCCGAGGATGCTGCCGAATAAAAATTACGTTTATCGGTGAAGTTGCCGATGGAAGACTGATTTTAAGTTACTCAGGCAATTTCAGTTGCCTGAGTAACTTTTTTTTGAGGAGGACTTATGTCTAACAGAGCTTGCAGTCTCAAACTGTCTTATCTTGTCGAGAAACTCGGATTAAAGCCGGTGTATATTCCGGGCACGGGTTCCGAGAAATGCGACGATATAGATATAATTACGTCCGAGGTCAACCGACCGGGACTTGCCCTGACAGGGTATTTCACCGACTTTGAAAAAGACAGGCTTCAGCTTATCGGCAACGCCGAGCACGGTTATCTCGAAAGTCTGACCGCCGAAGACAGGAAGTCAAAGGTTGACGCGCTGTTTTCAAGGAAATTTCCTGCGCTGATAATCTGTCAGGGAATAGCGGTTATTCCCGAGATTTTGGAAAGCGCGAAAAAATACGAAATACCGCTTCTCGGAACGGAAGAGCCCACATCAAACGTAATGAGCGCCGTGATAAGCCTTTTGAGCGTAAAGCTGGCTCCTCAGGTTACGCGGCACGGGGTTCTCGTCGAGGTTTACGGCGAAGGAATCCTGATGCTCGGCGAAAGCGGAGTGGGTAAGAGCGAGGCGGCCATGGAACTTCTGAAAAGAGGACACCGTCTTGTTGCCGACGACGCCGTTGAGATTAAAAGGGTTTCCAACCGAACCCTTGTCGGCTCCTCTCCGGAAATAATAAGACATCTTATCGAGCTTCGCGGCATAGGTATAGTTGATGTTCGTCAAATATTCGGTATGGGCGCAGTTAAGGAGTCCGAAAAAATCGACCTTGTTCTTTCTCTTGAAAACTGGAGCCAAGACACGAAATACGACAGGTTCGGTCTTGAATACGAGCAGTATGATATTCTCGGGCTGAAAGTTCCGATGATAACCATACCCATCAAGCCGGGAAGAAATCTCGCCGTTATAATCGAAGTTGCGGCGATGAACAACAGGCTCAAGCGCCTCGGATACAATGCGGCGGCAGAGCTTAACAAGCGTCTTGAAGCGTCGATGAACGGCAGCGATTGATTTTTCCGAAACGGAGAAGATTATGTTTTCAGAGCTCAAAGAATTTTTAACGGAGAAAGGCGTCGATTTCGAAATTGACGTTCCGATGTCGAAAAATACGACGTTTCGCATCGGCGGCAACGCGGATATCGTCATTTATCCGGATTCCGTCGAACGCGTCGCCGACTGCGTGCGGGAACTTAACAGAGAAAACATTCGGTATATGACCGTCGGCAACGGGTCGAACCTGCTTGTGGACGACGAAGGAATACGCGGCGCCGTTATTAAGACTTCGCGGCTTGACGGGGTCATCGTCAGCGGCAATGAGATTACCGCAGGCGCGGGCGCGCTCAATTCCAGGGTCGCGAACGAAGCGCTTGCCGCCTCGCTGACGGGTATGGAATTCGCTCACGGGATTCCGGGAAGTATCGGCGGCGCGGTGTTTATGAACGCAGGCGCATACGGCGGAACATTTGCTGATATTGTTTCGGAAACGACTTATGTCAACAAAAACGGCGATATAAAAACCGTCAGGGGAAATGAACACGACTTCGGTTACAGGCATTCGTGTTTTACCGATAAAGATATTATTTGCGAAACAAGACTTATTCTCCGAAAAGGTGACAGGGAACAGATAAAGGCGGAAATGCAGACGCTGATTGAAAAAAGAAAAGCGTCGCAGCCGCTTGAATACCCGAGCGCGGGGAGCTTTTTCAAACGCCCGACGGGTTATTTTGCCGGAAAGCTAATACAGGACAGCGGTCTTAAAGGCGTGTCCGTCGGCGGTGCGCAGGTCAGCGAAAAACATGCCGGGTTTATCATCAATAAGGGCGGCGCGACCTGCAAAGATGTTGATATGCTTCGCGAGCTTGTGCAAAAAACCGTTTCGGAAAAATTCGGCGTTATGCTCGAGCCGGAAGTCAAGAGGATAAAATGACAGCTTTTTCACAAGAGGTAAAAGATTCTGTCTGCGCGGTAAAACGTTCCGCAAGCGAGAAGGTTGCCGAACTGTTCGGGATGATTTATTCCTGCGAGAAGTTTGACGGCGACGGAATACTTTTCAGAACCGAATCCGAATGTGCCATGCGCAGATTCTGCCGTCTGCTTTCCATTCTTTGCGGACTTGACGCCGAGCAGAGCGTAAGAAAGGGCGCAAGGGGAAAAAGGTTTATTTTCGAGGGAGATTCAGACGCGGTAAAACAGATTTCAAGGGTCGTCCCTCAAGCGAAAGACGCAGATATTTCCGCTTTTTCGAAATGCGGAGCGGGCGCGGCGTTTATCGGAGGTCTTTTTCTCGGCGCGGGCAGCGTCGGCGACCCCTCGAAGGCGATTTACGCGGAGATAAGCATTAAAAATGATGAGATAATCGAGCCTGCGCTTGAAATTTTTGCTTCGCTTGAAATCGCCGTTCGCATATCGCGCCGCAAAACGGGCTCGTTTTTCTATTTTAAGACCGCGGATGATGTTTCTCGGCTGTTGTTCGAGCTCGGCGCAAAAAATCAGGCGTTTGAATGTATCAACTCAAATATTGAGCGCACCGTCAGGAACGATGCGAACAGGGCGGGGAACTGCGATGTCGCAAACGCAAAAAAACAGGCGGCGTCATCATCAAAGCATATTGAAGCAGCAAGAAAACTGAAAAAGAATAAGTATTTCGGGCTTTCCGACGATTTGATTTCCGTTGCGGAAGCGCGTTTGGGGCATCCGGAACTGAACATTGAACAACTCGGACAGACCCTTTCGCCGCCGCTTTCGAAGTCAGGAACGGCTTACAGGCTGAAAAAACTCGTCGCCGCAGCCGAAAGCCTGAAGCGGCAATAAATTTTTTATTGATATACGGACGTTTTTCGTCCGCGGAGGAATTATGGCATTTGTTCATTTGCACGTCCACTCGCAGTACAGCCTTCTTGACGGAGCCTGCACCATGGGTGAAAAAAAAGATAAGATGATGGAGCTGCTCGAAGAAATGGGGCAGACGGCTATAGCGATTACCGACCACGGCAATATGTACGGGGCCATTAAATTCTATAAATCCGCAAAAAAACACGGCATCAAGCCGATAATCGGCTGTGAATGTTATACTGCGGCACGCACCCGTTTTGACAAGAGCAGGGAGTATGACGCCCATTACGGGCATCTCGTTTTGCTGTGCAAGAACAATCAGGGCTATCAAAATCTGATAAAAATGGTTTCTCTGAGCAATACGCAGGGATTCTATTACAAGCCGCGAATAGACAAGGAGCTGCTTGAAGAGTATCACGAAGGGCTTATCTGCCTTTCCGCCTGTCTTGCAGGCGACGTTCCTCAGCGAATCATTGCGGGCGATTACGAGGGTGCGAAAGAGCTTGCGCTCTGGTACGACGGGCTTTTCGGCAGAGGAAATTATTATCTCGAGATACAGGATCACGGAATTGAGGATCAGAAAATTGTCATAGAGGGACTTCTTCGTCTGCACGAAGAAACGGGTATTCCTCTCGTTGCGACTAACGACGCTCATTATCTGAAAAAGGCAGACGCAAAAGCGCAGAAAGTGCTTTTGTATGTTCAGCTTAAAAAGACTTTAAGCGAAGAGTGCGGAATGGGATTTGAAACGGACGAGTTTTATCTCAAATCCGAGAAGGAAATGAGAGATCTTTTTCAGTATATTCCGGAAGCCTGCGACAATACCGTAAAAATCGCCGAAATGTGCGATGTTTCCTTTCAAAACCTTGACGATCCCGACCACAAGGTGTATCATCTTCCGAACTTCGTCACACCCGACAATATGGAGCATTTTGAGTTTTTGAAAAAACTCGCTTATGAAGGGTATGACAGAAAATATTCCGCAAGAACGAAGGAACTTGACGAACGCCTTGAATATGAACTCGGCGTAATCAACAAAATGGGCTTTGTCGATTACTTCCTTATCGTGAGCGACTACGTCCGTTACGCAAAGAGCGTGGGTATTCCCGTCGGTCCCGGAAGGGGCTCCGGCGCCGGAAGTATGGTTGCGTACTGTATAGAAATAACAAATATCGAGCCTTTGAAGTATAATCTGCTTTTCGAACGCTTCTTGAACCCCGAACGCGTTTCAATGCCCGACTTTGACGTCGATTTCTGTGTTGAAAGACGACAGGAAATCGTTGATTACTGTATTAAAAAATACGGCGCGGAATGTGTTGCACAGATTGTTACGTTCGGAACCATGAAGGCAAAAATGGCGGTCAAGGACGTTGCAAGAGTTCTTGAGTTTACGCCTGCGGAGGCAAACGCCATCGCAAAGCTTTTGCAGGATAAGAAAACCATTATGGAGTCCGTCGAAATAATGCCGGAGCTCCGCGAAATGTATAATTCCGACCCGAGAATAAAAGAGCTTATAGATCTCTCGGCGGGCGTGGAAAACGCTCCGCGCCATACGTCCGTTCATGCCTGCGGCGTCATAATTTCCGGAGGCGATGTTTCGAATTACGTTCCTCTTGCGGTTCAGGACGATATGCCGGTAACGCAGTACGATATGGTTATCGACGAGGAGCTCGGGCTTCTTAAAATGGACTTTCTCGGACTTCGAAATCTCACGGTTATAGAAGATGCGTGCCGTCAGATAAGAAAAAAGATTCCCGATTTCAAAATAGAAAATGTTGATATGGACGACAAGGCTGTTTACGATATGCTTTCGCTCGGACAGACCGACGGCGTGTTCCAGCTTGAATCGGGCGGAATGAAGAAAACGCTTATTCAGTTAAAGCCGAAGAACATAGAAGATATCACGGCGGTTATTTCTCTGTACCGTCCCGGTCCCATGGATTCCATTCCGACGTATATCAACAACAGTTACCACCCCGAAGCCATTAAATACAAAGACCCGCAGCTGAAACCGATTTTGGAAGTTACCCACGGGTGTATGGTTTATCAGGAGCAGGTCATGCAGGTCGTCCGCAACCTTGCGGGTTACTCATTCGGACGCGCAGACATCGTGCGCAGAGCAATGGGCAAGAAAAAAATGGACGTCATGGAAAGGGAGCGCGAATACTTCATTCACGGAAAATTTGCCGACGACGGAACGATGGAACTTCCGGGCGCTGTCAGAAACGGCGTGCCCGAAGCTGTCGCAAACGATATTTTTGACGAGATGATCGAATTTGCGAAATACGCGTTCAACAAATCCCACGCGGCGGCGTATGCGTTCGTAACATATTATACCGCATACTTAAAATGCCATTTTATGAAGGAATATATGTCGGCTCTTTTGACAAGCGTGTTGACAAAGCCCGACAAAATGGTCGATTATATCAACGAGGCGCAAAAGCAAAACGTTCCCGTTCTTGCGCCCGACGTAAACGAAAGCGAAGTGTATTTCTCGGTTAGCGGCGACAATATACGTTTCGGACTTGCAGCGGTCAAAAACGTCGGCGTTGAGATTTCGCACAACATCATCAAGGAAAGGGAAGAAAAAGGAACCTTCAAGAGCTTTTACGACTTCCTGCACCGTATGATGAAGAATTACGACATTGACTCCAGAACCGTTGAAAGCCTTGTTTATGCGGGAGCGTTTGACAGTTTCGGAAACACAAGACACGAGCTCATCGCAGGCTTTCCCGAGCTCCGCTCAAGTCTTCAAAGCAGCCTGAAAGAGGAAAAAGGCGGACAGTTCAGTCTTTTTGAGGACGACGAGGCGGAGACGGCAACGCCCGAATTCAAATTTCCGAAGGTTCCCGAATATACAAAAAAGGAAAAGCTCAAATTCGAAAAAGACGTTACGGGTCTCTATCTTTCCGACCACCCGATGAAGGAATACACCGATCTTATCGAAGTGTACGGAACCCGTACCATCGCTTCTCTTTTCGATGAAGAAAACGAATGCAAAGACGGCGACAAGGTAAGCGTGATGGGCATTCTTGCAAAGGTGACGAAAAAGCTTACGCGCAACGAGACGATGATGGCGATACTTCAGTTGCAGGACCTTACGGGGACGATCGAAGTTTTGCTTTTCTCCAAAACATACGAAAAGTTCCAATCTTTGCTTGTTGAGGACAAGGTTGTTGTCGTTGAAGGTCGGTTAAGTATCGAGAAGGACAGCTTCGGCAGTGATGACGAGGATTCCGATACTCGAGAGATCGCCAAACTGATGGCAAGAAACATCAGCGAGGTTGACCGAAATTATTCCGCAGAGGATGAGCCTGCCGAAATTCAGGATATTCCGTCGCCGGCGCTGCTTGCGATGATGATTTCCGTCGAGCAGTCCGACAGGGTTCGCTTTGAGGAATGTATGGACGTACTTCGTTCAAACCCCGGCAGAGATATGGTTTATTTCCACTTTACCGACGCGGGGAAAAAGGCGAAATTCCAGCAGGGAGTCGATCTTTCCGACACCGTGCGCGAACAGATATACGATATTGTCGGCAAAGACAATACCATGACGAAAGAGGTCGCTGTCTGATGGCTGAGTTCAAAACAAATGTTATGCGCACACTTGACAAAGCAAAAATCAAGTACAGCGCGCTTGAATATCCGCACGAAGAAGGCGTTTGCGTTGACGGTGTTACCGTTGCGGAACTTGTCGGGCTTGACCCCGCCGGGGTTTTCAAAACGCTTGTTACGAAGGGTGCGTCAAGGGCGTATTTCGTATTTGTTATTCCCGTTGCTGAAGAACTTGATTTGAAGAAAGCCGCAAAGGCGGTCGGCGAAAAATCCGTTGAGATGATTCACGTTTCAGAGATAAACGCCGTTACGGGATACATCAGAGGCGGTTGTTCTCCCATAGGAATGAAAAAGAGGTATAAGACCGTCTTTCATTCTTCGTCACTCGAACAAAAGACCGTTACGGTCAGCGCAGGCAAGATAGGGTATCAGATTTCACTTGCGCCGCAGGATCTGATTTCATTAAGCGGCGCGACAACGGCGGATATAATAAAATGAGAAAAGGGGATGTAAAAAAAGCCCAGACCGCAAAAAAGGCTGAAAAATACAAAAAAAGCAATGGCTTAAAAGATAAACAAAACGACTCAAAACAGCAATTTTTGTGTTTTTCCATAAAATAAGGTTTT
>CAKSFN010000001.1 GCA_934454405.1 uncultured Eubacteriales bacterium | reverse complement strand
AGGGTTGTATCATTGTTTAATTTTCAAGGTTCATTCGCGCCCCGTTTTTCGAGGGCTTAAACAGTATACCACGCCCGAAAGGTTTTGTCAATACGTTTTTTTGAGTGTTTTCTTTTTTGTCACTTTTATATTATATGCCGCCCGAAGAATGTTTATGCCTCGAAAGAAATCGGGCGTGAAAATCCTTCCTCCGAACCGAAAACGAAACTTCGCTACCGATTATATTATATACTGCATATATTGCGCGCGCGAACTCTGCCGGAAGCAAAAATATCGCTTCACAAAAAAGTTACCCGAATAATTTGACGAAACGGGTTGACAATCGTCGGGAAATGTGGTACAATATCGGCATAAGTAAATCTTTAATTCGGGACAGAGAGACCGACAAGAATGCTTCAACCATCTGCGGATGGGCAATTTTCATACGAGAAAACTGCGCGCTGTCGGCTTCCGACGGCGCTTTTTTTATTTTCAGGAAAGGGAGACCGGCTTATGAAGCTAAAAGCACTTATCATGGACGAAAATGCCGTGAGAAGATCCCTGACGAGGATTTCGCACGAAATCGAAGAAAAAAACGAAGGCAACGAGGTTTTTCTGATAGGAGTTCGCAGAAGAGGAGTTCCTCTTGCGAAAAAGATAGCGGAGAACATCGGCAAAATTTACGGAAAAGCACCCGAAACGGGCGAACTTGACATCGTTCTTTACCGAGACGACCTTTCAAAGCAAAGCGATATGCCGAAAGTAACGAATACGCATATTCCTTTTGACGTAAACGGAAAAACGATAGTTATCGTGGACGATGTTCTTTACACGGGACGAACCGCAAGAGCGGCGATAGACGCCGTGTTCTCGCTCGGACGCCCCGCCTGCATTCAGCTTGCGGTGCTGATAGATCGCGGTCACAGAGAGCTGCCGATACGCGCCGATTATGTAGGAAAGAACATTCCGACCTCGCAAAAAGAGGTCATATCGGTAAATGTTCCCGAATACGACGGCAGTTGCTCCGTCGAACTTTACGAGAAGTAAAAAAAATAATATACAACACAATTTTCAGGGAGGATTTCTTTATGGATCTTATCTACAAAGTCAAAGACAGACCGGGCTTCGGCAAAACCCTTGTCTTTGCATTCCAGCAGGTGCTTGCCATTCTGGCGGCGACGATTGCGGTTCCCGCGATTATCGGAAACGGCATGAGCCAGGCGGCGGCGCTTCTCGGCGCGGGCGTGGGAACGATAGTTTATCTGCTCTTCACCAAATTCCGCAGCCCCGTTTTCCTCGGTTCGTCTTTCGCTTTCATAGGTTCTATGTTTGCGGCGTTCGCAGGCGCGGTTTCCGCAAAAATGGGCTTTATGGGACTCATAATCGGCGCGGCTTTTGCAGGGCTTGTATATGTTGTTATCGCAATCATCGTCAGATTCACTGGCGTTAAATGGATAAACAAGCTTATGCCTGCCGCAGTTATCGGTCCCACCGTTTCCATTATAGGTCTTTCGCTTGCGGGCAACGCGGTTGCCGACCTCGAAAAAGGCAAAGTCGTTGACGCCGAAGGCGTTTCTCTCGCCAATCCTTACATCGCGCTTCTCTGCGGTATGATCACACTGCTTGTGGTTATCATCTGCTCCGTTTACGGCAAGAAAATGGCGAAGCTTATTCCGTTTATCATCGGTATCCTTGCGGGATATGCGGCAGCTGCAATATTCACAGTTATCGGAATCAAGACCAATAACGTAGCACTCCAACTTATTGATTTCAATGCATTTACCGCGGTATTTGATATTTCAAAATTCGCATTCGGTCTTCTTGAACTCCCAAAATTCACTTTCATCGATGCACTTATCGGCGGCGGATTTAAAGAAATCAATGCAGGATACATAGCAACCGTTGCTTTCGCATACGTTCCGGTTGCGTTCGTTGTATTTGCCGAACACATCGCAGACCATAAAAATCTTTCGTCCATCATCGGACAGGATCTTACGGAAGACCCGGGTCTTCACAGAACGCTTCTCGGCGACGGTGTAGGCTCTATCGCAGGCGCACTCTTCGGAGGTTGCCCGAACACGACTTACGGCGAATCCGTAGGCTGCGTTGCAATCACCGGTAACGCTTCTGTTGTAACTATTTTTGCAACCGCTATCATGTGCATGGCGATTTCGTTCTTTACTCCGTTCGTAGTATTTCTTGCAAGCATTCCGAACTGCGTAATGGGCGGCGTTTGTATGACGCTTTACGGCTTTATCGCGGTAAGCGGTCTGAAAATGATTCAGGATGTTGACTTGAACGACAACGCAAATCTCTTCACGGTCGCGGTCATCCTCATCTCCGGCATCGGAGGACTGACGATAAGCTTCAATATCGGCGGAGGTCACATGGTTACCATCACGGAAGTTGCCTGCGCGCTTATCCTCGGTATGATAGTGAGCGCAATAGTAAGACCGAGCCTGAAAAAGAAATCCAAGTAATATTGACAAATCTGTAAAAGAGTTGTATAATTGAATATGAGAGACCCGTAACTTAATAACGGGTCTCTTTTTTCAGTATTATTTTCGGGAGGCAGAATATGAGTTCTTTAAGAAAGTATCTGGCTGAATTTCTCGGAACCGGAATTCTTGTTTTTGTCGCCTGCGGCACAGCGGCGGTAACAAAGGGTTCGCTTGTTCCGACGGCGCTTGCATTCGGGCTTGTCATAGTTGCTACGGCGTACTCGATAGGCAATATTTCGGGCTGCCATATCAATCCCGCGGTTTCCCTGGCGATGCTTATTTCCGGAAGAATGGGCATACGCGATTTTGCAGGATATGTTATCGCGCAGTTCGCAGGCGGAATTGCCGCCTCGGGGTTGTTTTGGGTGATTATTCCGGAAAGCTATCACAAGGCGGTCGGTTTCGGCGCGAACCACCTCTTTTACGGAAGCATCATCAGAACGTGCGCGGTGGAAGTTGCCCTGACGTTTGTTTTCGTGCTTGCGATACTCGGGGTTACGGCAAAGAAAAAATATGAAAGCGTCGCAGGCGTGGTTATCGGACTTTCCCTGACGCTTGTTCACCTTTTCGGAATCAAATTCACGGGGACGTCGGTCAATCCGGCCAGAAGTCTCGGTCCCGCGCTGTTCACGGGAGGCGACGCGCTTTCAAACGTGTGGGTATTCATTATCGCGCCGCTCGTCGGAGGCGCTCTTGCGGCGCTTGCTTATATGTTTCTTACGGGACGGCGGAAAAACGAAGAACAAACATGAACATATCGCTTTCCGGCGCCGCGCGCCGGAAAGCGTTTTTCAGAACGGCATAAAAGATAACAAAAAAACGACAACGGCGCAAAGTGAAAAAAAACTCTTGAAAAAAAACAGCGTCCGTGATACAATAACGGTATAATAAATATCAGGAAGTAACCGACGATGAAAAATTATACTTTTAAGAAAGTTGACGAGAAACCGACGCTCGACTCTCCCGTTTGGAACGATGTTGAAAAAGCGGTCCTCGATAACGACAATTTCTGCGGAGAAAACGCGGAAAAGATAACCGTTACCGCGCAGGGCGTCTGCACAAAGTACGGCATAACCGTAAAATTTGAAAGCGACGAAAAAAAGCCCGTAACGAAGTATTCGCACGCAAATCAGCCGGCATGGACGGACAGCTGCGTGGAGTTTTTCCTTACGCCGTATCCCGATGAAAAGGGGAATTATCTGAACTTTGAACAAAGTCTGGGCGGTGCGCTGCTGCTTCAAAAAGGACCGAACGCGGCGGACAGAGTTTACATTCCGCACAGCGACGAATATTTTGAAACGGAAAAGCAAATCGACGAAAACGGCTGGAAAATCAAGTTTTTCATTCCGTTCTCTTTCATCGACAAGCATTTTGTTACGATGAATAAAAAATTCAGAGGAAATTTTCAGTTCTGCTGCGAGGACAAGGACGTATATCTGACGTGGAACAGAATAGAAAACCCTTCCCCTGCGTTCCATAAGCCCGAATATTTCGGAGAAATGACGCTTGATATGTCCGTCCTTGACAGAATGACCGCGGAATGCATCAAATACGGGTATAATGTTTTTGAGATGTGCGAAATGACCGAAAACGGCGTTGACGACAGAACGTTTTTGCCCAGCGAGCCGACGCATTTTTCGTATTCCATAACAAAGTGCGTGACCTCGATAATTTTCGGAATGCTCCGTGATAAAGGACTTGTAAAAGAGACCGACAAGGTTGCGGACTACCTTTCGGAGTTTTTCCCCGAAGACGTTGATCCGAAATGGTATGAAGTGACCCTTGAAAATATGCTTCAACACCGAAACGGCGGTTCGGGCGGCGGACAGTGGAACAAACATATCGACGCAAACGAGCCGAACGACAAAGATTTTCTTTTCTATATTTTCTCCGACAAGCTTCCGTATGAAATAGGCGACAAGATAGTTTACTGCGAAAGCAACTACTATGTGATTTCGAGAATAATTGAGAAAATCGTCGGAATGCCGGTTGACGAATGGGCTCTCAAAAACCTCTTCAACCCGCTTCACTTTGAATATGTCTCTTGGGGAAGATGCCCGCAGGGGCACACCTTCTGCGGCAGCGGGCTGTCAATGAGAACAAGAGATATGGCAAAGTTCGGCATGATTTACGCGAACAACGGCGTATACGAGGGCAGACGTTACCTTTCCGAAGAATGGATAAAGCTTGCGACAAATGTTTTCAAAGTCGACGACTTCGGCGGCTACGGCTATGCCGTGCAGAAAACCGCATATATGAAGGAAAACGAGTTTTATCTTGTCGGCGCAGGAGACCAGACGGTGGTTTTCAGAATAGGAAAACCGCAGGTCATCGCTTTCCACGCGGCGGGAGCGGGCGGACACCTCGGGCTGCTCAAAACCGTTGTTGACATTATGAGAGAAGACTGAAGAATATGAAGCGTATGCGAATATAAGTCCGCATACGCTTCATATTTTTATATATTTCAGTATTCTCGCTCCGTCAGACAATGGGCTTGCCGTGATCGGTTTGTTCAACTTTTCGCAAAATCACATCGTAACTGCCGCCGTTTTTGAGAAACACCGTCACGCGGTCGCCCTCTTTATGCCCCGTTATCGCCTTTCCGACGGGAGATTCAACGCTTATCATATCGTTGTCGATGTCAATATTGACGGTCGAGACAAGCAGCACGGTCTGCTCCTCATCGTCATCCTCGAAATAAAGCGTAACGCGGCTGAAAATTCCCGCGCCGTCGCCGACGGTGTAATCCTCGATAACCTCGGCGGTATCAATCATTTTTGTAAGATAACGTATGCGGCGTTCGTTCTTGTTTTGCTCCTGTTTTGCGCATTTATACTCCGCGTTTTCGGAAAGATCGCCGTATTCGCGCGTGCGTTTCACTTCTTTCAGAAGTTCACCGCGAAGCTCGCAGATGCGGTAGTGAAGTTCCTCTTTCATTTCCTTTATATCGGATTCCGTCAATTTGTTGTGCATATAAATATCTCCTTTTACAAAAAGTATATCACCAAAACCGACAAAAGTCAAGGATAAAAAGGTTCACGGCGCATATTCGCGGTTAAAAAAAGCTTCGGCAAGAGGGAAACCCGCGCCCTGCGACGGCTTTGTTGACGCGTTCGAAGAAGCCGGATATCTTACAGAAAGAAAACACCGCGCGCGCAGATAAAACTTTTCAAAGACACGCCGTGTTTTGCCGGTTTGGGACTTGCATTTGTGAAAAAAGTGTGATATAATACATTTGAGAGAGTTTCGGATATACACACGTCTCTTTTTTCGTTTCTGCGAACCGCAAGAAAAAAACTACGGTCGGAAAACAGGTGTTTCCGAGCGGGATAGGACAGAAAATGCTTCACGAAAAATCCTGCGGCGCCGTTCTTTTTACTGTTGAAAAAGGAATAAGAAAATTCCTGCTTGTCGAATCGAACTACTTCGGGCTGCCGAAAGGACATATCGAAGAAAACGAAACCGAGCAGGAAACGGCGTTAAGAGAAATCAAAGAAGAAACAGGGGTCGACGCAAAGATAATCCCCGGCTTCCGCGAAACGGTCAATTACAGGCTGCCGAACGGAAACGTCAAGGAGGTTGTTTTCTTTATTGCGGAGTACGCGCCGCAGCAGTACACGGTCAACAGAACCGAGCTGCGGGGAATCACCTTGCTGACTTATGATAAAGCGATCAAGCGGATAACGTATCCCGACACACGAAATGTGCTCAAAGATGCAAATGAGTGGCTTGAACATCACGGGTATTAAAAGGATAAAAGAGTAAGACCTCCGCAGCAAAAAACCTTTGCAGAGGGGCATCCACGTTATTTTTAAGCCGCTTTAATAGTCAAAATAAACAAATATGTCGAATTTTGTCGAATATATTTATGGACATTTTTGTTACATTATTTTGAGGATGCTTGCAATTTACTATATTATATATTATAATGCTTTTGACCATGTAGATATGATACAGTATTCAGGATTGCATCTTTTTTTTTAATCTGAATATTATATCATAGGAAATATAATATCTGTTAGGCTAATTACAAATTTATTTCTATAAAAATAAATTTGTAAAAATAATTCTCAGAAGAAAGGCAATGATCCCACAATGCAAAAGAAAATGCTTACAGTCTTGTTGTGCGGAATTCTTACAGTCTCGGTTTTCGGTTGTGCAAAAATAAATAACCCGGCACCCGTGAACGACATTGAGGTTGTACAAAATGCAGAATCCCATACAATCAAGGAAGAGCCTACACGAAGCGGAGGCGAACAAATCGAGGAAAGAGAAACGCAGCCGACAGGTAACAGTGCCGGGTCTGATATTGAAAACAAAAGTCATAAAACACCAGGGAAACAATCTTCAGGTCAAACAACCGGCATTCCAGGAACCTCTTTTTCCGAAAAACCGACTTACACAACCGAAGACAGGGAAAGCACTGATAAAACCGAAAATACAACTGTGCCAAATCTTTCCCCTGTCAAAGAGGAATCAGGCATAAAAAAGATGACTCTTAATACAAAAGGACCTATTCCTGTACTTTCCATACTCCAACAGCTGGGAGCAACAGTCAAATGGAATAATGATAAAACAGTAGTAACGGTTTCTTATGACGGAAAGACATCATCTTTCAATGATAAAGATTATGCTTTCGAAGAAATCACACTTGCTGGAAGCCAAGCGCCCGTCAAAGATGCAAACTTTTGCAACCGTCTTTCTGGAGGCAGAAATACCGCAATCAAAATAATGAGTGCGGTCGGAGCAACAATAGATTTTGGTTCCAACGGAAAAACATGTACAATAAGACTTCACGGACAAAAAAACGGGAAGCTTTTTGTAAACGGAACTGCCATTGCTACAAAATCAAAAATCAGATTCAATTGCACAAGCGAAGAACTTCCGCTTCTCGCAATCATGAAGGCGCTTGGGGCAGATGCTCACTGGAATGATGAAATGACAGAAGTCAAAATAAACTTCGAGGGACTTTTCTCCACGACCTTGAACACAAAATCCGCAGATTTTGGAATTTTGCTTCCTCCGGGAACTGAAGAGGGCGTCAGAAGAGTCGAGGGCAATGAAATTATTATGGACAGTGATTCGGTTCATATGATTTTGAGCGCAATCGAGGCAACAATTGTTCCTGATCGTGATTCCCTTGAAATCAATATAAACAAAAAATAACTTACAATACAGATATTTTTTAAACACTCCGAGTTTTTAATCGGAGTGTCTTTTTTTGCTGACCTGTACAGATACAAGACAAACCATTCTAAAAAGCACTCATGATATATTTGTTGCAAAAGTTATCTTTATACTTGTTTTTGATATTTATACATTGTCTTTTCGATACATTATATTAAAAGACATGAGTTCTGCAAATTATTGAACAAATGCCGTGCGTGAAGTATTTACCGCTATCGTTCCGACCCACCTTTCAAACTATATAAAAGTTTAAAAACTGAAAACTCGTTCCATTCCCATCATGGAAAAACGGAACGGTTTTTTTGTATAACCAATATATCCACACAGATTATCCGATAATAAAGCCTCGCTTATAAGTTCAAAAAAGATATCTATAATTATTGTTGTTTTTATAAAATATTTTTGAATATTTTTTTAATCAAAGACCGGCACGAACTTTGTCTAACGTTGTCGAAAATACCCCTTTGATATCGAATAACTGTACATTCTGTCAAACTTTGACGAACGATTCATGCGAAAAACGAATTGACGTCTCCCTTTTTTTGACGTAATATTTAATTGTACCGAGAGCTCCGACAAGGCATCGGCAAATAATTATAAAGGAGGTCAATTATCAGGCGCAATCGTTGTCAAAAAAATATGAAAGGATTATCTAAAATGAAAACAAGAAAAACTTTATCTATTGTTACGGTCTTATTCCTTTTGATTGCATTGGCAGTTCAATTTCCGATTATTACAAGGGCAGACAATGCTAATGTTCACATTTTGCCGGAATCCATAATTTCGGAAACGACCGAAGGCGGAGACGCTCACATATTATCGGAAGACGCAACTTTAAGAGATGAGTACACGAAGCACTTCGTACTCTCGGACGGCAGTATGCTTGCCGCTTCATACAGCGTTCCCGTGCATTATTACGAGAACGATGAGTGGAAAGACATTGACAATACTCTTGTTCCCGAAAATGCGGAGACAGGCTCCGGGATAAGCGGATTCGTCAATACCGAATCGGGTATAAGATATAAATTCGCACAGTCTTCCGCGGAAGCGGCGCTTCTTGAAATGACTGCGGACGGTTACTCCGTTTCGTGGGAACTTGTCGCAGACAAAAACACGGTTGCTGCAAGCGTGACCAATCCCGAAGCGCAGAGCGGCAACTCCGATGATGACATTTTGAACGGCAACAAAAACATTTCCTCCGTTAAATATACAAACATTCTGAACGATATAGACATAGAATATATTCTTCGAGGCAATGATGTAAAAGAAAACATCACTGTAAAAGCCGCGAAAGATAACTATACATATTCTTTCAGGATAAGAGTGAACGGTGCCGCGCTTGTTTTGAAAGAAGACGGTTCAATTGACGTTGTCAAGGGTGAGGAGACCGTTAAGACTGTTCCTGCGGCGTTCATGACGGACGCGGCGGGAGCATACAGCGCAGCTGTCGAGACAACTCTTGTCACAGAGTCCGACGGTGTGTATATGCTTACCGTTGCAGCGAACAAAACATGGGTGGACAACGCGCAGTTCCCCGTTACGATAGACCCGCAGCTGAACGATACGGACACCGTTAAATATACCGTTACCAAAACACAGTTGACACAGAACGGCGGCGAAAACCTCGGAGACGACGTGGTTTGGACGGGACATTCCGCAGTCACGGACAAGAAAGCGAGATTCCATGTTTCCGTGCCCATAAACTATATGGTCGGCTTTGATGATTATATCATAAGCGCAAAAATCAATCTTACAAGAAACGCCGCCTCCGACGGCAAAGGCAACGTTGTTATAGGGGCGTATGCCGCAACAACATATTTCAACAAGAACAATGCGCATTACGGTTCCGTCGGGGTTTCCAACCTTTCGTCGGACAAAGTGCTTATAAACAACTCCGATACCGAGAATATGGTTTACGGCGTTGATATAACTTCCATAGTCCGTATGTGGATGAGAAACGAAAGCGAAAACATGGGAATTGTTGTTAATGCGAACAATGTCGGCAGTGCGGACGCTTATGCAGCATTTGACGCGGCGGCGGGCGATGTTGTTCCCGCTTGCGTTATACGTTATCGCAGTGCTCACGGACTTGCGAACGGGTTCTCTTTCCACAGCATCAATCTCGGAAACGGCGGTACCGCGTATATCAATGACGCAACAGGAAATCTTGTTGTTGTTCGTGATGATATTATATGTTTATTAAAAGGAAAAACAACGAATATCAGCGGCGTATACAACAGCATTATGCCGGCATATTTTTCGGGAACAGATGACTTTTACGGAACGCAGATGAAGTCCGGTAACGGCTGGAAACTGAATATTCAGGAAAAAGTCACCGGACTTGAAGCGGTAGGAAACTCAATATACGCGCAAGGTGAAAAGCTCTATTCTTATGTTGACGCAACAGGAGTAAAAAGATATTTTGTCTTTGTTTCAAAAGATACCGCAACCGACGTAGTGACGATGAAAGATACCGACGGTCTCGGTTTGACTCTTTTTTGCGGTTATGGTTTCGGACAAAATATCCGTTATAAACTTTCAGACAGCGAAGGCAACGCAAAATATTTCGATATTTACGGATACCTTGTACGAGATGAAGAAAAAAACGGAACGGCTATAAACCTTGAATATGAAGGAGTGCAATATAGCAGTCGAATTATAACATCTGCCACAGACACTTACACTCAAGGCACAGATGACAAAACAACCATTGCATATGATAACTATCCCAGAACTGTTAAATCCGTTACCGACCGTTTCGGAAACACAAAGAATTATACCTATGACGCAAACGGAAACCTGACAGGTGTTTCGGACAGCAAAGGAACACTTGTGACCTATGCTTACAACGGCACAAAACTTGTTTCCGCAGTCGATGAACAGAACCATATAAAAGTAACATTCTCTTATAACGGCTCACAGATTGCCGGAGCAGAAGTTTTTGATACGTCGTCCGACGCGGAGTTCAAGACACAAAGCATATCTTTCTCTTATGAAGACGGTAGCTCCGTTATCTCCCATATAGACCGCGAAAAAGAAGCAGACGGTCAGGTAAAAGAAACCGCATCCGAAATTCTCAACTTCTTTGACGAACGGGGCAGACTCTCAGCAAAAATCGAAGACGGAGAAGTTACGGCTTATACTTATGACGACAATTCAGAATTCTTTAATAACATAAAGACGGCGACTTCCATTGATGCGCTCGGCTACAACCTCATAAAAGATCTGAACAACAATGCATACGACTTTACGGAATACGGAACAAATGCGGGCGGCTCGGTTGCCGTTAATTCCTCGTTTGCATATACCGGCGCGGCGTCTCTTTCCGTTACCTCTGCTGCGCTTACGGATATATACGGATACGCAAAAACGTTCACCGCTCCCGAAAGCGGAATATATACTTTCAGAGCATACGTCAAACCCGCAAATCTCACGGTGTCCGACACCTCCGACGGCGGCGCGGCGCTCAAACTCATAAACAACACAACCTCTGCAAGCGCAATGTCCGAGTTCGTAAAGACCCCGACCGAAGCGGCAAACAACAACGGTTGGTCGCTTTCCATCGTCAGCATTGAATGCGCTGCGGGCGACAGCATAACGCTTGTTGCAGGTATTGAAAACGCAACGGGTACAGCACTTTTTGACGGCCTTAACTTTGACAAAGGCGAAGCAAGAAGCGTGAACCTGCTTTCCAACAACGGTTTTGAAAACGGCCTTGACGGCTGGTCTTCGACAGGATTTGTTGCCGATAATTCCGCAAAAACCGGAACAAAGAGCATTATTTCCTCCGAAAACACATCCTCTGCTTCCTCAGCTTTCACAACCGCGCACATAGGGCTTTCAGCCGATCGTTCTTTCACCCTTTCCGGTTGGATAAAGGGCAATACGGTAAAAAATAACGGAACAGCATTTGCGGGATTGAAAGCAAAAGTTTATTACACCGTCACCGAAAACGGTGTGTCCGAGCAAAAGACCGCAGAATATACCGTTTCTCCCTCTGCTTCTTCCGACGGCTGGCAGTTTGTTTCGACAACATTCGTGCCTCCGCAGGCAGGAAGCGGACAGACGGTCACCATTGATCTTATTGACGTTTATGCGATAAGCAATAATAATTTCTCCCGCGTTTCGTTTGACGACATCTCTCTTGTAATGAACGCCGCAGAGTGTTATGAATACAATGAAAACGGCGACATACTTGTTGAAGATGACTTCCTCGGGAATAAAACAAATTACAATTACGGTTCAGACGGCAGACTTTCCGTCACGGCAACCGAATATACTCAAACAACTTATTCGTATGACGACGAGGCAAAGACGACCACGGAGACCGTGACCGAATACGACGCACCGAACACGGACGAAAACCGAACAGCAAAAACCGTTTCTGTTACGAAAAAAGACCGCTATGACAACACTATTCTTTCTACCGTTTCGTATACTGAGGGGTCTCTTTATACATATTCCGAATATACTTATGATGAGACATACAACTATGTAATATCCGAAACGGACGGAAACGGAAACACAAAATCTTATACCTATGATGCGCATGGGAATAAGTCATCCGAAACAGATTCGCTCGGCAATGTGACACGTTATGAACATGACGCAACAGGCAACTTGCTGAGAATGTATAAGGACTTGAACAAAGACGGAAGATGCAACGGCGAAGATAACGCAGTCGATTATGCATACACAGAACAGGGAAATATATCTTCAATACACGCAAACGGACTTGTCTATTCGTACCAATACTCCACAACGGACGCTGAAAAAATCGCAAAACTTCTTTTCGGAGACACCGAAGCGGTTTCATATGAATACACCGAGGGTAAGATTTCCAAAATAACATATGCAAACAATGACTCCATAGAGTATTCTTATAATTCTCTTGATAAAATTGAAAAGATTAAATATAACAAAGACAGATTTTCAAACCGATACAATTACACATACAACGACGATGGAACACTTGACAATGTATGGATTACCGGAATGAATGCCGGATATTTCTATACTTACGATAACGAGCAAAATCTTATCTTAACAGAATTCAAATATTATGATTCATCAAATTATCAGAATCCATACAAAACACTTTTGACCATCAGAGAAGAAAACAATCAGAACAATGCAATCGGAGTAGGTTATGAATTCAATTCGACAAAACTCGATTATAAAATAACTTCTTCCGATAACTCAGTCACCGTTAGACTGAATAACAGTTTGAATGAGAACAACCCTGTCGGAATTTTCTCTAAGACGAAAACCTCCGACATTCTCGGGAGAATCACTTCCGAAATCATTACCGACCTGGAAAGAGACGAGAATCTTTCGACAACATATGAATATGTCTCAGGGACGCAAACAGATGCAAACGGAAACAAAGCGACAATCGACGAAGTAAAAAAGATTGTGTATTCCGACAATTCGGAGATATCATACACATATGATGCAGCGGGCAATATTCTGACCGAAAGCAGAAAAGCAGCATACTCATCAAATCCGTTATCACTTTCGGAAGATTATTCCTACGATAATCTCGGACGGTTGGTTCGCCATAACAGTGTTTCGCAAAACAAAACAATTGTTTACACATATGACGGTAACGGCAATATTCTTTCGAAACAGGACTATGCTTATACAACCGGAACACTGCCGACAGAACCGACATCTACAATTCTTTACGGTTATTCCGACACAAATTGGAAAGACAAAATGACGTCATACAACGGTGAAGAAATAACTTATGACGAAAGCGGCAACCCGCTTTCTTACAGAGACAGCATATCTTTTACCTGGTTGGGAGATAGATTATACTCCTACAATAAAAACTCTCAAAGGGTTTCGAAATACATTTATAATGAAGACGGACAACGTTTGATGAAAAATTTCTGCGGCATCGAAACCAGGTTTCTTCTTGACGGATCTTCTATCGTCGCGCAGGAAGTCACAAACGGCGACAGCCTCGATTATATTTACTTCTTCTATGACGCATCGGGAAGCCCCGTCGGAATGAACTACCTCGGAAACAATTATTTTTACAAGAAGAATCTTCAAGGCGATATAATTGAAATATGGGGAACCGAAGACGGCTCGCCACACCATTTCTTCAGAAAACTCGTATCATACACCTACGATGCATGGGGCAAAATGGTTAATATGACAGATATTACCCAAACATGGTTCCAAGTCGGCACCGCAAACCCGTTCCGCTACAGAGGCTACTATTATGACAATGAGTCAGGACTCTATTATGTAAACGGAAGATACTATGATCCCGAAGTCGGGCGCTGGCTGAACGCATACAACATTATGTCAGACGAATACTTTACAAATTGGTATAATTTGTTTGCATACGCCTCAAGCAACCCGATTAACATTACAGAAGCCATATATTCTTGGTCATCATTAAGCAAAATAGTCGATAAAACATTCTTCAATGCACTTGAAGACTCGTTGTTACCGATAAGATATGATGTTCCTTTATATGACCAAACGTTCTATTCTCTGTGCTGGGCATTTTGTCAGGTCATGGTAGAGGATTTTCAGTCAAAAACGGTAAGGACAAAAGATGAAGCGACCGAGCGCGCTATAGAAATTGCAAAACAAGTTAATGGAAATATCTTTTGGGACACAGGCGGATGGCCCACAAATTGCAAAAAGTATTCCTTCGGAAACATACCTACATTTGAAAAGAATATAAAATCTATATTTGACTTATATCGTGCAGTTAAATCGGGTGGCCCGTTATATGCATATTATCGAGGAAAGGATACTGCGCATCTTGTCGTGATAACAGGAGTTGACTGCGCACAGGGAATAGTATATACAAATAATCCGTGGGGAATTGCGGGTAAACAAACTTTCGCACAATTTCTGCAAGGATTTACAGGAATCGGATCCGGGTTCTTCCCCTTGGTAGGATATATACTTGTAGCAGAAAGGGTTTAATGTTTTTGAAGAAGTTTTTTATGATATTAATCGGAATCCTGATATTGGCAGTATCCACAGGCTGTACAGTAAGAAGATACAAATACGTAATTAAGAGTGAAAAAGAAAGCAACACCTTAATCACAAAAGAGTCTTCATTTTTTACAGAGTCAAAAGTTGCTACGGACGGAACCACACAGCAGTTTTTCGAAAAAGCGACGGAGAATGGCTCAAAAGTGTACGAAAATGATTCTTATATACAACCTACAACGGAATATACCGTATCAGAAAACTTTTCGGAAGATAAAAATCCTTATTCTGAAAGGGAAAATAAAGCGATGAACAAATATAAACTGATCATCAACGGTCATGATATAACGAGAGAGAATCATGTGAAAATCAAGGCAAAAAACACGGAGATTCCGCTTCTTGCCGTGATGAAAGAACTCGGAGCAAATATCGCATGGAATGACAAAATGACGGTTGTAAGCATTGACTGTTTCGGAAAGATTTTCAAACTCGATATAAATGATTTTGATTTCGGTTGGTATGTTAAACCGGGAACCGTTGAAGCGGTACGAATATTTGACGGAAAAGAAATCATTATCGACGGAGAATCTGCGTTGGACATATTCAATGACATAGGTGCAATTTTCAATGTAAACAGAGACGCCGGAATCATTGAGATCCGTTGCGCTAATTCTTAGTTCTTACTTTCTAATCCGGATATAATCGTTTGATGATAAAAAGTATTATTGTTGAAAACGTAAAGGACTAACAATTGAAAAACACCCTCCTATGGCAGAATAGAAGAAATTCTACCATAGGAGGAATTTTTATGCCAAGGAAATATCACCACATTAAGCCGTATGGAAAAGAGAATATCACGGATATTGACCGATCGGCAAAGAACAGTCGAAAGAAACGCAACTTAACATAAAGTTTTCAAAAAACCGTTATTTGCTCCCGTTGACTTTTTGACACAAAGATGCTATACTGTGCTTGAAGTGGAAACCGCCGTTTATGAATTTCGATTTCGGTGCTATCCGCTTCTTTCGGCGCTTGATTCGAAATCCTCGGGCAAGCCGAAATCAGAAGAAAAGAAATTAATTTTTACAGGAGGCATCTTTATGAAAAGAAGTTTGGCACTGCTCTTAACCTTCATTGTTTGTCTTTCGTTTGCGGTTCCCGCCTTTGCGAACGGAAATGAAGAAAAAACAAACATCCTCGAGGGCATTTATCCCGACAGAGAACAGTATGTTCCGGTTGATCCGGAGTTCAGCGGCGTTAAAGTTTCGGAGGAGATGAGAAAAACTCTCAAAACACTTATCGACTCTAACATCACTACTCTCAAAATGTTGTTAAAACCGGCGTACTGGACAGGAGACATACCCGATTATTTTGAAGTTACGGGTCCGGATTCACCCTTTAAACTCAATCTTAAAAGATTTCCGATGTTCAAAGATCTCGAAAATTTCCTCTCCGACACCTACACAAAGAGAGTCGTTGATGCTTTCTTTGCACAGGGAGAGTATTACAACAACAACGGAGAACTTTGGATGAACATGTTCTATGAAGCGTCCATGGGTGAGTATTCGATATACAGCGAATATAAAGTCATTGTTGTTGAATTGACGGACACTCATTGCTACTTTGACCTTGATGTTCCGCAGTACGAAGAATTCACGGACGATAATGTTATTGCTCAAAGCAAAATACGCTATGAAGCCGTCAAAGATAACGGCGTTTGGAAACTGACGGATGTCTTTTACGGCGCAAGGCTTTATGATGAAAAAGTGACAATAGACGGCTGGTATTTTTATCAGGGCGAAGAAATTCTCGATGATCCCATTCCCCAGCCCGAAACTCCGACGACCACCGGCAACACGCCGAACACAGCCGACGAAATGAGCGTTGTTCCTTTTGCGGCGGCGGCAATTATTTCATGTGTTGCGATTGTATATGTTGTCTCGACACGAAAGAGACTTTCGAAAGAAAAATAGTTTAATCCTTAATAATCGTACCGCGCCGTTCCCCACAACAGGAACGGCGCGGTAATTTTAATGATGCTATTTATTTCAGGCAGTCTTTCAGTTCGCCGAATGTGATGGGAGAGACGGTGCCTTTTCTGCCTATAAGGCTGACGGCGCAGAAGCCGAGCATACCGTAAAAATGAAGTTCGTTGCCGTTTTCGAGCGCGACAACAAGCTTGCCGACGCCATTTTCGCCCTTTTCGGCACGGATGGCGGTTATTTTTTTACCGACGCAGCGGCAGAAAAATTTATCGGGAATAAAGTTTACGGATTTTTCCGCGACAAAGCTGCCGAACCGAATATCGACTTTTTCTTCCTCGGGGAAAAATACCGAAAGGCTTTCGCCGCCGTCAAGGTCAAGAATAAAGGCATCTTCCACAACGGTATGACGGACAAGCGAAAAATCGTCGGGAATGTTTTCAAAGCGCGACCAGTAGTCGCGATCCGTTTCTCCGAGACGTTCAAGACGGTTATACACGGCGGCTTCGATATATTCGCGCCGAAGAAAAACCGCGTCGCCGAGACAGCGGAGCCCCTCCACGGTTCTTCCGATATATTTTTTAACCTCTTCCCCGCATTTTTGAGGGTTGTCAAAAATCATCTAAAAACCTCCGTTTCGGACGCTGCGCAGGGCTTGCAATCCGAAAAAATTTGTGCTATACTGTAAATATAAAAAAACGCCGACCGACGGGATAAACTTATGATAAAAAGAATTTTTTCGATATTCGCGGCGCTTCTCGTTTTATACACAGCCGCAGGGTGCGGAGGAAAAAAAGACGAACCGATCGACAGAAACGACGTCTCCGCGATTGACGAATATTTCAAGTTTGAAAAAGCGCCGAAAGAAATAGTTCCTTTTCTGAAAGGCACAAAAAAACTGACGGAAGAGGACGTTATTCTTCTTTCGGAAAAAGAAAATCCGAGCCTTGAAGACCTCAAAGATTTTGAGTGCGTTTTTTCGGGAGACGAAAACGCTTACGTCGTGGAATTCAAAGTCAACGCCCGTCTCAGTTTGCAATACATTTATAATTCGGATGAAAAAGACATTTCCTTTTTGCTTGTCTGCGCGGACGATTCGACCGCGACGGACATCAGAACGGGAGACGTCCGAAAATATATAAACGACAGAAAGGTATAAAGCTTATGAAACAAATTAAAGCGGTGCCCGTAACGCACGAGAGTTTTGCGCCGTTCGGACAGTTTTACACGATGGCGGAGCCGAAGGGATATGCGCTGTGCGGCGAAATCCACAAATTCTTTCCGGACAGACTGACCGCGTCGGCGAGCCATAATGTCGGATATTCTCCGATACTTGTCAGGAAGCCCGAAAAAATGATAATTTCGGCGGTAGAATACCATACGACCACTTGGGAAATGATCATGCCTCTCAACGACGATATGATCCTGCACGTCGCTCCCGCGTCCGCAGGCACGCCCGTGCCCGATCTTGCGCAGGCGTTTATCGTTCCTAAGAATACTCTTGTCAAGATAAATGCCGCGATATGGCACCTTGCGCCGCTGCCGAAAAGCGCGGACGAACTTTGCGCGATGATAATTCTGCCGGAATGTACTTACGCAAACGACTGCACCGTCGTTCCGCTCAAAGAGGAAGAGCAATTCGAGATAATTCTCTGAATTAAATAATTTAAAAAGACGGATAAAGGAATGTCTTTCCCTTTTCCAAACGGGGCTGTAAAAAACTTACGTTTTTTACAGCCCCTGTTATATTTTCGGGATCTACCGCTTTTCGTTGCGCAAAACCATTACCGTGAATGTGCCGTCCGCGTATCCGACGCCCACATTGTAGCTTTCGTCCGAATTATCCGCGAAAAACATAATCATTTTGCCGGAAGACATATCTAACACGTTTTTTGTGAAGCCCTCTTCTTTAACTTTTTCAAGATAATCGGCGGCATCTTCAAAGGTCGCGCCGGAGAAAGAAACAGTCAAAAGATCTCCCGACGAAGAAACGGTTTTGCTTTTCAGTTTTCCGAACTCCGGCTCGGGGACAAGATGCGTAAAGCCGTCAGTCCCCCACTCGTTTGAAACAACGGAAGAGTCCTGCGGCAGAGATGAAGTTTCGTCGCCTTCATTCTTGTCCGGGTCGGTCTTACCGTCTTCTTTTGGGGGAACGGTCTGCACTTCGGTCACTATCTCGCCCTGTCCGTTTGTTCTTGTAACAATAATCGTCTCGACTTCGGAAGAATTATCCGCGCCGTCCCGAACACCGCCGCAGGCGCACAATCCTGCAACGATGCCTACCGCAAGCAAAAGCAAAAGTATTTTTTTCATCTTGTATTCTCCTTATCACATTACAACGGGCGCGGATATGTTCAATCGAAAAACGCCGTCCGCGAAAATAATATTGACGTTATACCCTTCGGCGTTCGTATAGGTTCGGTTCAAAGTCTTCTTTTCGGGGTCGGATTCTCTGTCTTCCTCTTCAAAATCAAGGGAAAACCCGACTTCTTCAAGCTTTGACAGATAGCCGTTCAGCTGTTCCGAAGTGACGCCCTTGTACTCACTGATAAAGCCCACCGCCTCGGAAAAAGAGGTCTTGGTATTTTCGCCGAATTCGGGCTCGGGAACCTTGTCGGACAGCGTTTCGTATCCCCACGGGATAGAATATATCTCCTTGCCCTCAAGCTCGTTGTAGGTGTAGAAAAAGCCGTCCTCGAAGCCCGCCGTATAGTAGCCCTCGTTATATTCCCCGAAATACTCCGCTATCTTATCCTTATCGGACTGAGGCATCGCGTCATAGCCCGTAAATCCGTAATTCTCGCCGAAAATATTCCGAATGAAGTCTCTTTCAAAGTCACTCAAATCGTCAAGAGACTTCGGTGCGCGCGAAATGCCGCCCGTCTGTCCGGCTTTGAACCCGGGAGCAGCATAATCGGAGCCGTCGTTATGATACTGATAATGACAGGCGCCGAGCGCGACGGCGGAGAAAACAACAATAAGCAAAGCAATCACTTTTTTCATCATTCCCGCCTCCCGTCACAGACGCCTGTCATCAGAAAAATCATTTAATTATCAGCCGATGCTTTCAAAAGCTTTCGCCGAATCGTACTCGGTCTTATCCTTGAAGCTCTCAACGCACTCGTTTGTCCACTTCGTGGTGTCGGAGCTTTTAAGAGAAGATCTTGAAGAACTCTTCCAGAACTCCTCGCCCTCGGAAAGATAATATACGATATAATACGTTTTGGTTCCCTCGAAAAGCTCATACTGACCCTTTTCGCGTTCGCCCGAGAATACCCATTTAACAAGATCCGCCGAATAGTTTTTCGCCGTCGCCTTGTTCAGATTCTCATAAAGTCCGCCTTTTGAAGAGGTCGAAGAATCCGCGGAATACTTGGAGGCAAGTTCCTTGAAATTATCCTCCGTCGCGTTCTTTTTGATTTCATTGAATACGGATTCCGCCTTTTCCTTGAGCGCCTTCAGCTCTTCGTCCGTCGCGCCCTTATTTTTATCCGCAACGGTCGGGTCAAGACGGATTATGCGAATGTTCGCAAGCTTGTAATCATCTCTTTCGGAACCGATATAATAAAGAGCGATATATTTATTCGTGCCCTTTACAACCGTTGTATCGCCGGGTTTTCTTGCACTGTCGGACAGCCATTTCTGTCCCTCTGAACCGGCGGTGGAATTTGTTTCGGAGTAAGTCTTCTTTTCGGACTTAACAACTTTTTCGTTGCCTTTCTCGAACTTTTCTTCGCTCTCCTTGTTCGCCTCTACATAAGCCTCTGCGTCTGCCTTGGCTTTCTTTTCAGCCTCGGAAGCCTCGGTTTTCTCGGAAGAGGATTTATCGTCTTCCTTCTTCGGCTCCTCGTAAGCGAAATCAAGGGTGAGGAACGAATAAACGTCATAAGAAGACTTGTTCTCGCCGTAATACTTTTCAAGCGCGGCGTTGTCATAGGTCAGACCGTCGCGATAATTTGTCTGATACGCGCTCGCAACAAAAGCGTATTCGAGCATGCGGCGCATTGTGGATTCGGTAAAGCCCTTGCCGTAAGAAGACGAATAAAGAGTTTTCAGATCCACCTTATAGTTGCCCGCGGTTGCGGTGTCGGATTCTATTTTCTGGTCGATACTCTTATTTATCTTATCATAATCGATCTTATAATTCTCGTCGGCTTTCGCGCGCTGATAGAGCGCAAGTTCGGTCTTCATGGTTTCCGCCGCGGCGTTTGCAAAAACCTGTTTCCACGTCTGACCTTCGGAAACGGTCACGCCGAGAAGGCTTGCGGTGCTGGCGTTCGCCTGTCCGTTTTCCCAGCCGTCGGTTTTGGTGTCAACGCCGAAATACGAAAGATATGTCGCATAATTATTGTAGGTCGTCGCGTAAGCATACCTGAACTCAAGCGCGTTTATGCTCTCGTCGCCCACCGTCAAAACAGTCTTTCTTTTTGAGCTGAAACCCGTGTTGTCAAGCACCGTCAAGGCGATGCCGACAGCGAGAAGAAGTCCGATAACGATGCAGAAAACCGTAAATATCGGGAAATCTTTTTTCTGCTTGTTCTTTGCTTTTGCCATAGAAAATCATCCATCCTAACTTTTTTTGTCGTACCCGAAGATAAACTGCGGACGCGCGGAAAAACAAACCGCGGACATCCCGTCGTCCGCACGGACTGACGGAAGAACGCAGTACTTCTCTTCCGGGACGATTTGCAATCCATGTTGCAATCCGTTTCAATCATTATACTATTTTTTTTTCAAATTGTCAAGTTGTTAGGCCTTTTTTGTACACGTTCACAAGTCTTTTTATATATTTTCGCCACTTTGACGACTGAAACCGCGTTTTTCGGACAAAATCCGAACTTCACGCGATTTTTACGGGTCTGTTTGAAGGCGGCGGGCAACGCCCGAAGAGAAGAATACGTCCGAAAAAACATACGGGCGCGCGCCGGGAGAAAGCTTTGTTTGAGACAAAGGCGCCCTTGACCTTTGAAAGATAAAAAAAATCCGCACAACCGTCCCGTCAATCCGAAAAACGGACAGTGATACGGCCGAACAAACCTGTCAGAAGGCAGGTGGGGTAAAATCGCTCTTATGTTTTGTGCTTCCAACGTCCCGGCCGAAACCGGGGAGGCCTGCATGCCCGCATAAGAAGCCGAAATCCCTTAATCAAGGTGTAGGTTTTATACAAGAACCGTATCGGAACGCATTGCGCAGAAATTTTTATTTGATTTTATAAGCGGATTTTTTGAAGATCAGTCCTCTGAGGGAATGTCAAAATCAAAAAGCCCCGCATTGTCGGCCTTTGCTTCAAAAAGTTTGATAACGGTGTTGAACTCGTCTTCATCGTCTATCGTTACGAGGCAGTCGCCATCCTCGTCGTTTTCGCCCTCAATGACTTTGAGAACGATAAATTCACTTTCTTCGTTATCCAGCTGATCCTTTTCAACAAGAGCAAGATACAGCGTGCCTTCGGACTCAACGCCGTCGATAACAACAAAATCCGTGGTGTTTCCGTCTTCGTCGGTCAACGAGATAACTTCGTCGTTTTCACAGCCGCAGTCGCAATCATGCTCGTGTTCGTTTTCGCAGCCGCAGCCGCACTCGTGCTTATCTTCCATACAACAGTTCTCCGTTCGTTTATTTTGTACTTATATTGTACACCAAATGCGCGCTCTTGTCAAGGTGTTTGACTGCGAAAAAAATTTTTCCGAATTTAGGGGATATATTGCAAAAACGCAAAGAATATGGTATACTGTGCAAAAGAAAGGAACCCGACGAATGAAATACGATTATGTCTTATGGGACTTTAACGGAACGCTGCTTGACGATGTCGATATCTGCGTCGACTGCCTGAACGCGCTTCTGAAAAGTCACGGAATGAAAGGAAAAACAGAAGAGGAATATAAAAGCATCTTCACTTTTCCCATAAAGGAATACTACGAACGCGCGGGTTTTGACTTTGAGATCGTTGATTATAACTCTCTTGCGCGCGAATGGACGGATTATTACAGGTCGAGAACGGATCTTGTGCTGTTCGACGGAACGGAGCGGGCGCTGAAAAGAATCTCCGAGAACGGACTCCGCCAGAGCATAATATCCGCTTCGGAAAAATCCGCGCTTTTTGAGCAGACAAAAATACTCGGCATAGACGGTTATTTTTCCGAAATGCTCGGACTTGACAACATACACGCGCGCTCAAAGGAAGCCGTTGCCAGAGAATGGAGAAGAAAAAACTCCGACGCGCGCGCCGTTTTTATCGGGGATACCACGCACGACAAGGATGTCGCCGACGCGATAGACGCGGACTGCATTCTTATACCGCGAGGACATCAGCTGCGAAAAACGCTCGAAAAAGCCGGCGCGACGATCTTCGAAGATATAGAAAGCGTTGCGGATTTTATTATTTCCGGATGAGGCTTGACTTCAACGCAATAAAGTGTTATAATACAAAAGCAGAATAACATAAGGAGAAGATTTTCAATGCCTTTCATATTTACCGATGAATCGGATATGTTCTTTGACGCGATCCTTTCGCTGAAAAACAGAGAAGAGTGCAAAAACTTTTTTGAAGATATCTGCACGATAAAAGAAATACAGGATCTGCAGCAGAGGCTGACGGTTGCGAAAATGCTCAGCGAGGGAAGCGTTTACAGCGAGATTACGGAAAAGACGGGGGCAAGCGCCGCGACCATAAGCCGCGTGAACAAATGCCTGACCTACGGCAGCAACGGCTACGGAACGGTTCTTGAAAGAATTAAAAAGGACGAAGGAAAATGATTCTTTCCGACATCCACGTTCACACGACTTTCTGCGACGGGAAGGACGGCGCGGAAGAAATGCTTCTCGAAGCGATAAAAAAGGGGTTCGTCTCTCTCGGTTTTTCGGGACACTCGCACACTTCCTTCGACAGCGGCTGGTGTATGACGGAGGAAAATACCGGGAAATATATAAAAACGGTTCTTTCGCTGCGCAAAAAATATGAGGGAGCCATCGACGTGCTGCTCGGAACGGAAAGAGATTTTTTTGCGGACAAAGACGGGAATAAATACGATTACGTCATAGGTTCGTCGCATTACGTCAAGGTCGGAGACGAATATCTGACAGTTGACAAAAGCGCCGCCGAACAGAAGCGGATAATAAACGAATATTTCGATGCGGACACATTTTCATTTATAAAGGCATACTATTTACAGGAAGCGGAGATAGTCAAAAAGACCGATTGCCGCATAATCGGGCATTTTGACCTTGTGACAAAGTTCAACGAGAACGGAAAAATGTTCGACGAGGACTCGGATACATATAAAAAAACCGTTTACGAGGCGCTTGAGGAGATTGTTGTTTCAAAGCCCTTTTTTGAAGTGAACACGGGCGCGATGACGCGCGGATACAGAACCCGTCCCTACCCTGCGGATTTTATTATCGACTATGTTTCGGAGCACGGCTGCGGTCTTGTTTTGACATCCGACTGCCACAGAAAAGCTCTGCTCGGCGGCTGTTTTGCGGAAACGGAGCAGCGGCTTCGCGCGCGCGGACGAAACAACATTTTTATATTGAGGTCAAGCGGATTTGCAAGGCAGGATCAGCCGTAGCGGCGAGGCAAAAGCGATGGGAAAAAACCGTAAATTTCAGTTTCACGCCCCCGATGTAAAAAATATTTTTCAAATCTCTTGCCAAAATCATTCAAATATGTTATAATTAACAGGCAAAGGAATTTTCGTCAAGATGCTTTTCGCTCAGGTATGACAGGCATCGGAAAAACGAAAGCTTTCCTCTCATAAACGAAGGCGCGGGGATATATCCACCCGTGTCAAAACAAAAGGAGTTTTTTTATGGACCAGAACAATGCAAAGGGAAAGAATTTTCTTAAGGTTACCGGCATTCTTATGATTATCGGCGGAGCAATAAGCATGATCGCAATGATTATTGCCCTGCTCGCAATCGGCGCGGCGGACGCTTTGACCGGCGGAATCGCAACCGCTTCGACAGGAAAACCCGGACTTCTTTATGCTTCCTGCATCATCGGCCTTCTCGGAAGCGTAGTTGAGTTTGTTGCGGGCATCATCGGCGTTGCGCACAGCAAAAAGCCCGAAAAGGCAAACACCTGCTTCGTTTGGGGCATCATCGTTGTTGTTTTCACCGTTATCGGAACAGTGCTTTCTCTTATCGGCGGAAGCTCTTTCGGAAGCCAGATCGTGTATCTTCTGACAGGTCTTGTTGTTCCCGTTCTTTACATAATAGGCGCAAACCTCAACAAAAAAGCGCAGCAATAATATAAAGAATATATAACGGCATTAAAATAAAGGGCTTTCATCGGATATAATGAAAGCCCTTTTTGTCATTCTGTTCGGAGAGCGAAGCCTTTCCGCCGCGCCGAAAGTTTTTTGCTGCCCGAAAAAACCGCCGAAAAAGAGAAACGTCCGTTCCTGCACTGCGAACGGACTCTCTATATAAAAAATTTTTACAGGAAAATTGAATCAGGCTTTGATAAGAGCGAGGATGTAATCTCCGCAAGTCAGCATAAGCACGCTCAGAAGAGCAAGAACAATGCCCACGGTTTTGACGGGCGTCAGCTTTTCCCTGAAAAGAATTACGGAAAGAGCCACGCTGATAACAAGTATCGCGGCGTCCTCGACGGAATATGTGACGGCGTTTCCCAGAACGGGAAGAATACGCAAAACAAGCTGAAGTCCGACAGTTGAAACAACGCAGGTCAGGAACAGGAAGATAACGGATTTTCTGGTTATCTCAAATTCACGGGCAAAGCGTCTTCCCTTTTTGAATATCAGCCATAAAACCGCAAAAATCGCGGAAATCAGATAGGAGACGGCTATAAGCTCGGTGTGCTCGTTCGGATAAAGATTGGAATGAACCGAAAGAAGCGAACAGTATATGCCGTTTGAAAGAAAGATTATCAGACAGTAAATGTAAAACTTTTTGGAGGTCGTTTTCTGACGGAAACCTTCGGCGTTGAGAAAAACAAAAGCGACAAGCATAACGCCTACTGCAATTATCTGCACGACCGTCGGAACCGTTGACTGGAAAAACGATACGAAAACGGGAATTATAAGCGACCCGAAAAGAGAGGACACCGTCGCGACGGAATAAGAACCTCGCGAGGCTGCTTTGATAAGCCCGAAGTTATAAAGAATCAGCATAACGGCGTTTATCGCCGCGATAAGAAGCGTCATGGGGCTTGTCGTAAGATTGAAGCCCGTCCACGACATATTTATAAAGGAAGTAACAAACCCGTAAAGCGCGGAAAAAACTATCGCCGCGTAAGACGTGTCGCCCGGGAAGTGATCCGAAAACTTCTTTGAAAAAAACGCCTGCAACGCAAAGCAAACGGACATAACTCCCAGCATTATATAAATCATTTCACATACCTCTTTCCCTTTGCGGATATATAATACCATACAAATGTGTCTTTTCGGTGCAGGTTCACCAAATTGAAGGTAAGATTTTTGTGTATTTTTTATGAAGCGACTTTTTTTCAAACGATTGATACAGACTCTTGAAAAAGAGAAAGAAAAATAGTATAATTATCAAAAGAGAAAAAATACCGATTACGGAGATTTTATATGAAAGAGTTTTTTGCGGCTCCCGGCGTGAATGCGGCGGCGGTCAACGCGTTTTTTGCCGAAAGTCTGAAAAAGGACAACGAAATACACGCGATGAGCATTTTGATAAAAGGCGAAAAAAAACTCGCCTTCGCGGCTGAACCGTATTCGCTATACGACAAAAGAGAGATATATTCGCTTTCAAAGAGCTTTACCTCCGCGGCCGTCGGCGCGGCGTGGGACGAAGGTCTTATAGACCTCGACGAAAGGCTTGTTGATGTTTTTCCGGATAAGCTGCCCGAAAAAGTAAGTGAAAACCTCTCAAAGATGACCGTCAGACATTGTCTGACGATGACGACGGGGCATCTTGCCTGCGTTATGAGCAAAATGGTTTTTTCCGCCGACCCCGCAAAAGAGTTTCTCGCTTGCGAAGTCGAAAAAGAACCGGGAACATATTTTGTTTACAATACGGGGGCTTCCTGCATGCTGGGACTGATCCTCGAAAGGAAAACGGGGCGAAAGCTTTTTGATTTCGCTTACGAAAAAATACTTTCTCCGCTCGGAATAAGTGACGCGGCTTGGTCAAAATGCGCGGCGAACGTAAACGAGGGCGGAATAGGACTGCATATCAGCTGCCGCGATATTGAAAAATTCGGCGTTATGCTGGCGAACGGCGGCGAATACGACGGAAAACGCATTCTTTCGCAGGAATGGGTCGATGCGGCAGGAGCCGCGCAGGTGTCCAACAAAGAAAACGGCGATTCGGGAACGGGAAACTGGACAAGCGGCTACGGCTTTCAGTTTTGGCGCACCGCACGCGACGGCTATCGCGGCGACGGGCTGAAAGGACAGCTCTGCATGATAATGCCGAAAAACGACGCCGTTGTTTCAATAGTTGCGTGCACAAAGGATATGGAGGCGGAGATAGCGGACACGGTGGCTCTCGTTGAAAATCTGCTCAAAAAAAGCGACGAGCCGTTTGAAATATCCGATTACAAGCCGTCCGCAACGAATGAGGATATTTCCGATTTTTTAGGAAAAACCGCTGTTTTTAACGAAAACCCGACGGGGATAACCTCCGCGAAAGCCGAAAAAACAGACACGGGCATTAAAATAACGCTGCTGAACGGCAGGAGCGCGCAGACGCTTTTTGCCGGAAACGGGATATGGGAAAAAAGTGAACTCGAACTGCCGGCGATAACCCCGAAAATTCTTCAGATGATGATTTCCGACAGAGCGGAAAAGGTTCGTGTTGCGGCGGCGTACACCGTCAAAAACGGGGAGCTCGTCATAACGGCAAAGCACCTTTCCGACCCGCATACGGTGACCGTTTCAATTAAAAAAGAGGGCGGCGAAATCGTCGCGCGGCTTGACACGGTATGGTTTCCCGAAATGCTTTCCGACGAGGTTCGCGTTTTGAAGGGAAAACCCGTAAACTGAAAAGAGGACAATATGAAAGTTCTGATAACCGGCGCAAGCTCGGGAATCGGAAAAGAGATGGCAAAATGCTTTTCCGAAAGAGGCGCATCGCTCGTGCTTGTCGCAAGAAGACGGGACAGGCTCGAAGAATTAAAAAATGAGCTCGGCGAAAACACGGAAACATTCGTCTGCGACCTTTCAAACAGGGACGGGGCGTTCGGGCTTCATGAGAGGTTCAAGAACTGCGGAATTGACGTATTGGTCAACAACGCGGGCTTCGGACTTGTTTCGGATTTCCTTTCCTCCGAGCTTGACACGGAGCTTGAAATGATTGAAACAAACGCCGTCGCGCCGCATATACTGACAAAGCTTTTTTATCGCGATTTCGTCAAAAACGGAGGCGGAAAAATACTGAACGTCGCATCTTCCGCCGCATTTATGCCTGCGGGACCGTATTTTTCGACCTATTACGCGACAAAATCCTATATTTATTCCCTGACCCGCGCCGTGGCAAAAGAAGCAAAAGAACACGGGGTTTGCATAAGCGTTCTCTGCCCCGGTCCGGTAAGAACGGAATTTGACAGCCGCGCGGGGGTCGCAAGCAGCCTGAAAGGGCTTGACTGCGCAGACGTTGCGGAATATGCCGTAAAAAAATTCCTTAAAGGCAAGGAGATCATCATCCCCGGCGCGGGCATACGCCTGCTTAAATTTGCGACAAGATTTCTTTCCGATAAAGCCGCGATCGGGCTAACGGCAAAGCAACAGAAAAAAAAGATAAAATAAGAGTTGTAACGACAAAAGAGCGGAGTACCCGAAATCGGGCGCTCCGCTCTTTTGTTTTATGAGTTAAATCAGACTTCATCTTTGATGAAAGCCGTCGTTGCGTCAATGCCTTTGAAGGTCGGTTTACCGTCGGTAACGGCAGCGTCCTCAAACTCATTGACAATTATCGCAACGGCGTTTTCGTCTTTAACGGTGAATGAGTCCTCTGATATTCATATATTCTTTAATAACCTGCCTCAACAAGGCGCGGGCATTCTTTATGCCCCTTATATGCGGCGATGTACTGAATCATCCACTGATAATACTGATCGCCGAAGCCGCCCTTCATGGGTTCGAGGTCACGGCTGTATTCGGGGGTATAAAGATCGACAAATTCTCCGTTCGGCTGACGCTGCGCAACCCATTCGTTCCACCACGTCAGAATAACTATCTTCGGTCTGTACTTAAACGCCTGTTTCCACTGATTGTAGAAAGTAACGCCGTGATTTCTTGACGTCGCGGTGGCAAGGGACATATACGACTGCTGAGCCGCTGCGCAAACGCAGATCTGTTCGTAATATGTTTTGCCTGTATTGGCGTCGGTAATGGGCGCTCTGGGATTATTGACAGTATTGTTCAGGAAGCTCCAATACTGGGTTTCGGAGTTTTGAAGTCCCCACATCGTTCTGTAATTGAACTTCTTCGCAACGGTCATTGTGCCGGCGGGCGTGTTATACATCGCGGCATAGTCCGTAAAGCCCGTCATTCCCGTCATACCGGTGCCGAGCATAAGCGGCTTTGACTCTCCCGTTGCGTCCACACGCCAATATACCCAAAGATCCTTATATTTATCTTTTTTGACTATATCGTCGTATATCTTGTGGCAAACGCCCCAGCCCTCGTTAGCGATTCTGTTCCAGAATATAACATAAGGAGTTTTAAGCCCCTCATTGCGCATTTTCAGGCAGGTGTCAAGAAGGAATACGGCAGGAATGGAGCCGTAAAGATCCCAGCCGCTGATGCCGCTGTTGCCCACCATGGCGTTGACCCACGTCGTTGACAGGTTGGTGTTGTCAATAACAATAAAATCAACCCCGGCCTCGGAAAGCTGCGTCATGTGCGTTCTGATAACAGACTCGTCCATATTCGAATAATATCCGAGCGCGGGCTCCGACCAATAATGGAAATGGTCTGTCGGTCCGAACGAGCCCTGACCCGCAAGAATCTTCGAAAGATCGTATATCTTATTGAAGTTATAGGCTTTCGCGTAGTCGTGCCATGTCGAATAGTTTATGCCGACAAGGTCGTCTCTGAACGTTATGTCAAGCCCGTATTCGGACTCCTTATAATCGGGATAAAGACTCTTGACATACTTTACATAGTCCGAATCCTCCGAAATCTTTTCAAGATAATCGTCAAGAACGATATCTCTGCCCGTTCCGCGAACAACGGTTCCGTCAAGGGTCTGCCAGAAAGGAACGACGCTGATCGCTTCTCCGAACATCGCTTTCGGAATATCCGCAAGAACATAAGTCATAAAGAACGCGGAGCCGGCGGAAACGTCCGAGGGTTTATAAACCTTTCCTCCGCTTGCATAAATAGTTGAATAAACAAGTTTCAAGTCTACGCGCTGCTCTTTTCCGTTGACGGTGATAAAAAATCCGGCGGAAGCATAATACGCGCTGTCAACGGTGGTGATAAGCCTCAGGTTCGCGGAGGCGGAAGCCGCGGTCGCGCCGGCGCCGATCTGCGCTTTTACGCCGAGAACATCGCCGCTGCCGAATTTTGCATAAGCGCTGCCCGTTGTTTTTGTATATGGAACCGTCAAAGCCTCGTCCTCAAACCAGCCTGCGAATATTTTGCCTTCGGCAGAGGGGTAGGCACCCGAATCCTTATACGTCGAAACGTCATAAGCATCGCCGTTTGCAAGAGCCGCGCCGGGAAGTATCCCTGCAAAAAGCCCAATCAAAACGGCGATGACCGCAACGCGTGAAATAATTTTTTTCATAAAAGTCCTCTCATTCTCCCCGGGATAAACGGATGCACGAAAATCAGAACCACGGGTTCCAGTTTGTTTCTTTGTTCTCTCCGCCGTCAACAAGTGACGGAACTTGCTGAGAAGTTGTTATAACGTCGGCAATGTCAACGAATTCAATCTCAGGTCTCATAAACATGACAAAACTCTCCTTGTTATATATTTTATATATCGATTATACAGTATTTTCTCATTTTTGTCAAGCGTTTTTCGCGCAAAACCTTTGTATTCGGCTCGTCGGAATCAACAAAAAAACAGACGCTTTTTCAGCGTCTGTATACAACTGCAAGCATATAAGCCGAGTTCTGTCCGGAGAATCTCTTCTCCGTTGCGATCATCTATCTCGAACGCGCGTTGCCGCGCGCCTCCAGCTACCTTTAAGACACGATGGGCGGCGTATACGTCTTATATGCGGTATTGCTCCGGATAGGGTTTACACCGACGGACGGCGTTACCGCCGCCCCGGTGAGCTCTTACCTCACCTTTTCACCTTAACCGATTGCTCGGATGTTCTTTTCTGTTGCACTGTCCCGGGAGTTGCCTCCGACGGATGTTATCCGTTATCCTTGCCCATGGGAGCTCGGACTTTCCTCAGGGAGAACCTTTCGGCGCATCCCCGCGATCGCACCGCTTGCAGTTTGTCAGCTTTTGAGTTTGCCGTTACCGGCGTTTTACCACGCGTTCGCGCCGTCGGAACCGGGACGCGGCGGAATGTCCTTTCCGTCGTCCTCGCCGAAATACTCATCGCGAACGTCGTCCAGATCGACAAGTCTTCTGCGCACTCTGTGATAGCGCTTGGCGCCGGGCACGATCTTTCCCGTTTTGATGTCGTGGCGCCGCTTCATTTCCTTAAACTTCGGCATCAATGTCGGAACGCATACCGCAAGACCGAAAATGAGAGCTCCGAAACCTATAAAAACGAGCTTGATCTTCGATTCCCACGATTGCCCCGAAAGAATGAAGAACGGAAAAACTATACCCAAAACGATGAACAAGACGATGGAAAACGTCAATGCCCAAACCTGTCCCTGTTTCATAACGCACCTTCCGTGAATGTCAGATATACCGTAAACCGGAAAACCGATTTCGTACTTGTTATTATATAACAAAAAAAGCCGATTGTCAACAGTTGCCTTATTTTTTTAATATACAAAGGCGGAAAATCGCGCGTAATAAAAATTTCATAATTTAGCAGATAGAATTTTAAGCGTAACATTTTGTGATTTTTAGTTAATTTTCACAAAAATCATATATCTGCGAAAAAAACGGACTTGACACACTTGACAGCGATACTCTTTATATGGTATAATTACCCGCTTAATGACAATGAAAATGGGTGTTTGTGCACTTTTGTTCCGTCAAAAGCGGTTTTTGTGTGAAATCAAGCGATTTCGACGTGGTCTCGGTGACTTTTTTTCAAACAAGGAGAGCCGACGACGGCGGATTGACGGAATTGAAAAACCGAAACGAAAGAAAAGCAGAAAAAACCCGTTGTTTTCAATGTTTTCGGAGAGCAAAAGCGTTGTTTAATATTTTGGTTATAAGATAAATTTGAACGGAGTTGATTTTACCGATGACAGCAAATATCGATCCCAGAGAGGTCGGCGCGCACTGGTCAACGGATCTCAAGCCGGGTCAGCTGCAGAGAGTTGACTTTTCCAAGATCCGACAGATTCAGGCAGTTCCCAACCTGATCGACATTCAGCTCAGATCGTACAAATGGTTTGTTGAAGACGGAATGAAGGACGTGCTGAAAGATTCCTCCAACATCATTGACCATACGGGAACAATCGTTCTCGATTACATCGATTATGCGATCGACAAAGAGCCGAAGTATTCCGAAGCGGAATGTAAGGAAAGAGACGCGACGTATGCGGCGCCTCTTCGCATCACCTGCCGTCTGACGAACAGAGAGACCGGCGAAATTCAGGAGCAGGTAGTTTTCTTCGGCGATTTTCCGCTTATGACGGAAACGGGAACGTTCATCATCAACGGCGCGGAACGCGTTGTTGTTTCGCAGCTCGTAAGATCTCCCGGCGCGTATTTCACAAGAGAAGTGGACAAGACGGGAAATAAGCTTTTCGCGGGAACCGTTATGCCGAACAGAGGTCCGTGGATCGAATACGAAAAGGACGCGAACGACGTTCTGTTCGTCAGAGTGGACAAGGGCAAGAAATTCCCCGTTACAACGCTTATCAGAGCGTTCGGAATCGACACCGACGAAAAGATAAAGGAAACATTCGGCGAGGACGAGTGTGTTTTGGCGACGCTTGAAAAGGAATATGCGACGAAGAAGGACTTCGGCGTTTCCGAAACTCCGAGAAATCAGGCGCTTAAAGAGCTTTATATGAAGCTCCGCCCGGGCGAGCCCGCAACGGTTGACGGGGCTATCGCGCACATCGACAATCTCTTCTTCAACGAGAGAACATACGACCTGACGCGAGTAGGTCGCTACAAATATAATAAAAAGCTTTCTCTTGCGGGCAGGATAACATCGAGACCCGCATCCAGACCCGTTTGCGACCCCGTGAGCGGCGAGATCATTGTTGACGCAGGAGAGATAATTACAAGAGAAAAGGCGAGAGAAATAGAAAATGCGGGCGTTTTCGACGCATATATCGTCGTTGACGAAAAGGAAATCCGCGTTTTCTCCAACGGCATGGTCGACATGCTTGAATTCTGCAGGCGCAACGGCCGCGAGTTCACGAGAGAAGAGCTTGAACAGAACGGCATTACCGAATGGGTCAAGATCGACGTTCTCAGAGAAATCCTTGATTCCTCCTCTAAGAAGGAGGAGATTCTCGCTGCGGCGAAGGCGAGAGTTTCGGAGCTTATCCCGATGACTATATGCAACGAGGATCTTTTTGCTTCGATAAACTACATTCTCGGCCTCAATCACGGCGTTGGCGTCGTTGACGACATCGACCACCTCGGCAACCGCCGTATCCGTTCCGTCGGAGAACTTCTTCAGAATCAGTTCCGCATAGGCTTCAGCCGTATGGAAAGAACGATAAGAGAGCGTATGAATATGCAGAATATCGAAACGCTCACTCCGACAAATCTTCTGAATACCCGCCCCGTCAGCGCGGCGATAAGAGAATTTTTCGGTTCTTCTCCGCTTTCGCAGTTCATGGATCAAACAAACCCGCTGGCCGCGATCACGCATAAGAGAAGACTTTCCGCCCTCGGTCCCGGCGGTCTGACAAGAGACCGCGCAAGCTTCGAGGTCCGCGACGTTCACTACACGCACTACGGAAGAATGTGTCCGATAGAAACGCCCGAAGGTCCCAACATCGGTCTTATTTCATACCTTTCGAGCTACGCGCGTATGAATGTTTACGGCTTCATCGAAGCTCCTTATCGCAAAGTTGAAAAGAGAAAGAACGCCGACGGCGAGATCGAATGCTTCGTTACCGATGAAGTTGAATATATGACTGCGGATATGGAGGACGCTTACGTCGTTGCGCAGGCTAACGAGCCGCTTGACAAAAACGGCTGTCTGCTCCATAAGAGAGTTGCGGTTCGCTGCAGAGACGAGATAATGGAAACGGACAGATCGAACGTTGACTATATCGACGTTTCTCCGCGTATGGTCGTTTCCGTTGCGACATCTCTTATCCCCTTCCTTGAAAACGACGACGCCATCCGCGCCCTGATGGGCTCGAACATGCAGCGTCAGGCGGTTCCTCTTATCAAAACGGAGGCTCCCATCGTCGGAACGGGTATGGAATACAGAACAGGCACGGACTCCGGCGTCTGCATTCTTGCGAAAAACGGCGGAATCGTTGAAAAGGCGGATGCGCGCGAGGTTCTCGTCAGAAACGACGAAGGCGCGCTTGACAGATATAAAACAATCAAGTTCCTCCGCTCAAACCAGGCGACATGCATAAACCAGCACGTCATCGTCAGAAAGGGACAGAGAATCGAGGCGGGACAGGTCATCGCGGACGGTCCTTCGACCGATCACGGCGAGCTTTCTCTCGGCAAGAACATGCTCATCGGATTCATGACGTGGGAGGGCTACAACTACGAGGACGCGGTTCTTTTGAACGAAAACCTCGTAAAGCAGGATAAATATACGTCCATTCATATCGAAGAATACGAGATAGACGCGAAAGAAACGAAGCTCGGTCCCGAAGAGATCACAAGCGACATTCCGGGCGTCGGCAAGGATCTGCTTGCCAACCTCGATGAGGAGGGCGTTATCCGCATAGGTGCGGAGGTTCACAGCGGCGATATTCTCGTCGGCAGAGTTTCGCCGAAAGGCGACACCGAGCAGACCGCGGAAGAAAGACTTCTTCGCGCGATCTTCGGAGAGAAATCCAGAGAAGTCCGCGACACCTCTCTTAAAGTTCCGCACGGCGAAAGCGGCATAGTTGTTGACGTCAAGACCTTCACAAGAGAAAACTCAAACGAGCTTTCGCCCTCGACGAACAAGATCGTCCGCGTATATCTTGCGCAGCGCAGAAGAATCTCCGTCGGAGACAAAATGGCGGGTCGTCACGGTAACAAGGGCGTTATTTCGAGAATACTTCCGCAGGAGGATATGCCGTTCCTTGAGGACGGACGTCCGCTCGACATCGTTCTTAACCCGCTCGGCGTTCCTTCCCGAATGAACATCGGTCAGGTGCTTGAGGTTCACCTCGGCAGAGCCGCAGCGGAGCTCGGATGGAAGATAATGACTCCCGTTTTCGACGGCGCAAAGGAAACCGAAATCACAAAAGCGCTTGAATTTGCAAAGATAACAAGAGATATCTATCCCTGCGAGGAAATCGAAAACAAAGCGGTATTTATGGTTGTTGAGACGGAGAACGGAGGAAAAGACCTTCAAAGGCTCGACAAAAACTGGATAGAGGAAAACAGAGAAGAGTTCGACAGACTTGTCGCCGAAAAGAAGATAAAGATCATCGACGGCAAGGTTACTCTCCGCGACGGCAGAACGGGTCAGCGCTTCGATAACCCCGTAACCGTCGGATATATGTACTTCCTCAAACTGCACCACCTTGTTGACGATAAGATCCACGCCCGTTCGACGGGTCCCTACTCCCTCGTTACGCAGCAGCCCCTCGGCGGTAAAGCCCAGTTCGGCGGTCAGCGTTTCGGAGAAATGGAAGTCTGGGCGCTTGAAGCATACGGCGCGGCTTATACGCTGCAGGAAATGCTTACCGTTAAATCGGACGATATCATCGGCCGCGTAAAGACGTTCGAAGCCATCGTAAAAGGCAAGAACGTTCCGAAGGCGGGTGTTCCCGAATCGTTCAAGGTTCTTGTTAAAGAACTTCAATCGCTCGGTCTGGAAGTCAAGGTTCTCGACAAGCAGAAGCAGGAAATAGATATTTCCACGTCGCTTGAAGACGATCCGGACGATTACAAACAGATCCGCGACGACAAGAGGGAAATCGCCGAAGCAATGGGCGACGAAGATGAATATATGACGGAAATCGACGACGACGGCTTCTTCACCGAAGACCTCGACTCTCCCGATTTCCTCGACGACGAGTTCGCCTCCGACCATTCGGACGACGACGAGTTTGATATATAATAAGGAGGGCAGCGGATAATGACAAATGAAATGAACATTGCCGAAAACGGCGTCGAAGAACAGAATCTTTATGAAGACGCTCTCCGTTCCGCCGAAAAAGAGATCGAAAAGGACAACGTTTTCGAATCCATCAAGATCGGTCTCGCCTCCCCCGAAAAGATCCGTTCATGGTCTCACGGAGAGGTCAAGAAGCCGGAAACGATAAATTACAGAACTCTTAAACCGGAAAAAGACGGTCTTTTCTGCGAACGCATATTCGGCCCCATGAAGGACTGGGAATGCCACTGCGGAAAGTACAAGAGATTCCGCTATAAGGGCAAGGTCTGCGAACGCTGCGGCGTTGAGATAACCAAGGCGAAGGTCAGAAGAGAAAGAATGGGTCACATCGAGCTTGCGGCTCCCGTTTCCCATATCTGGTACTTCAAGGGAATTCCCTCGCGTCTGGGTCAGATGCTCGACATTCAGCCGCGTCAGCTTGAAACGGTTCTTTATTTCGGAAAATATCTCGTAACGGAGGTCAGCGACGCGATCCCCGCGTCCGAGCTTCAAAAGAAACAGACGCTTTCCGAAAAAGAATACGTTGAAATGAAAGAGCGCTACGGCGATGAGTTCAAAGCCGGAATGGGCGCGGAGGCGGTTAAAAAACTGCTCAAAGAAATAGACCTTGAAGAGCTTTCCGCTTCCTTGAAAAAAGAGCTTGAGGAGTCCGTGGGGCAAAAGAGGCTCAAGCTTCTGAAAAGACTGGAAGTCGTTGAATCGTTCAGACTTTCGGGCAACCGTCCCGAATGGATGATCCTCGACGTCATCCCCGTTATTCCGCCGGACATCCGTCCGATGGTACAGCTTGACGGCGGCAGATTCGCGACGTCCGACCTCAATGACCTTTACAGAAGGGTTATCAACAGAAACAATCGTCTTAAAAAGCTTCTCGACCTCCACGCGCCCGAAATAATCGTCCGCAACGAGAAAAGAATGCTGCAGGAAGCGGTTGACTCGCTCATAGACAACGGCAGAAGAGGAAAACCCGTCAGCGGTCCGAACAACAGAGCGCTGAAATCGCTTTCCGACGTGCTTAAAGGCAAGCAGGGACGTTTCAGACAGAACCTGCTCGGCAAACGTGTCGACTATTCGGGACGTTCCGTTATCGTTGTCGGTCCCGAGCTGAAAATATACCAGTGCGGTCTTCCGAAAGAAATGGCTCTCGAACTTTTCAAGCCGTTCGTTATGAAGAGACTGACCGACCTTGACAAAAATCTGAATATCAAGAGCGCGAAGAAAGCCGTTGAAAGAGCGGAGGATTGCGTTTGGGATGCGCTTGAAAACGTAATCAAGGAATATCCCGTAATGCTTAACCGCGCGCCGACGCTTCACCGCCTGGGCATTCAGGCGTTCGAGCCCGTCCTTGTTGAGGGCAGAGCGCTGAAGCTGCACCCGCTTGTTTGTACGGCGTTTAACGCGGACTTCGACGGCGACCAGATGGCGGTTCACGTTCCCCTTTCCGCGGAGGCTCAGGCGGAAGCGAGATTCCTTATGCTTTCCGCAAACAACCTGCTCCGTCCGCAGGACGGAAAACCGGTTGCGGTTCCCACGCAGGATATGATCCTCGGCTCGTTCTATCTGACTATCGTCCGCGACGACGAGGCGGGAGCATGGGCGGTTGAAAAGGATAAAAACGATACCCTTCATGTCAAGCTCGACGAAAACGGAGAACCCGTCAAGAGAGGTAAATCGTTCAGAAACGTCGATGAGGCCATGGTTGCTTACGACGCAGGCACGATCGGCATTCACGCGCCGGTTATGATCCGTATGCGGAAAACCGTAAACGGCGTTACAAAGCAGAAAAACATACTGACGACGGTCGGTATACTCATTTTCAACAATCCCGTTCCGCAGGATCTCGGATTTGTTGACAGGGACGACCCCGAGCAGGAGTTCGATCCCGAGATCAAGTTCGTCGTAACCAAAAAGACGCTCGGCAAAATAATCGACAGATCCATCCGCGTTCACGGAATAACAAAGACGTCCGAAGTGCTTGACTCCATTAAAGCGCAGGGCTACAAATATTCAACGCAGGCGGCGATCACCATCTCCGTTTCGGATATGATAGTTCCGCCCGAAAAGCAGGAGATCATCGCGGAATCCGAGCAGAAGGTCGCGAAGGTCGAAAAGCTTTACAAGAGAGGTATGATCTCCGACGAGGAGAAATACAGTCAGATAGTTTCCATCTGGGACAGCACGACGTCGGCGGTGACGAAGAAGCTGCAGGAGAACCTGAGCGAAAAGAACCCCATTAATATGATGGCGGTTTCGGGCGCCCGCGGCTCAATCGACCAGATCCGTCAGCTCTGCGGTATGCGCGGACTTATGGCGAACACGTCCGGTAAAGCGATAGAGGTTCCCATCAGAGCCAACTTCCGCGAAGGACTTACGGTTCTTGAATACTTCATTTCTTCGAGAGGCGCGCGTAAAGGTCAGGCGGACACGGCGCTCCGTACCGCGGACTCGGGCTACCTGACAAGAAGACTTGTCGATGTTTCGCAGGACGTTATCATCAGAGACGACGATTGCGGTGCGACGACGGGCGTTTGGGTTTCCGAGATAAGCGAGGGCGACGAAAAGATAGAGTCGTTTGAATCCAGACTTCTCGGAAGATTCCCCGTTGACGATATCGTAAACCCCGAAACGGGAGAGATCATCGTTGCGAGAGATTGCGAAAGACCGATGACCGAAGCGGACGCAAAGAGAATTTCCGCGGCTGGTATAACGAGAGTGCAGGTGCGTTCCGTTCTCGGATGCCGCTGCAAGCACGGCGTTTGCGCGAGATGCTACGGCGAAAACCTTGCAACTTCCGAGACCGTAAACGTCGGCGAATCCGTCGGAATCATCGCGGCGCAGTCGATAGGCGAACCCGGCACACAGCTGACGATGAGAACATTCCACACCGGCGGCGTTGCGAGCGGCGGCGGAGACATCACGCAGGGTCTTCCCCGTGTTCAGGAGCTTTTCGAGGTGCGTCACCCGAAGGTTATGGCAATTCTTGCCGAGATTTCGGGAACAATCACTTTCAGTCAGGTCAAGAACGCGGTTTATGCGACAGTTGCAAACTCCGAAACGGGTGAAGAGAGTCAGGTTCTTATCCCCTACGGTGCGCGTCTGAAAGTCAAAGAGGGCGATACCGTCGAAAAGGGACAGGAACTGACATCAGGTTCCTCCGATCCGCAGGATATACTCCGCATCAAGGGCGAACACGCGGTTCAGGAATATATCATCGCGGAAATTCAGAAGGTTTACCGCAGACAGGGCGTTGACATCAACGACAAACACATCGAGATAATCATCCGTCAGATGATGCGCAAGGTCAGGGTCACCGACCCCGGTTCTTACGAAATCTTCGCGGATTCGATAATAGACAAGTCCGAGCTTCTTGACTACGAGAGGCGTTACGAGAAAGACAAGGCGGCGGGCAAGGACGTAACTCCCATCACCGTTTCGCCCGTGCTTCTCGGTATCACAAAATCGGCGCTTGCAACAGAGTCATTCCTTTCCGCGGCGTCCTTCCAGGAAACGACGAAGGTGCTCACGGAAGCAGCCATCAAGGGCAAGGAAGACCAGCTTATCGGCTTGAAGGAAAATGTAATCATAGGCAAGCTTATCCCTGCGGGAACGGGACTCGAAAGATACAGAAGAGTTCGCGTTGTCGAAGAAGATTAAGTCTTGACGGACTGAATTGCGAAAGAGGGAGGTCTCCGAATATCCTTCCGCAGCAAATGCGGGCGGCAGAAACGGCGTAAGCGTTTGTCGCGCGACGGTGTTCGGAGCCTCTCAAACAGGACAATATATAGCGGCGGCAGCATCGGGCTAATTGCAGAACAGACGATACTGCCGCTTTTTTAAGAGGTGCGAAATGAAAACAGTAAAATGGTTTTGCAAAGTCTTTCTTGCGGGAATCATTGCGTTTTTAGTATTAAACATTATATTTTTCCCGTATTACAAACTGCCGACGCATGCGAAAAACGAAAACGGTTCGACCGATTATAAATGGACCCCACACTCTGTTTTCGCAATAGCAACTGAAGGATATTCATGGGGAAAATTGAACGCGGAAGGCTTCAACAATACGTTTGAACGTACCGATATTCCGGAAATAGATATTCTTATAACGGGATCTTCAAATGCGGAGGGCTTTCACGTTTTGCAATCCGAAACCATCTCGGCACAGCTGAGCGGGCTTTACAAAGGGAAAGAAACGGTATACAATATCGGCGTGAGCGATCACGATTTCAAAATATGCCTTTCGAATTTTGAAGCCGCGCTTGAAGAGTATTCTCCGAAAAAGTATGCGGTCATAGAAACTCAGAACCTTTTTATCGACAAAGAAACACTTCAAAAAATAATCGACAACACCGTTCCGGAGCTTGAATCGAACGAAAGTACAGCGATAAAGGCACTTTCGTCGCTTCCGTTTCTCAGACTCTCCTATCTTCAATTGAGCAAACTCAGGGCTCCGACCTCCGACCTTCAGTCAAGCGTGGACTATACGGCGGAGTTCAAGGAGAATATTCCTCTTTATGAGGAGATCATAAAGCGCGTAGCAAGTTCAGCTGAAAAGCACGGCGTCAAAGCGGTGATTCTTTTTCACAGCGTGGTGCAGCTTGATGAAAACGCGGAGTTAAAACCGTCCGCAGCAAGCGGATATTCCGGCTTGTTCGGAGAATTGTGCGAAAAGTACGGTGTGGTTTTTGTCGATATGTATAAAAAATTCGGAACCGAATATTCCGAAAAACATATTTTGCCTCACGGCTTCGCCAATACATCGATCGGCACGGGGCATTTGAATGCGGACGGAAACAGGATGATTGCGGAAGAGCTTTTTGCGAGATTTGAAAAAGAGGAGGCAGAATAAATGGTATTCAACAGTATTGTTTTTATTGTTTTTTTCGCATTTGTCTGCCTTTTTCTTGCATTGACGAACATCAAAAAGCTAAAAAACGCGTGGGGCGTCGAAAATATGATACGCATACGCAAGGTTTTTCTGCTTGTATGCAGCTACATCTTTTACGGCTGGGCTGATTGGAAATGCTGTTCGCTTGTTCTTGCGATAACGGTCATCGCATACGTTTGCGCGCGTCTGATAGAGAAGGGCAAACACAGAAAACTGTATGCGGCGATAAGCGTCATTCTTCCTCTGCTTATTCTCGGCGTGTTCAAGTATTTCAACTTTTTCATCTCCTCCTTCCGCGACATATTCGGGCTGGAAGACGCGGGAGCGCTTAATCTGCTGCTTCCCGTCGGCATATCCTTCTTTACGTTTCAGGGGATAGCGTATACCGTTGACGTTTACAGAAAAACCGTGCCCGCGGAAAGGGATTTTCTTACTGTCGCGCTTTACATAGCTTTTTTCCCGAAGCTGCTTACGGGACCAATCGTCAAAGCGAAAACGTTCCTTCCGCAGCTGAAAGAAGACCGTTCCGTAACGCTTGGAGGGCTTGCGCAGGGCGCGCAGATATTTATGTTCGGGCTTTTCAAGAAGATAGTCATCGCGGACAACATTTCGGTTTTCGTGGGAGATGTCTTCGGAAAACCGAAAGAATATGGTGCAGTTTCTCTCATTTTTGCGGTTATCGCGTATTCCATTCAAATATACTGCGATTTCTCGGGCTATTCCGATATGGCGATAGGCTGCGCGAAATGTATCGGCTACGATATTGACAGAAACTTTAATATGCCCTACATTGCAAAAAATATCGGAGAATTTTGGAAAAGATGGCACATCAGCCTTTCCGAATGGCTTCAAAACTACCTTTATATTCCCCTTGGCGGAAACAGAAAGGGCAAACTGAGAACATATCTCAACAATTTTCTGACAATGCTTATCGGCGGACTTTGGCACGGCGCGGCGTGGACGTTCGTTGCGTGGGGCGCTCTTCACGGAGCAGCGCTTTGCGTTCACAAGGCTTTCAGAAGCATTACAAAAAGAGACAAGAGCTATCGGGGAACCGCCGTCGGCAGAATTGCGGGAGCAGTCTTCACATACGTCTTCGTCTGCTTTTGCTGGATATTCTTCCGCGCGGACAGCTTTGAAAATGCGTGGGCGGTAATAAAAGGGATATTCACGTGGCAACCCGGCGTTCTGCACATCTCAAGCCATTGCGTAGCGGCAATTATACTTATAGCAGTCTGCTTTGCGATTGCAGCTATCAGATCGAAGAAGCTGAAGCTCCCGACAGTCGAAGGCTTTTATCCTTTCGTCAACCTGAACACGGTTTTCGGGCTTACGGTATTCATCGTATTTACGGGAATAACTCTTGCCCTCGCCTTTACGGGAAGCAATCCTTTTATATACTTCCAATTTTGAATATACGAGGCTGTGAAAAACCGCAAATACGGTTTATCTCAAGTGCCGTCGGCGTCTGTTGACATAACAGACGCCCTTTTTTCCCCGAAGCGAACCCGCAGCGGCTCATATTGCGGAAATCGCTTCGGGGACTTTTTATATGAATACCGACGGAGAGAACAACGCAAAAACTTGACAACTTAAATCGTTTGTAGTATAATTATTATGTATATTTACGGCTTGCCGCTCCGAAGCGGAAAAAACGACCGCTTCAAAAGCCGGAACACAAACGGAGGCGCGCAAAATGAAAAAGATATTATCTCTGACGGTTACCGCCATACTGCTTTTTTCAACATTTTTTTCTTTTGTTACTTTTGCAAACGCCGAGCTTGAAGGCAGTTTGCAGTCCGAAGCATATATTGTTACGGACGCGGCAACGGGTCAGATACTGTACGCAAAAAATCACGAGAAGCAGGAAACGCTTTCGGGAATGACAAAAATTATGACGGCGGCGGTCGCGCTCGAAAAGCTCGACCTCAATTCAACCGTGACGGTGACCGCTTCGGCTGTCGGCAATGATGCCGTTCCGAGGGATACGCTGAACATTTCGCTCGTCGAGGGCGAAGCCGTCGATATAAAATCCCTGCTGTACGCGTCCCTTTTGGCGGGCGCAAACGACGCGGCCAACGCTTTGGCGGAGGCGGCGAGCGGTTCGGTTGAAAACTTTGTGAAGCAAATGAACGAAAAAGCGACGGCTATCGGATGCAAAAACACGGTTTTTCACAATGCGAACGGATTGACGTCCGAAGCGGCGCAGAACAACGCGACAACGGCTTACGATATGGCGCTCATAATGAAATACGCGATGGAAAACGCATATTTCAAGCAGATAATCAAGCAGACCACCTACACCGTGCCGGCAACGAACAAAAGCGCGGCGAGGGAGCTTGCAACTTCGCATAATATGCTGAAAAAGAACGCCTTTTACGAATACGCCACGGGAGGCGTCGTCGGTTATTCGAGATCCTCGGGCTATACGGCGGTCACCTCCGCGCTGAACAACGACAAAGAGCTTATCTGCGTTGTTCTCAACTGTCCTCAGGGCGAGGCGCGGTTTTCGGACACGCAGACCCTGTTCGACTATATCTTTTCGAATTTTGAGTATTCGACATTGACGCAGGCGGAAATTCCTCCGAAAACGGTCAATGTGCTCTCCGAAGACGGAACGAAAATAACAGCGAAAGCGACGCTTACCCTGCCCGGCGACATAACGGTGCTTTTGCACAAGGCCGTAACAAAGGACAAACTCGTCATAAAAGACACGACGCCCGCCGAATTCACGCTTGAAGCGACCAATCAGGCAGTGACGATAACGGCGGATACGGATCTTATGTTCAGACAGGTGGCGACATCCTATTTGCAGGCGTCGACGGAAAAGCTTGCGGCGCCGGAGCCTGTCGCGACTACGGGAGACGTTGCCGCCGAATCGAAAAATTCATTCGGAAGAGTTGTTCTGACTATCCTCAAGGTTCTCGGAATAATTATTCTCGTTATAATAGCGGGCGCGATAATATTTGCGATATACGCGGTGGTAGCGAACAACAAACGCAAAAAACAGCGCGAGGAAAGAAGAAGGCGCGAACGCGACGGTGACGGCGCGGATAAAGACATACGGCAAAGTCCGAGTCGACGGACGGGAGAAAGAAGGCCGTCTTCCGGACGATCTTCCGAAAGACGGAAATAATTATGCAATACGACGGTATCTGTGAAGTCTACGACAAGTTCAACGACGACTTCGATTATGAAAAATATCTGAACGCGGTTTTCCGACGCTTTTCGCCGAGAAAAGAGGGGCTCGTTCTCGATTGCGGCTGCGGCACGGGCATTCTGATGGAAAAGCTGACGGCTCTCGGCTATGACTGCACGGGTGTCGACGCTTCCGAAAAGATGCTTGAAAGCGCGCGCGAACGCTTTGAAAAAGCGGGAAAACAGGCGCATCTTGTCTGTCAGGAGCTGGAAGAAATCGATATGTACGGGGCGTACGACATAGTTTTCTGCACGCTCGACACAATAAACCACATTCTGTCGCTTCGCGGATTAAAAGCGTTTTTTGGGCGGGTTTTCAATTTTACCGAGCCCGGCGGAAGCTTCATTTTCGATTTCAAGACAAAGGAAGCCTTCGAAAGATCGACGCTTCCGAATATCAGCGAAAAAGACGGCGATATGCTTATTGTACGCGGACAATTCGACGGAACGCATGCGTGGTACGATCTGACGGCGTTTGAAAAAAAAGGAAATGTGTACGACCGATTCGACGACTCTGTCGAGGAGAGGTTTTATACGGAAGAAACCATTAAAGAAATATTAAAAGCGGCGGGCTTTATATACGCAGGACGGATCAGGCGTAAAGAGCGTATGGTCTTCTGCGCGCGAAAGAGAGAACAATGACTGAAAAACTGTTGAAATACACCTGCGAAGGCGCGCGAATACATATTGTTTTTCTGAACGAGGCGGTTGAGAGGATGGGAAAAGTCCATGCCCTTTCCGGGGATGACACCTCTCGTCTCGGACAGGCGGCGGCGCTTGCGCAATGCCTGACGGCGGACAGGAAAGAGGACAACGCCTCGGTCGCCGTGTCAATCAGATTTCCCGATTCCGACAAAAGTTACACTGCAATAGCCGAAACAGACGGACGGGTTCGCGGAATGTGTGACAACGCGGGCATATCCGTTTCGGACAAAGTAATTTTGGAAGTTACGCAGAAGCTGACCGTCCGCGGAGACTATTCGAGCATCGTTGAAGGCAGGGATATAGAAGACGCCATATCCCAATATTATAAAACGAGCCAGCAGGTCGAGGCGCATTGCGCTGTTCTGACGTTCGGAAAAACCTTCTGCTGTCTGCTTGTCGAGCAATTCCCCATAACGTGCGAAAAAGAGGAGGTTTTCCGGCACGCGGCGGACAGAGAATGGGAATATCTGCAGCCGTTTGCGAAATCAACGGAGCTTACGGAAGAAACGCTCGGAATATTCAACAAATACAGGAAGGTTGCCGAAACGCCTCTCCGCTTCGGATGCACCTGCACAAGACAAAGCGTGAAAAGGGCGCTTTCCGCCGTTGACAAAGAAGAATTGAAAAAAATTGCGGACGAAGACGGGTTTGTTTCCGTCAACTGCAAATATTGCGGCAAGCATTACAGGATAAACGTTAGCGAGGACTGAAAAATGAGTAAATACACCGATAAACTTTGCGGAATGGACGCTTACGGCAGATATGTGCCGACGCAGGACGGCAAAAAGAGCGACAAAGAAGTGGGAATGTTTTATTTTTGCTGGCTCGGCTCCATGGACAATAAATTATATGATATCCAAAAAATGCTCGACGGCAACCCGAACGAGACGCTTTGGAACACGAAAGGTCCCGATGAAAGCCCTCTCTGGGGCTTCCATTTTTGGGGAGAACCGTTGCTCGGATATTACAACTGCGAAGACGAATTCGTTATTCGCAGACACCTTGAACTGCTGACGGCGGCGGGCATAGATTATATCGCGTGCGACTGCACGAATGCGGCGATTTATCCCGCGGTATACCTGAAACTGCTGCAAAACATTGATAAAATGCAAAAAGAGGGTAAAAATCCGCCCAAAATCTGCGCTTATACAAACTCAAACTCGGTATCGACCGTCAGAACGCTGTTTGCGTGCTTCTACGAGAAAAAGAACCTTTACCCGGACGCGTGGTACGCGCCGAACGGCAAGCCGGTCGTGATAGCAAGGCTTGACGAAAACGACGACAGGCTTGAGCCCGACATTGCCGAATGCTTTGACATCAGAAAAAGCCAATGGCCGAACGAAGAAGTTAAAAACGACGCATTCCCGTGGATGGAGTGGTTTTGGCCGCAGCCGAACCACAACGGTTTTATGTCCGTTTCCGTTGCGCAGCACAGCAAGGGAACATTTTTTCAATGCGAGGGAAACTGGGGCAGAGGATACGACCATAAGGGCAACGAAAACCACGACTGCTACCGTCTCGGGCAGAACTTTGAGGCGCAATGGAGCACGGCGATAAATTCCCCCGACGTAAAAAATGTTTTCGTCACGGGCTGGAACGAATGGGGAGCGCAAAAAATCAACCTCGGCGGAGACATAATCTTTGTGGATTGCTTCAACGAGGAGTATTCACGCGATATCGAGCCGATGAAAGGCGGCTATGAAGACGCTTTTTACCTGCAGCTTATAAGAAATGTCAGACGGTTTAAGGAACAGGGCGAAAACACGGAGCGCGGCTGTGAAAAAACAATTGATATTTACGGCGACGACGCACAATGGGACGATGTTTCCGCGGTATATCTGCCCATTTCCGAGGTCAACGAAGCAAGAAACTTCGCCTCGCAGGATCCCGACATCGTATACAGGCAGGAACCCGCGAAAAACAACATAACGGAGATAAAAGTCGCGCATGACGCCGAAAATGTGTATTTCCGCATAAAAACCGACGCGCCGATAACGGAAAGAACGGGACCGTCGTGGATGAACCTTTTCGTCGGAGAGGGAAAGCCTCATTCCTGCGGCTGGGAAACATATTCGCACGTTTTGAACAGGCGTGAGGTCGGTTCCTTTGACGCGCTGAATATGTCCGGCAACACGGTTTCTTACAGAACGGCAAATATACACATCGACAAAAACAGAATGTACGCCGCCGTTCCGCGAAAGATGATAGGCGCGGACGGAAATTGCGGCTCGATATATTTCAAGGTCGCCGACAGCGTAAAAGATTTCCGCGATATAAGCGATTATTACGTCAGCGGAAAATCCGTGCCGGCGGGAAGGCTCAGTTATATCTACAATTTCTGATATAAAAAACAGGGGATGTAAAAAAACGCAGGTTTTTTTACATCCCCTTTTTGCGCGCGGAAAAAGCGCCGTATGCTCCGCGATTCGAAAAACCGGCTTTTCGGAAAACTTCCTGTATTTATTATTTGCTTTCCGTAACCTTTTCGGCAAACGCGGTTCGGCGAAAAATAAAAAACAGCAGCGCGCCGACAGCGCCTCCGAGAGTGTTCAATATGAGGTCGTCGATATCCGTGCTTCGCCCGACAAAGAATTGCAGGCTTTCTATCAGAAGAGAAAAGAAGAAAGCAAAAAAGACGCCTTTTCTTGCTTTTCCCGTCAGCAGAGACGCAAAAAAGCCGACGGGGACAAAAAGACCTATATTGCCGAGAAGATTTATCCAAAACGAATAATTGTGTCCGCTTCGGTAATCGGCGCGAACAAGCCTGAAAACCCGAAAAGGTTCAAAGTTTATTTCTCCGTAATCGGCAAAGATGAATTCAAGCCCGCTTTCGCCGATCTTTATTTCGGGAAGAACCGTCTGTGAAAGTATTCCTGCGACTATCATCGCAAAAACGACAACGGCAATGTCACGCCCGAAATATGTTTTTACGCCGAGCTTTGCCAGCCGCCGTTTTTTGCGATAACGGCATACCGCGGCGCTCACTCCCGCAAAGATAAGGAATGGGAGCATTTTAATAATAAAAATCAATATATATCTCATCAGACATCTCCCTGAATATGCGCGCCGTAAAAAGGCAAAACTCTGTATATGAAAGGTTTTCTCAACAAAGACGATTATCGTCTGAGGTTTCCGCCGCTGAAAAAAAACATACGAACCGATATTCTTGTCGTCGGCGGCGGCCTCGAAGGCATACTGACGGCGTATTGCGCCGCGATAAAAGGAAAAAAAGTTGCCGTCGCGGAAAAATTCTTTATCGGCGCGGGACGAACGGCGTTTCTTCCCGGATGCTTAACCCCGAACATCAAAAGCCCGAACGCTTTGAAAGAATATGAATCCGCTGTCGGGATTATTACGGGCGCGGCGGCGGACGCGGGAGGATTTTCCGTTTCGAGACTTCCCTTTTTCTTCTTCTCGGAAAAACCGCTGTCCTTGCCCGAAGGCGCGGAGTTTTTCAGAGGCGAAGACCTGGCGGAATTCAGGCAAAGCGTTCCCGACGGGGTTTTCATTCAAAACGGCTGCGCGGCTTTCAACACCGTCGCCTTTTGCAAGGCTCTTGCCGAAAAATGCCGGCTTTCGGAGACGGACATATACGAGGCGACGGGCATAGTCTCCGCTTTTGACGGAACGGCGACGACCGACGGCGGGTACAGAATCGGATACGAGCATATCGTAAACGCCACGGGAAAAGGAGAAAACGGAAAAAGACGATTTCTGATTTGCGCCGATTTTGCCGGGGTAAATATCCCGAGGATAGCCTTTGGGGACGGCTCTTTTTCGCCGCTGACGGCATTTTCCGAAAACGGGCGTCGGCTTAAAGCCGTCGTCCTCGCGCGAACGCGCACCGGCGCTCTTCTCGAAAAAAGACGTCTTGAAGAAGGGCTTTCGGCACTGCTCGGAATCCCGCTTAGCCAGACTAAGATCCACATCGGAGAATGCCGAGGCGCTTTTTCCGTTGCGGATATATGCAGAAAGGCCGCGTCGGAAATTGACGCCCGAACGCTTTGACCCGCACTTTTCAAAAACACGCTGCGGCGGAAACCGCCGCAGCGTGTTTTTTTTATTCAACCTCTATCGCAAGGCTTCCGTCTTTTACGTCAACCGAGACTTTTTTCGGGATTATATCGCTGTCGCACATATCCGAAACGACCTTGTCCTCTATCTCGCGTTGAACGACGCGGCGAACATTGCGCGCGCCGTATTCGGAGCTGTAAGACATATCCGCAAGTTTTTCAACCGCGGCGTCGCTGCACTCAAATGCGATCTCTCTTTCGCGAAGCCCCTCCGAAAGATCGGAAAGGAAGATTCCGACGATTTTTCCGAACAGTTCGCGCGGAAGCGGCTCGAAAGTTATAATCTCATCGACGCGGTTGAGAAATTCGGGGCGTAAAAACTCGCTGAGCGCTTTTTTGGACTTCTCCTCGCTCAAAAGCGAAACGCTCTTGTTAAAGCCCGCGGTTCCGCTCCCTTTAAGGTTCGAGCCCGCGTTCGAGGTCATAACTATAATGGTATGTTCGAACGAAACGACTCTGCCGTGGGCGTCGGTTATCTTTCCGTCGTCAAGCACCTGCAACAGAATATTCAAAACGTCGGGGTGCGCTTTTTCAATCTCGTCAAAAAGAATCACCGAATAAGGCTTGCGGCGGATTTTTTCGGTCAGCTGTCCCGCCTCGTCGTAACCGACATATCCCGGAGGAGAGCCGATAATTCTCGAAACGGAGTGCTTTTCCATAAACTCGCTCATATCAAGGCGTATAAGCGTTTCGGGCGAATCGAAAAGTTCTTTTGAAAGAACCTTTACAAGCTCGGTCTTGCCCACGCCCGTCGGGCCCGTGAAAATAAACGAAATGGGTCTTTTTCGCGGAACGAGGCTGACGCGGCCGCGTCGAACGGCGTCGGCAACGGCTTTTATCGCTTTGTCCTGTCCGACGATGCGGGTGCGAAGGGCGTCTTCGAGATTTCTCAGTTTTTCAGTCTCGCTCGCCTTTATTGATGTTGACGGAATACCCGTCCAAAGCTCGATAACGGTAACGATATCGTCAAGCGTTATCTCGTAATCCTTCAATTCGTTTTCAAGCTCGCCGACATCAGCCTTCAAGCGGCACTCCGTCGCGCGAAGCTCCGCTATCTTTGCGTAATCCGCCTCTTCGCGCTCCTCCTTAACTTCAAGAAGATCAAGGTCGGAGGTAGTCTTTTCAAGCTCCCTTTTCGCCTTGAAAAGCTTGCTGTAACGAGGTTCTCTGAGCGTTGCGTTTGAGCAGGCTTCGTCTATGAGGTCTATCGCCTTATCCGGAAGAAATCTGTCCGTGACGTACCTTTCGGAAAGCTCGACCGCCTTTTTTGCAAGCAGCATCGGGATTTTTATATTGTGAAACTTCTCATAGTGCCCCTTTATGCCTTTCAGCATTTCAACGGTTTCCTCAACGGAAGGCTCGTTGACTATAACGGGCTGAAAGCGGCGTTCGAGAGCAGCGTCCTTTTCGATATACTTTCTGTATTCGTTCAGCGTCGTTGCGCCGATGACCTGCACCTCGCCTCTCGAAAGCGCGGGCTTCATCATATTCGCGGCGCTCTGCGTGCCCTCGGCATCGCCCGAACCGACAAGGGTGTGAACCTCGTCTATAACAAGAATAACATTGCCGACGCGCTTGACCTCTTCAAGCAGCCCCTTTACGCGGCTTTCGAACTGTCCCCTGAACTGCGTGCCCGCAACAAGCGCGGTCAGATCCAGCAGGTACACTTCCTTATTCGCTATCTTTGCGGGAACGTCGCCGTTCGCTATCTTCTGCGCAATACCCTCCGCGATGGCGGTTTTTCCGACGCCGGGTTCGCCGATAAGGCAGGGATTGTTCTTTGTTCTGCGATTAAGTATCTGCAAAACACGGAGCATTTCCCTGTCCCTGCCGATAACATTGTCAAGTTTTCCCTCGCGCGCCTTTCGCGTAAGGTTTTCACAGTAGGAATTCAGAAATTTCAGTTTCGGAGCTTCTTTTCCCGAACTGTCTTTTCTTTTCGAGCCTTTCTTTTCGTCCGTCTCGACCTCTCCCCCGTCGGGAAGCTCCGAGCCTTCGCTTGATCTGATGTTGTTCATCAGATTATTAAAGAACTCCATGCTCGGCGCGCCGCCGGGAGTGAAATTTTCATCGGACATCTCCGCGAACATCTCCTCCATCTGGTCGGAAATATTCTCTATCTCGACGTCGTCAATTCCGAGCTGATTCATCATCATATCGACGTTCGGGATCTTCAATTCCTTGGCGCATTTAAGGCAAAGACCTTCGTTTTTTGCCTCGTTGCCCTCCATCTTCGTTATAAAAACAACGGCTGCACGCTTTTTGCAGCGCGAACACATTACCATTAGACAATTACCTCCCTCGTGGGATTTTTCCGATCTGACAATAAAAACGGCGCACGGCAACGCCGCGTATGAGCCTAATGCGGATATCCGCCGTCAGTCAAGCGTTTTTATTATGGGGTTGACCTTGCAAAGAACCTTGTAAACAACGGTTCTGTCAAATATCTCATCCTTTTCCGCAAGCGTTTTGTCTTTTAAGACATACGGGGAAACCGCATTTATGACAGCCGCGAGAATAAGAGCTATCAAAACGCCCCGAACAAAGCCTATCAAGCCTCCGCCGAGCTTGTCGAAGCTTCTGATGACGGGAATACGAAGAATAAACGACAGCACAAGCCAGATAAGACCTATCACTATCCATGTTCCGATGAAAAGAACCGCAAACGCGATAACCCGGCTCAGGGAAGCGGCAAGCGGCGTTGCCATCGCGTCGACGGCATGCTCGCGTGCACTTTCGATGCTTTCCGAAAGATATTTGTCGTAAACCTCTTTGATTTTTTCGGCGCCGACGTCCACATAGCCGCAAAAATCGGTAAAGAACGACGGTTTTTCCTCAAAAAGTCCCTCAAAATCTATCTCGCTTTCGGACGATTCGACATTTCCCGGGTCAGGGGTCAGCTGATTCACTACCCATTTTCTGACGGGCTCATGAACAAATTTTTCATTGATCTTTTCTCCGACGCCCGAAGAAAACGAAACCGCAACTATAACGGCGACAACACACCCCACTATGCCGATGATAGATCTCAAAAGTCCTTTACGGGCGCCTATCGCGATAAATATCGCCATAACGGCGACCAATGCAAGGTCGAGGCATACGCTGATTGCAACATTCATAAAACAAATCTCCTTTTTGCCTGCAACGGCTTCGTCTTTCCGAAGCCCTGATCCGAGCTCTCCGAACCGAAAGCTTTATTCTATATAAACGGCCTGCCCGGCGCCGACGCAGAACACAACGTTGTTGTCGGCGCAGATTCCGTGAGCCTCACGGACATCTTTTTCAGCCTTTTCGTTTCCGTAAATATCAAACTCAAGAACGGAGCCGTCCGTCAAAATATAACATCTGTCGCCGACGGCGGCAACGTCCCGCACGCCGCTGATCTCCTTTTTGAAACGGATATTTCCGTCCGCGTCGAGAAATATGACCTCGTCCGTCTGCGTGGAAATCCTCGCGACGCAGGCAAGAACGGCGTATCTGCCGTTTTGGTCGAATACGTCGACCGTCAGGCTGTCAAACGAATAAACGGCTCGGGCTTCTTCCGTGGTTATCTTAATAATCGACGAAGTCGTCATAACCGTCGCCGCGCCCGTCTCGCGCGAAAAAACGGAAATCGCCGTCTGATCCTTGAACACATACGACGAAAGCTTTTTGCCTTCCTTGAAATCTATGCGGTAAACAACCGTGTCGAAAGAATTTTCGGACGGAACTATGCCGACCGCCGTCAAAACGTCCTTATCCGTAAATACGGCGTCCGTCAGATACGCCTCGGCGGAGTCCCAGATAAAGCAATCCTTCTCGTCAAGCCCGTCGCCGAAAACGACAAGCTCGGATTTATAGCCGTACTTTTCTTTTATGACAAAGACCTTTCCTTTTTCCGATATGCCCGCGTTGATGACATTGTCGGAGGAATCGTAACGCGCCTTTATATTGAAGCTGTTGCAGAGATATACGTTTCTGCCGCCCCTGTCAAAGAGAACGAAACTGCTTTTCCCCGTTCTTACGGACGGCGAAACAAGGCTGACCTTGAACGTGGAATACTTATAGCCTTCTTTCGAATAAACGGTCGCGTTCGTCTGCGTTGCGCGAACAAGACCGTCGCGGTATACTTCGCAAACGCCGTTCTCGTCCTCCGAAAAGCTTATCGCAGTTGACCGCGCCTCCCCCGAAAGAGCCTGTTTAATATCGAAAAAGGATCTTTTTATTCCGTCAACGCTGAGCGAGGAAAACTTCCAAACGAAGAACACCGCGATGTAAAGAATAACCGCGACAAGAACTATACGTCTCGCAAAAACGAGAGTTTTAATTTTTTTTTCTTCGTTCATTTTCTTTCCTCAATAAATAACGTCATTCAAAAAAAGCCCGCGCGCGGGAGCCGTATATCCGGCGTTTTTTCTGTCCTTTGAATCGATTATCTCTTTTATTCTGCCCTTTTCGATTTTGCCGGACACGATGTCAAGACATGTTCCGACCATTATCCGCACCATATTGTAAAGAAATCCGTTGCCGCGAACACGGAACGTCACAAGGTCGCCGTTTCTCTCAAATCGAGCGCTTTCAACGGTTCGCACTTTATCATCAACGGATGCGCCCGCCGCGCAGAAAGCGGAAAAGTCGTGTGTTCCGACAAATGCGGAACATTCCGCATTCAGGGCGTCAACGTCGATATGCGGAGAAAAGAGCAGCGCGTATTTTTCATAAAAAGGGTTTCGGACGGAAGAATTAAGAATAAGATAAACATATTCCTTCGCTTTTACCGAATATCTCGCGTGAAAGCCGGGAGAGACCTCAGCGCAATCGAAAACGGCGATATCTCTCGGCAAAATCCCGTTCAAGCCGCAGACCACTCTCTGCGGTTCCATATATTTTTCCGTGTGAAAGGACGCACAGTAACAGTTTGCGTGAACGCCGCTGTCCGTTCTCGAACAGCCGCTAAGCGCTTCCACGGCGCCGAAAAGAGTTGTAAGAGCCTTCAAAAGCTCCTCCCCCACGGTATTCGCATTCGCCTGCTTTTGATAACCGGCATAGCCCGTTCCGTCGTAACGGAGCTTTATCATATAGCTCGTCATAAAACGAAATCTCCGACAGTAAATGAAAAATAATTCAAAACGATAACGCCCGCAAGCAGCGCGCACACAAGCAAAAACGATGCGTAATCACGAAAACGGAAGCTGTATTTGGTCAATCTCGTCCTGTTTTTTCCGTCGCCCGTATAGCAGCGGCATTCCATTGCCAGCGCAAGCTCGTCGGCTCTTCTGAACGACGAGATGAACAGCGGAATTATTATCGGAACTATCGCTTTGACGCGTTTTATCAGGTTTCCGCTTTCAAAATCCGCTCCGCGCGCCTTCTGCGCCGAAATTATCTTGTCCGTCTCCTCTGTCAGCGTGGGAATAAAGCGAAGAGCTATCGTTATCATCATCGAAAACTCGTGAACGGGAACTTTTATCGCTTTCAGCGGCGACAAAAGCTGTTCGAGCCCTCCCGTGAGAAGCACCGGCGAGGTCGTATAGGTCAGCATGGCGGTGGAGATAACAAGCAGCGCTATCCGCAGAATCATTTTCGACGCGCTGACTATTCCGTCCGCAGTTATCTTGAACACCCAAAACTGAACGAGCGGGTCGCCCTTGCCGTAGAACAGATTTATGATTCCCGTAATCAAAACGATTATCAAAAGCGGTTTCATACCTTTGAGATACGTTTTGAAAGAAATCCCCGAAAGGATCATCAGCGCCAGAGTGAACGCCGTTGCCAGCAGATAGCTCAGCGCGGTTTTCATAACGAAAAGTATGACGATATAAAACACGACGAGGATGAGTTTCATTCTCGGGTCGAGCCTGTGTATCACCGAGTTGCCGGGGAAAAACTGTCCCAGCGTTATATCTTTAATCATTGAGTTTTCCCTTTTTGTTCAAATATCCGAATATCTCGTCCACGGCTCTTTCCGGGGTGAATACGGAGCCGTCGATATCGTAGCCGCTCTTTTTCAAATCAAGAAAAACGCGGGTTATCTGCGGAATGTCAAGTCCCATACCGACAAGCTCGTCGGCGCGGGCAAAAACTTTTTGAACCGTGTCGAACATCACAAGCCTCGAATCGGACAAGACCATTATGCGGGAGCATGTTTTTGCGATATCCTCCATACGGTGCGAAACAAAAAGCACAGTTGCACCCGTGTCTTTGTGATAGCCCTCTATTTCATCAAGTATCTGATCTCTGCCGTAAGGGTCAAGTCCCGCCGTCGGCTCGTCAAGAACAAGCACCTGCGGACGCATAGCCATTATGCCGGCTATCGCAACGCGCCGTTTTTGTCCGCCCGAAAGGTCGAACGGCGATTTTTCGAGGATGCTTTTGTCAAGTCCGACAAAACGTATGGAATCAATAACGCGTTTTTCCGCCTCATCGTCGGAAAGTCCCATATTTTTCGGACCGTACGCGATATCCCTGCGGACGGTTTCTTCAAAAAGCTGATACTCCGGATATTGGAACACAACGCCCACGTTGAAGCGAAGATTTTTGAGCGAATAACCCTTTTGCCAAACGTCTTCGCCGTTGAAATACAGCTTTCCCGAGGTCGGCTTCATAAGCCCGTTCAGGTGTTGCATAAGCGTTGATTTTCCGCTTCCCGTATGACCGATAACGCCTATAAATTCGCCTTTTTCTATCTCAAAAGACACTTCGTTCAGCGCAATATGCTCAAAAGGCGTTCCCTGAGAATATATGTGGGTGAGGCGTTCGGCTTTTATAAGAGCCTTATCTGACATCTTTCCTCACCTCGTACTTTCCGTCCAAAACGTTGTGAAGAACCTCGACGCATTCATCCTCCGTCAAAACGGAAAGCGGAACGCGAAGCCCGTGACGGCGCAGAAGAAACATCAGATCCGTGCTTTGCGGCACATCGAGCCCGACGCTTCTCAAAAGTCCCGCATTCTCAAAAACATAATGCGGCGTTCCGTCAAGAAGAACCTTTCCGTCGTTCATAACAACAACGCGCTGCGCCTGAGCCGCCTCGTCCATAAAGTGCGTTATCAGAACGACCGTCGTGCCCTGTTCGTGCAGTTTTTTGATTATATTCATAACGTCCTTGCGCCCCTGAGGGTCGAGCATCGCCGTCGGCTCGTCAAGCACAAGTATCTTCGGACGCATCGCGATAACGCCGGCTATCGCCACTCTCTGCTTCTGTCCGCCCGAAAGACGGTGGGTCGCATGATGAGCATATTCGCTCATTCCGACGCTTTCAAGCGTTTCGTCAACGCGTTTTCGCATCTCAATGGGATCTACTCCGAGATTTTCAAGCGCAAACGCGACGTCTTCTTCCACAACTGTCGCGACTATTTGGTTATCGGGGTTCTGGAACACCATACCGACGGTTTTGCGGATGTCAAGAAGCTCTTTTTCGGTCTGAACCTGCGTATCCGTTCCGTCAATATAAACTTTCCCCCCCGTCGGGAGAAGGATTGCATTCAAATGCGAAGCGAACGTCGATTTTCCGCAGCCGTTGTGACCGAGAACGGCAACAAACGAGCCCTGCTCGATTTCGATATTCATATCGCGTATAACATCCCTGTCCGTGTTTTCGTAACGGAACGTAAGGTTTTCGGTCTTTATTATCGCCACTTTATCTTCGTATTTCCTCTCTGTGCCATATAGCGGTCGAGCCGCAGGGCAAGTTGAGCCCCGTCGCACCGACGGGAAGTCCTATTTCATCCGCATCGACTTTTCCGCCGAATCTTTCGCCCACGGTGCAGCCGAGCATGTGCTGCATACAGCCCGCGGAAAGCCCGGTTGTATAACTGTTCAGCATAAAAAACAGCGGATCGTCCGAAAGAACATTCACGCAAAGAGTCAGAAGCCCGTAAAGCTCATCTTCGAGTTTCCAGACCTCTCCGCCGGGACCTCTGCCGTAGGACGGAGGGTCCATTATAACGACGTCGTAGCGTCTGCCGCGACGGATTTCTCGTTCAACAAATTTAATGCAGTCGTCAACTATAAAGCGGATATTCGTCATCCCGTTCAGAAGTGCATTTTCCTTTGCCCACGCAACCATACCTTTCGAAGCATCGACGTGACACACATCCGCGCCTGCGGCGGAGCACGCGACGCTTGCCGCGCCCGTATAAGCAAAAAGATTGAGAACGCTTATCTTTCTGCCCGCGTTTTTAATTGCGTTCATTGAAAAATCCCAATTTACCGCCTGTTCGGGAAAAAGCCCCGTATGCTTGAAATTCATCGGTTTGAGATTGAATTTCAAGTTCCCGTAGCCTATCTGAAAAGACGGAGGAAGCTTGTTTATACTCCAGCTGCCGCCGCCGCTTGACGAACGGCGGTAAAGCGCGTCCGGACGCTGCCATTCGGGTACTTTTTTCTCGGTCTTCCATATCACCTGCGGGTCGGGCCTGACAAGAAAATACCTGCCCCAGCGTTCAAGCTTTTCACCGCACGAACAATCAACGACACGGTAATCATTCCATTTATCCGCAAGCCACATATACTCCGAGCTCCTATTATATATAATTATCCATCATAATTCAGAATATATTATAGCACACTTTGCGCGAATAGTCAATAATATTATGATTTATATAGATTAAAGCCACAAAATTTACAACGTTGGTCATTGACTTTAAGACCGAACCTGTTCAGCCCGAGTAAAAGCCGGAATGCCTCCGAAAAATTCGGCGGCATTCCGGTGCAGTATTTTCTTTTTTTAATTTGCGCATTCCTCTTTGAAGCCGTTTTCGAGGCGTTCTTCTTTTGCCTTTGCTTCAGCCTCGTCCCCGCCGCTCGTCATTATATAAACCTTGACTTTCGGCTCCGTTCCCGAAGGACGGACGATAAGCGTGGAGCCTTCTTCGAGGGAGTAAGACAAAACGTCCGCCTTCGGAAGTCCGTCGATACCCTGCAAATAATCTTTTACGGAAAGCACACGAACTCCGCCGATCTGCTTCGGCGGCTCGGTGCGCAGCGTCCGCATCATTTCTTTCATTTTTTCGGCGCCGTCAAGCCCCGGCATAACAAGATTCAGCGTTTTTTCAACGGAGAACCCGTAACGCTCGAAAACGGACATCAGCGCGTCGTAAACGGTCATACCCTCGCCTCTGTAATACGCCGCCGCTTCCGCTATCATCATCGACGCAACGCAGGCGTCCTTGTCCCTTGCGTAATCGCCGAAAAGATAGCCGTAGCTTTCCTCATATCCCATAAGAAACGAATGCTCGCCCGAATCGAGATAGTGCTGCAGCTTTTCGCCGATATACTTAAAGCCCGTCAGAACATTTTCAATGGCAACCCCGTTCGCTTTGCAGATACGCGTCGCTATCTCTGAGGTCACTATCGTTTTGACGACGCAGGCGTTTGCAGGCAGCGTTCCGTTTCTCTTTTTTGCGTTTATAACGTAATCGAGAAGCACCGCTCCGGTCTGGTTGCCCGTCAGAAGAACGAACTCCCCATCCGATTTTCTTGCGGCAATGCCCACTCTGTCGCAGTCGGGGTCGGTGCCGATAACAAGATCCGCGCCCTCACGCTTTGCCTGCTCCACGGCAAGCGTCAGAGCCTCCGCGTTTTCGGGATTCGGGGATTTTACCGTCGGGAAATTTCCGTCCAGAACCATCTGCTCGGGAACGGGAGACACATTTTTGAAGCCCGCGCGTTTAAGAACTTCCGGAACAAGCCTGTGTCCCGCGCCGTGAAGAGGCGTGTAAACTATCTTCATATCCGCGTTTTTTGCTATCGCTTCGCGGTCTATGCGCTGTTCGAGAACCTTTCCGAGATAAATATCGTCAAACTCCTCGCCGAGCGCGGTTATGCTTTTTTTCGCTTCCTCAAACGGAACGGTTTTAACATCGTCGAAAATATCAATGCTCGCTATCGTGTCGGAAACGACCTTCGCCTGTTCGGGCGAAAGCTGAATACCGTCCGACCAGTACGCCTTGTAGCCGTTATACTCTCTCGGATTATGCGACGCGGTTATATTCACACCGGCGGCGCAGCCGAGTTCGCGTATTGCGAACGACATTTCGGGCGTCGGTCTCGGACCGTCGAAAAGATACGTTTTTATGCCGTTTGCGGCAAGCACGGAGCAAACCTCTTCGGAAAACTCACGGCTCATATTGCGGCTGTCGCGGGCAACGGCGACGCCCTTTTCGCAAGCCTCTTCGCCCTCGTCCTTTATCAGCCTCGCAAGCCCCTGCGTGGCGTATCTGACGGTATAAACATTCATCCTGTTGAGACCCGCGCCGAGAACGCCGCGAAGTCCCGCCGTGCCGAAGCCGAGCATGGAACAAAACCTGTCCTCCCGCTCCTTTTCATCGGTAACGGCTCGAAGCTCCTCCTTCGTTTTTTCATCAACCGCGGAACTGTTCAACCATTTTTCGTAACGCTCTTTATACCCCATAAAAGCCCCTCCGTTCAAAGTTTTCGATTATTTTCCCATGCTTTGCTCTATGGCTTTTGCCAGCTGGTCGGGACACGATGTCCCCTTTCCGTTGCAATTGATGCCTTTCAGTCTTTTTACCGCCTCTTCCGCGGTCATACCCTTTACAAGACGGGATACGCCCTGCGTGTTGCCGTTGCATCCGCCGTCAAAAGAGCATTCGGTTATAATGCCGTTATCGTCTATTTTCACTTCTATCGCGCGGGAACAGGTCCCGTGCGTTTTATAGTGGATTTCTTTCATCTTAAAAACCCCTCTCACAAATTATTTATGGTATTTGATATTATTATTTATCGTAAAAGCCCGATATATCTGTTCGAGCAGTATAACCCGCATCATCTGGTGCGGAAACGTCATTTCCGAAAATGAAAGACGGAGGTTCGAGGCTTTTTTAACGCCGTCCGCAAGTCCCGTGGAGCTGCCTATGACAAATGTTATGTCGGAATGTGAAAAAGCGACTTTTTCAACGGTTTCCGCAAGCTTTTCGGACGTCATCATCTCGCCCTCGACGCACAAAGCGACAACGTAGCCTTTGCATTTTTTCAAAATGACGGGCATCTCTTTTTGCGGGTCGGATTCGTCCGCCTCAAACACCGTCAGACGACAAAAGCGCGAGAGCCGCTTCGAATACTCGTCAACGGCGTCGCGCCAATACTTTTCTTTCAGTTTTCCGACGCATACGACGTTCACGTTCAGCATATCAAAACTCCAATATCCTCGACGGTTCGTCGGCAGGTGCGACGTATACGTTTATATCCTCGCCGACGCGAAGCCCCGCGGAGACAAGAACGCCGCTCACCGTTTTTTCCGCAAGGGACGGCGTATTGTTTTCTTTGCTCAAATGCGCGAGAATGGCGGATCTGACGCCGCTTCTGGCAAGACGGCACAGCGCCGCGCCGCACTGGTCGTTGGACATATGCCCGAACTCGGAGGAAACCCTTTTTTTCAGCGGCGGCGGATATATGCCGTTGTTGAGCATATAGGAATCGTGATTGGATTCGATGATGACCGCGCGGCAGCATTCAAGGCAGCTTAACATACGGTCGCTGCACGCGCCGCAGTCGGTCAGGTATCCGAGCTTAATCCCGTCAACGGAAACAACATAGCCGCTGCAATGCGCGCTGTCGTGCGAACTGTCAAAGGGAACGACCTCGAAAAGACCGTTCCGAACGCGGGATTCCGGTTCAAGCGGAATAAAAAACTCATCGCCGAAATCGGGCAGCGCCGAACGGACGGCGGCTATCGTTTCCGCGTTGGAAACGACGGGTATATCGTATTTTTTAAGAATTGTCTTCAAGCCTCCGATGTGGTCGGAATGCTCGTGCGTGACAAATATTGCCCCGACCTCGGAAAGAGATGAGCCTATATCCCGAAGAGCGTGTTCGGTGCATCTTATGCCGGCGCCGGCGTCAATTAAAATCGCCTTTCTCGTGCCGTCGGAGGATATATGCTCGATAAACGCGGAATTGGCTTTGCTTCCGCTGAAAAGAGTGCAGAACCGAACGGACATTTTATACCTCTTCGCGCGTTATGTCCGCGCCGATGCTGCGGAATTTGTTTATCAGATCCTCGTATCCGCGCTCAATATAACCCTTGTCCTCTATCTCCGTCACCCCGTCCGCCATAAGTCCCGCAATGATCATCGCGGCGCCCGCGCGGAGGTCGAGAGAACGGACTTTTGCGCCGTTCAGCTTTTCAACGCCCCTGACTATGCAAAGATCGTCGTCCACCTTGATTTTCGCACCCATATACGCAAGCTCGGACACGTATCCGAAGCGTTTGTCGTAAATGCCCTCGCGGATTTGAGACTCGCCCGAAGCGACCGTCATAAGCGCGGTCAGCTGCGGCTGCATATCGGTCGGAAATCCGGGATACGGCTGGGTTTTCAGACGAACGGCGAACAACTTGCCCTTACGGGAGATTTCAACGGAATCGTCGTTTTCCACAACCGTCACACCGGCGTCGCGAAGCTTTGCGGTGATTGATTCAAGGTGCTTGGGAATAACATTGCAAACGCGAACCTTTCCGCCTGCAGCTGCGGCGGCGACCATATACGTTCCCGCCTCTATCTGGTCGGGGATTATCGCGTAGCTTCTGCCGATGAGAGGCTTGCCGCCTCTTATTTTTATAATATCGGTGCCCGCGCCTCTGACGTCCGCGCCCATTGAATTCAAAAAGTTCGCAACGTCAACAACGTGCGGCTCCTTCGCCGCGTTTTCGATAACGGTCAAACCCTGCGCGCCCGTGGCGGCGAGCATTATGTTTATCGTTGCCCCGACGCTGACAAGGTCAAGATATATCCGTGTGCCGGAAAGGCCTTTTTCGGCTTTGCAGCGAATCATTCTGTCGGAGTCATCGACCTCTGCGCCGAGAAGGCGGAAGCCCTTTATATGCTGGTCTATCGGACGCGCGTCAAAAGCGCAGCCGCCGGGAAGCCCGACCGTCGCTTTTCCGAAGCGTCCCAGAAGAGAGCCTATCAGATAATACGACGCTCTCATCCGGCGGACGCCTTCCGAAACAGCGGAAACGTCGCCGTTTATATTTGAACAGTCTATAACGACCGTTGTTCTGTCTTTATATTCGACCGTCGCGCCGAGATCGCGAAGAATTCCGAGAAGGGTTCTGACGTCGCTGATGTCGGGGACGTTTTCGATAGTGCATTTTCCGTTCACAAGTACGGCGGCGGGAATAATGGCGACCGCGGCATTTTTTGCGCCGCTGACAGTCACTTCCCCGTTAAGGCTTTTTCCGCCGCGAACAGTGTATCGTATCAAGAGATAACACCCGCTTTCGGTTTTTCAAACACAACATATCGTGTTCTCTGAATTATATTTTACAACATATTCTGTTTTTTTGCAATAGTTATATATAAAATTTCACAAAATAATGCTTTGTAAACGCAAAAACGGGGAAAAAAGACCGCGCGCGAAGAAAAAAGACGAAGTGTTCAGCAAACAGTTTTGCAAAAGGTATTGACAAATGTTCACAAATATGATACAATAAAATCAAATAAAGGGCGTTGTTCCTCTCAGACGAGAAACAGCGAATGCACATTGATTATACTCTCCTTTAAGATTTTCCGAAACGCCCGTGTCGGCTTCCCGCAAGAGCCGGACGAAGGGCGCGTAAGAGCGAACGGATAAGCGTATGGGGCGCTTATCCGTTCGCATTTGTTTTTCCGAATTTTTACAAAAAATTTCACCTCATATGAACGTCCATCTGGGGGAACGGTATTTCAATTTCCTCTTCGGCGAACTTTTTCGTCACCTCTTCATTCAGAAAATACCGCGTCGTCCAATAATCCGTCCTTTTCGTCCAGCAGCGGAGAATGAAATCAAGAGAACTTTCGTTCTGTTTATCGAGAACCGCGACGGGTTCAGGGTCTTCAAGCACAAGATCATAATCTTCCGCGGTTTGAAGCAGAATATCGCGTACCTTATTTATATCGGAACCGTAAGCGACGCCGAAAGTCAGATCCAAACGTCTCGTTTCCTCTGCGCTGTAATTGACTATTGCTGCGTTTGAAAGCCCGCCGTTGGGAAGTGTTATGTGCTGATTTTCTGTCGTTTTTATAACGGTATAAAAAACGTTTATCGAGACGACCGTTCCCTCATTATCTGCTGTTTTGATATAGTCTCCCTCTTTGAAAGGCTTGAAGATAAGGAGCATAAGGCCGCCCGCAAAATTGGAAAGAGATCCTTGAAGCGCAAGGCCTATCGCAACGCCGCAGGAAGCGAAAAGCGTTAAAAACGACGATTCGGGAATGCCGAGCGTCACGGCGGCGGTCGCGATGAGAAGAACCCTCAAAACAAGCCCTATCGCGCTTGTCATAAAGGAACGGACGGTGTGATCAAGCTTGGCGAAGAGCTTGCCTTTTTCGAGTATCTTCATAAGTCTGCCGACAAGTTTCCAACCTATTAACAATATGAGAAACGCGACGACGAGCTTAATGACAAGTTCCGTTGCGTGCTGCAGCAGATATGATTTAATTTGCTCAAATGTTTCCATTGCAAGAACTCCCTTTCGCGAAGAATTTTTTATTGTTTTCTTAACTTGTTTTTTGCTATGTTTTCCGCGTTTTCATTGTATCACAGATATTTGCAAAAAGCAATATCGAAAAAAATTTCAGTTTAGGTATTGACAAAAGGTCCGGTGCGTGCTATACTATACTTAGTGGCACGCAAAACGGTCAAACACAAGATATTGTGTTTTTCAGCGATAAAAACAAAAAAACAATAAATACGGGAAAAGAGGCGGTATTTCGGCGTTTTTGCATATTTCGGCGCAGGAGATCCGAAAAAAGCGAACTCTCCGAACACGTTGCCCGAGGGAGGACATTCACAAATGAGAACCATCATCAAAAGAAACGGCGAAGCCGTTCCGTTTGACGAATCAAAGATATTCAACGCGATCTACGCGGCGAACAGGGCTGTCGAAGAAGAGCCGATGACGAGCATAGACTTTGAGTATCTCACAAAAAAAGTGCTTCAACAGCTTGACGGCGAACAGTGCACGGTTGAGCAGGTTCAGGACATAGTTGAGTCCATGCTCATCAAGTACGACTATGAAAAGACCGCGAAAGCGTATATTCTTTACAGAGCGGAACACGCGAAGATAAGAGACGCGGAATCCGACCTGATGAATATATATAACGAGCTGACCTATTCCGACTCGAAAGACGCGGACATCAAGAGAGAGAACGCCAACATCGACGGCGACACCGCGATGGGAACGATGCTCAAATACGGTTCCGAGGGCGCGAAATATTACGTTGACAACTATATCCTTCCGAAGGAAATGGCAAAGGCGCATATCGGCGGCGACATCCATATTCACGACAAGGATTTCTATATGCTGACGGAGACCTGCTGTCAGATAGACCTCATAAAGCTGTTTAAGGACGGCTTCTGCACGGGACACGGGTATCTGAGAGCCCCGAAGTCGATAATGAGCTACGCGTCCCTCGCCTGCATAGCCATACAGGCGAATCAGAACGAAATGCACGGCGGTCAGAGCGTACCCAACTTCGATTATTCAATGGCTCCCGGCGTTGCGAAGACGTATGTCAAAGAGTATTACGAGGCGCTGGCGCAGAGTCTTGAAGCAAGGCTTGACATAAGCTATGCCGAAGCCTGCGATATCGCGGAGAACATCAAAAAAGAGGTTCCCTCGCCGACGCTCAGCAACGCGGACGCTTTTGAGGCGGAGCTTTGCAAGTGGTTCACACGGGCGGACGATAAGTTCGGACTTGACGGAAAAGTGCTTGTCGCGGCACACAAAAACGCGGCGGAAACGGCGCTTGCAAACACCGACAAGGCAACGTTCCAGGCAATGGAGGCGCTTGTTCACAATCTGAACACGATGAACTCCCGTGCGGGAGCACAGGTTCCTTTCAGCTCCGTCAACTACGGCACGGACACAAGCCCCGAGGGCAGAATGGTTATGAAAAACCTCCTGCTTGCAACGGATAACGGTCTCGGCAACGGTGAAACGCCCATCTTCCCCGTTCAGATATTCAAGGTTAAAGAGGGCATTAACTACAACCCCGAAGACCCGAACTACGACCTTTTCAGACTTGCGATAAAGACAAGCGCGAAGAGACTTTTCCCGAACTTCAGCTTTATCGACGCGCCGTTCAACATCGAATACTACAAGCCCGGCGATTACAACACCGAGGTTGCTTATATGGGCTGCCGCACGCGTGTTATGGCAAACTCCTACGATCCGACAAAAGCGGTCACCTGCGGAAGAGGAAACCTGAGTTTCACCTCCATCAACCTGCCGAGGCTCGGCATCAGAGCAAACAGGGACATCGACACGTTCTACAAAGAACTTGACGAAGAGATGGAGCTTGTTTCCCGCCAGCTGCTTCACCGTTTCAAGATACAATGCACCAAAAAGGGCAGAAACTACCCGTTCCTTATGGGTCAGGGTATATGGATAGACTCCGATACTATAGGACCCGATGACAGCGTTGCGGAAATTCTGAAACACGGAACTTTGAGCATAGGCTTCATCGGACTTGCGGAGACGCTTAAAGCGCTGACGGGCAAGCACCACGGCGAAAGCGAGGAGGCAAGAAAGCTCGGTCTTGAAATCATCACTCACATGAGAAAGTTCTGCGACAACAAATCAAAAGAGGCTCATCTGAATTTCACTCTTCTTGCGACGCCCGCGGAAGGTCTGAGCGGAAGATTTGTTCGCATAGACAAGAAGAAATACGGAATAATACCCGGCGTTACGGACAGAGATTATTATACAAACTCTTTCCACGTTCCCGTATATTATCCGATCAGCGCGTTTGAAAAACTCGACATCGAGGCACCGTATCACGCGCTCACCAACGCGGGGCACATCAGCTACGTCGAGCTTGACGGCGACACCTGCAAGAATCCGCAGGCGTTCGAAGATATTATCCGCCACATGAAAGAGGTCGGCATAGGCTACGGCTCCGTCAACCACCCCGTTGACAGAGACCCCGTCTGCGGCTTCACGGGCGTTATCGACGATGTTTGTCCGCGTTGCGGAAGACGCGAAGGCGAACCCGTAACGGTTGAAAGACTGAACGAACTGAGGAAGAAATTCCCCGGCGTTCCCGTTCCCTGCGACTGCAATCATTAATAAATTCAGGAGGTTAAAAATATGAATACTATGGTTAAGAACATAAACGGACAGGTAGGCGAAGACGTAAAATTTGAGCGTATTCGCAGAATTACCGGTTATCTTGTCGGCACGCTCGACAGATTCAACGACGCAAAAAGAGCAGAGGTAAGCGACAGAGTTAAGCATGGAATATCAAGAAACTGATAAAACATTGCGTCTATGCGGAGTTGAGCCGGAGTCCATCGTTGACGGACCCGGCTTCCGCTTCGTTATATTCGTTCAGGGTTGTCCGCACAGATGCCCCGGCTGCCACAATCCGCAGTCGCACGACTTCGACGGCGGATATACCGCAACGGAGGACGAACTGTTTGACGCAATAAAGAAAAACAAACATCTTGCGGGCGTCACTTTTTCGGGCGGCGAACCTTTTTGCCAACCCGAAAGTCTCGCGCGAATAGGAAAGCGCGTCAAAGAAGAACTCGGCAAAACCGTTATGACTTACACGGGTTATACGCTTGAACAACTGAAAGCGAAAAACGACGAGGGCATAAACAGTCTTCTCGCCGTTACGGACATACTCGTTGACGGCAGATTTGTCGAAGAACTTCGGGATCTGACGCTTTTGTTCCGAGGCAGCGAAAACCAGCGCGTTATTGATATGAACAAAACGCGTCAAAAAGGAGAGGTCGTTCTCTGCGACCTCGAATACTGAAAACGGAGAAAAAGATATGCAGATAAAACTCAACCCGGACGCGGAAGTGGTAAAAACCGTAAAAGAGGGTTTGAAGGCAAAAGACGGATACTGCCCGTGCCGCGTCGGAAAAGACCCGGACAACAAATGTATGTGCAAAGAGTTCAGGGAACAGATAGCCGACCCCGATTTTGAGGGATACTGCCATTGTATGCTCTATTACAAAGAAAAATAATCCGAAAGGAAAAAAGAATTATGGCTGACAAATACGCAGGAACGCAGACAAAGAAAAACCTCGAAGCGGCTTTTGCGGGCGAATCCCAGGCAAGAAACAAGTACACCTATTTTGCTTCAAAAGCGAAAAAAGAGGGTTATGAACAGATCGCGGCGCTGTTTCTGAAAACCGCGGACAACGAAAAAGAACACGCAAAAATGTGGTTTAAGGAACTTGACGGCATAGGCGACACCTCGCAGAACCTTGCGACAGCGGCGGCGGGCGAAAATTTCGAATGGACGGACATGTACGACGGCTTTGCGAAAACCGCGGAAGAAGAGGGCTTTTCCGAACTTGCGGAAAAATTCCGCCTTGTTGCGGCGATCGAAAAAGAGCACGAGGAGCGTTACCGCGCGCTTTTGAAAAACGTCGAGACCGCGCAAGTATTTGAAAAGAGCGAGATCAAAGTTTGGGAATGCCGCAACTGCGGCCATATTGCCGTCGGCGAAAAAGCGCCGTCCGTATGCCCGACCTGCGCACATCCGCAGAGTTATTTCGAACTCAGAGAGAAGAATTATTGATTGCGGTTTTTTGCGGTTATAATTGAAAAAAAACAAAGACAAGAGCGGGGACACGAACTTTTCAGTCAGTGTTCCCGCTCTTATTGCTTATATTTTAGTTTTTCAAATCAGAAAAGTCCCGTGATCCTGCCGTTTTCGTCAACGTCGATACGTTCTGCGGCGGGTGATTTGGGAAGTCCCGGCATGGTCATAATGTCGCCCGTCAAAACCACTATAAAGCCCGCGCCTGCGGAGACTTTGATGTTCTTTACCGTTACGGTAAAGCCCGTGGGAGCGCCGAGCAGGGTCGGGTCGTCGGAAAAGCTGTACTGCGTTTTTGCTATGCAGACGGGCAGATTTCCGAATCCGAGTTGTTCCAAGCGTTTCAACTGCTTTTTCGCGGCAGAGGAAAACTCCACGCCGTCGCCGCCGTATATTTTTTTAACAACGGCTTCAATCTTCTTTTCAATGGGAATATCAAGCTCGTAAGAGAACGTGAAATCGCCTTTTTCTTCTTCGCAGAGACGAACGACTTCGCGGGCAAGGGCTTCTCCTCCCCTGCCGCCGTCCGCCCAAACGGTTGAAAGCACGGTATTTACTCCGAGAGCGCGGCATTCGCGAATAACTTCCTCGATTTCGGCGTCGGTGTCGGTCGGGAAGCGGTTAACGGCGACAACACACGGAAGTTTATAAACATTTTTGATGTTGGAAACATGACGGAGAAGGTTGGGAAGCCCCTTTGCGAGCGCGTCAAGATTTTCCGTTCCGAGCTCCGTTTTCGGCACGCCGCCATGCATTTTAAGTGCGCGAATCGTGGCAACAACAACGACCGCGGACGGGGTAAGTCCCGCCATACGGCATTTTATGTCAAGGAATTTTTCCGCGCCGAGGTCTGCGCCGAAGCCCGCTTCGGTAACCGTGTAGTCGCTCATACAAAGCGAAAGGCGGGTGGCGGTAACGGAATTGCAGCCGTGCGCGATATTTGCGAACGGACCGCCGTGAACGAATGCGGGAGTGCCTTCAAGCGTCTGAACAAGGTTCGGTTTTAACGCGTCTTTCAAAAGCGCGGTCATAGCGCCTGCGGCTTTGAGTTGACCGCAAGTCACGGGTTCGTCGTTATATGTATAGCCGACGATAATGCGCGCAAGACGCTGTTTCAGATCTGATATAGACGAGGAAAGGCAAAGCACCGCCATTATCTCGGAAGCAACGGTTATATCGTAGCCGTCCTCACGCGGAACGCCGTTCGCCATGCCGCCCAAGCCGTCAACAACAAAGCGCAATTGGCGGTCGTTCATATCAACGCAGCGTCTCCACGTTATGCGACGGGAGTCGATGCCGAGCGCGTTGCCCTGATGTATATGATTGTCTATCATCGCGGCAAGCAGGTTGTTTGCCGCCCCTATCGCGTGAAAATCGCCCGTAAAATGCAGGTTTATATCTTCCATGGGCACGACCTGCGCATATCCGCCGCCCGCCGCGCCGCCCTTGACGCCGAAAACGGGACCGAGAGACGGTTCGCGAAGAGCCACCGTAACATTCCTGCCTATGCGTTTAAGTCCGTCGGCAAGGCCTATCGTCGTGGTCGTTTTTCCCTCGCCGGCGGGGGTCGGGGTCATGGCGGTCACCAAAATGAGTTTGCCCTCTCTGCCCTCTCTGTCATCGAGCAGGGAAAGACTGACCTTCGCCTTGTATTTTCCGTACTGCTCAATATACTTTTCATCAACGCCCGCATCGGACGCTATCTCCGTTATCGGCTTCATTTCGCAAGCCTGAGCTATTTCTATGTCCGAAAGATATTCCATACGTCGCTCCTTTTCCGATGTAAACATTCTTATACCGATATTATAACAGAGAAGTGCGCTCCCGTCAAGAGGGATTCAATTCTGTTTTGTGTCGCAGTAAACGCAGCGATATGTCTTCGTTTCGGGATCAGTCAGACGGAAAACGTGGTCAAGATCCGTTTCGGTAGATGTGATACATCTCGGATTTTTACAGAAAAGGACATTTGTCAGTTTTTCGGGCGCCGAGATCTTCTTTTTTTCGACTATTTCGCCGTTTCTGATAACATTTACCGTCACGGACGGATCAACATAGCCGATAACATCGAGGTCAATTTCGATATCCGCGTCGATTTTTATTATATCTTTCTTTCCTTTTTTGACGCTCGGAACATTTCTTATCATGGCAACGGGGCAGCTGAGATCATCAAGATGAAGAAGAGAATAAAGTTTCATACCGTTGCCCGCGCCGATATGGTCGATGACAAAGCCCGTTTTTACGCTGTCTATATTCATACGTTTACCCCCAAAAGTTTCATTATAAGCGCCATTCTGATATATCTGCCGTTATGCGCCTGTTTGAAATAGCAGGCTCTCGGGTCGCCGTCCACATCGGTCGCAATTTCTCCGACGCGCGGCAGCGGATGCAGAACGCACATATCGGGGCGCGCCCGTTTCATCTTCTCCGCGTCAAGGATATAGCAGTTCTTCAAACGCAGGTAGTCCTCTTCGTTGAAGAAGCGTTCGCGCTGAACGCGCGTCATATAAAGAATGTCAAGGTCGGAAATGACCTCGTCAAGAGATGCGCTCTGCGTGTAGGGAATATTCTTTTTCTTTATGTATTCCTGTTTGACAAAGCCTGGAAGTTTAAGTTCTTCGGGCGATATAAGAACAAATTCCACGCCCTCGTAGCGGGACATCGCTCCGATGAGAGAGTGAACGGTTCTGCCGAATTTGAGGTCGCCGCAAAGTCCGATTTTGAGGTTGTCGAATCTGCCTTTTTCGCGGTGTACGGTCAAAAGATCGGTCAGGGTCTGCGTGGGGTGATAATGTCCGCCGTCGCCCGCGTTGATAAGAGGTACGGCACTGTGTCTTGCCCCGACTATCGGCGCGCCCTCTTTCGGGTGTCTCATGGCGATTATGTCGGCGTAACCGCTGACGACTTCAAGAGTATCGGCAACGCTTTCGCCCTTTGACGCGGAACTTGAAGACGCCTCGGAAAAGCCGAGCGTACTGCCGCCAAGGGAAAGCATCGCGGACTCAAAGCTGAGCCTTGTTCTTGTTGACGGCTCAAAAAAGAGCGTTGCAAGAATTTTGCCTTTGCACACATCCGCGTACTTTTCGGGGGCCTTCATTATATCCTCCGCAACGCGGATAAGGTCGTCTATCTCTTCGACCGAGAGGTCGAGAATGTTTATCAGATCTTTCATTTTTACGCTCCTATCCAAGACTCGTCCGACGGATCGTTTCTGAAAGCGATAAGTCTTTCAACATCTTCTTTCCTGATATATCCCTCTTCCGCCGCGACCTCCGCTATCGCGTCAAAGTTTGTCAGACTGACATTTTTGACATTTGCTTCGGCAAGTCTTTCAACGCCTTTTTTCATTCCGTATGTGAATATGCTGACAACGCCGAGAACATCAGCACCCGCTTCGCGCAGGGCGTCCACCACGTCGATAACGCTGCCTCCCGTTGAGATAAGATCTTCCACGACAACGACTTTCTGTCCCGCTTCAAGCCTGCCCTCTATTCTGTTTTTTCTGCCGTGATCCTTTGCGCCGGAACGGACATAGCCCATGGGCATACCCATAAGGTGACCGACTATCGCGGCGTGCGCTATGCCGGCGGTCGAGGTTCCCATAAGCACTTCGGCATCGGGATAATTTGCTTTTACAAGTTCGGCAAGACCGTTTTCAACGTCGTTGCGGACGGCGGGAGCGGTCAGGGTCAGCCTGTTATCGCAATAAACGGGGCTTTTAATGCCGCTTGCCCATGTAAACGGCTCGTCGGGGCGAAAGAAAACCGCCTTTATCCCGAGCAGGTCTTTTGCAATAAGTCTTTCTGTTTCAGTCATTTTCATATCCTCCGTTTTAATCAACAAATTCGCGGACGCATCTTTCATAAGCCGCGACAGGGTCTTCCGCCTGCGTCACGGGACGTCCGACAACGATGTAATCCGAACCCTCCGCCTTTGCCTGTGCGGGGGTCATAACTCTTTTTTGGTCGGCAATATCTCCGTCCGCAAAGCGCACGCCGGGCGTGACCGTCAAAAAGTTTTTGCCGCAGGCAAGGTGCACTTTTTTTGCTTCAAGCGGAGAGCATACAACGCCGTCAAGTCCCGAAGCCGCCGCGTTTTTCGCATAATGCTCAACAACGTCGGCAAGAGGTCTTTCTATAAGAAGTTCATTTTTCATCGTCTCTTCGTCGGTCGAGGTCAGCTGCGTGACCGCGATAAGCAGCGGTCTTGTGCCGTCCTCTCTTGTCAAGCCCTCGACAGCCGCCGCCATCATTCGGCCTGTTCCCGCCGCATGGACGTTGCACATATCCACATCAAGCGCAGAAAGCACTTTCATCGCCTTTTTGACGGTATTCGGAATGTCGTGCAGTTTCAAATCAAGGAAAATCTTATGTCCGCGCGCTTTTATGTCGCGAACTATCTGCGGTCCCTCCGCATAAAAAAGCTCCATTCCTATCTTTACAAACGGTTTTCTTCCCGTGAACCTGTCAAGGAAGTCAAAAACTTCTTTTCTTGTCGCAAAATCACAGGCTACTATTACATCCTTACCCACGGTGAGCCCTCCCTATTATATCTTTCAGCTTTTCTATTCCGTACTTATCCATAACCCGCGGCAGATCCTCGATGATGTTTTTGCAGGCGAACGGGTCGATAAGGTTTGCCGCGCCCACTTCAACGGCGCAGGCGCCCGCGCTCATCATTTCCAGAACGTCTTCCGCGGTCGTAACACCTCCGCAGCCGATTATCGGGATATTGCACGCGCCTCTCACCTGATATACGGCTCTGACGGCAACGGGGAATACCGCGCTGCCCGAAAGCCCGCCCGTAACATTTGCAAGCACGGGGCGTCCCGTTTTCAGGTCAAGTCTCATACCGAGCAGGGTGTTTATCAGGCAAAGCCCGTCCGCACCAGCTTCCTCGCACGCTCTCGCAACGGAAACGATATCTGTCACATTGGGAGAAAGTTTGGGAATGACCGGTTTTTTGACTGCCTTTTTGACGGCTGCGACGACTTCCGCGGCGGCTTTCGGGTCGCTGCCGAAATTTGTTCCGCCGCTGTGAACGTTGGGACAGCTTACATTGATTTCAAGCCAGCCCACAGCGTCTTCCGCATCAAGCTTTTCGCTGACGCGAACATATTCGTCAACGGAAAAACCGCCGACATTGGCTATTACTTTTTTCGAAAAACACTTCCCGAGTTTCGGCAGTTCTTCGGAAACGACTTTTTCGACGCCCGGGTTTTGCAGTCCGACCGCATTGAGCATTCCCGACGGAGTCTCCGCAATTCTCGGCGTGGGATTTCCGAAACGTGGTTCGGCAGTCGTACCCTTGAACGAAAACGTTCCGAGAATATTTATATCGTAAAGCTCCGCAAACTCATATCCGTACCCGAAAGTTCCGGAAGCCGGAATAACGGGATTGTCAAGTGTTATTCCGCAGAGCTCGGTTTTCAGTCTTTCCATATTATCTCCTCTCTTTCAAGCACGGGACCGTCACGGCATATACGCTTGTTTCCGTAAAGCGTTTTGCAGGAACAACCCATACACGCGCCGAAGCCGCAGCCCATACGCTCTTCAAAACTGAACTGCGCCGACGTCCTGCAAACGGCGTTGACGGCACGGAACATCGGTTCGGGACCGCAGGCATAAACATACGAATAATCGAGATGTTTCATCACGTCCGTGACAAAACCTTTTTCACCGTAAGAACCGTCCGCGGTCGCAACAAAAACCTGTGCGCCTGCCTTTTTGAATTCATCCTCATAAAAGACTTCGTCTTTTGTGTTGAATCCTATGATAACCGAAACGCTTTTGCCCTCGGCAACAAGTTTTTCGCAAAGTCCGAGCATAGGGGGCGTTCCCACACCGCCGCCTGTCAGAAGCGGCATTTGTCCGCTTTTTGAAGTGTCAAAGCCGTTTCCGAGCCCGACAAGAGCGTTGAGCGTTTCGCCTTTTTTCATACGGCTCATTTGCTCCGTACCTTTTCCGACGGTCTTGTAAACAAGCGTCAGTTTTCCCGTTTCGTATCGGCAGACCGAAATGGGACGGCGCAGAAAAAGTCCGTCAAGTTTCAGATCAACGAACTGCCCGGGAGCGGTTATTGCCGAAGTGTCGCCCGCAAGCGTCATTTCGTATATGTTCTTTGCCAGCGGCTTGTTTGAAGTTATTTCGAATACTGTCTCTTTCATATAATCCTCTGTCCTCCGTAAACGGTCATAACACACTTTCCGAAAACTTCTCTGCCCGAAAACGGCGTCGCTTTGCCCTTTGTTTTGAAAATGTTCGGGTCAACCGTATATTTCGCTTCGAGGTCGAACACGGTAAAGCCCTCATCTCCGCCTATACCGAAACGCCTGCGGGGCGAACAACTCATAAGGTCAACAAGTTTTTCAAGCGTTATAATATTCTTCTTCACAAGTTCGGTATAAAGCACGGGAAACGCCGTTTCAAGTCCGACAACGCCCATCAGGCTCTTTTCAAGCCCTTTCGATTTTTCCTCCGCTGAATGCGGCGCGTGATCGGTGGCTATCATATCTATCGTACCGTCCTGCAAGCCCTCTGTAAGCGCGGCTCTGTCCTCGGAACTCCTCAGCGGCGGATTCATCTTAAAACGTCCGTCCTCCCGCAAATCATCGTCGCACAAAACAAGATAATGCGGGGCGGTCTCGCAGGTCACGTCAACGCCGCTTTTCTTCGCGTTCCGAATAAGCTCGACGCTTTCTTTGCACGAAATATGGCAGACGTGATAAGCGCAGCCCGTACTACGGGCAAGTTCTATATCCCGCGCTATCTGGGCATATTCGCTCTCAGAACAGATTCCTCTGTGTCCGTGTTTTTTCGCATACTCGCCGTCGTGGATATATCCGCCTTTGAGCAAAGAGTTCTGCTCGCAATGCGCGGCAACCATTTTTCCGAGACGTTTTGCCCTCGTCATGGCGGCAAGCATCATTTCTTCATTCTGAACGCCGCGTCCGTCGTCGGAAAAAGCGCACACGAAAGGAGCGATTCCGTCAAGGTCGGCAAGTTCCTCGCCTTTTTCGCCTTTCGTCAGCGCGCCGTAAGGCAGAACCCGTATTTTTGCGGAACGCTCTATCGCTTTCAGTTCCGCCGAAAGATTTTCAAGGCTGTCAGGCACGGGATTCAGGTTCGGCATGGCGCAAACCGCCGTAAAGCCCCCGTTCGCGGCGGCAAGACTTCCGCTTTCCACCGTTTCTTTATAAGAAAAACCCGGTTCGCGAAAATGAACGTGCACATCGCAAAAACCGGGGAACACAAAATATTTATCATTGTCAAATTCAGGGAAAAGTCCGTTCTTCCCGAAAAACTCTTCCGCGCAGCTTTTTGTTTTTTCGTCGAAATATCTCACGCTTTTCTCCGTTCTCCGACACTTTGCGCAATAAAAAAATCTTGCCCTGACGGCAAGACGGAATTGACGTTTTTACGGTCGGGCGCAATATCCCCGAACCGATCATTCAACAATCTTGCCGACATCTCGTGCCGTCTTAAAAACTGTTATAGTAACTATAACATATTTCCCGCCGATTGTCAACAGTCGGCGGGAAAACTTATTCTTATGTTCCGAAAAATTTACAAAGCGACCGAGAGTCAGCGTTTCCGTATGTTTTTGCGGTTGCGGCGACGGTTTTTTTCCGAATGCGAACATTCGGAACAGCGTCCGGAGCAGCCTGCGCAGCCGCAGCAACCGTTTGCCTTGTTGCGAAAAATCGCGACGACCGCGACAACCGCCCAAAGCCCTACGAGAACAAGAATGATTATATCAAAAACGCTCATAAAATCAAATTTCCTATGTTAAACACAAGTGTTGATATGACCCATGCCACGCCGCATTGAAGAGCCACAACGGCTACGGTCGAACCGACAGAGCGCAGTTCTTTGCGCACGGTTGCTATCGCCGCGATGCACGGAGTGTAAAGCAATGTAAAAATAAGAAAACTTACGGCGGCAAGTCCTGTCGGGAAAAGCGTCGAAAGAGCCCCTCCGAGGGCGGACGTAGTTGTTCCGAGAAGAACCGCAAGGGTGCTGACGACCGCCTCCTTTGCGGTGAAGCCCGAAAGCAGCGCCGTCGCGGCACGCCAATCCCCGAAGCCCGCAGGCGCAAGCACAGGGCTGATGAAACGGCCTATCCATGCAAGCATACTGTCCGAACTCGATTCAACGACATTGAACCGCGCGTCAAAAGTTTGCAGGAACCAGATTATCAAAGTGCCGACAAAAATTACCGTAAACGCTTTTTGCAAAAAGTCTCTTGCCTTTTCCCATAAAAGAAGCAGAACGCTTTTCGGGGACGGCAGACGGTAGTTCGGCAGCTCCATAACAAACGGAACGGGCTGACCGACAAACGCGGTTTTTTTCAAAACAAGCGCGACAAGTATGCCCACGATTATGCCCGTTGCGTAAAGACCTATCATAACGAGCGCGGCATATTTGGGAAAGAACGCGGCGCAGAAAACCGAGTATATCGGTATTTTGGCGGAGCAGCTCATAAACGGCGTAAGCATAACCGTCATTTTTCTGTCCCTGTCGGAGGAAAGCGTTCGGGTTGCCATTATCGCGGGAACCGTGCAGCCGAAGCCTATAAGCATAGGCACTATACTTCTGCCCGAAAGACCTATCTTACGCAGAAGCTTATCCATAACAAACGCTATTCTTGCCATATAGCCCGTGTCTTCGAGAACCGAAAGGAAGAAAAACAGCGTAACTATAATCGGCAAAAAGCTCAAAACGCTTCCGACACCCGCAAAAATACCGTCTACGACAAGGCTGTGCACAACGGGATTTATTCCGTAAACAGTCAAGCCGCGATCCACAAGCGCGGTCAGAGCGTCTATCCCCTGCGCCAGCAAATCGGAAAAGAAACTTCCGATAACGTTGAACGTCAGAAAAAAGACGGAAAACATAACAAGCAAAAACACGGGAATTGCGGTATATTTGCCTGTAAGAACCTTATCTATGCGGACGCTTCTTCTGTGTTCCTTGCTCTCGTGGCATTTTACGACGGCTTTTTCAACGACATCTTCTATAAAAGTATAACGCATATCGGCAAGAGCCTCATTGCGGTCGAAGTCCGTTTCGCTCTCCATTTCGACTATGCTGTGTTCTATCATCTCGCGCTCGTTTTCGTCAAGTCCGAGTTTATCCGCCAGCGTGGGGTCGCCCTCGATAAGCTTCGTTGCGCAAAAACGGGGAGAAACGCCCTCGGCGTTCGCATGGTCCTCTATGAGGTGAGCCACGGCGTGAATACAGCGGTGAACGGCGCCCGAACGGCAGAAGTCGGTAACGGTCGGGCAAATTTTATTCTTTGCCGTTTCAACCATTTTGTCCACAAGCTCGGAAACACCTTCTCCTTTTGCGGCGCTTATCGGAACGACAGGAACACCGAGCGCGGTGCTCATCGTCATAACGTCCACCGTGCCGCCGTTTGCGCGTACTTCGTCCATCATATTCAGCGCAACGACGGTGGGAATGTGCATTTCAAGCAGTTGCAGCGTCAGATAAAGGTTTCTTTCGATATTCGTCGCGTCAACAATGTTTATGATTCCGTCGGGCTTTTCATTCATTATAAAATCGCGGGTAACGACTTCTTCCTGCGTATACGGACGCAGAGAGTATATTCCGGGCAAGTCTACAACGGAACTTCCGCCCGAATTTTTTATCTGACCTATTTTGCTGTCCACCGTTACGCCGGGAAAGTTTCCGACGTGTTGGTTTGAACCCGTCAGCGCATTGAAAAGCGTGGTTTTTCCGCAGTTTTGATTTCCGACAAGCGCAAATTTCATATTTCGCCCGCCTCCGCAACCTCAATATTTTTCGCGTCGGACACGCGAAGCGTCAGTTCGTAACCGCGAACGCGGATCTCGATGGGATCTCCCATCGGCGCAACTTTCATCAGCGTTACTTCCGTGCGCGGAATAAGCCCCATATCAAGCAGTCGGAGCCGCAGTTCTCCCTCGCCTCCGACGGCGGTTATTCTTCCTTTTTCCCCGGGTTTCAATTCGTCAAGCGTCATATATCTCTTCCCTTTATAATCTTATATTTATATGTTAGCCTATTCTAACTTATTTGTCAAGACTGTTGCGTTATTTTTCAAAAAAAATGCTTTTGTCGGGAGAAGGAGCGCTTTTCAAAAACAGAGCGCCGCAATAATATCGCGGCGCATTTGCTACTCTTCTTTTTTCGGAGACGAAAGCTCTTTTTTTGCCCTGTAAATATATATCAGACAAACCAGAACGACAGGTGCTCCCATAGCTGAGATGAGTAAAATGTTTTTCAGCCCGTTCGACGGCGTCGGAGCGACCGCGACAACATCCGAATAGCCGTCCGCTGTCGTCTTTTCCGCTTCCTCGGCAGTTGCCGCAGTTGTGGCGGGCACGGGCTCGGTCTGCTCTTGGGCAAAAGTGCAAAGCGGCGCAAAAACCGTAATCAAAACGCAGATAACAAGAAATATTGCCGAAAACGTTTTTTTCATGCGCGCCTCCTTGTTGTCAGACTGAATACAGTGGAATCCATGCCTTAAATTTTATATGGTCTCTTTTATAACTTCGCCGGTCTCTCCGCTTCTGAAAACGGCTTCCATAAGTTTCATCGTTCTGCGAAGCTGGTCGTGCGTTATAAGCTGCTTTTCTTCGCCGCGTATCGCTTTTGCGACGTTTTTATAATAATCCCTTTCATCGGACGGAACCCTGGGTATCGGGAACGTGGCTATCGTGTCGTCGGTTCTCGGCGCCATGGTCTTGGTCATACCCGCGGAAGTCTGAACGGGAACGGCGTCGCGTTTTTCCCAATCGGTAACTTTGACTATTTTTCCGTTCATGTTCCAATCGTTGATAACCATTGAGCCGTTTTCGCCCTGAACGTACCAACGGGGAAGTTCAATGAAATTGGAGGTTCCGACCTCGACAAAAGCGACAAGCCCGTTTTTGAATTTGAGAGTAACGGAAAAGCCGTCGTCCACTTCGGCATTCGTAACATAGGTCAGATCTGCGTGAACGGAAACGATGTCGTCCCAACCCGTAAGGCAATACAACTGGTCAAACAGGTGAATGCCCCAATCGAGCACCATTCCGCCGCCGTGGCACTTCTGATTGCGCCAGTCGCCCGGGATACCGCGCGAACCGTGAACGCGGCTCTCCACGCGGAAAACTTTTCCGAGTTCGTTTTCGTCGTATACTTTTTTGACGGAAAGAAAATCCTCGTCCCAGCGTCTGTTCTGGTGCGCGGTGAAAACCACGCCGTTTTTATCTGCGGCGGCAATCATCGCTTCAAGCTCCTCGGAGCCGAGACATACGGGCTTTTCGCAGATGACATTTATTTTGTGCTCAAGAAGTTCAATGCAAACGGGCTTGTGCGCGTCGTTCGGAACGGCGACTATCGCAAGCTCGACCTTGCCGCTGTTCAGCAACTCGTCCATGGACGAAAACGCCTTGACGCCCGAATCCTCTTCAAACAGACGGTTTCTTTCGGGGTCGATGTCGTAAGCGCCGACTATCTCGAAAATATCCGTCATTTCCTGCAGTCTTTTGATATGCCAGCATCTCGCCATTCCGCCGTAGCCGACAATGGCGACATTAATTTTCTTTTCCATAATTTTTTCTCCGTTGCGATATATTCAAAAAGTATTACTTTTTTGATTATATACCGCTGGATTGCTTATGTCAATGAAGTTTTGTTTACTTTTTCAAAAGAGAAATTTCTTCCTCCGTCAGCTTCCGAACCTCACCCTCTTTGAGTGCGGGGTCAAGCACGACCGGTCCGATACGGACGCGGCGAAGAGTTTTGACGCGGTTGCCGCAGCAGGCAAACATTCTGCGAACCTGATGATATTTGCCCTCGCATATAACGACGCGCGCGGTCTTTTCATCAATCGCTTCCAACTTTGCGGGCTTTGTCTCAAAGCCGTCCCTCAACGTCATTCCGTTTTCGAAAAACTCAAAGCAAGCGCCGTCAAGAGGGCGTTCGAGAGTCGCGATATATTCTTTTTCAACCTCGCGCGACGGCGCCGTCAGCCGATGCGAAAACTCGCCGTCGTTCGTCAAAAAAATCAGCCCCGAAGTGTCCTTGTCAAGCCGTCCGACGGAAAACATTCCCTTTCGGAACAGCTCCGACGGAACAAATTCAAGCACGTTTCGCTCTTTTTCGTCGGTCGTGCAAACAAATCCGCACGGCTTGTTGAGCATAAGATACACAAACTCCGACGTATCGGTCGGCACGCCGTTCACGGTTATCTCGGAATCGGGGGACACGGGCATCGACGGGTCGCGCACGACCTCTCCGTTCACCGTAACTTTTCCCCTTCTTATCAAAGCCTTTACCTCGCTTCTGCTCCCGACGGAGCAGGCGGAAAGGACAGCGTCAAGCCTTTTCATCAGAAATGAAACACCATTCTGCGGAAGTATCTGAGTTTGTTGTGAAAAAGCTCGAACAGCTTCGGGCTTTTTATCAGAAAATACTCGCCGGGCATCTCGACAAATTCGCCGTGATACATACATTTATACTGATAAAGCTCGTACATCGGGTCTTTTTTCAGGTCGTCCGTATTCAGTTCAAGCGTGCCGCCCATATTGAAAGTTGTGACCTGCCCGTCAAGGCTGTCCTTTATCATATCCCAATAGTTGGCGGTAAGTTTCAGTTCGCGCAGCGCGCCTGCGTTCGCGCCGTAGAAGTTATACGCCTTATTGCCCATTTTGATAAAGAACGATGCGGAAAGATACGGGTCGTCCGAATATTTTTCGGTTATCTTCAAACGTCTTTCCGTCGCTTCAAGTTGCTTGTACGCCTCTTTGAGCTTCGGGGCAAGTCTTTCACGTTTTTTATCGGTCGTTTCGGGGTCTGCTATCTCGTCCTCGAAGCGTTTTATCTGCGCGTGAACGTCCGCAAGAACCTTTTCGGTGTACTCTTTATCCTTTTTGCTGTTATACTTATAAAGATAAATTTTCGCCTGCGGATCAAGAGACGAAGCGAACTTCTTGTAATAGTCGAGGTCGCGTCTGCCGAAGCCCTTTTTATCTGTCGTTTCAACCAGCAGTTTATAGAAAATCTCAACGTATTCGTCAAGCGTTTCAGGTGTCGAAACATGGAGTTCCGCGCCTCTGTCGTGGCTGAATTTTATATCGTTTTTAAGTCTGACCGTAAAATTCGAATAAAGGCGTTTTTCCTCCTCTTTCGGGTCGTTTTTCGGGTCGATATGAAGTCTGTAATTCGTTCTCGGCTGCAAAACGAGCTTTTCGTTTTTGATGTAGCCGAGACTTTCAAAAAATCTGCATATATCGTTTTCGGGTTCTTTGAAATCTATCCTATAATCGCAGAACGGGTCGAAAATCAAGTAAATTATATGCTTTTTTTTCATATACGCTTTCAGATACTCCGTAAATTCCGCGACGAGGTCTCTGTTTTCGTAATCGCAGACGAAGCCGCGCGTGATATACCCTATCGACCACGGAGTGCAGTAAACGGGAAGCCGAAACAGCATACAGCTCAAAACGGTTTCTCCGTTTTCGTCGGTTCCGACAAAAGCGTCGGTTCTGAAAAGTTTTCTGAAATGAGCCCAGCCCGCGGTCTGCTGAAAAATACCGTTCTTTTTCGCAAATTCGTCCGCGCGGGATATGTCCGTTTTTTCAAAATTATACATAAGTCCGATTCTTCCTGATTGAAATAATATCAAAGCGTTTCCGCCGTTTTGAGAACGGCTCTGCGCAGATTTTCAAAGCAATTCGCTTTCGCCTCATCGGGGCTTTGTCCGTCGGGGGTTATGCAGATCAGACGGGAAACGCCGTGTTCAAGCAGCTTTTCCGCGCCGTCACCGACTTTTCCGCAAAAACACATAACTTCTTTGCCGGAGCTGCGCTCCGCAACGCGCGAAACGATTTTTCCGCAGACGCTCTGCGCGTCCGCGCGCCCCTCGCCCGTTATGACAATGTCTGCTTTTTCCGCCGCTTCGTCAAATCCGACGGCGTTCAGCACCGTATCCGCGCCCGAAGCAAGTTTGCCGCCGAAGAAAAGCATTATTCCCGCGCCGAAGCCTCCTGCCGCGCCCGCCCCGGGAGTATACGCGACAGATCTTCCGGCTTCCTTTTCCGCAATATCGGCAAGCCGTCTGATTCCGGCGTCAAGGACCTTTATCAGCTCCTCGTCCGCGCCCTTCTGCGGTCCGTAAACCGCGGCGGCGCCGTGGTTGCCGTAAAGCGGATTCGTCACATCGCACGCGCCGATTATTTCGCATTCCCGAAGTCTTGCGTCAAGCCCCGAGAGGTCAACGCTGCCTATGCCCGAAAGCCCGCCGCTTTTCGGAACGAGCTCACAGCCGTTCCTGTCATAAAACCTCACGCCCATCGCGCATGCCGCACCCGCGCCCATATCGTTCGTTCCGCTGCCGCCGAGGCAGAATATAAGCCTGCGACACCCCTCATCAAGTGCCGCTTTTATCAAGGCGCCGACGCCGTAAGTTGTTGAGTTCATAATATCCGGCCTGTTCGGTTGAAGCCCTGCGGATTGGGCAATTTCGATAACCGCGGTGGTTCCGAAAACGCATATTTTCATATTGTTTCGGACGCAGCCGAAGGAGTCCGTCCCTTTGACCGTAACCGTTCGCGCTTTTTCGCCGAGCGCCGCAGCAAAAGCTTCAACGCTGCCCTCTCCGCCGTCTGCGACGGGAAGACACACGACCTCCGCGTCGGGGAGAACCTCTTTAATCGCTGAGGAAACAACACGACAGACCTCGGAGGATGTCATCGTTCCTTTGAATGAATCGGGAGCAATCAGTATTCTCATATCAGGAAACCTGCTTTCTCGTTCGCCCGAAAGAGCGTTTTTCAGAATAAAACGCGCTTTGTTTTCCATTCGCGACGTAGTTTTTAACAATGCGTCCGACGCGCGGAATCAAAAACAAAACCGAATTTCAAATATTATCAAAAATATTCCCGAATAACACAATAAAGCCTCATACCCGCTATTCGCTTTGCAGAGGCTATTAAATTCATAACGAACAAAACCGGTCGCCCTTGGGCAACTTGTTTTGCTGAGGAAAAGATGCGGGGCACCTCAGCGGCGCCCCTCGGAAACATGCGTTTTACCGTTCAAATATGAACGGGTGCGATTCGCGCAAAAGCGACGAACCGAAACGCCGATAGGTCTTCGCCGATGAAACGAACGCGGCGGCTCTCGCCGCGTTCGCAAAAAGATCGTTTATTGCCCGCACACCCGGCAACTCAGTCTTCCGAAATCCCCGGAAATCAGTCGGCGTTCTCTTCCTTCATCTTCGCAAAGCACTCGCTGCAATATACCGGTTTGTCCTCTCTGGGCTGGAACGGTACCTTTGCAGGGCCGCCGCATCTTGCGCAGGTCGTATCAAAATACTCTCTTGCGCCCTTCGCGGCATTTTTCTTTGCAGCTCTGCACTCTTTGCATCTCTGCGGCTCGTTCTGGAAGCCTTTTTCAGCATAGAACTCCTGCTCGCCGGCGGTAAATACAAATGTTTTGCCGCAATCTTTGCAAACTAATTCCTTATCTTCGTACATTTCGAGAAATCCTCACTTAAAAAATTATTGCCCTAAACCGGATTCACACCGATTCGCCGAAGACGACCGAGAACCGAGGTAATTCAAACATTTCATACCGTCGCGAGTTCTTTCGGGTGTGCGAGCCGAAAGAGGGCAAACGGCGGTAATGTCCTTCTGACCTGACGTCAGCAGTCTTTACAACGCCTTTAAGTTGGGCATATATACGGGTTTTCTCTCCGACCGAAGACGGATATTTCAAGGTTCGGCAAACTAATTTATTAAAAATACAATCGCATTACGTAAAACCGCCGTCGCCGTTTTCATCGGCGTAGTATTTTTTGATTTTGCCGCGAATACGGTGAACCGCGTTTCCGACGGTTTTTTCGCTGACGCCGAGCTTTTCGGCTATCTCGGCATAACTCTTTTCCAGCAAATACTCATCAAGAACATCGTTTTCGAGCCCGGAAAGTTTTTTTCTCAAACGGGAGAAAAAATCCTTTGAATCCACGCCGGACGTCATATCGGGAACATCGGCGGCGATATCGGCGGTCAATTCATCCGCGCTTCCGACGTTTTTCAAAGAGCGATAAGCGGTTATGACACGGTTTTTTACGCAAGTCTTCGCAAACGCGTCAAACGGGACACCTCTGGTCGCGTCATAGGAAAGGCACGCGAGATAAAGTCCTATCATTCCCTCCTGGGAAAGATCTTCGCGCAAATACGGCGGATAAGTGTTCACAATAGAGGAAATGAACGGCGCGTATGTATTTCTGACTTTCGAAAACCGCACTTTTTCCGTCACTTTTTTTATCCATTCCCTTCACAGTTTTTCCACATATTTTTATGTGAAAGCATACGAGGAACACCCCGCAGATTTTTAAGCTCCGGAATGTCCCTCGTTCTTTAATTAATGAAAATGCAATAAAACATTGTGTGAACCGTTTGCGCGCCACGCGCAAGATCAAATGATCGCCTTTATATCAGTTAATAATCGTCTCTTCCGTATCGATATCGAAAAGATGAATCTTCTGCATCTCGAAGCAGACTTTAATGGTATCGCCGGGACGGGCAAGCGTTGTCGGAGCAACTCTTGCGGTAATCTTGGTATCGTTAACATCAAGGAACAGATACGTTTCAGCGCCCATCATCTCCGTAACCTCAACGTTTGCGGTGATGGTCGAATCGGAAAATCTTTCAAGATACATATCCTCGTCGTGAACCGCTTCGGGTCTGATTCCGAGAATAACCTGCTTGCCGCCGTATGACATAAGCTTTTCGTAGTTCTCGGTCATAACCTTTTCACGGGGAAGCTTCAACGCAAATTCTCCGAAGTTAACAAACACATCCTCGCCTCTTCTCGTGAGTTTGGCTTCGATGAAGTTCATCTGCGGCGAACCGATGAATCCGGCAACGAACATATTGCACGGCAGATCGTAAAGATTCTGCGGAGTGTCGCACTGCTGGATAAATCCGTCTTTCATAACGACGATACGGGAAGCCATCGTCATAGCCTCCGTCTGGTCGTGGGTAACATATATAAATGTTGTGCCGAGTCTCAGGTGAATCTTGGAAATTTCCGTTCTCATCTGAGCGCGGAGCTTTGCGTCGAGGTTTGAAAGAGGCTCGTCAAGAAGGAAAACCTTCGGTTCGCGAACGATCGCACGGCCGAGAGCAACACGCTGTCTCTGACCGCCCGAAAGAGCCTTCGGACGTCTTTCGAGAAGGTGCGAAATGTCAAGGATTCTCGCCGCTTCGTCAACCCTTCTCTTGATTTCCTCTTTTGAGAACTTGCGGAGTTTAAGTCCGAAAGCCATATTCTCAAAAACCGTCATGTGCGGATAAAGAGCGTAGTTCTGGAAAACCATCGCTATGTCTCTGTCCTTGGGAGGGATATCGTTGACAAGTCTGTCATCTATGTAAAGTTCGCCTTCGCTGATTTCTTCAAGTCCCGCGATCATTCTCAACGTCGTTGACTTGCCGCAGCCGGAAGGTCCTACGAAAACGATAAATTCTTTATTCTTGATTTTAAGGTTGAAATCGGTAACTGCGCGAACGCCGCCGGGATAGACCTTACCGATACCTTTCAATATAACGCCTGCCACGAAATGTACCTCCAATAAAACTGTTCGTCAGAAAACATCACTCCGCCCCCGTTTTTCCGAAAACGGGCGCACTGCTCCTATGCTATAAAAGAATGATACCACAAAGCGGACAATTTGAAAAGTGGCGTATTGAACAAATTTTGGCTGCCGTTTTATACATCTTTCCCAAAAACAAGCATTACTGTCCCATATTCTGGACTTAAAACACAAATAATCAACAAACTACACAGAAAAGCCACATCAAAACTTTTCGGTTTTTTAAGCGATTAAAAGGCTTCGTCGAGAGAAGAAAAGACGCGTCGGGAACAGGAATATTCACGGCGGAAAGAACGCTTTGCGCAAAAGACGAAAAGGGTTCGTTTTGCAGGGAACGCGGAATTACTCGCCGATAAAGAAGGTCAAAAGATCCGCCGCGGCCTCCTCCGACGGAACCGAAACGGTGATCACAACAGCGTCGGAACCCGTCACTCTGCACAGGGAATACTGAATGTAAGACACGCCGTCCTTCGCGCATTCGCAGCGAACGGCAACGTAATCCTCGCCGCAAAGGTTCAGCTTAACAAGATCATCGTCAACCGCGCAATCTATTCCCTGCGCCTGATTCACCAGGGACAGGCTCTGCTTGGCTGCCACCGCATACTCCTCGGAAGTTTTAAGCTGAGGAGAGGAAGAAATATCGGAAATGTTGATGTTCAGATTTGCATAAAAGCCGTCGGCAGGCTCGGGGTCCTGACAGCCGAAAACAAACTCGGCGGCGGCGGATGAAAACGCCTGAAGCGCAGCCGTCGTATCTATCCAGCCCTCGGGCATTCTGAAAGCGATATTCGCCCACCCGTTCGTATAAACCCCGTTTTCGAGAGTACCCTTTTTATTTGAAGCCTCGTTCGCGGTCGTCGAAGGCTCCGTCGAGGAGTCCGTCGCAGAAGGAACGGAAGTGCCCGCATCCGAGGGAACGGTCGTCGTATCGCCGTCTTTTTCGCCTCCGCACGCGGAAAGACCGAGAACGAGAAGAGCGGCAACTAAAAGAGCAACTGTTTTTGTATGTTTTTTCATTTGATTTACCTCCGAAAAATTCATTGTACTGATTATACCAGTTATTGCCGGTTCTGTCAAGCGTTTTATGAAAGAAAAGCCCCGCGCGGCCGAAAAAAGCACTCTTGAAAGTTTTTTTCACGGATCTTTCTGGTCTCGGGGCATCCGAAGCTTTTACAGACGTTTTCGCCCTTTCCCGTCCGCGGCGCGAAAACGGATTTCAGCATCTGCCGCGACAAACGGAAATATCGTGTCGGCAGCTGCCGAAAAAAGGAGCTTCCGGCAATTTTTACCGCGATTTACATAAAGTTCGCATAAGAGGTATTGATTTTGCGTGAAATATATATTAAAATTATTGTATGCAATATTTTGCGGAGGAGAGTTATGGCTGAGAAAATCGAGCGGTTCAGCGTCGGCGAAGATTTTGACATAAAAGCGCTCGCGGAACGGGTCAAAAACGAAATAGAGGCGATGGGCTACGCCGCGAGCCTGAAAGAAACCGAAAACGGTTACGGCGTTGCCTACGAAAAGGATTGCGGAGGCATGGATACGGCGCTCGGCCGCCGGCAGAATTCCGTGGCGGAGATCAAAAAAAACGGCGGAGAGCTTACAGTATACTTTCACGGGCACAAAATCGCCGACAAGCTGCTCGCGTTCGCGCTCGGAGGTTTTTTCTGGGGGCTTCCGTGGATATTCGAGGCTGTCGCCGTTCATAACAGACGCCATTCCGAGCAGGTTATACTGAATGTCGTTTCCGTATTTATAAGTTCGACCGAAGACGACCGCGAATAATGCTTTACATATTTTATGCGACGGTTTTCGTCATATAACAACCGATTTTTACGGCGCTTTTTGATGAGCCTTGCTGAAAAATGTCGAAACGGACGGAAAAACGGAAAAAAGCGTCGAACTGTTCGTGTTGCAAAAAATCGAAAACCGTTGTATAATCAAACCAAAGGAAGGAAAAAGCCGAAAAAAACGCTTCGTTTTTCAATCGTTCGGCGCTTCCGAAAAAAAATACCCTTCGCCTCGTTATGACGGAACGGGCGAAGAAAAAGGAGAAAGTTATGGTTATAAGAGATTTGTTCGCAGAGCGTTTCGGTTCGGAGGATTACAGGGACGAAAGGGTCATAGATTACATTTATCCGAAAAGGATACTGCGTTCCGAACTTGCGGAAAACGCGGAAACCCTTCTCTGCCCCGATTCGGCGCAGGCGACGCTTGAAAGCGGCAGCGCGTGCGTTTTGAAAAAAGACGGTTTTGTGCTTCTCGATTTCGGGTTTGAGATGCAGGGCGGAATACAGATAGTCACAAACATCCGTGAGTTTGAAAAAGACAATACGGCGCGCGTCCGCGTCCGCTTCGGCGAAAGCGCGATGGAATGTATGGCGGATGCTTCCCCGTCGCTTCGCGGAAAAAAGAACGCGACGAACGACCACGCCGTGAGAGACGGCGTTTACAGCCTCGGCTGGCTCGGAATGACGGAGCTGGGAAACACGGGCTTCAGATTCGTTCGAATTGACCTGCTTGACGACATTCTTCTTCCCATAAAATGCATACGCGCAAAGTTCCAGTACAGGGATCTTGAATATCTCGGAACATTTGAATGCGACGACGACAGGCTGAACGAGATATGGAAAACGGCGGCGTACACCGTGCAGCTCAATATGCAGGAATACGTCTGGGACGGCATAAAGCGCGACAGGCTTGTCTGGATAGGAGATATGCACCCTGAAACATCGACGATACAGTATATCTTCGGCGACAGTGAATGCGTGCGCAGAAGCCTTGATCTGATAAGAGACAACACTCCGCTTCCGAACGTTATGAACGGCATTCCCGCCTATTCGCTCTGGTGGCTGCTCATTCATCACGACAGGTTTATTCATTACGGAGACGCTGCATATCTTGAAGAACAGCACGGTTACATAGTTGAATTGCTTCATTATTTCAGCGGCTTTATCACGGAAGACGGCGGAATAGCTGTTGAAAACTGCTTCCTCGACTGGCCTTCCTCGACAAACCCCGAAGGACAGCGGGCGGGCGTGCATGCGCTTTTCAGTCTTGTCTGCGACGGTTGCGCGGAGATGCTCGACGCGCTTTCGGACGGCAAGGAGGCTGCTTTTGCCCGACTTTGCGCGGAACAGCTCAAAAAGCGCGTTTATCCGCACAACGGGCTCAAACAGGCGCTTGCTCTTCAGGTTCTTGCAGGGCTTGTCAACCCGAACGACGCGTTTGACGAGCTGCTCGGAAAGAACGGCGTTCACGGCTTTTCAACATTCCTCGGCTACTATATACTCAAAGCTCTCGGAGAGGCCGATCGCGTTGATTTTGCGCTTGACTGCATCCGCGAATACTGGGGAAAGATGCTTGACCTCGGAGCGACGACTTTTTGGGAAGATTTTGACATCGACTGGGCGAAAAACTGCTCTGTTCTTGATGAAATTCTGCCTGAAAACACGGACAAAAAAGATATTCACGGCGATTTCGGCGGATATTGCTACAAGGGTTACAGACACAGCCTGTGTCACGGCTGGGCAAGCGGTCCCGCGCCGTTTTTGATGGAATATGTCCTCGGAGTGAAACCGCTTGAAGCAGGCTGCAAAAGGGTTCTTATCAGCCCGTCGCTCGGCAACCTCAAATATGCCGAGGGCACCGTTCCCACTCCTTACGGACAGATAAAAGTAAGTCATAAACGAGGTTCTGACAACACGGTTAAGACAACCTACACCGCACCGGACGAAATCGAAGTGATCCTCGGATAAAAAACAAAACCAACGGGCAGTAAAAAACGCAGGTTTTTTACTGCCCGTTTCTTTTACCCCTTTCCCCTCTTTGAACAGGCGGCAGGGATCGTTTTTTTCAAGTCAGCCTCCAAATGAATTACACGCGTCAGGAATTGCTTTGTTTGCTGCGATCGCCGCGAAACCGAAAGAGTCTTTTCCGGAGCCGCTTTCTCATTTTGAGGAGCTTTCCGTCTCGGACGCGTCTTCAAAAAGTTTGAGAAACTCCTGAAATGTGATCGCGGCTCTGTCAACGGCTCCCGCGTCGAGCCCTCTTTTTTTACAAGGGTTAAGAGTTATTTTATCATGCGTATAACCTTTCATACTGAAAACCGGATTATGAAGTATCATATATCCCGAGCGAAGAAGCAATTCATAATCTATATCGTCCGCCGCAACAATACAGTAGTCTCTGTTAAACGCTTCGGGAAGAGCGGGAAGAATCCGCTCTTCGAGAATCTCGGACAAAAACAAACATTCCTCATTGTCCGCCATTCTGTAATACCGCCTCAAAAGCGCGGTGAACAGTTTGTCCTCTTGTTCAAGCGCGGCGCTGTAAAATGGGTTTTTATCCGTTTTCCCGCGCGTAACATCATACTTTTCCGAGTAAATACGCCCGGCTCCTTTCCCGGGAAGAATATGCTGCATATAAAAGAGCATCCGATGAATGGCATCAAGGTCGCAGAAGAAACGGTTCTCTGTTTTACCGTCTTTTTCAAATTCAAGAAAATAGATGAAATCGCCGTCGTCTTTCCTGCAATAAACGGAAAACATAAAGTCCTCGACGGGAAACTTTAACGAGTGCCATTGTTTTGCTTCCGCGACTTTTTCTTTATACTCCCCTATTGCCGCCAGAACGGTATTCAACGCGTCGTCAGACAAAAACAAGCGTTTATTGTCGTCAAACTCTTTGGAAATAAAACTGTCTCCCTGCCTGTATTCATAGAAGTGCCGACCCCGCTGATGAATACGACAGTAAAGAGAAAAAACTTCTCCTTTCCGCTCTTTGCAGGCGCAGCGGATTTTTTCAATATATCTCTTTCCGTCGAGGTTGTATTCATTCGGGTTTTTCGGCAAATATTCTTTCGTTCCCATAATCTTTCCTTTCTCCGTAACGGGCTGCGGCGGTTCCGAACGCTGAAATCTGCGCCGTACCGCCGTCGCGCAAAAGCATCGTTATACGGCTCATCCGCCTTTACTTTTTATGTCTCGCTCCGTTCAGCGTCTTCCGCCGCCGAAAAAAGAGGTTTTTCGCTTTCCGTTTTCGGCAGGGAGCGGCAAATGAATATCTGACTTTTCAGCTCCGCCGCTTTGTCGGCATAATCCGTCGGAGCCTTCAACCCGTCCGCTTCGCCGCGCAGACCGAACACGAACAGCGGCCAGCGGATACGATTAAAATCCCGAACCTCTTCGATTTTCTGCCAGAACCGATTAACGCTGAGCCAGCACAGAAACTCGAGCAGAGCCGCGTCCGCTTCGTTCAGAGTCTCCCGACGGCGGCGCGCGGCGAAAGAACCGAGACAGGCTTCTCCTTTTTCGTTGATACATATCTGCCCGACGCCTGCGGCGTTCGGGTCTTTCTTATTGCATTCTTTGATATGTTCGTTCAGCTGACGCCGAAAAAACTCCGTATTTCCGATACCGTCGGTCAGCGCCGAGAATTCCTTTTCGGAATAATATTCTTCAACATACCTGTAACTTCTGAATATATCGGAGAACCTGTTTTCCCGATGCACGGAAAAGCACGACAGCCTCTCCTCCTCGGCGCATCTGTAAATCAAATCGTAAAAACCTTCACAATCTTTGCCGTCTTCTGTTTTTACGGTATGTCCGAACCCTTTACCGTCCTTTGAACGGACAGCCGTCACGGCGTATCGCTTTCCGGAAATATCGAGCCTGACCCTAACGGTCGCGCCTTCTCCCGCGCGTATCTCATCCCCGACAAGAAAACGGCTTTTCAGAGCGATACCCAGCGCTTTTTTGATTACGGCGGCATTTTCCGGGGACAGAAAAACAAGCTCCGAATCAAAAGAAGCCTCGAAACGAGCCGATCCTTCAAAATCTTCAATTTGTATTTTCGTGATGATCAACCGTTCGCGCCTCCCTACGCTTTTTTCTGTCATCACTATACCACCTGTCAACGACCGAATACGGTACATTAGTATAATAACGCGGAGATATCCGTCGTTTTTTCGAAATTAAACGCAGATCTTTTACCTGCCGAAATCATCGGGTTTATCCGGCGACCGTTCCGCTTTATCCGTCAAAAATCTTTTCGTATCAACACTTTATCCCCGTTTCAGGTCAAAAAAAGGGCAGTCTGAAACCGTACTTCGACTGCCCGAAAAAAGTTTTTTTGCCTCCGCCGTGAAATATAAATCTTTTTTTGTAAACAAATCAACAATAAACCTTTAAAAAACACTCAATAACCGTTTGAATAAACAAAATAAGAAATAACACTGAACAATAACCGCTCCTGTTAAATTCCTGTGTTTTTCAGCGGCGGCGGCAACGGAAAAAATTCAGATGTCTATGGAAATAACCGCCGTGTGGTTGACGGAGTCCAGCGCAAGCTGAGCTTTGGAGAGTTCTTCGGTCACCGCGTCCAGATCCGCATTGATCCTGTCGAGATCATAGTTTATATACTTGTAGTCCACAATATTCGACTTGTCAAGGTTTCTGTGACGCGCTTTGGGAGGAGTGTTTGCCATTTCCAGCAACTTTCCTTTTTTTCGGGAAAGCTGGGGAAGATAAACGAGAAGCTCGTCAACCGTCATTCCGACCTCGGGAACCACGGTGGTCGTATTGAACACGTTGACGGCGTGCTTAATCTTTCTGATTTTGCTTTCGAGTGCCTCAAGCTGTTCTTTCGTACCGTCGTAATCATACGCGGGGCGCACGGAATCAACGTCTTCGCCCACGCTGGCGAGAAAAGTCTTTGAGTTTTCTTCCTGATTGATAATTCTGTCGTAATCCTGCCGGATCTTGGAAAGAAGCTTGGCTGCCTGCGCAGAAGTATAAGTCATAATCATTTTTCTCTCTTTCTTATCTTATTTAAATCTTTTATTACCGTGTTTTTCACCGCAGACGTTATACGGTTTGCAATATTCCGAAATCGGGGCATCGCAAAGAGAAAAGCGTTCGACGGCATTTATATCGCGGAACATAACCCTCTCCCGCAACCGCTTTCGTATTATACCATTGGTAATGTCCCGTATTTGACGCATTACCGCAAAAACAAAAGACGGGCGTAAAAAAACTGTTTTTTTCCGACCCGATCCTTTCTTTTTCGGGAAATATCCTTCCCGTCAATCCGCATAGATCTCTTCCGTCGTATCAAGACAGATGCAGCCTAACGGGTTTCCAAACACAGCCCCGCAATCCGTTGCGATATGATTATTGCCTTTCCAGATACGCCCTTTATAATCAGGGTCAATAAAACCCGTCGGGGTATGACCCGTTACTAAAATTGTATCCTTGAAGTATACTTTTTCATAATCGGGCTCTCCGATTATAAAATCAGTTATTCTGCATCTGTCTGACCGAAGCATTTTTTCTTTTTCCGGAACGGTGTGAGAGAGGTGGTACTTTTTACCGTTTATCTCAAGTTCTTTGCGAAAAGGCAGCGAACCGAGAAACGTCAACACCTTTTTCTTCTGAACGTCATCAATTTCAAGAAACGACCTGAAGGTTGTCTCTCCGCCGTCCGAAAGCCACAGCTGAAAAGCCTCCGTTAAGGAATCGACGGTATGTTCACCGTGCCGGGCTGCGAAATACTTCAAGAGCAGATATGCTTCGTGATCGTGGTTTCCTCGCAGACATACTATGTTCTTTTCGGAAATCAGATCAAGTATTATTTTTATTCCCCCGTCACCTCTGTCCACCAGGTCTCCGAGTATATATAACGTATCATCGTCTTTGAGTTTCAACCTGTTAAGCAACGCCCTGTATTTATCAAAGCAGCCGTGAATATCCGAAGCGACGTAAATCATATATTATCCGCACTTTTTTCCGAAAGTTCTCTGCGTATGTCCATAAGCATATTGCCGAGCAAATTCCGAGCCTTTATGCTTTGACATTTTTCACATACACAATGTCCCCATTTGTTATCATGCCAGCGGTTGCCTTCCTCCAGATAATCATCTCCCGTTGCAATAAGCATTTTTGCAAGCTCGGGAACGGAAAACTTTGCTTTCAGAATATCTTTCATAATTTCAACCGAAAGACTTTCCCAATCGGCGGGAAGATCAGGCTCTTTTTTACCCATACGCTTTGCAACAACGGGGTTTTTGACAAGAGTATATTTCACTTTGTCCGCTTCATTCATACACTTTTGAGCCTGAAAAGCGGCCTCCGCGTTGGGATATGTCAGCCCTTTGTACTCAAAGGGATACCGGTAAAAGTTTGATAAAAAGTGATAGCAGCCTCTGAAAGATGATATTTTCTGCATGTTTCTTCTCCTTAGTTTCAGTTTTTATTGTTACGGCTCTTGTTGCAACCATTATACGATATATTATGTACCAAAATAGGGAGACGAAAAACAGATAATACGCGTCCCCGAAGCAAAGCACCTTCGGAGGCGCGTATCATCTTCACTGTCCGTTCTTTTGTTAAAACACGGTTGTATTGCGTATCCCGTCGACAATATCCGTTTTTTCGGTTGACAGCGGCGGCTGTCATCTAAAATCCGCCGTTTGCGCCGTCGTTTGCTTATTTATACTTCTTCAATCCGTTTTCAAGAACATCTTTTATCCGAGTCCTCAGCGATTTCGGAGAAATTATCTCAACATGGTTTATGTACTGCAAAGCCCAATACTCCATGGCGTTCGGGCTTGCTTTTATGCTGACGCTGACCTTATTTCCGTCATCGGTTTTCATAATGCGGGCTTCTGTGCCGAACCAGTCCACAATCTGGTCAATGATGCCTGCGTCTGCGATAAAATCGATGCGCTCCTGCCTATCCGTGTACATATACGGCATATTTGAGGCAAGCTCTTTATAATTGATACCGTTCTCGTAGCCCTTCACGTTTTTTAACGGAGTTATTTTTTTGTCGGTAACGGTCATGTTAGTAATATGATCCAATCGGTGGAACACCATATTGCCCCAATATTCGCTGTAAGCCATAAGGTAATAGCGCTGATTGTGAAGAATCATCTGATACGGGCTGACATACTGATGAGAAGTTTTGTGCAGCTTCTTATCTGCGCCGTATTTATTGTAATCGTAATGCAGCTGTTTTCCCTCTTCTATGGCGGCGTCGATAAGCTCAATGTTGTAAAAAAGCGCCTGATTGTCGGTTTTGCTCCAATCATTGACGGAATAGATATGCTTGACGCTGGATTTGAAATACTTGTTTGAAAGGGCGCAAAGGCGATCGATCAAGTCCTTGGAATGTTTTGCCGTAATATGCTTGCTGCTGAGCACACCGTCGATCAGCATGTGAAGCTCGGCATCCTCAAAATCGCGATAGTCAAGATAGCTCCCCGCCCGTCTCGATTCAATTTCAACGCCTGCCTCTTTAAGCAAAGATATATTGCGGCTGATGGCTTTGCGCTCTATCACGATGCCGTAATCGTTTTCAAGGCGGCGGGCTATATCCTCCTGTGTCAACGGGTGGTCATAGTCGCTGTGCTCCTTAAAGATCTGCCATATCCTTATCAGCGCCAGTTTTTTCGGTTCGAATTCTGCCATTTTCACGCCCCTCTTTTCTTATATTATATCATTTTTTCCGAGATCGGTTTTATCAGGTTTTTTCATATCGTACCACGGTCAATACGTCCGTTTCGGCGCATCGTTTTTCGTCCGTCGGCGTCAATCCGCGAAAACTCAAAAACTCAGGCAAAAAGTTTATACTTTTTTTCAGTATATCACAATCCGCTCGACATTACAAGTATTTGAGTGTTTTTTCAAGCATTATATTCTTATTTTATTCTCGGCGCTCTTGTAATCAAGAGTAAAACAAGAGCCGACCAACAACGCATTGCTGATCGGCTCTTGTTGATATGTACACTGTTGATAAATCGGCAATTCCGTCAGCATTGCATATAACAGCAACGGAAAGAATCATTGGTTCTCTTGTTCATCGGCAGCGGGGAAAGCGTATCTAGCCAAGCCAATGGCTGAACCGTTGCTTTCGTCGAAGTTTACTCTTATTCCGGTTGCTCGTTTTTGATAACCGAGTTTTTCAAGCAGGGCAATTGATGCGCTGTTATCACTCAATGTCACTGCAATGACGTTTTCTTCCGGCTTTCCCGATACGGTGCCGTCCAAATAAGCTCTTGTAAAAGCGGAAACCGCTTCATACCCATAACCTTGCCTGCGATATTCTTTGAAAATGTAAAACTCAATATTGTTATTCGCAGGAGTTATTCCGATATATCCGACCATTGTGTTCAGATCTTTGGAAATGACAGAGTAATAAATTACGTTCGGGGTCGGATTCTGAATACAGTCGATTAAATCCTTTGAAGGTTCAATGCCATATTGATTATACAATTCTTCCGCTTCAATCACGTGAGCAACATAAGCCGCCCAATTTGTTTTGTTCATCGGTGTCAAATTGATTTTTTCCGAAACAATCTCATTCATTGCGATTCATCTCCTTTTTTTTGACGGCTTTATTATACCATCAGTAAAGCACTAAAAACGGGACATAACAAAATGGCTTTATTATAAACTCTCCAAAAAACCGCCGTGAAATTACAGCGGGAAAAGTCCTTATATACGGATATACAACAAACAGTTTGACAAAAAACAGACTTCAATCAGTCAGACATCGAGAAAAAAAGACCCACTATCTTTCGATAGTGAGTCTCGTGCGAAAATACAGTAACTTATAAGATTCAATATGATTTTACGGGAAATCATACCTTGATTTACTCCGAATCGGAGTTTGATTGACGATTTTCGGAGACCAAATCGCTTTTTTTCGCTTTCTTTACAGTCCGAAATCAATAGAGTTTCGCACCGGCGGGAATGTGCGGGTCAACTATAAGCAGGTGAAGTCTTTCTTCGTCGTCTTCATGGTGAACTGCGGAAATAAGCATTCCGCAGGAGTCGATACCCATCATCGGGCGCGGCGGAAGATTGACTATTGCGATACAGGTCTTGCCCACAAGGTCTTCGGGCTGATAATAATCGTGAATACCCGAAAGAATGACGCGATCCGTTCCCGTGCCGTCGTTCAAAGTGAATTTGAGCAGTTTTTTGGACTTCGGAACGGCTTCGCACGCAAGCACTTTAACCGCACGGAAATCGGATTTCGAGAAAGTCTCAAAATCAACGGTATCCTCAAACAAGGGCTCTATCTTGACCTTTGAAAAATCAATTTTTTCTTCAACGGCGGGCGCGATTTCCGCAGAGAACGCCGTTTTTTCGGACTTCTTGTCCGCGTCGAGAGATTTGAGCGTCGGGAAGAGCAAAACGTCTCTGATGGACGCGGAATCGGTCATCAGCATAACAAGGCGGTCGATGCCGAAGCCGATGCCTCCGGTCGGGGGCATTCCGAGTTCAAGCGCGTAAAGGAAATCTTCGTCGGTGCGGTTCGCTTCCTCATCGCCCTGTTTGAGAAGCTCCTCCTGCGCCTTGAAACGCTCGCGCTGATCTATCGGGTCGTTCAGTTCCGAATAGGCGTTCGCCATTTCCCAGCCGTTCATATAGAACTCAAAACGCTCGACATAGTCGGGGTTTTCGGGCTTTTTCTTCGTCAAAGGAGAAATCTCGACGGGATGATCCATAACAAACGTCGGCTGAACGAGCTTATCCTCAACAAACTCTTCAAAGAAAAGGTTGAGAATATCGCCCTTCTTATGGCGAGGCTCAAACTCGATATGATGTTCTTTTGCGGCCTCGCGCGCTTCTTCAAGCGTTGTTATCTCATTGAAATCAACGCCGGAATACTTCTTAACGGCATCAAGCATGGTTATTCTCTCAAACGGCTTGCCGAGATCCATTTCTATGCCGTTGTATGTTATTTTCGTGGTTCCGAGGACGTCTTTCGCAACGTGGCGGTAAAGATTCTCCGTCAGATCCATCATTCCGTGGTAATCCGTGAACGCCTGATAAAGCTCCATCAGCGTAAATTCGGGGTTATGACGGGTATCCAGTCCCTCGTTTCTGAAAACGCGGCCTATCTCGTAAACGCGTTCAAGCCCGCCCACGATAAGTCTTTTAAGATAAAGCTCAAGCGAAATGCGAAGCTTTACGTCCTCGTCAAGCGCGTTATAGTGCGTTTCAAACGGTCTTGCCGCCGCGCCGCCCGCGTTGGAGACGAGCATCGGGGTCTCAACCTCCATAAAGCCCTGTCCGTCAAGGTATCTTCTGATGGAAGCGATGATCTTCGAACGCTTGATAAACGTGTCCTTGACTTCGGGATTGACGATAAGGTCAACGTATCTGCGGCGGTATCTTGCGTCCGTATCGGAAAGCCCGTGGAATTTTTCGGGAAGCACCTGCAAGCTCTTTGAAAGCAGCGTTACGCTTTCGGCGTGAACGGAGATCTCTCCGGTCTTGGTCTTAAAAACAAAGCCCGTTATTCCGACAAGGTCGCCTATATCCATTTTTTTGAACGCTTTATATTCTTCCTCTCCGACGCTGTCGCGCGCAACGTAGCACTGAATATTTCCCTGCAAGTCCTGCACGTTGCAAAACGACGCCTTGCCCATGATGCGCTTGGACATAAGTCTGCCGGCCACGGTAACCGTTTTTTGATCGAGCGCGTCAAACGCGGCTTTTATCTCCGCGCTGTGGTGATCGACGTCGAATTTGGTAATCACGAACGGGTCTTTTCCGTCGTTTTGCAGTTCCGCCAGCTTCTCGCGGCGGATGCGCGCCTGTTCGCTGAGCTGCTTTTGTTCTTCGGCTTCGGTCAGAGGCTGACCGTTGACATTGTTATCGTTCATATATTTCTCCGTTCCTGTTTATCTCTTGTCTGCTCTGCCGACGGAAAGAACCTTGAGTTTATAGTTTTCTCCGCTCGGAATCTCAACCGTCACTTCCGCGCCCTTCCTGCAGCCTATCAGCGCTTTTCCTATCGGGCTTCTGTCGGACACTCTTGCAGGGTTGGCAAGGGGGTCGGACTCTATCGTGGAAACGATTATATACTCAACATCCTCTTCCAGATCGAAATCGTGAACTCCGACAACGGAGCCGACCGAAACAACGCCCTTTTTAACGCTTGCTTCGTCGATTATCCTGGCGTGTTTTTTCATTTCCTCGAGAGACGCTATCTTTTCCTCGTGTTTTGCCTGTTTATCAAGCGCCGCGTCGTATTCGCTGTTTTCGGAAAGGTCACCGTGCGAACGCGCCTCCTGAATTTCCTGCGCGATGTCAGGGCGCTGGGCTTTCAAATCCATAAGTTCTTTTTCAAGCTTGTTGAACGCTTCCTGCGTCATTTCAATCTGTTTGCTCATTATTTAACCTCTTTCAAGTCTGTTTTTCTTTATATAATATGACGGGACATCAGCCTTTGACGGAATTCCACGCCGCATAAAGCTGGTCGTCCTCTTCAAGAGAAAGCGCGTAAAGCTTCGCGCGTTTTTCGGTTGTTAAAAGCACCTCGATATCGGGCGTGAGACCGACGCCGTTGAAATCAACGCGGGCGGCGGTGAAATACTTGAACGTGGTGAATTTGATATAGGAGCCGTCCGAAAGTCTGCGCGTTGTTTGCCCTATGCCCTTGCCGAAGGTCTGCTCTCCGACGAGAATCGCGCCGTTCAAATCGCGAAGCGACGAGGAAAACATCTCGGCGGCGGAAGCGGTCGACCCGTTGACAACGACCGCAATGGGCTTTCCGAAAACGATGGGGTCTTCTTTAGCCTTTTTAGTCTCCGTTGACTTCTTTCCCTCGATGGTGATTATCGTTTCGCCTTTTTTCACAAGCATATCAACCATCGAGCAAACGGATTCAAGCTCTCCGCCCGGGTCGTTGCGGACGTCGAAAATATATCCGACGACGCCGGCCTTTTCAAGCTCTGTCAACGCCTGACGGAATTCCTCGACGGAGTTGAGTCCGAACTGATAAATGCTGACATAACCGACGTTGCCTTTAAGTATCTCATACTCGACATATTTTTGGGTGAACTGCGCCGGGGTCAGGCTGAAATTCAGCGTCTGCCCGTTTCTGTCCGCGACGACGGCGATTGTTTCGCCCCTGTTGACAAAGTCAACAATGTAATCATACGCATCGGAATAGGTCATTCCGTCAAGATTCCTGCCGTTCACGGAAACTATAATATCGCCTATTTTCATCCCCGCGGCCTCCGCAGGAGAATTTCCGAGAACGCGGTAAACCGTCATTCCGCGGTCAAGCGTTGCGGTTGCGTAATTAAAAAACTGAAGGCCTATTCCGCCGAAGTTGCCCTGAATATCGTCCAATACCTTTCTGTAATCCTCTTCGGAATAGTAGGCGGCGTATTTATCGTCGGTCAAGCCGAGCATATACCCGTAGTAAAGCCCCTCTTTCGCCGCTTTCTCATCAAACGAATCTATCGCGTAAGCGTCGATGAACGCCTTCATTTCGGCAAGTTTCTTCTCAACGGAAGCGTCCGCGGTCGAAGTTCCCGTGTTTATTTTTAATGTTCCCAGACATCCCGTAACGGAAAAAAGCATAACGGTTGCAAGGACGCCCGCCGCAAAGGCGGCAAAAAAACTTTTTTTCACCTGATAAACCTCTCAAAACAATATCAAACCCTGTCTGCGGCAAAACGCCGCAGACAGGCACTTTTTTTTCGTTGATTTCCCCGAGCCGTTAAAAATTACGAACGAACGAGGTCTTTTATCGATCTCGACGGCTTTGAGTTTCTCGGATTCACGTAAAGGGACGGGTTCTGATAAGAGCCTTTATACATTATGGCAAAGTCAAGGTGCGGTCCCGTTGCGGTGCCGGTCATACCGACATAAGCGATGGTCTGCCCTCGTTTTACCTTTGCGCCGGCGGAAACGGCAAAGCCGGAAAGGTGGTTGTAGTAAGTCAGCAGTTTGCTTCCGTGGTCAACAACGACCTGCTTGCCTCCGCCCGTGGTTACCCAGCCCGCGCGCAAAACGGTTCCGTCGCCCGCGGCAACAACTTTCGATCCCGTTCCCGCGGCAATGTCTATCGCGTGGTGGAAACCGGTGATTTTCTTTCCGTTATAAGTAAAGGTTCGCCAGCCGAAGCCGGAGGAAACATAGGAGGAAGAAGGTACGGGCCAGCAGAATTCGTCGCCGTAATAGGTTGCGGAACTGTCCGCAAGTTTGGCGATCTCTTTTTCAAAAGCCGCCTCTCTTTCAGTCCATTCCTTCTCCTGCGCTTCAAGCTCCTCCTCGTCCGCCATCAGCGTTGCAAGAGTTGTCTGAAGCTCCGATTTTTTGGAAAGAAGTTCGGCTTCCGCCTCCGCCTGCTCTTCAAGCTCGGACTGTTTCATATTTTTGCGTTCTTCTATCGCATCATAGAGAATCTGTATTTCCTTTGCCTGCTCGGAAAGGTCGTTCAGCAGCTTGCTGTCGTATTCGGCAACGGCTTCGACAAGGTCGAGCTTTGTCAAAAGCTGCGACAGATCCGTGGCGGACAATATCGCTTCAAGATATGTCTGATTTCCCGCCTCGTAAGAAGCGCGGGCGCGAGCCCTGAACTTCACCATCGTCGCGTCGTATTTATCCTGAACGACGGCAAGCTCCGCTCCTTTTTCTTCAAGCTCTTTCTCAATGATCTCAAGCGCGGCGTTTATAAGCGCTATCTGCGCTTCCGTCGCCGCTATCTGCTCGTCGAGAAGGTTCTTTTTTGCCATAAGAACCTGCTTGTTGCTTCCGAGCTCCGCAAGTCTGTTTTTTATGTCCTTTATCTCATTGCGGGCCTCTTCAAGCTTCTTTTTCGCCTCTTCGAGCTTTTCCTGATTGCTTGCCGCAACGGCAGGCTCGGCAACCGAGAGCGAAAGCCCGAAAGCGATGCCGACGAACAGCGCGGCAACAAGGATAAAACAAATGGTTTTTTTCATTTTTTTGCCTCCGTTTGCAATGGGTGAAAGAGGTTTATATTTTGACCGGCGTTCGCCGGTTTTTTATTAAACATCCAGATATTTCTTGACGGGGATGACCGAGCCGATAATGCCGATAACGCTTCCGACCGCAACGAACAGCGCGAAGATCAAGCCGAAATGCTCGTCAAAAGAGAACATCGCCGCGCCTGTCGAAAGATCCGCAAGAACGGGGGAAATGAGCGACGTATAGATAAGCCTTTCGACAAAGAAAGAAACAACTCCGCTGAAAAATCCTATCAAAAGTCCCTCTATAAAATACGGCAGCTGGATATAAAAATCCGTCGCGCCCACATATTTCATAATGTTTATCTCCGTCCTCCGCGCGAAAACGCTCATTTTAACGGAGTTCATGATAATAAACATCGAGAGGAAGAAGAAAACAACGATGACTACAATCGAAAAGAAAGCGAGTATCTGCTTTATCTGAACTATCTTGTTGATAAACGTTTTCGAAGAACGTATCGCAGGCTGTCCCGCATTTTCGCCGCTTTCAAAAACACCGAGACCTTCTATTCGTTCAATAGCGTAAACCGTCTGGTCGTACTTGTTCAAGTCTATGATATCAAAGATGAAGGACGGTCTGAAAACCGCGGCGTCGAGCCCGTCAACAGACTGATTTCCGAGCTGCGCCGCATAGTTTTTAAGCGACTGCTCAGGCGATTCGTAAACGATGTTCGTTATATTCTTTATCTGCTCCAGCTCCCTGCGGACGTCGTTTATGCCCGACTGGGAAATATCCTCGTTAAGGAAAATGACAATTCTGTTTTCGCTGCCGACGGAATCCACTATCGCATCGATATCCTGAACGACGAGCATGGTGCTTCCGAGCGAAAGCAGACAAACGCCGAGAACGATAACGGAGGCGATGGTCAGAACATAATTTCTGAATATATTCGAAACCGCGTTTTTGAGAGAGAAAAGAAAACCGTCAAAGCTCATTGCGCGTCAGCCTCCTTTTCCTGTTTTTCTTCGTCGCCGGCCGCTTCGGAAGACTCTTTCGAATCCTCTTCAGCCTTTTCCGCCGAAAGAATCTCGGTCGGTCGGTCCGCAACGATCTTCTCGGTGTCTATACCTATCGAAGCAAGAAACTCTTCTGCCTTCTGCTCAACGTTTTTTTCGGGTCGGGGCTCCGCGAAGACCTCTTCCTCGGCAGGCGCCGAAACAATTTCGACCGTTTCCGTTTCAACAACGCCGACGGTTTTTTGCTCCTCTTCCGCCGCCGGTTCCACGGGCGCATTATCGGGCTCCGGAAGAACGACCGTAAGCTCAGGACGCGGTTTTTCCGCGTTCTCGGAAGACGGCTTCCCTTTTTCGGGAGGCTCCTCCCCCATTTCCTCTTTCTGCGCCGCGCGGCGGGCTTCAAGCTCCTCCGCAACCTCGGGGTGAGCGGTGTCGCTCTTAACAATGCCGTGATCAAGCGTTATAACTCTCGCGCCGAGAGTGTCGACAAAGACCTGCTCGTGAGTCACAACAATAACGGTTATTCCCGTCTGATTTATCAGGCGGAACATTTCCATAACTTCCTCCGACATTTTCGGGTCGATGTTGCCTGTAGGTTCGTCGGCGATTATCATCTTGGGATTGTTGACTATCGCTCTCGCCAGCGCAACTCTTTGCTGTTCGCCGCCGGAAAGCTGCGTCGGCAGGGATTTTTCCTTGCCCTTCAGACCGACTATCTCCATAACGATGGCGACTCTTGTTTTAATCTCTTTTCTGCGTCTTCCGACGGCGCGCATGGCAAACGCGATATTGTCAAACACCGTCATTGTCGGAATAAGCCTGAAATCCTGAAAAACAACGCCGAGGCGTCTTCTGAATTTCGGGATCTGCCTGTGCGTGAGGTTTTTTGTGTTGACCCCGTCTATAACAACTTCGCCGCTTGTCGGAACGTCTTCTGCGGTCAGCAAACGAACGACGGTCGATTTTCCGGCGCCCGAATGACCGTTGACGAGAACAAACTCGCCGTCATCGATGCGCAGACTGACCCTTTTGAGCGCCGTCGTGCCGTTTTTATGCGTTACGGTAACGGATTTCAAATTGACCATTTTTTTTCTCCTTTTTTGTGCAAAAGAAACATATCCGACAGACCGTTATATCGTATATATACAAATATATATATGCTCCGTATTAAGCCGTAGAAGGTACAGACCTTCGACGGATCTCTACCTTCAAGTTCGGATATTCAGCCGTTGTCGCAACCTCTCCACGGTTCCGCGGACGTTGTCCGCCTGTCCGAAAGAGTCGGGCGAACAATGCTCAGAACTTGGTGGGATTCGATTGCAGATACTTTTTGACCATAAGAGCAACCTTGAAAACGATGGCGTGGTCAAACTGTTTTAAGTCAAGCCCCGTCAGTCTTCTTATCTTTTCAAGACGGTAAACAAGGGTGTTTCGGTGAACGAACAGCTTGCGCGACGTTTCGGAAACATTAAGATTATTCTCAAAAAACTTCTGTATCGTGAAAAGCGTTTCGTGGTCGAGCGCGTCGATAGAGCCCTTTTTGAAGACCTCCTGAAGAAACGCTTCGCAAAGAGTTGTCGGAAGATAATAGATAAGCCTTCCTATACCGAGATTGTCATAAGACATAATTATCTTTTCGACGTCAAAGACCTTGCCTATCTCTATCGAGACCTGCGCCTCCTTGAAAGAGCGCGAAAGATCGCGAAGGGAATTAACAACCGTTCCTATGCCGATAACGGCGCGTGTGTAAAACTCGCTGTTCAGCGTGTCCACGATGGAGCGGGCAAGTTTTTCAAGGTCGCGGGATTCGGTGTTCGGCTTAACCTCTTTGACAAGGGCAATATCGTTTTCGCCGATATTGATGACAAAATCCTTGGTTTTATCGGGGAAAAGGCTTTGAACTATATCGTAAGCAAAAACCTCGGTTCTGTCTATCAGGCGGACAAGCAGAACAACGCGGGGAACGTCACCGCTGAAATGAAGCTCCTTCGACTTGGCGTAAATATCGCCCGGAAGGATGTTTTCAAGCATAACATTCTTGATAAAATTCGATTTGTCGTATTTTTCGTCGTAGAAATCCTTCATCGTGTTGAGAGAGACGGAAAGCACGCCGGCGATATTCTGCGCCAGCTCGTCCGTTCCCTTAACGAAAACCACATTATCCATTTTTATGCGAGAGCCAATAACGCGGTATGTATACCCGTCGGAAAAGACAAGATCGTTCATGCCCATAATATCGGAAAGACTGTTTCCCATGCTTTTTCCGACAAGGGACGGGTCGCTGCACACGGCGATCGTTCCCGACTCGTCAAGAATTCCGATAACTCTGTCCGACGTATCCTTCAGCTGCTGGATGACGCTTTGATATAATTTACTTGACATTTCGAAAATAACTCCGATCTGTATTGTTTGGTACTATTGCTTATATAGTTTACTATAAATATGTGCAAAAATCAAGTGCTTTTATAAAAGTTGTACTAAAATTTAAAAATAGAATATCAAAATTTCACAATTTTACTGAATTGTGAACCGTACTTTCCAACCGTATATTCCCTGTTTTTTTCTATCTCCGCCTTCAATTCGTCAACGGAGGAAAAGCGTTTTTCCTCGCGAAGAAATTCAAGAAAGCCCACTCTGACATCCTCGCCGTAAAGGTCAAGCGACGGAAGACTTTCGCCGTCGAAACGCGAAATAATGTTCGTTTCGACCGTTATTTCATCAAAAATGCCGACGGTGGGGCGTTTTCCGACGTTTGTAACCGAAAGATAAAGGTCTTTTCCGACTTTTGAACAGGTTGCGTAAACGCCGCGCTTCGGGAGCAGCTGAAGCGGCTCGAACCGCGTGTTGACGGTGGGAAAGCCCCAGACGGAGCCCATACCCTTGCCGTGAACGGTCTGCCCCGAAAGCGAAAAAAGTCTGCCGAGCATCATCGACGCTTTTTTCATATTGCCGTCCGAAATATAGCGGCGAACGGCGGAGGAACTTATCTGCTCCCCGTCGGAATCCAGGGCTTCCAGATCGCAGACGACGGCTTCAAGCCCAAGCTTTTCGGCAAGCCCCGCAATATTATCCGCGTTTCCCTCTCCGAACCTGCCGAATGTTGTGTTTTTGCCGCAGACAACGGCGGCGCAGTCGTATTTTTCCTTCAAAAGAGAGAGAAACTCCTCAGCACCGATTGCCGCGAAATTTGCGTTAAAATCAACCGTTTCAACGCGTCCGACGCCGCAGGAAAGCAGCAGCCGCTCCTTCTCGGAAGGCGGCGTTATAAAATAAAGAGGATCCTGCGGTCTGAAAAAGTTGCGGGGATGATTCGAAAACGTGAAGGCAAGCGTCGAAAAGCCGCGCTTCCTCGCAAAATCGTTCGCGACCCCGATAACGCGGCGATGTCCCAGATGAACCCCGTCGAAATTCCCCGTTATAACTACATTTTTCATAATCTTGTCCAAACGGCCTTTACTTCGCCCTTTTCAAGGCGGCAAAGCCCCAAAAATACTTCGCTCTCGGAATAAGCTCTCATCAATCCCGTTTTTTCCGTTACGCCGAAAAGCCTTTTTTCGCCTATTGAACCGCCGTTGAGATAAAACTTCAAGCCGTTTTCGGGCACGGTGCAGCGTCCGAGAAAAGAAAAACACTCCTCGCTGCTTCTGCAAACCGCAGCTATACGCCCCTCACGCGCAAGCTTTTCGGCGTCTTCGAGAGGAACGGCGTCGGAAAGCGAAAATCCGTTGGCTTTCGTTCGGCGCAGAGAGGTCATACACGCGCCGCAGCCGAGCGCGCGCCCCGCATCGTCTATAACCGTTCGGATATACGTTCCTTTTGAACAGGCGATGCGGAATTTATATTCATTTTCAGCGGTTTTGCCGAGATATTCGATCTCATAAACCGTTATTTTTCTTGCTTTTCTCTCCGCCGTTTTTCCCTCTCGCGCAAGCTCGTAAAGCTTTTTTCCGCCGACCTTGACGGAGGAATACATCGGCGGAAGCTGTTCTGTCTCGCCGACGAAAGACGCAAGAACGCGTTTGACTTCCTCTTCACCGACGCCTTCCGTTCCTCGTTCTTCCGTAACCGCGCCGGTTATATCCTGCGTGTCCGTTATAAGCCCGAGCCGCATTGTTGCGATATATTCCTTATCGCCCGCAAACAGGTCGGAAAGCTTGGTGTCGTTTCCCGTCAAAACGGGAAGAACTCCCGTACACATCGGGTCAAGCGTTCCCGTGTGTCCTATCTTGATTTTTCTTCCCAGCGCGCGCTTCATACGGGAAACGACGTCGTGGGACGTCATACCGGACGGCTTATCTATCACAAATATCATTTTTTCGGTTCTTTCCACTTTTCCGAGATGACGGAAATGATTTTTTCTATCGCCTCCGCGGGTTCGCCGTCAAGCGAACAGCCGGCGGCGCGGACATGACCTCCGCCGCCGAAGCAGGCCGCGACCTCCGCAACGTTGAAATCACATTCGGAACGCAGCGAAACGCGTATGGTTCCGTCCGAAAGCTGACGCATCGTAACGCTGACGACGCTGCCTTCAAGCCGACGGACGACATTTGTCATTCCGTCCGTTTCGCTGTCTTCAAGCCCCAGCCCCTTGATCATATCCTGCGTTATGCAGCAAAGAGATACTTTTCCGTCAAGATACGTTCTGATATTGTCTATAACGGTCTTTTCAAGCAGCAGCTGATTCATCGGCGCAACATCGAAAAGCCGCCTGTTTATATCCGCGGCGTCGAAGCCGTAGGATATCAGTTTTGCAGCGGCGATATGCGTTTGCGGACGGACATTGGAAAATCTGAAACAGCCTGTGTCAAACGAAATCGCCGTATACAGATATTCCGCCGTTTTTTTGTCTATCTGCGTTCCCGACTGTTCAAGCAGCATGAAAAGCACTTCGCCCGCGCTGCTTGCGTCGGGGCATACAACCGTTTTTTTTGCGTACAGGGTGTTCGTATAGTGATGATCTATGCAAAAATCGAATTTATCCGCCTCGTTTTCGTATTTTGCGCCGAGAAGCTTTTCGGAAGCCACGTCAACGCTCACCCTGACGTCGGGCGCGAAGGCAGGCTCGAAAGACTCTCTGCCGTCCGTTATAAACCGAAGACGGCGCGGAACGGTGTCGGCGCAGGCAAGACAAACCTCCCTGCCCGCATTTTTAAGCACCCGTTCGAGAGCGAGCGCGGCGCCGATGGTATCGCCGTCCGGCGTTCTGTGCATATATATGCATATTTTGTTTTTCGTGAGAAGCTCGCGAAAAACCTCGATATCGCATTTCGGCAGCGGGGTTTCTTTCATTTATTCTCATCCTCCCCGGATTTTCCGATTTCACGAAGGAGCTCATCTATTCTTGCGCCCGTTTCAACGCTTCTGTCAAACTCAAACGTCAGTTCGGGCACGTTGCGCAGAGAAAGACGCTGACCGAGCTGACCGCGCAGATAGCCCTTGCAGGCTTTGAGTCCCTTGCGGACTTCCTTTTCGTCGTAATCGCCGAGAATGCTGACAAAAATCTTTGCATATTTCAGATCGGGCGAAACCTTTGCGTAAACAACGCTCGTCATGGGCGGGATTCTCGGGTCCTTTACGTCCCGTATTATCAGAGCAAGCTCGCGCTTGACCTCTTCGTTTATTCTGCCCTGTTTATAATCGTTTGCCATTTACATATTTTCCTTTTAATGTATTCTTTTTTTCAACAGCCCGGAAAAATCTCTCTTTCCGGGCTGATCTCTGTTATTTTAGCGTGGGATTTCCTCGTTGACGAAAGCCTCGATGATATCGCCCTCTTTAAGGTCGTTGTACTTGTCGAGACCGACGCCGCACTCGTACCCTTCGGCGACTTCTTTTGCGTCGTCCTTGAAGCGTTTGAGCGAATCAAGGTTGCCTTCATATATAACGATGTCGTCGCGGATAAGGCGAACGTTGGCGTTGCGGGCTATCTTGCCCTGCTTTACCATACAGCCCGCGATGGTTCCGACACCCGAAACACGGAATGTCTGGCGGACTTCCGCGGTACCTATATGTACCTCGCGGAATTTGGGTGCAAGCATTCCCTTCATCGCCGTTTCAACTTCTTCTATGCAGTCGTAAATTATCCTGTAAAGACGGATATCGACCTTGTTCTTTTCCGCCATATCCTTCGCAACGGCGTCCGGTCTGACGTTAAAGCCGATAACTATCGCGCCCGAAGCGGAGGCAAGCATAATGTCGCTTTCCTTGATTCCGCCGACCGCGCTGTGGATGACCTTTACGCGAACCTCTTCGTTGCTGAGCTTTTCAAGAGAAGACTTAACGGCCTCAGCGGAGCCCTGAACATCGGCTTTGATGATTATATTCAGGGTCTTCATATTGCCCTCCTGAATCTGTGAGAACAGATCGTCGAGGGTGACAGCTCTGGCTCTGTTCGCGGCGTCCTTCTGCTCCGTCTTGCGCTGCTCAACAAGCTCTCTTGCCATTCTTTCATCCTTAACCGCGTGGAAAACATCGCCCGCGGAGGGAACTTCCGAAAGACCTATTATTTCAACGGGCGTCGACGGTCCCGCGTCCTGAATTCTTCTGCCGTTGTCGTCGGTCATAAGGCGTATCTTTCCGACCGCCGTTCCCGCAACGATAACGTCGCCCGCATGCAGGGTTCCGTTCTGAACAAGAACCGTTGCGACGGGTCCTCTGCCCTTGTCGAGCTTTGCCTCAATAACGGTACCCTTCGCCTCTCTGTTCGGATTGGCTTTCAGATCCTGCATATCCGCAACAAGCAAAACCGTTTCGAGAAGATCGTCGATACCCTTTTTCGTTGCGGCGGAAACGGGAACGCATTCAACGTCGCCGCCCCACGCGGAGGGAACGAGATCATACTCTGTCAGGCTCTGCATAACCTTGTCGAAATTGGATTCGGGCTTATCCATTTTGTTGACGGCGACAACGATGGGAACGCCCGCCGCCTTTGCGTGATTTATCGCCTCAACGGTCTGCGGCATGATGCCGTCGTCGCCCGCGACAACGAGAATGACAACGTCCGTCACCTGCGCGCCTCTCGCCCTCATCGAAGTGAAAGCCGCGTGTCCCGGAGTGTCGAGGAATGTTATCTGTCTGTCTCCTACCTTAACCTTGTACGCACCGATATGCTGGGTGATTCCGCCCGCCTCGCCCGATGTGACGGAGGTGTGGCGTATGGCGTCGAGCAGCGACGTTTTGCCGTGATCGACGTGACCCATAACAACAACGACGGGATCTCTCGTTTCGAGGTCGTCGTCCTTGTCGTCGGAGTCGTCTATCAGTTTGTCTTCTATCGTAACAACGACCTGCTTCGTTACCTTTGCGCCCAGATCCTCCGCAACAAGTGCCGCCGTGTCATAATCTATTATCTGCGCCGCGGAGGCGAATATACCGAGCTGCATAAGCTTTTGAATAACCTGCGTTGTGGTCATGCGCAGTTCCGCCGCAAGCTCGGAAACGGACATTTCTTCGGGAAGAACGATGTTCGAAAGGTGCTTTTTCTTATCCTTTTCGTATTGTTCCATTCTTTTAAGCCGAGCTTCCGCCTCTTTTCTGCGGGCGGCGTTGTCGGGCTTTCTCTTGCTTTTCTGTTTAATCTTCTGGTTTGCCTTGCCGTAGTCCCTGTTCGCCTTTTCGCCGACGATATCGTTAAGTCTCTCGTCATATTTGGAGAGGTTGACGTTTGTCTGCTTTCGCGTGTCAACAACAACGGCGGAGCCGAGCGTCGAGGAATCCAGCGCGCCGTCTTCGACTATCGAAACTCCTCCCTTGGCGGGGGCTGCCGAGGGACGCGGAGTTATGGTCTTCATCTTCTGCTTCTGAGGGGGCTGTTTTTTCTGCTGAGGTCTTCTTTCCGGGCGCGAGGGTTCGCGAACGGTCTGTTTTTCCGTTTCGGCAGCGGAAACTTCGCCCGTTTTCGCTTCGGCTCTTACTTCCGCAGCGGGCGTTTCTTCTTTCTTTTCTTCGGCTTCCGTCCGGGCTTTCGCTTCTTCTTTTTCCGCGTTCTCCGCCTTTTCTCTCTCTTCGGCTTCCTTCGCCTTTTTCGCTCTTACCTTTTCGTCGTAGGTGTCAAAATACTCCTGCAGAGTTCCGAAACCCTGCGCCTGCGTGAAATGGTCGAACAGGACGTCGAGACGGTCGGCTTCAAGCACCGTGCTGTGCTTGTACTGTCCCTCTCCGAAATATTTCGTTAAAATATCCGCCACGTCGGTAACCTTTATCCCGAAGTCCTTTGCGATTTCGCCTATCTTATATTTTGCCATATGTTCTTTCCCCCTGTTTACTTTCTATCGCCGCCGCGAAGCCCGCGTCGGTTATCCCGACAACCGCAACGTTTCCCATACCGAGCGCGGCGCCGAGCTCCTGTTTGGTCATATCGGTATATATCGTTTTTATGCCGAGCGCGCCGACCGTCGCCTTCGTTCTGTCCGACGCGTCGCCCGCGCAAACGAGCAGCAGGCATTTTTTCTTGGATTTTTCAACGAGCTCCGCGCCGGGAACGATTTTTCCCGCTTTTCGGCAAAGCCCGAGCATACCTTTGAATTTATCCGTCAACGGCTTCCTCCGCAATGTCGTATATACCGGCGGGAACGGGCGCGCGAAGCAGCTTTGAAAGTCTGCCCGATTTTCTCAGCTTTGCCACGCATTCCTTTTCGCGGCAGATGTACGCGCCTCTTCCGCCCGCGTCCGCGTGTATATCGACAATGATTTTTCCGCCGACGTTTGCGATCCGCAAAAAGTTGTGTTCCCTTTTATCGAACCGTCCGCCGCAGCCTGCGCAGGTGCGCATAAATGCGCCGCGGACTCTTTCTTTTTTTTTCATTTTTCGCCTATTCGCTAAGAATGTCTATTCTGTAGCCCGTCAGTCTTGCGGCGAGGCGGACGTTCTGTCCCGTCTTGCCTATCGCAAGCGAAAGCTGATCCGCGCCGACAACGACCTTGCAGCTTTTTTGCTCGTTGTCTATCTCAAGAAGTCTTACCTCTGCGGGAGACAGCGCCGCCGCGACAAATTCACCGGGATCCTCGCTGTATTTTATCAAATCAATTCTCTCGCCGGCCAGATCTTCGAGAATAGCGTTTATTCTGGCTCTTTTCGAACCGATGCAGGAGCCTACGGCGTCCACGTTCGGGTCGTTTGACCGGACGGCGACCTTCGACCTTGAACCCGCCTCTCTCGAAACGCCCTTTATCTCAACAACTCCGGACGCGATTTCGGGAACCTCAACCTCAAACAGCTTTTCAACGAATTTCGGCGTCGTTCTCGAAAGCATAACCTCTTTCGCGGTTGAGCCTCTGCGCAGATTGGGCTGACCGACGCTGACGTAAAGTCTGATAACATCGTCGGGCTCGAAGCGCTCGCCGGGAATCTGCTCTCTGGGAAAGAGAGGAATCTCGTGCCCGTTGACTTCCACCATAACCGTTCCGCTTTTCGGATCGACGCTTCTGACCGTGCCGCTCATCAAAGAGCCCTGTCTTTCCTCAAACGCCTGAATAACGGAGCCGTTTATCGCCTCGTTGATGGCCTGAACGATAACGTTCTTGCCGACCTTCGCGGCAATTCTGCCGACGGCGGAGGGGTCCACTTCAAGCATGGCAACATCGCCGAGCTTGTAACGGCGGCTTATCTGCTTTGCTTCTTCAAGAGAGATCTCCGTCTGCGGATTTTCAACGGTTTCGACGATGTCTTTCTTTATGCAGACTTTGATATTCTCTTTTTCCTCGTTAAAAATAACTTCTACGTTATCCGCGGGAACGTTTTTGTCTCTCTTAATCGTGGAGGCGATCGCCGCCCTGATTTTTTCGAGCATATAATCCTTCGGAATATTCTTTTCTCTTTCGAGATCTTCAAGCGCGCGGTAAAACTCTCTGTTCGCCTTCATTTTTGTTAAAAACCTCCGTCACACTAAGTCAATGCTTATCTTGGATATGAGAGAACGTTCGACGTTCCTCTTTTCGTCTTTGATTTCCAATATTATATTATCTTCGTCGTAACCGACGAGTTTCGCCTCGAATTTTTTCGGAAGAATGCCGTCGATGCTCTTGTAGGTATGAACCGTAACCGTTTTTCCGAGATAGAGGTCGTAATGCCCGTCCTTTTTCAGTTCGCGCAAAAGCCCCGCGGAAGAGATCTCCAAACAGTAGCTCTGCGGAACAGGGTCGAGCTCGTCAAGCGCGGGGCTCAAAAAATCGTTGACTTTTACGCAGTCGTCGATTCCGACGCCGCCGTCGCGGTCGATGTAAACGCGCAGAAAATACTCCGCGCCCTCTTTTTTGAACTCAACGTCCCACAGCCGAAGTCCCTCTTTTTCGAGAAACGGGGTCACAACCCCGGCAACGGTCTCACAAACACCCAAAACGCTCGCCCTCGCACTTTCCGTATATTTCTTTACATAATCTCAAAGAGCGGTCGCCCGCTCTTCAAGTCAAGTATAGCATACTTTTAATGGAATTACAAGTGCTTTTTTACAATTAATTATGTTTTTTATGTGTACTTTCACCAATAATTCCTCAAAAACGGCTTCTTTCCGTCACGCAGATCCGAATTTTACGCCGACGACGTCGCACAGAACGCGTCCCATCCACAGTCCCGGCACGGTCAGCGCGGACCAGCCGATGCTGAAAGGGAGACATACCTGTCCCATAATATTGAACGGGACATCCGAATAATCCCAGACGCCGAGCCCGAAACGCAGATTGACGATACAGCCCGTTATAAATTCAAGCGCGGTCACGCATAAGCCGCCTATCAGGCAGAAAAGAAACAGATTGCAGTTTTTCAGAACGGTCAGGCGAAGCAGATTCACGCTCAGAAAACAAAGACCTCCGAGAATAAACATCGACCAGTGCGTCCGGGCGCGCCACGCCATTTCTATCATCTGATAAACAAAGCCGCCGGCAACAAACAGATATACGGAATACAGAATTTTCATATTTTTCCGTCCTTTCGTTTTTTCACTTATCAGGCTTTCCGTTTTTTTACAGAATATTCCTTGCGGCGTACTTTTCCGTCCGACGGCGGCGGAAAGGAAGGCGAATCTTTTTTCCGCGCTTCAAAAAAGACGCGGCAAAACGGCAGGCGGCGCACGCGCAAAGCGTTAAGACGACGGAAAAAACAACGGCGTAACGGCTTTTTGAAAACGCGAGCGCGGTCTTAAAAACATATCCCGCCGCGACCGTTCCGCAGACGGGGAGAATAACGCTGCCGAAAGGCTCCGTTCTGATTCCCGCCTTTTTTCGGAGCCGCGCAAGGCTGAACGAAGTGTTTATGACGTTCCCCGCGTAAACGGTTGCCATAAACCCGACGAAGCCGAGCACGGGTATCAGGGTAAAAACGACGACGAGCCGAAGTATCGCTTCATATATATTATAGCGCATAACGGCGACCTGTTCGTCCATTCCTTTCAGTATCCCGTCCGCAACGCCGTCAACATACATTGCCGGAATCAGCGGCGCGAGATATAAAAGAAGTCTGCCCGTTTCGGCGCTGTCGAAAAGCAGCAGCCCGAGAGGCTTGTAAAAGACGAGAAATATACCTGTGACGACGGACGAAAAGATAAGCGTCTGCCTTATTATGTAACCGCCGCGTTCGCGGATAACGTCGGTTCTGCCGAGCGTGTAGGCGCGGGCGACTTCGGGGATCATCACTTTGATAAAAGCGTACATAAACGACGCGGGAAAGAAAACGACGGGAACGGCGAGGCTTTTTACGGCACCGAATGCCGAAAGCGCCTCGGAATCCGTCATACCGTAGCGAACAAGACCGATCGGCACCGAAAGATTTTCGACGGTCGTCAGCCCCGTCCGCAGGTACGAGCTTGCCGCAACGGGCGCGCCGATGGAAAGCATTTTTCGCACGGTGCCGGCAACGCTCCCCTCCGCGCGGGGCAGCGCGCGCTCGTCGTGAAGCCAGAATGAGTATGCGAGAAGGCACGACACCGCTTCACCTCCCACAAGTCCCAGAACGAGCCCGACACAGCCTGAAACGAGACCCGTCGGCGGATGCAGAAGAAAAATGAGAACGGCAAACACTATTTTGCAGAGTTCCTCGGCGCCGTTCGCTATCGCGGTTTTATACGCCTTTCGCTCGGCGACGAAAAACCCGTTCAGGCAGGAGCCAACGCTCATAAAGGGAAGCCCGAAAGAGAGAATGCGAAAGCAAAGCTCGGTTTCGGGTCTGCCGAGAACGAACCGCGAAACAACACCCGAAAGCGCAAACAGAAGCGCGCACGAAAAAACGCCGAGCCCTGCGGAAACGGCAAGACATCTGCGAAAGCTCCGCGTTGCCTTTCCCCGTGTTTCGGCGCGGCTCAGGGCTTCGGCGACGACGCGTGTAACGGAAAGATTTATTCCGGAGGTGGCGAAGGTCGTCGCAAGCATATATGCGGAGGCTATCAGCTGAAAAAGCCCGATGCCCTCCGTTCCGAGCGTGTCGGAAAGATAGATATTGAACCAAAGCCCGACGAGATTCAGTCCCATTCCCGTCGCGCCGATTATAAAAGAATCCTTCAAAAGCCGTCCTTTTTCTTTCATTTTGATTTTTTATCCCCGTTTCCGCGCAGATTTCTTATTTAATTGTATGCAAAAGTACTCTTCCGATATTTACAAACGCGAAAAAAAGTGTTATAATCCAATCAGACGTTATATCTGAAAGGATCTGCGCGCGATGAAGAAAAGAAACCGGATAAAAAAAGAAAGAACTCCCGTCGGCGCGATTGCACTTTCGGCGCTGTCGGGGCTGTTGATGTGCGCGGCGTTCTCTTTCAGGCACGCGGGGCTTCTTGCGTTTGTTGCGCTTGTTCCCATGATAACGGCGATGCGCGTTTATAAAAACGGGAGCTTCGGCTGCACGAAATGCTTTTTCGTTTACGCCGCGGCGTACTATCTGCCGAATATGCTGTGGCTTTACAAAATGTGTCCGCTGACAAATTACGGCGTTCCGGCGCTTCCGTCCTATCTGATAATGACGGCGTCGATATTGATCATCGCGGCGGCGGAGGGAATTGTTTTCGCGGTCGCGTTTCTGCCGTTTGACAGATTGAAAAAAACAAAGCTCCCGATGTTCGTCATCATTCCGGTTCTATACGTTTTCGCCGAATTTTTGCAGGCGCACGCGTGGGAGCTTTCGTTCCCGTGGGGCAGGCTCGGAGCGGTCGTTGCGGAGCATACGGCGCTTATTCAGATCGCGTCGCTGTTCGGATCTCTGGGCGTGTCTCTCATCGTCGTTTTTTTCAACGCTCTCGTCGCGGAGGCGGCGTTTGCGCTGATAAGAATGAAAGAACGCAGGCGCGCAGTGCTGTTTTTCCTTTCCGCGGTTCTTCTTTTTTCTCTGAATGCGGCTTACGGCGCCGTTCGGCAGGTTCGCGTCGAGAAATCACGGGAGGAAGCCGATAAGGTCAGGGTGGCGGTGATTCAGGCGAACCTCGGCTCCATGACGAAATGGGACACGTCGCTTGCCGAATCCATTGAAAAGTATGTCGAGCTTTCCGATTCCGCGGCGGAGGCTGAGCCGAACATATATCTGTGGCCGGAGACGGCGGTCACAACGAATATGAGCAACAAAAGCGTTATGGAGTTTCTGAAAAGCTTTGCGAAAAAGAGAAACGCAACGCTGGTCACGGGCATTTTTAACGGCGAACACGGCGAATACAACGCGCTGACGGCGATCCGCGCGGACGGAGTGATTCCGCAGCCGTATTATAAACGCGAGCTTGTGCCTATGGGCGAATACATTCCGCTTTCCGACGCTCTTTCGGTCTTTGTTCCGAAGAACTTCGGAAATCTTACGGCAGGCACGGAGCCGACAACTCTTGACACCTCGTTCGGCAAAGCCGGCGGCATTATATGCTATGAATCCATTTATCCCTATATCGCAAGAGAAAACGTTGAGGCGGGCGCGGAATATTTTCTTATGGTCAGCAACGACTCGTGGTTTGAGGGCAGCGCGGCGCTCAGACAGCACCTGAACCACGCAATCATGCGCTGTGTCGAAAGCGGAAGGGATATGGCGCGCGCGGGAAACACGGGTATCTCCGCGATAATAACGGCTTCGGGCAAAACGGTAAGGGAATCGAAGGCGGACACGGAAGAGGTTCTTGTTGCGGATCTGGCGAAAAGCTCGTCGAGAACGCTTTATTCGTATATCGGAGACGCGGCGGCATATCCGCTCGCGGCGCTTTACGCGTTCGGGATTTTTCTGACGATACGCGATCTTATCATTAAATTCAAAGCAAAAAAGGGTGAAAAAGAAACGATTTCACATAATGTTTGAAAATATTTCAACTTCGTCTATTGAAAAATACGTCGGGGTATGATATAATGTTAAGGCTTGATTTACGGGGGCAGTCCTCTGCTTTTCTCTGCACGAAAGCCCTGCTTTATCTTGACACAAAATCTGTTCAGGAGGAAAAAGAGAATGAAAGAACTGATCATTAAGAATTTTACCGCGGATCAGATCAAGGCGGAGGCTTTCCCGTTTGAAATAGGAAGCACCGTCAGGGTTCACGTTAAGATCAAGGAAGGAAACAGAGAAAGAATTCAGGTTTTCGAAGGCACCGTTATCGCTAAAAAGCACGGCGGCGTTTCCGAGACGGTAACTGTAAGAAGAGTTTCCTACGGCATCGGCGTTGAAAGAACTTTCCCCGTCAACTCGCCCGTTATCGACAAGGTCGAGGTTGTTCGCAAGGGTAAGGTTCGCCGCGCTAAACTGTACTATCTGCGTGACAGAGTCGGCAAAGCGGCTAAGGTTAAAGAGCAACTCTGATTATTCTTTCAGCGGTAGCCGCAAGGCTGCCGCTTTTTACTTTTCCGAACGAGGAGACTGTTTTATGGATGAAAATACGGTTTTCGGGCAGAAAAATGCCGAAAGACCTCCGAAAAAAACGAACAAAAAACCGATAAGAGACTTTTTTGACATATTTGAGGCGATAGCGGCGGCTATCATCGTTTCGCTTCTTATTATGACGTTTTTATTCAAGACCGGATACGTTGACGGGCACTCTATGGACACGACCATGGCGAACGGGGACAGATATTTTGTTTCCGACCTGTTTTATACGCCTTCGCGCGGCGATATAATAGTGTTCGAGCCCGATTTGAGAGCGATTGGCGATAATTCGGATATCCTTTATGTTAAAAGAATCATTGCCGTTGCGGGAGATCATCTGCAAATCAAATCCGACGACGGACAGAATTATCTTGTCTATCTCAACGGTCAGGTTTTGAAGGAGAATTATCTCGACTCTTTTCAGCAGACGCGCCCGGCGGACAGAACGCTGGAAGGCGCAAACACGCTTCAAACGGATGAAAACGGATATCCGTGCGTGGATATAACAATCCCCGAAGGTCACGTTTTCGTTATGGGAGACAATCGTCTGAACTCCCAGGACAGCCGCGTTATAGGCTGCGTTGACACGCGCAGAATTGCGGGAAAGGTTCTGCTCAGATTTTTCCCGTTCGAAAAATTCGGCAAGGTGTCGTAACCCGATTTTACAATATCTCAAAAGGAGGAAAAGCAGGTGGCAAACATCAACTGGTACCCGGGGCACATGACAAAGGCAAAAAGAATGATGGCGGAATGTCTGCCTCTTATCGACGTTGCGATAGAGCTTGTTGACGCGCGCATCCCTTTTTCCTCAAAAAACCCCGATATTGCGAAAATGACGGAGAACAAGCCGAAATTCATAGTTTTGAATAAAAGCGACCTTTCCGACCCCGAGCAGAACAAAAAATGGCTCGAATATTATAAAAACACGGGATACACCGCCGTTTTGTTTGACAGCAAAACAAAAAACCGCGCGGCGGCGGTTGCCGATATAATGAAAAAAATCACCGACGTTTTCAGCGAAAAAGCGCAGCGCAACGCCGAAAAAGGAATACGCGGACGTTCCCTGAAAATTATGGTGACGGGGATACCGAATGTCGGAAAATCGACCTTTATCAACTGTCTCTGCGGCAAAAAACTCGTTAAGGCGGAGGACAGACCGGGCGTCACGAGAGGCAGACAATGGATATCTCTCGGAGGCGGCATAGACCTGCTTGATATGCCGGGCATTCTCTGGCCGAAGCTTGAGAACCAAAACTCCGCGAAAAGGCTTGCGATAACGGGTGCGATAAAGGACAACGTCGTTGATACCGAAGCGCTGGCGTGCGACCTTTTGCAGATACTGCGCGCGCATTACGAAAAGAATTTCCGCGACAGATACAAACTGACGGAAGAGCTGCCCGGGGATAACTACGAGCTGCTCGGTCTTATCGCGAAAAAACGCGGGCTTATTCTCGGCGGGGGCCGCCCCGACGAAGAGCGCGCGTCCGTTATGCTGCTTGACGAATTCAGAGCGGCGAAGCTCGGCAGAATAACGCTTGACGACATCGAGCAGCTTGCGCCGATACTTAAAAACATAGAATAGAAATCTGAAACGCCGGCGCCTTCCGAGTTAACAATCACGGCGCGGCGTTTTTTTCGGAGAACGATATGGCACTTTATGCGATAGCCGACCTGCACCTGTCCGAAAGCGTCGGCAAGCCGATGGACAAATTCGGCGCGCAATGGCGCGACCACGTCCGAAAAATCAAAGAGAACTGGCAGCTTGAAGCGGCCGACACCTGCGTTATCGCGGGAGATTCGTCGTGGGCGATAAACCTTGAAGAAGCGGAAGCGGATCTGAGGCTTATCCACGAGCTGCCCGGCAAAAAAATAATATTGAAGGGCAATCACGATTATTGGTGGTCAACGCTGCGGAAAATAAACCTGTTTCTGAAAGAAAAAGGGTTTGACAGCATCGGGATACTGCAAAACAACGCTTTTCGCGTCGGAAACGATTACATCTGCGGAACGCGCGGATGGATCCCCGGCGTCGGCGCGGCGGAAGACGAAAAAATCACGGCGCGCGAGGCGGGCAGGCTGAGGCTTTCGATTTCGGCGGCAAAGAAGCTCGACCCGAACGCCGTACCCATTGTTTTTCTGCATTTTCCGCCGCTTTTTGCGGCTGACAGATGCGAACCCGTTATGAGCGTTTTGCACGAATTCGGGATAAAAAGAGTTTTTTACGGGCATCTGCACGGCACGACGGCGCACGAACTTGCCGTCACGGGCGTTCACGAGGGGATCAGCTTTGAACTCACGGCGGGAGATTATATCGGTTTTACGCCGAAAAAGGTCTCCGAATGATTTTGCCGACGCTTTCGTCGGAAAAGGAGGAAAAATGGAAGAGATTTTGAAAACGGTCGGGCTTTCCAAAAAATTCGGCTCGCGCTATGCCGTAAAGGGCGTCAATATGACGATAAACAGAGGAGATATTTACGGCTTTATCGGCAGAAACGGCGCGGGAAAAACAACGTTTATGCGCGTCGTTCTCGGGCTTTCGGCTCCGACGGACGGAAGCGTTGAGCTTTTCGGCGGAATTTCGCGCGAGGAGGCAGGAAGAAGAACGGGCGCGCTGATAGAGGAGCCCGGAATATACCCGAACTGCACGGCAAAAGAGAATATGAAGCGTTTTGCGCTGCTCAAAGGCGCGGACGAAAACAGCATAGACGGAATTCTCGATTTTGTGGGGCTCGGCGAAGTCGGAAGCAAAAAAGCGGGCAAGTTTTCGCTCGGAATGAAGCAAAGGCTGGGCATTGCCGTGGCGTTGCTCGGCAACCCGGAATTTCTCGTTCTCGACGAACCCGTAAACGGTCTTGACCCGACGGGAATGAAAGAGGTGCGCGACCTTATTGTAAAGCTGAACAAAGAGCGCGGAATAACCGTTCTCATATCATCCCACCTGCTTGACGAGCTTTCCAAAATCGTTACGAGATACGGAATAATCAGCGACGGCGTTCTTGTGGAAGAACTTAACGCCGACGAGATAAAGGCGCGGGGAGAGCGTCGTCTCCGCATCGTTGCGGACGACGTGGAAAAAGCCGTTGAGCTGCTTAAAAATGCGGTCGGAGAGGACGCGTTGACGGTTAACGGGCACGCGATAGAGCTTTCGACAGCCACGCAGCGTTCCGCAGAACTTAACGCGCTTCTGGTTCAAAACGGAGTGGCGGTCAGCGCGCTTTCTTTTGTGACGGACGGGCTTGAAAAATACTTTATCGAAAGGATGGGCGGCTGAGATGTCAAAACTTTTAAAATTTGAGTACAGACGCCTTTTCAGGCAAAAAACCTTTATAATTTTTATGGCGGTCTCGGCGGCGCTCGTGTTTCTTTCGCTGGGCTCGATAAAACTGATAGAGCTTGCGATGAGCTCCGTCGATATGCAGATATATTCCCTTTTCGGGATAAAATACTCGGGCGCGAACGCATTGCGCGACGCGTCGTCAAACGGCAGCGTTTCGCTGATAGTCGCGGTGGTTACAAGCATATTCGTTTGTTCCGAATATTCGCGCGGAACGCTTAAAACGGTGACTGCGACAGGCTTTTCGCGCTGCAAGATATTCACTGCGGAATTTGTTGCGGCACTGACGTCGGCGTTTCTGATTTTTGCCGCGGCGACCGCATCGGCATTTATTTTCGGAAGTCTTTTCTGGGAAGTGGGAAAGCTTGAAGCCGAAACGGTCAAAGCCGCGCTGCTCCAGCTTTTGCTGACGCTGTCGCTGACCGCGGTGCTGTTCACGCTTTCAAAGACTATCAAAAAAACGGGAGGAGCCATAGCGCTCGGCATCTTTGCGCCGTCGTTTTTGAGTTTGCTTCTCACCGTCACGGATTCCGTCATAGACAACGACAGGTTCAAGCTCGCGCATTACTGGATCTCCGGTTCGCTTTCGGAGGTTCAGGCAACCTCGCCCTCTGATATGAATATTTTCGACATTTTGAACGGATCTTCAAACGGGCTTACGTCCGAAATCGCGATAAGAGCCGTTGCCGTCGCCGTTGTTTACCTCGTTTTGGCATATCTGCTCGGCAACCTTTTCTTCCGCAGGCAGGAAATATGACCGCAGTAGGCAAAACTTCAAACCTTTTTCAAAATAAATATATATAGTATTGCTTTTATATTTTAATTGTGATATAATCCCTGTAAATGTGAAAAAATAGGAGACAAGGTCAACATGAAACTTGAAAAAGTTACCAACAAAGAAAAAAACGTCGTTGAACTCGAAATCAGCGTTCCCGCAGAAGAGTTCGAAGCGGCAGTTGAAAAATCTTACAGAAAGAACGTGAAAAAACTCAACGTTCCCGGCTTCCGCAAGGGCAAGGCGCCAAGAAAAATGGTCGAAAGAATGTACGGCGCGGGCGTTTTCTATGACGACGCGATGGAAGAGGTTTATCCCGAGGCGTACAAGGCGGCTGTTGAAGAAGCAAAGTTAGAGCCGGTGGACAGAGCGAACGTCGAGATCCTCGAAGTGGGCGAAAACGGCTTCCGCTTCAAGGCGACCGTTACGGTTAAGCCCGAGATAGAGATCAAGGGCTACAAAGGTCTTAAACTGACCAAGAAATCCGTTGAAGTTACCGAAGCTGACGTTGCGAAAGAGCTTGCGGACTATCAGAAACAGCAGGCGCGTCTTATCGACGTTGACGACAGAGCGGCGCAGAACGGCGACACCGTAACGATAGACTTTGAAGGCTTCGTTGACGGCAAGGCGTTCGACGGCGGAAAAGCCGAGGGCTACGCTCTCAGACTCGGCTCCGGCAGCTTTATTCCCGGCTTTGAAGATCAGATAGTCGGCAAAAACATCGGCGACGAGTTCGACGTAAACGTCACCTTCCCCGAAGAATACACCGAGGACCTCAAAGGCAAGGCGGCTGTGTTCAAGGTTAAACTTCACGAAATCAAAGTTGAAGAGCTTCCCGTTCTCGACGACGATTTTGCAAAGGACGTTTCCGAATTCGATACTCTTGCAGAGTTCACCGAAGATATAAAGAGCAAGATAGCAAAGAGAAAAGAAGAGGCGGCGGAAGCCGATCTCGACGCGCAGATATCCGATAAGCTTGCCGAACTTGTCGAGGGCGAAATCCCCGAATGTATGTATGAGTCCGAGATAGATTATCAGATGCAGTCCTTTGACCAGAGACTCAGAAGTCAGGGACTCAGCCTTGACACTTACGCAAAATATATGAACTCCACCGTTGAGCAGATGAGAGAAATGTTCAAAGACGGCGCGGTTCGCGACGTTAAAGACCGTCTTGCGCTTGAAAAGATCGCGGCGGAGGAAAAAGTTATCGTGGACGAGGCGGACATCGACGAGGAATACGATAAGCTCGCAAAGGCTTACGGCGCAGAGGTCGAAAAGATCAAGTCCGATTATCTGACCGAAAGCATCACGAAAGATCTTGTTGTTCGCAAGGCTTTCGAGGCGGTTAAGAACGCGGCTGAAATAACAGAGGAAAAAACGGACGCGAAGCCCGCGAAAAAGCCTGCAGCAAAGAAGACGACCGCGAAGGAGGCGGACGGCGAAACAGCCGAGAAGAAGCCTGCGGCAAAGAAGACGACCGCGAAGAAGGCGGACGGCGCAACAGCCGAAAAGAAGCCCGCGGCAAAGAAGACGACCGCGAAGAAGGCGGACGGCGAAACAGCCGAAAAGAAGCCCGCGGCAAAAAAGACTGCGGCGAAAAAGACAACCGAAAAGGCCGACAAGGAATAATCGGTTGCGCGCAAGCGTATAATCGGAGGGGGAGGTCACGAGTGGCTTTCCCCTGCGTTTTCAAAAAAATCAATCCGAGGAGGAGCGAAAAATGAGCAATTTGGTACCCTATGTCGTTGAACAGACTTCCAGAGGCGAAAGATCTTACGATATATTCTCGCGTCTTCTGAACGACAGAATCATATTTTTGACGGACGAAATAAACGACACCACGGCAAATCTCGTCGTTGCGCAGCTGCTTTATCTGGAATCCGTCGATCCCGACAAGGATATTTACCTTTACATCAACAGCCCCGGCGGCAGCGTTACCGCGGGTATGGCTATTTATGACACGATGAATTACATCAAGTGCGACGTCAGCACGACCTGCATAGGACTTGCGGCGAGCATGGGCGCGTTCCTGCTTTCAAGCGGCGCGAAGGGCAAGCGCTATTCGCTTCCGAACAGCGAGATAATGATCCACCAGCCTCTCGGCGGCTTTCAGGGACAGGCGACGGATATCAAGATTCACGCCGACAACATTCTCCGCATAAAGGCGGATCTCAACAGAATCCTTGCCGAAAACACGGGCAAACCGCTCAAAATCATTGAAAAAGACACAGACAGGGATAATTTTATGACGGCGCAGGCGGCTTGCGAATACGGTCTTATCGACAAGGTCGTAACAAAAAGATAACCCCGAAAGGTAACGGTATATGGCAGAAGAAAAAAAGCAATGCGCCTTTTGCGGTGCGACGGACGACGACGGAAAAAGGCGTTTTATCCCGAGCATGTACGAGGGCGTGTATATCTGCGACGAGTGCGTTGAGATCTGCGGAGAATATCTGAAAGGCTTCAAAAAGGCAAAGTCCGAGGCAAAGAAAAAGAAGATTGAGATAAAAACACCCGCGGAAATCAAAGCGGTTCTCGACGAATATGTTATCGGGCAGGACGAAGCGAAGATAATGCTTTCCGTCGCGGTCTACAACCACTATAAGCGCGTATTTTCAAAGCGCGACCCTCACGATGAAGACGTTGAGATACAAAAATCCAACGTTCTCGTTCTCGGTCCCACGGGCAGCGGAAAAACGCTGATGGCGCAGATACTTGCAAAAACTCTGAATGTTCCTTTTGCGATCGCGGACGCCACGACGCTGACAGAAGCGGGCTATGTGGGAGAAGATGTGGAGAATATACTCTTACGGCTTCTTCAGGCCGCGGATATGGACACGGACACTGCGGAATACGGCATAATCTACGTTGACGAGATAGACAAGATAACGCGCAAGAGCGAAAACCCGTCCATCACCCGGGACGTTTCGGGCGAAGGCGTTCAGCAGGCGCTTCTGAAAATTCTCGAAGGCACGGTGGCAAATGTACCCCCGCAGGGAGGCAGAAAGCACCCAAATCAGGAATGTATTCAGGTCAACACTCAGAATATCCTGTTTATCTGCGGCGGCGCGTTCGAAGGGCTTGACAAAATCATTCAGAAAAGGCTTTCGGGCAACACGATAGGCTTCGGTTCCGATATAAAGAGCAAAAAAGAAGAGGATTCGTCCTATTACCTGCGAAAGTGCGAAGCGCACGACCTGATAAAATACGGGCTCATACCCGAACTTGTGGGAAGGATTCCCGACGTTGTAACGGTTGATAAGCTTGACGCGGAAGCTCTGAAAAAGATACTCACCGAGCCGAAAAATTCGCTGATAAGGCAGTACAAAGCGCTTTTGGCGATGGACGGCGTAACGCTTGAATTCACCGACGAGGCGATAGACGCGATAGCGCGCAGAGCGGCGGAGCGAAACACGGGCGCAAGAGGGCTCCGTTCAATCGTCGAGGGAGCGATAACAAGAATAATGTTCGACGTTCCGTCGGACAAGACGATAAAAAAGGTTATCGTGACGCCGGAATGCATCACGGACAAGGCCGCGCCTGTCGTTGAACGCTGACATTAAATATAAAACCGAACGGGAGCCGTAAATAAACGCTTGTTTTTTTACGCTCCCTTTTTTTAATTCGGTTTTTTACTTTCAATTCCGAACTTATACACGCAGACAAGCAACTTTAATATGAAAAGTATTGACATTTCGGAATATTCATAATATAATACAGGCGAACTCCGAAAAAGAGAAAGGAGAGTCATATTATGAAAAAAATTGTTACAGCTATTCTTTGCGCAGCTCTTTGTCTGACGGTTTTGGCGGCGTGCGGAGACGACTCCGACAAAAAACCGTCCGTTCCGACGACAACGCAGGAGCAGCCTTCATCGCACCCTGAGACAAATCTTCCGCCCGAGACGGAAAACGGAAGCGAAACGCAGCCCTCCCAAACGGAAACCACAACGGACGGAGAGCCGACAACGGGCGCGATAGAACAGGATTGGCCCGTGTCGGAAGAGGACGTTAAAAACTACGTCAATATGGTTTACGGGAAATACGACATCTACCGTTTTAAGGAAATGAACATCACAAGCCCGTCGCAGTACGGCAGCGTGTTCCCGAGAAGAGATTCAAACGGCTCCTACAAAGCGCCGAGCTTCCTTGAAGCAAAGCTGTATAAAGGCGGAACGCAGGTGACGATTGAAAACGGAAAGGATACGTCTGAAAGCGGAATCCTGACCGAAGCGGAAGCGCAGTATATTTCCGCGGCGTCACAGACAACGACGTTTTCCGCAGTAAAAGTTTCAACGCTGCAACAGGCGGTGAACGAGATCTTCGGCGGCGGCAGATTTTCGTTTTCGGGTTCGATTGAGAGCGGATATACAAAGAGCGGATATTATCTTATTCCGTCTTCCTCGGGCAACGACGGCGCGGCAAGCCTTGACCATTACACGGTGGAATCCGTGACGTTCGACGCGGAGAATTACACGGTTTCCGCGACGGTGACCGAGAAATGGACGGATTATTCGGCGGGAGGAGCGGCCGTTGTTAAAAGAACGACGCTTTCGCTTCGCATAAACGGAACAAACCTGTCTTTGAGAGAAATATTCTATTAAATCTCCGAAAAGTTTAAGGGGCTGTAAAAAAACTTGCGTTTTTTTACAGCCCCTTTGGGGATAGGAAAAAATGTTCAGAATGGGTGAATCGAACCCGAAGATGTATGTTTATACATCGAGAGGTGAGATTCGCCCGTAGCAAAAAAGGCGTATTAAAACCTTATTTTATGGAAAACACAAAAATTGCTGTTTTGAGTCGTTTTGTTTATCTTTTAAGCCGTTGCTTTTTTTGTATTTTTCAGCCTTTTTTGCGGTCTGGGCTTTTTTTACGTCCCCTTTTTTACGCATCAGAGGGATATACCCCTGCACTTCTTACCGTTCTCTTTTTATTCGGAAAATTCAGACGACTTCGTATCCCTGCGAGGTTATCGCCTGTTCTATCGCTTCATCGGCGATGGCTTCGGTCAGCGTCACGGTTACGGTGCCGGACTCATGATCCGCGACAGCGGAGCAAACCTGCGGCAGGCTCTCGACGCTCGCTTTAACACGCGCCTCGCAATGCGGGCACATCATACCTTTTACTTTGAATACTTTTTTCATATATACCGTCTCCTTTTCGGGATTATTTTCAGGTTCTGCCGAATGAACCGGAGAACCGAGCTTTATCAGATTAAGCCGGAGCGCGTTCATAACGACGCAGAAGCTCGAAAGGCTCATTGCCGCCGCGCCGAACATCGGGTTCAGCTCCCATCCGAGAAACGAGATGAAAACGCCCGCCGCGAGGGGAATGCCCGCCGCGTTGTAAATAAACGCCCAAAACAGATTTTCTTTTATATTTCGCAGCGTTGCGCGGCTCAGCTTTATCGCTTTCGGGACATCCGAAAGGGAGCTGTTCATCAAAACCGCGTCGGCGGCGTCGATGGCTATGTCCGTGCCTGCGCCGATGGCTATCCCTATATCCGCTGCGGTGAGAGCCGGCGCATCGTTTATGCCGTCGCCGACCATTGCGACACCGCCATCCTTTTTCAGACGGGTTATGACAGCCTCTTTTTCCGCAGGCAGAACATTCGCGATGACCTCGTCCACGCCCGCCTGCCTGCCTATCTCACGCGCGGCGCGCTCATTGTCGCCCGTCAGCATAACAACGCGAACGCCCGATTTTCGGAGAGCGGCAACAGCTTCGGCGCTGTCGGGCTTTATCCTGTCCGCCACGGCGATTATGCCGCGCAGACTGTTTTCACAGGCGAAAAACAGCGGCGTTTTTCCGGCAGAGGCAAGCTCGTCGGCTTTTGCCTTCATATCTTCGGGAACAAACGCTTTGCTTTCTATAAATTCGCGTTTGCCGCCGAATATCGTCTTTCCGTCCGCAATCGCGGTCAGACCGTTGCCCGCGACCGCTTCGAAATCCGTCGATTCGCGAGCCGCGACGCCTTTTTCTTCGCCGTATCTCATAACCGCCTTTGCCAGCGGATGCTCGCTCTTGCTTTCAAGCGTCACCGCATCGGAAAGCAGCAAGGAAGCGTCCGTTCCGGGACACGGAACAATATCGCAGACCTCGGGTTCTCCGCGCGTCACCGTTCCCGTTTTGTCAAGCACGACGGTTTTGACCTTGCCCGTCTGTTCAAGAGCCTCCGCGGTCTTAAAAAGAATCCCGTGACGCGCGCCGACGCCGCTGCCGACCATAATCGCGACGGGAGTCGCAAGTCCGAGAGCGCAGGGACAGCTTATGACAAGCACCGAAACAGCCCTTGCTATCGAAAAACCGACATCCCTGCCCGCCAGCAGCCATACGGCAAGCGTAACCGCCGCAACGGCGATAACGACGGGGACGAATACGCCCGAAACCTTATCCGCAGTCTTCGCGATAGGCGCTTTTCCCGCCGCCGCGTCGCTGACCGTCTTTATTATCTGAGAAAGCGTCGTATCCTCGCCGACGCGGGTGGCTTCGCACTTGATGAAGCCCGAGCGGTTGACCGTTGCCGCGGAAACGGAAGAGGAAACGCCCTTGTCAACGGGAACACTTTCGCCCGTCAGCGCAGACTCGTCAACGGCGCTGTGCCCCTCGATAACAATTCCGTCAACGGGAATGCTTTCGCCCGGTCTGACGATGAATATATCACCTTTTTTGACAGTTTCGGCGGGGACGGTTTTTTCTTTGCCGTCAACGAGAAGCGTCGCTGTTCTCGGCGCAAGCTCCATAAGTCCCCTGATAGCGTTTGTCGTTTTGCCCTTTGAGTAGCTTTCAAGCATTTTGCCGAGCGTTATCAATGTCAGTATCATCGCGGCGGACTCGAAATACATCTCGTTCATATACAGGCGCATGGCTTCATCGGGAAAAACTATCATCCTGAACAAAACATATACGCTGTAACCGAATGACGCCGCCGCGCCGAGAGAAACGAGCGTGTCCATATTGGGCGCGCGGTGAATAAGCCCTTTTACGCCGCCGATAAAGAATTTTTGGTTTATGACCATAATAACAGCCGTCAGCAAAAGCTGGATAAGACCGCCGACGGCGGCGTGCTCCTCTATGATCCGGGGCTGCGGAAGCCCTATCATGTGCCCCATCGAAAAATACATCAGAACGACGAGAAAGCCGAGAGAAACAAACAATCTTTTTCGCAATTTCGGCGTTTCTTCGTCTTTGAGAGCGTCTCTTGAGGGCGAACCGCCGCTTTCGGCGCCGACCTTCGAGGCTCCGTAGCCCGCGGCGGCAACGGCGGAAACTATCTCATCCTCCGTCGCCGTTCCCGAAACGGTCATTGAATTCGTCAGCAGATTAACGCTGCACACATCTACGTCTTTAAGCGAGGAAACCGCCTTTTCAACGCGCGCTCCGCACGCGGCGCAGCTCATACCCGTTATATTGTATTTTTCCGTATGTTCTCACCCTTTCAAGCGTCTTCTTTTTCTTTTCAAATGTAGTATCCGTTGTTTCGCCGTAAGTATACCATAAAAGTATACTTACGTCAAGACCCTTCCGAAAAATTTTCCGTATCCGCAGAAAAAAAATTTCTCCGCCCGCGCAGGAAAGCCTGCGGCATAAGCGGAGAAAAACAATCGGATATTATCGGTTTTTCGGCCTTGACCTCAGGCAGAAAAAGTCGAGATATACATTTTTCTTATCATAGACGTGATTGTATATCATCATTTCATAGGGTCGAAGCGCCGCGTAAATCTCATCGGTCTTTTTTCCGACCGCATAGTATTCGCCGTTCTTATCCTTTATCCCGAACGCGGTTATTATCGGAAACGTCTTGCGCATTTCGAAAAGGAAGTTTTGATACGCGCTTGTCGGAATACCCGCGGACTTGAACAGTATGGAGGAGAGGTAGTTGACGCTTGTATGCAGATTATGTCTGTCCTCGTTCTCGCCGAGCCACGATGTGTCAAGCTCGTAATTTGCCCAGATGAAGAACTTGGTTATATACTTGCTCTGCATCTCCTCCGCGGAAAGATCTGCGGAGGATTTGCCGCGGATAATGTCGTAAAACTCGTCCTCGATGGTGCCCTGATGGTCTCCGTAAAACAGTATGACCGTGGGTTCGTCAACGTTGCTGAAATACTCGATAAGTTTTTGAACGGCCTTGTCCGACTCGTGCATGAGCGAAAGGTACTGTTCTGCCTTCGGGTATTTTCCGGGATAGTCCGTCAGCGTTATCTGCTGGTCGAAATTGTCGAACTTCGCGCCGTATCCGCCGTGATTCTGCATGGTCACGTTGAAAATGAAAAACGGTTCGCCCTCGTCCTTCTGCTCGTAAAGCTCAATAAGCTTTTCATAGTTGCTTTCGTCCGAAATATAGTTTCGCAGATATTTCGTGTTCTTGTCCCTGAAAAGCTCGTCATAGTGCTGTTCGTCGAACTTCATCGCGGAATAGACATTCGGTCTGTTCCAGCCGGACGCAAGATACGGGTGCAGCGACACCGTTCTGTAACCGAGCGCGTTGAAGGTTTCGACCGCGCCGGATATATAAGTTGAATTTTTGAAATTGAGCTGATAGGGAATGGCGCCCTGCGCGTATATATACATACTGTCGCCGAGCAGGAACTCGTATTCGGAATCCGCCGTACCGCCGCCGAAAACCGAAACGTAGGAATAGCCCGTTATCGTGTTCTCCGCCTGCGAAAGGCTGTCCACAAACGGCATAACTTCCTTATTGGTGTCAAATCTGCCGACTATGCGCATATCCGAAAAAGTCTCGTTCATAACAACGATAACATTCGGACGCTTTGTTTCGTTCAGCTTGCTCTCCGTAGCGGCGCTTTCCTGCCCGGTCTTGTCGCTTCCGTCCTTTTCGTCGGGCTTTTCGGGTTGAGAGGGAGCGTCGGTTTCGGTCGGAGGCTCGGGTGTCTCCGTTTCGTCGGGAACAAGCTCCGTTTCAAATTTCGGAAGAAGTTTTTCCTCCGTCCGCAGCGTGCCGTCGTCATATATCGTGTGCGTATTGTAATCGACATAATACTCTTTGATCTTTTCGGGGCTGTATCCCTCCGCCTCGGTCATGGAGGAATACTTCAGATCCATAAGGAAGTTGAGCGGAAAGCCGTTTTTCTTATGCGTCCAGAAATACGGCTCCACGCCCGCCAGCTTCAGAATCGAATTGCTCGGAACAACGAAAAAGACGGCGACTATCGCGATAACGCCGACAGCGCGGAAACGGAAACGGACTTTCAGGTTTTGCTTTCCGAACTCGTGGATCATATATATGACGTGCATAGAAAGGAAAAGCATAAAGAACCAGATTATCAGGAACCGCGCCGAAAACGTAAACGCGTATTCATCCGCGACGTTCATCGCCGTGCCTATCGAGAACAGGTCGGAAAGGAAAAGAGGTCTGCCGCGAACGTCGTTCAAAAAGTAGTTGACGGTTGCGAGAATCGCCCAGAAAAGGCCGGGTATAACGAGCGTCAGCAGCGCGGAGTTCGAGATGAAGAACACGGCGTAATACAGTGACGCGTAAAGAAGCAGGTTCAAAAAGAATTTCGGAGAGTCTATAAACGAAACGGAGTCGTTTGAAATAAGCTCGCAGCAGACCGTCATATTAAAAACGACGAACAAAAGCAAAAATGTCAGCTGCACGCCGCCGCTGCGAAGCCCGCGCCAGCGATAATAAGTTATATACGCAAGCATGAGAAGATTGACGCTTATAAAAGCGCCCGAAACGTCGGAGCCGAAGCACTTTTCAAAATAAAGCCCGACACAGAAAACAACGAACGCAAAAACGGCGTTGACCGCGACAAAACGGGATCTTTTGTTGTTGACAAGACTTGTCAGTCCCGCGCGAATGCCGTAAAAAGCGTTTGCAAAAAACGCGCCGATACCGTGTTTCATCGTTTTTCCTCCTTTGTCAGACAGTTTGTTCGTCCGCCACGCCGCGCTGTTTTCTTCTGCTGTAATAAATCCCGAATACGCCGGCGCAGACGGCAAGAGAGACTGCGGTTATGCCGAGAGAAAGATTTTGAAGAGACGTCGGGCGGTACCACACGCGAACGGTGCCCTTGCCGACCTTTAAAAGATACACTCTGCAAACATTGTTGCTGCCCTCTCCGTCAAGCTTGAGGGCGGAAAGCTTGCCGTCTTCGTCGAGAAACTCCGCCGTGTAGCCGTAATAGTAAAGCAACGGCAGATCGGCATATTTTTCCGCGCCGTCAACATCAAATTCGATGCTTGTTCCGTCACGGGCGGTTATATATCTCTCGGAGCCGTCGTTGAAAAAAACGGAATTGCCCTTGTAAAACTCGTTATACTTCGTATTTGAGGGAATGAGCGACGTCGAGCTTATCGAATACGTTCTGTTTGGGTCGTTTTTGTAGTATCCGTTGCTGAAAGAAACATACGAAACGTTGCGGGCGTCGGCTTCCGCAAGACCGACGATGATGGAAACCGCTATCAGCGAATAGAGCGCGACGGAGCGGAGAAGTCTGCCTTTCAGCCCGATATGAACAACTATCGCGACGGCTATCGCAAAGAATACGACCGCAAAAATATAAAATCTTGCGGGGTATCCGATAAATTTAAGAGCCCACCAGAATTTTATCGGGAAAAGAGATGAGGAAAGGAACAGGCAGAAATATCCGAGAAAAAGCAGTCTGTCGGCAAGAGGAAGAAGCTTCAGCTCGTCGTCCTTCTTGCGGACGAAAAAGCGCAGAAGCGTCAGCAGAATAAGAACCGCGCCGAAAGAAGCGGACATAACGGAGCCGTCGGAAACGGCCTGCGTGTTCGAGATAAGACGGTTGATCCCGACGCTTGAATTCGTCCAGTTAATCTCCGTTCTTTCCGTAAAATCAATATAACCGAGCTGTTCGATATACGGCAGCCAAAACGTGCAGGTGAGGGCGGCGATCAAGACGAAGGACAGTAAAAGAACAAGCAGAAACTTCGGCTTATGCCTGAAAACGGAAGCGTAAACGCAGAACAGAACGACGCTCAGAACAAACATCATCGCGAAAAGGCGGACGCTTGAACAGAAAAGACCGAGCATACCGAAAAAGTATATCCACGGTTTTTTGTATTCGCGATAAAAAATATCGTAAAGACCGAGAACCGCAACGGGAACAAAGATAAACGAAAGATAATCCTCGTATGACGCGCGGTAAAAAAGCGTATTTGCGTAATACTGCGAAAGAACGACGGCTGCGGCGGCGATAAGTCCGCCGTAACGGCTTTTTGTTATATCCTTGCCGGCCTTGTAGGTCGTGCACCAGCAGAGAGTGACGCAAAGGCATATAAAAAGGTTGTAGGCGTCCGTCAGGCCGAGACCGAGACGGCGCAGAAACGCGGGGATCCACAAAAACAGGTCGGGAGACGTAAGAGAAGCACCGTAGCCGTAATTATCAAAGAAAAGAGGATTTACGCGGACGGGGAAATACCCCTTCGCCCACCCCTCGCAGATACTCTCTATCCGCAGCAGCGAATAACGCATTTCCGTTCCGTTTGAAACGACCTGTCCGCCGAGAGTCGGATACACCGTAAAAAGCACGGTGACCGCAGCGATGACAAAAACAAACCATCTGCTGCGGTTTTTGAATTTTCTCTTCTTTATAAGTCGCGATTCTGTTTCCGGCATAAAACTGTTTCTCCGAAAAGCTCTTCAAAACGGAAGAGCGCAAAATGTGTTTCTGGTTCTCTTTGAATCTGCCCGTCGTTTCTGACATTATACCACTATTTTCTCCAAAAATCAAGCCCGAAGCGCGGAACACATATTATTTTAAGATTTTAAGGTTGCAAAATTTATGAAAATATGGTAGAATAGTATATAATTGATTGTAACGGGAAGAAAAAAATGAACACATTAAAGGATTTGCGAAAAGCGCGGCGGCGAGCCTTCAACGCGGCTCACTCCGCGGCATATAAATACGGAACGGGTATAAAAGGCTTTTTCAACATATTAAAAACGCCCGTTTCGTTTTTCGGGTTTTTTCTCGGAATTGCGCTGACGGCGGTCGGGCTTTACAAAGGCTCGGCTCTTATTCCGACGCTCGCGACGGGAATATCCGTAATGTATTTTTCCGTAATGAGCAAGGTCATATCTTTTTCGAACGCGCTGATGTCGGGGCTTCTGATATTCTTCGGGGGAACCGTTGCGGACGGCGCCGTTCGGGTGTTTTCGGGCGAACACACGCAGTCCGAGGTCTCCTTCGTCGTCTCTTCGGCTTTCACCTACGTTCTGCTTGCGCTTCTTTTTACGGCGGGGCTTTTTTTGCGAAGCAGAATAAAAACCCGTCCGTCACCCGCCCCGTTCACGGTAAACGGAGACCTTTGCGCGGTTGACGTGATTGCCTACGAGATGCTGCCCCTCGAAAATCTGACAACGCTCCGAAAACTTGTTTACGACCTTTCAAACAACACGGGATACGCCTGCCGCAGAGCGTTTTCGTGGGCGGATAAGCGAGGCTTCGTGCTGGCGTCCTTCGTGCTGAGGGACGAGGGAAAGACCGCCGCACTGTATCTTTTCACGCCAAGGAACGCCGATGTTTCGGAGCTGACGCTCGCGGCTTTTAACGGTGCCGAAAAAACAGCGGACGAGATTTTTGAAGAGGACGCGATGAAGGTCCTTACCGAAGAAGCGTATCCGTCCGACGAGGATATGTTCAGGCGCTATAACATTCTGATGGAAGCGGAGCTGAAACGCCGAAAGCTTGACGAGGCGGTTGACCACACCGTTGAATATGTTGTTTCCTTCAGCGAAAGGGGTAAATCGGAGGCTTTTGTCGAGGAGGCGAAAAACAACGGCTTTGAACCGGCGGAGTCCGCGCCCGGTTCCGACGGCGAACCCATCGAAATCGCGGGAAAAAGCTTCTATGCGGCGGTTGTCAGAAGCAGAACGAGGCTCGGCGAGGAACGGCTTGAAAAAAACACGCGGGATATGATAGAGCTTGCCGCGCGATTCGGCGGACGGCTCAGAAGCTGGAACGTTATCGACTGACCCTTTTCGAAAAAATATGCTTTTTCGTTTTTTTCGGCGTTTTTCCTATTGACTTAAAGAGCGAATAAGTATATAATGTTTGTTGTATTGATTTTATTTCGGACAGAAGTCGCGGATCTCGGACGGAGGAAGAAGAAGGATGAAAAAGGGTTTTGACAACGACAAGTATATCAGGATGCAGTCCGAACGCATCGAGGAAAGAATAAGCAGCTTCGGAGGCAAGCTTTATCTTGAGTTCGGCGGCAAGCTTTTTGACGATTATCACGCCTCGCGCGTGCTTCCGGGCTTTGAGCCGGACAGCAAGATAAGAATGCTGATACAGCTTCGGGAAAGAGCGGAGATAATCATCGTCGTTTCCGCGGCGGCGATAGAGAAGAACAAGATACGCGGAGACCTCGGCATCACCTATGATATGGACACGCTCCGCCTCATCGACGCTTTCAGAGGCAACGGGCTTCTTGTTTCGGGCGTTGTTATCACCCATTACGCCTCCCAGCCCGCCGCGGACGGCTTCATAAAAAGGCTGAACAACCTCGGCGTCAGGGCTTATAAGCATTATCCCATTCCCGGATATCCTTCAAATCCGCAGCTCATTGTCAGCGACGACGGCTACGGCAAAAACGACTATATCGAAACGACGCGTCCGCTCGTTGTGATAACCGCGCCCGGTCCCGGAAGCGGAAAAATGGCGACCTGTCTTTCCCAGCTTTATCACGACCACAAGCGCGGCATAAAAGCGGGATACGCAAAATTCGAGACCTTTCCGATATGGAATCTTCCGCTCAAACACCCCGTCAATCTTGCTTACGAGGCGGCGACGGTAGACCTCAACGACGTTAATATGATAGACCCGTTCCACCTTGAAGCATACGGCGAAACGACGGTCAATTACAACAGAGATATTGAAATTTTTCCCGTTCTGAACGCGATTTTTGAAAAAATTTCGGGCGTATCGCCTTATAAGTCGCCGACGGATATGGGCGTCAATATGGCAGGCTTTTGCATAATCGACGACGACGCGTGCAGAAAAGCGTCGAAGGATGAAATAATCAGAAGATACTATTCCGCGCTTGTTTCAAAACGCAAGGGACTTGCGGACGACGAGCTTGTTGCGAAGGCGGAGCTTATCATGACGCAGGCGGGCGTTTGCGCGGACGACAGAAAGGTTGTCGGCGCGGCTCAGGCGAAGGCGGAGGCGACGGGCGCGGCGGCTGCGGCGATAGAGCTGCCTGACGGAACGATTGTGACAGGCAAGACCTCTTCCCTGCTCGGAGCTCCGGCGGCAGCGGTCATCAACGCGCTTAAAGTGCTCGGCGGAATAAGCGACGAGATGTATATTCTCGCGCCGATAGTTATTGAACCGCTTCACAAACTCAAAATCGAAATTCTCGGCAACCATAACCCGAGACTTCACGTCGATGAGATCCTCATCGCGCTTTCGATTTCCGCAACGACGAACCCCGTCGCGGCACAGGCGGTCAAATATCTGCCAAAACTTCGCGGCTGCGAGGCTCATTCCACGGTCATTCTTTCGCAGACGGACACGGACACTTTCCGTAAACTCGGAATGAATCTGACCTGTGACCCGCAATATCAGACAAAAAAACTCTTCCACAGTTAACAGAAGGCTGACGGATACGGCGCAGACCGAAAAACGAAAAGAAAAATTTATATGGGTCTTGAAAAGGTTTTTTGCCTTTTTAAGACCCGTTACTTTTTTTAATGACGCCTGTTTTTGATTTTTATTTTTCGTTTTTCTCTCGACGAAATCCTCCCTCGACGTACCCATGTACGCCTATCGGTCGGATATTCGCCGACTCTGCATCCGTCCCGACAGCCTTGGCTACTGCACTTAAAAACAGGCGCAGACCGAAAAACGAAAAGAAATATAAAGTGTGTCTTGAAAAGGTTTTTTACCTTTTTAAGACCCGTTACTTTTTTTTAATGACGCCTGTTTTTGATTTTTATTTTTTGTTTTTTCGGTCTGCGCCGTATCCGTCAGCCTTGGCTACTGCAAAAAAACGGGAGCTGTAAAAAACGCAAGTTTCTTACAGCCCCGTTGTTATCGTTTTTAATCAGACGAAAAAATCAAAGTCTTTTACCGTTCAGTACCGCTTCCGCAAGGGTTGAACCCTCATAAACGAGTTTAAGGGAGAAAAACGGCTCGTTTTTGCGGAGCAGTTCGAGAAAAATGCGGTCGCCCTCCCACGCGGGGAGAGAAAGCACGCGTTCGTTCTCTATCCATTCGAGATCGCCCTCGTCGCATTCGATAATATCTCCGACAAAACCGGCGGCGGTGAAAAGATGCATATATTCGCCCTCGTATTTATCCGAAACGAACGTCACAACGCCGCGGTATTTATACTCCGTCAGCGTCAGCCCCGTTTCCTCCTTCGCTTCGCGCAAAGCGCAGTCTTCGGGGCTTTCGCCCTCCTCGCAATGACCGCCTATACCGACCCAAAGGTCGTGATTCAGGTCATTTTTCTTTTTGGTGCGGTGAAGCAAAAGGGTCTTTCCGTCCTTTTCGATATAGATAAGCGTTGTGTTTTTCATTGTCCGTTCCCCTATCGGAATTTTTGCGCGCGCATATTTCATCTTGTTATAATTATACAATACATTTTCCGATTTTTCAATAGTTAAGATATTGAAATTACGGTTACTTTGTGATATAATCAATATGTATACAGTATTTGACTTGCGAGGATACCGATGAAATACGTTTTTTTACTTTTTGACGCAGACGATACGCTCCTCGATTTTGCGGCGGCGGAACGCGACGGACTGACAAAAATGTTCACGGCGCTCGGGCTGACGCTTGACGACGGTTTAAGGCAAAGATACGCCGCTCTGAACAAAAGTCTTTGGAAACGGCTCGACGAGGGAGAGTTGACGCGCGACGAGCTTCTTTATACGCGTTTCGGGATATTTTTTAAGCAGGAAGGCATAAACGCGGACGGAACGCTTGCCGAAAACATATACAGAAAATACCTTGAAGAGGGGCATGAGACCGTTGCGGGCGCGCGCGAACTGCTTGAAGATCTCGGAAAGCGTTACGAGATATACGTGGTGACGAACGGGCTTGCTCAAACTCAGGTGCGGCGAATGAGGGAGTCCGGGCTTGACCGACTTGTGCGAAACACATTTATATCGGAGCAGCTGGGCGCAAACAAGCCCGAAAAGGCGTTTTTCGACTATGTCGAAGGGCATATCCCCGGCTTTGACGCGAAAAAGGCGCTTCTGATAGGAGACAGTCTTTCATCGGACATTCAGGGCGGCATAAACGCAGGCATTGATACCTGCTGGTTTGACCGCGAAAACAGAGTCTGCCCCGAGAATTTGCGGCCGACATATAAAATTACGGAATTAAAACAGCTTTACGGTATATTACAGGAGGAAAAACCATGTTGACAAACGCGAAATTTCAGCATCTCGGCTTTGCCACGCCCGACATCGACGCAACGGTGAAGTTTTATACGGAAGATCTCGGTTTTGAGGTCATTCACAGAACCGTGACGCCCGACGGTCTGACTCCCATTGTCTTTATCCGCAGCGGAGCGATGACCTACGAAGTTTACGAGGATAAAACTCTTTCCGCAGAGGCGGCGAAAAAGCCAGACCACGTTGCTTACGACTCAACGGATATCGAAGCGGACTACAAAAAAGCGGTTGACGGCGGATATAAAATAACGACGAACGGTATCGAGGGCATTCCGACCGTGTTTGACAACGGTGTTCGTTATTTCAAGATTGCGGGACCGAGCGGAGAAGAAGTTGAGTTCTGCCAGATTCTTTAAACTTTTTAACGGAGGAAAAACCAATGAAAAAAATTACGGCGGGCGTCCTGCTCGCGGCTCTTTGCGCGACGCTTTTCGCGTCCTGCGCCATCTACAGGGTTCCTGAGGATCTCCGCGTCGCGGTCTTTGACAACCTGACGAAGATACGCAGAGAGGAAAAGCTTCCGATAGCGGCGGAAAGCGAGCTTTCCGTAAGCCTTGCGCGAAACGAGAGAGAGGGAATGCAGTTCGTGCTGAGCAGCGCGACGCAGGATTTCAAAGTCAAAAACGTTACTGTAAGCGACCTTGCAAACGATAACGGCAGCGCAGTTCTTCCCGCGTCGGATATTTCCGTTTACCGTCAGCATTATATGTACATCGATGTGCATTATTATACATATAACGGCTATCCCGACGGCTACTATCCCGACGCGCTTATCGAGCAGAAATACGACCTTGCTCATTATGCGGACGGTCTGCCCGTTGCAAAGGGCGACAATCAGGGATACTGGCTGACGGTCAAAGCCGGAAAGGGGCTTCCCGCAGGCAGATACACGGGAAAAGTGACGGTTGAGACCGATATTAAAACGCTTGAGATTCCCGTGACCTGCACCGTTTGGGATTTTGATATTCCCGACGAAGTGCATTTCAAAAACGGATACGCGCTCTACGGGCTGAACGATTACGAAGGACAGCGCGCCCAGTATTACGATTTTCTGAAAGAATACAGACTTACGGGCTTTTATCTGCCTGTCAACGAGGAGGATTACCGCGTTTACAAATCGACCGACGATTACCTTTCAGTGCTTCCGAATGTTGACGACGATATAACGACATCGGCTTTCTTCAACCTGAATTACCGAAGAGTTAACAAAACGGTCTGGAAATGTTCGGACTGCGGATACGAGGCGGTCACGGACAGCCTTGCGGATGATTTCGTTTGTCCCGACTGCGGCGCGGATGCGGAAAAATTTCAGAATTGGATCTGTCGGAATTGCAGAACGTTCTGTACGGGAAAAACGCTGCCCGAGGATTATGTCTGCAAAGCCTGCGGCGCCGAAAACGGCGGCAAATACTGCGATTATTGCGGATCTCTTTATTCGAAAGCGGAAGCTCCCGAAAACGATATCTGTCCGAAATGCAACCGCGAAGATCTGAACAACGCATTCAAGAAGTATAAGAAACATATTTTCAACGACGATTTCAAGCAAACTCTTGCGGCGCTTGCGCAAACGAACCTCAACGGCAAGATGTACGCGCTGACGCACGACGAGCCGAAATACCAGCTCGGACCGAACTGGGCAAACGACGTGCTTCAATTCAACGGCGACGTCAACAGCGAGCTGCCGTGGATAAAAAGCGTTGTTACGTTCGACGAAAAGATCCCTGCGGCAACAAGCGCGGACGGGCAAAAGGTGAGATACCTGCCCGGCGCGTGGTGCATAAAGCCCTCGAATTTTGTTGCGGGCGACACGGAAGACCTGCACAAGCACGGGCAGGAGCTGTGGTTCTATACCTGCAACTGGCCGACCTATCCCGCGATAAACACGCACATAGACTCCTATTCCTCAGCCGCAAGAATACTGCATTGGATAGAATACGACTATGATATAGACGGTTACTTCTGCTATGCCGCAACGTCCGCGGACAGGGGCACGAACGCGGAGCATCCCGACCCGAACCCGTGGATAAACCCCTACGCGCATCTTGCGGGAAGCGGCGACGGAAACAGCGCGAATTCCGACCCCGCGGGCGACGGGTACATCATAATGATAGGCAAAGAGAACGACGGAATAATCGATGAAAATGTTCCCGTTCCGACGATAAGACTTGAAGTTATGCGCGACGGAATGGAAGATTACGAGTACCTGTGGCTCTACGAGCAGAAGGTCAACGCGCTTATCAAAAAATATAACCTGAACATAACCGCGGACGAGGTTCTTCAAATGTTCTTCGACGGGCTTTTCAAGAGCACCTGCGAATGGACGCTTGACACGCAGAGACTTTACTACACCAGAGAAAAGCTTGCTGAACTTATCACGGCGGACGATGACTTTTTGTGCTTTATGACGGCGAAGGCGAACGAAGGCGTTATCCGTATCTTCACAAACGGAAGCGACACGGTGAAGGTGAACGGCGAAACCGTTTCCGGCTCGAACGGCGTATACGAGAAGAAGGTTGCCGTTAATGAAACAACAGGGCTCAACGAATACACGGTTTCCGTGGGAGACAAAGAGAGCTCCGTTTTCGTGTTTGCGGATAAGCTGAACGCGATAAAGCAGTTCGTAAAGATAGAGGGCAACGAGGAAGCCATCGTCGCGGCGAACAAAAAAACGCCCGTGACAGTTGAAAACGGCAAGATAACGGCGCATCTGACGGAAACGGAAAAATACTTTGAGATTCCTGCTTCCGCGGTGGATACGGACGTTGACCTTTCGCAATACACGCATATCAGGATCAGGATTTCCAAGGAAGGCTCGGATACGACGGACAGAATGTTCTTTGCGGTTCGCACGACCACCACACCGTGGACTTTGGAGATAGAACCGACAACCTCCGGTATGTACGTGGATATCCCGATGACGGAAACTTTTATCAACAACGCGTTGAGAAAGAGAGTCCGCAGTATCAGAATAACGCCCGCGAAGGCAGGAAAAATGACCGTAACGGTTTCAGACATACAGCTGATAAACAAGACCGCTCAGGATCCGTCGCTCAAAGAAAACGCGGGAATAAAATAAAAAACATATCTTTATACTCATAAAAAAAGTATCCCGATAAACGTCGGGATACTTTTTTTCGCGGTTTCAAAACCGTTGATTTTGTATGGTTTTTGCGAAATCTCAATTTCTTTGCTTTCTTATTTTATAAAAACCGCCTCGGCATTCAGCAGAGCGGCGTCCCCGTTGTCGTGCGTGACGACCAGAACAAGACCTTCTTCCGCCTTTTTACGCAGCAGGGACGCAAGAATTCGGCGGTTTTCGCCGTCAAGCCCGGTGAAAGGCTCGTCGGCAAGAAGCACATCGCTTTCGGGCGCCAGCGCTCGGGCGGCGGCGACGCGGCGACACATTCCGCCGCTCATCTCAGAAGGATAGCGGTCGGCGTCGTTTGCAAGTCCGAGCGCCGAGAGCTGCGCAACGGCCTTTCTCTCCGCATCGGGCTCTGTCGCAAGCGCAAGCGCGACGTTTTCCTTTGCGGTACGCCACGGCAGAAGTCTGTCCTCCTGAAAAATATATGTTATCCGCTTGTTTTCAAAGCCTTCCACCGTTCCGCGATCAGGCTTTTCAAGCCCCGCGATAAGGCGCAGAACCGTGGTTTTTCCGAGCCCCGACGCGCCGAAAAGACAAACGGCGCCTTTCTGCGGCAGGGAAAGCGAAAAATCTTTCAAAACAGACTTGTCGCCGTAAGAAAAATCAATGTTTTTAAGCTCGTACATTCTTTTCTCCCTCTCCTTTAAGCAGCCGCAGCATAAGCTTTTCGAGCAGAACGCTGATGATTATGACAACAACGGTATACGCGATGACCTCGGCGGTTTCGAGATTAAGCTTTGACGAATAAAGAGCGTCGCCTATCGAGCGGTCGGGACGGCATATAACCTCTGCCGCAACGCCTGATTTCCACGCGAAGCCGAGCGCCGTTCTGCACGCGCTTACCGCATAAGGTCTGACCGACGGAAGCCAAACCTCCGAAAAAGTTCTTTTTCTGCCGAAACGGTATATCTGCGCCGCTTCGAGCAGTTTGCGGTCTGTTTGCCCTATTCCCTCCGCGACGTTTGCGCAAACAAGAGGAACGACCATCAAAAACGAAATAAAAACGGGGAGAAGGTCTGTTTTTATCCAAACGAGGGCAAGGATTATGAACGACGCGACGGGCGCCGCCTTGACAATGTGCAATATCGGAGAAAGCAGCGCTTTTGCGATTTTTGAGATGTGCATAAGAACGGCAAGCAGTCCTCCGACGCACACGCCGAAAAGAAATCCGACGGTTATACGGAGCAGCGAAAGCCCTGCGGCAAGCCAAAAATCCGATGTTCTGATTTTTTCGAAAAGCGTCGTCAGAACTTTCAGCGGAGAGGGGAGCAAAAGCTCAAGCCCTATCATATACGACGCAAAAGCCCAAACGGCGATCCAAAAAACGAGGACCGCCGCGGAAAGAAATATTTTTTTAACCTTAGCCGACATACCAAAAACCGCTTTCGGGCAAGGCTCCCCCGACGCTTGTCGGGTCAAGCTCGAAAAGCGCCTTGAAATAATCGCTCAACGCTTTTTCACACTCCGAACCAGGAATAAATGTTACAGCGCATTTCGGAGCGGCTTTTTCGGCGACTGCCGCGGAGCCGACTATTTTATATTTTTCGCAGAGAGCCGCAACGGCGGAGGTCTCCGAATTCGCCTTTTCGATGCTGACCTTGTATTCTTCGAGGAATTTATCGACGGCAGCCTTATTCTTTTCGACGTAATCGGCTTTGGCGATAACGCAGCCCATATAAACGCTGCCCTCTTTTCCGAGGTCTTTCCAGATATCGCCGATGCTCAAAGCGGAGCGAAGTCCCTCGACTTTTGCGCAGGCGGTGGTCAGAAACGGTTCGGGCACGAGCGCGACTTCCGCGTCGCCTTTTGCAAGAAGAGTCACAAGCTCGCTGTTTTCGGCAACGAATTTGAGCGTCACATCCTTATCGGGGTCATTGCCGCTCGCCGAAAGAACCGCACGCAGAACATATTCGGGATTCGCGCCCTCGCCTGTTGAATAAACGGTTTTTCCTTTAAGGTCTGCAACTGTCTTTATCGAATCGCCCTTTTCGGCAATATAAAGCACGCAGCCGGTATTCAGCGCAAGCATCTTCACGTTTCCGTTCAGCTTCGCGTTCAATTTTGCCGCAAGGTTGGTCGGAACGGAAGCGATGTCTATCTCTCCGCTCGCAAACTTCGAAACTATTTCGTCGGGAGAGGTCGCAACGGAAAACTTATATTCGTTAGCGGTTCGCTTTTCGTCGTTTTCACCCATAAGATAAGCCATTCCGATGCCCGTGGGACCCGAAATGCAGCCGATATTCATTTTGACGCTTTCGTAGGTCTCCGACGTGGGTTCGGCGGCAGACGGCGTCGTTTTCGGTTCGTCTTTTTTCGCGCATGAGGCAAAAAACGCAGCGCAAAGCGTCAAAACGAGAACCGCGGCAATCAGTTTTTTAATATTCATTTATATCACTCCAAAATGTAGATGGTCTTTTTATCGCGGCGGATGGAGCCGTTGCTTTCAAGCTCCGCAAGCGCGCGATAAAGTCCGGCGCGGCTCATGCCGAGGATGGACGCAAGATCCCTGAGACTGAAATTCAGCTTATACACGCCGTTGTTGTTTCTTTCGGAAAGAAAGAGCATAAGTCTTTCGGCTTTGCTGCCGACATCACCCGGACGCGTTTCGTAAAGCTGCCCTATCCGCTCGCTCAGATACCGCAGAAAGCTCGCGCTCGCCGACGAGTTTTTTTCCATAATTTCTATAACGGACTTATACGGAAGAAAAGCGGCGATGCATTTTGTATAAGCCACAAATGTCGCGTTGAAGCGTTTGTCACCGCTGAAAAACATCTCCGCGCCGTAAACGTCACCTTTTTCAAGCGTCCGTATACGGCTGCCGTCAACCCGCAAAGACACGGCTTTGCCTGAGATAAGAACGCCTATCCCTTTATTTTCATCGACGGTCGAATAAATTTTTTCACCTTTTTCAAAGGTTTTCCCCTCAAATTCGACGTCCTCCGCTCGAACAGAGCCCCCGTTGAACAAAAAAAGTTTATTCAGAATGTCTTCGGGTCTCATACTTTTTTTCCTCATTTCCGCGTTTAAGAACACGAAAACCGAGCAATGACACATTCCCGGCAAACGCTTGAAAAAACGTGCGCCGAAAACGCCCTGACGCGCAAAAAAACCCGCCGCTTTCCGTCAATATAAAAAACGGCGCCCGCCGCAAAATTTCAATGTGGATATTCGGCCTGCACAGAAGACCGGAAAGTAATCCGCTTTCAAATGATCCGTCGGGTGTCAAATATTCGGTTAACATATAAAATAAACGCCTTTGTTTATTTATTTAATTATATCAGATTTTCAATTTTTTTCAATCCCTAAAAACATTTTTCCACATTTTTATATATTTTGAAACATATTTTGATACATTTTTAATGCTGAAATGAGCTTTTTGACAGAAAAAAGTATCAAAAAGCATATCAAAAGAGAAAATACAGCCGAAACGGCAAAAATCAAAAGGCATTCCGAAAGAAGAAAAACGCAAAGTTTCAAAAAATTCGATTTTTTCGGTTGACAAAGCGGCTCATATTTGATATAATGGTTCTGCCGCACGAAACAGGCAGGGGTAAGTGTGCCCCTACGAAAGACCGGAAAAGGCGCCTGCGCCGGCGAGACTTATTATAAGAGGTAAAAGTATGTACGCAGTAATCGTGACCGGCGGCAAGCAGTATAAGGTGTCCGAAGGCGACACTCTGTTCATCGAAAAGCTTGATGCCGAAGCAGGATCCGACGTGACCTTTGACAAAGTTCTTATGGTTGCGGACGGAGAAAAAATCACGGCGGGCGCTCCCTATGTTGAAGGCGCTGTCGTTGAAGCCAAGCTCGAAAAGAACGGAAAAGGCAAAAAAATCCGTGTTTTCAAGTACAAGGCAAAGAAAAACGAACGCAAGAAGATCGGCCACAGACAGCCTTATTCCAAGGTTACCGTGACCGCTGTTAAATTCTAATCGAAGGGTGGAGGTGTTCTGAATGGCTCATAAGAAAGGTGTCGGCTCGACCAAAAACGGCAGAGATTCCGAGTCCAAGCGTCTCGGCGCAAAAAAGGCTGACGGACAGTTTGCTCTTGCGGGCAATATTCTCGTAAGACAGAGAGGCACGAAGATCCATCCGGGTCTGAATGTCGGCAAGGGTTCCGACGACACGCTCTTTGCTCTCGTTGACGGCACGGTTAAATTCGAGCGCGTCGGCAAGGACAGAAAGAAAGTAAGCGTTTACGAAATCGAACAATAAGATTTCGCAGCGGACAAAAAGCGAACAAGAGATGCCTTACATAAAAGTAAAGCATCTCTGTTTTTTTAACGGCGGTCTGCTTTCGGGCGGAAATGTATCCGAACATTGAAAAGACTGCCCTATCGGAGGATTTTATATGTTTGCCGATCAAACAAAATTATATGTCAAAGCCGGCGACGGCGGCGACGGCGCGGTTGCGTTCCACCGTGAAAAGTACGTTGCGGCGGGAGGTCCCGACGGCGGCGACGGCGGCAAGGGCGGAGATATCGTTTTTCAGGTTGACACAAACCTGAACACGCTTATCGAGCTTCGCTATAAGCACAAGTTCGTTGCGCAGAACGGCGAAAACGGCAAAGGCGGCAAAATGTTCGGAAAAAGCGGCGAGGACCGCATAATAAAGGTTCCGCGCGGAACGCTTATCAAAGATGCGCAGACAGGCAAAGTTATCAAGGATATGAGCGATGACGAGCCGTTTATATGCTGTCGCGGAGGCAAAGGCGGTTGGGGCAACAGACATTTTGCCACGCCGACAAGACAATGCCCGCGCTTTGCAAAGCCCGGCATACTGGGAGAAGAAAGAGAGATAATTCTCGAGCTGAAGCTTATCGCGGATATAGGGCTTATCGGTTTTCCGAATGTCGGAAAATCGACGCTGCTTTCCGTTGTGAGCGCGGCGCGCCCGAAGATAGCGAATTATCATTTCACAACGCTTGCGCCCAATCTCGGCGTGGTTCGTCTTGACGAGGAAAAAAGCTTCGTTATGGCGGATATTCCGGGCATAATTGAGGGCGCCGCGGAGGGCGCGGGGCTCGGACACGCGTTTTTGCGCCATATAGAAAGATGCCGTCTGCTTGTTCATATTGTGGACATTTCGGGCAGCGAGGGGCGCGATCCCGTCGAGGATTTCAAGATAATCAACGCGGAGTTGAAGCGCTTTTCCGAAAGACTGGCGGAGTGTCCGCAGGTCGTTGTGGGCAACAAAACAGACCTCGTGACCGACGAAAAGATTGAAAAGGCGTTTCGGGAGTTCGTCACGGCGCAGGGGCTGGATTATTACGAGATATCCGCCGCGACGCATACGGGGACAAAGGAATTGATGTACGCTCTTTACGAAAAGGTTTCGGTTCTGCCCGCGGTAAAGGTCTACGAGCCGGAAGCGGACGAAATAACCGAAGAAGACCTGAAAGAGCGCGACAACGCGATAACGATAACGAAGGTCGGAGATATTTTCTGCGTGGAGGGCGAATGGCTTCGCCGCATAATGCGCGGCTGCAATTTCGACGATTACGAATCGCTTCAGTATTTCCAGAGAGTTCTGAGAATATCGGGCGTTATCGAAAAACTTGTCGAAGCGGGCGTGAAAGAAAACGACACCGTGGATATTTACGGCTTCGAATTTGATTTTATCAATTAAATATGAGAAAGATTTTTATAACGGCGGGAATAATACTCATCGGCGCGGCGGTCGTTGCGGCGACGATATTCCCGTTATACCGTCTGACAGATAAGCGCTCACCCCTGAAAGCCGTTGATTTCGCGGCTTCCTACGAAAGCATAACGGAAGAGGATAAGTTGACGGAGAGCGCCTACGCGACGCTGATGGACGAAGTCTTTGAAAAGATGAAAAAGACCGACGCGCCTGATGTGAATAGGGAAAAGCCCGACATTTCGTTCGTCTGCCACGACGGAAACGGGGAAAACATAAAGAGTTACCGCATTTTCCGAATAAGCGCAAGAAACAGGGATTATGTCATCTACTCCGCGGACGAGGACACGTTTTATAAAGTCGATACGGACACTTTGGACACGTTTTTCGATATGCCGCCCGTGAAAGAAGCCTGTCTTGACGCGGAAATACCGAGCCTTATACTGAAAACAACCGTTTCCGAAGGTCCCCGCGCGCTCGGAACGACTGCGGACGGAATATGGAATTATGCCGACGCGACGGGGAATTTTTCCGCCGTCACCGTTACGAAAGCGGAGGCGGAAGATGTTGTCGATCTCGATTTCGGGCTGTACGATTTCTGTTTTATCTGCACAAAAACGCCGGACAAACTGACGCTTTGCGCCGAGGACGACGCGGGCGGGGCGCGGACGGAAACGGAAATAACGGTGGGAAAACGCATTCCCTCACTCGAAAAAGGAAGAACCTACACGCTGACGTTGAAGGCGGAGTGGGAGAAAAAAGAGAGCAAGGATTTTTACGGAACCGTTTCATACGTTTTCAATGTAAAAACAACGGATTGACGGGGCTTGCCGAACAAGAGAAACAAAATATCTGCGGCAGCCGCAAAAAAAAAGAACCGACGGAGAGTCCCGAAAAAAGGGCTCTCCGTTTTTTTGAAAACCGCAAAGCCGCGAAGGAGAGGAGAGAGGAATGTCTTAATTTTGTTTCAAATGTAAATTTTTACGAGAGCAATTTGGTTATGTATACAAAACTTTATTCAAGGTATTGATTTTATTTATGTATTATAGTATAATATTATCATTCAAATAAAACACGGCGGAAACTCCGCCGCGAAAGGGGACGAAAAATATTATGCAGTACACGACCGACAAGATCAGAAATATATGCCTTTTGGGACACGGTGGTGACGGAAAGTCAGCGCTTGCGGAAGCGATGCTTTACTTTACGGGCGGCTCCGACAGACTCGGAACGGCGGCGCAGGGAAATACGGTTTCCGACTTCGATCCCGAAGAAATCAAAAGACAGATTTCTGTTTCGACGTCCGTGATCCCCGTCGAATGGAAGGGCAAAAAGATAAATCTGCTTGACACGCCGGGCTATTTTGACTTTGAAGGAGAGGTTCTTCAAGCTGTCAGAATGGCGGAAACGGCGCTTATCGTGGTTTCCGCGAAGGGCGGCATTCACTTCGGAACGACAAAGGCGATAAATCTTGCAAAAAGCCTGAATATGCCGCAGCTTTTCTTTATTACGAGCATTGACGAGGAGCACAGCGATTTTTACGGCGTGTTCGACTCGCTCAAACAGAGATACGGAAAAGGCGTCTGCGCGATATCCGTTCCCATTATCGAAAACGAAAAAGTTACGGGATACGTGGACATCGTTGAGATGAAGGGCAAGAGAATAGTCAACAACAAGGTTGAAATAATAGATATTCCCGCGTCGCTGCAGGACGAGATAGACATGCTGCGCCAGCTGCTTGTCGAATCCGTTGCGGAAGCGGACGACGATCTGATGGAGAAATTCTTTGCGGATGAGCCATTCACGGACGAAGAGATAATCCGCGGGCTCAGCCACGGTATCGCGGCAAGAAAAGTTTTCCCCGTGCTCTGCGGCTCCTCAACAACTCTGTTCGGCATGGGCATACTGCTTGACTTTATCGACAAATTCACCGCAGCGCCGAATCTCGACCCGAAGGGCGCGACAGAGCTTTATACGTTCAAGACCGTTGCAGACCCGTTCGTGGGCAAGCTTTCCTATTTCAAGGTTCTTCAGGGCACGCTCAGATCGGGCGACACGCTGCGCAACCACAGAAAAGAAACAGACGAGAAATTCGCGAGAATTTTCACCGTAAGAGGAAAAGCTCAAACAGAGGTCAAAGAGCTTGTGGCGGGCGATATAGGCGTTGTTGCAAAGCTTGCATCAGTTGCGACGGGAGATACTCTCGGAGCGACCGACGTTACGATTCCGCCCGTGGAATATCCCGTTCCGAACCTGAAAATGGCTGTGTTCGCTGTTGCGAAGGGCGAGGAGGAAAAGATAGCTTCCGGTCTTTCAAAGCTTCGCGAAGAAGACCCGACCTTTACATATAAAACCGATCCCGAAACGAAAGAATCCGTCATCTCGGCTCTCGGCGACACGCAGATAGACGTTATTATGTCGAAGTTGAAGTCGAAATACGGCATCTCCGTGGATCTCAGAACACCGAAGGTGGCTTACAGAGAGACCATCAGAAAAACCGTTACGCAGCAGGGCAAGTACAAAAAACAGTCCGGCGGACACGGTCAGTACGGCGACGTTCATATCAGGTTTGAGCCTTACGACGGCATAGACCTCGTTTTCGGCGAAGAAATCTTCGGCGGTTCGGTTCCGAAGAACTTCCACCCCGCGGTTGAAAAAGGCCTTCGCGAAAGCGCGCAGAAGGGCGTGCTTGCGGGCTATCCCGTTGTCGGACTGAAAGCGACGCTCGTTGACGGCTCGTATCACGATGTCGACTCCTCGGAAATGTCGTTCAAACTCGCAGCCGGCGTGGCATACAAGGAGGGTCTGCCGAAGGCAAGCCCCGTTATCCTTGAACCCATCGGCAAGCTTCTTGTTCATGTTCCCGACAGAATGATGGGAGACATCATCGGCGACATAACGAAGAGGAGAGGTCAGATAATCGGTATGACGCCCATCGGCGACGAGGGATATCAGGAAATCGAAGCGGAGGTTCCGATGGCTGAGATGATGTCCTACGCGATAGATCTGCGCTCCATGACCAGAGGAAGAGGAACATTTACTTTCGAATTTCTCAGATACGCCGACGCGCCCTCGAATGTGGCTGAAAAAGTTATCGCGGACGCAAAAGCGAAAGAGGAATAAACGCGAAAACCGAATACCTTTGAGGTATTCTTTCCGACATTTTTGATTTTTGGCTTGACAAAAACCGATTTCCGTGTTATACTGTGTATACAGAGGAAAGACTGTTCGGGGAAAACCGATATGTCGGATCTAAACAAGCATTTTCTCACTCTTTTACATAATATACTCCATTCGGCGCGCGGTGACTCCAACACCGTTCGTCGGGCAAAAGGCAGACGGCTCGCAACCGTCTGCTTTTTGCGTACTTTTGAGTTTTCAATTCATAAGGCACGCCGTCGGAGAACAAAGAAACAGGGGCTGTAAAAAAAGCCCAGACCGCAAAAAAGGCTGAAAAATACAAAAAAAAGCAATGGCTTAAAAGATAAACAAAACGACTCAAACAGCAATTTTTGTGTTTTTTCATAAAATAAGGTTTTAATACGCCTTTTTTGCTACGGGCGAATCTCACCTCTCGACGTACCTATGTACGCCTTCGGATTCGATTCGCCCATTCTGAACATTTTTTTCCTATCCCCAAAGGGGCTGTAAAAAACTTGCGTTTTTTACAGCCCCTGTATAAATAAAAAATATCGGTCAAAATGCGCGGTATGCGGCATAAAGAAGAAAAAAAGGTTTTGGTTAGGCGTCGAATACTGTTTTATTCGCGTTTTTTCCACATTAATGACGCAACTATCAACACGCAGCCGATAATGGCAAGAGCGGCACCGATAAGTATCAGCGCGCTGTCAAACGACTGCGAGGGAAAGAAACTTTCGACGTGAGAAAAACTTAAAAAATCCATAAAATGAAGGAAAAAAGCAACCGTACAGGCAACTCCGAAAAACATTAAAACTATTCCGAGCACAAACATACGATCACCCCTTCCCTTTTGTAAAATTTTCTTTTAATTCCGAATTACACAACAATTATACCACAAGTTTTCAATTTTGTCAATATAAAAAACGAAAAAAGTTCATTTTACGCAAGGACTTGAAAAATCACGCTTTTTCTGCTATAATATACAGCGGCGGTTCGGCGTAACCCCGATCATACGAAAAGGAGAGTGAGAAAAGTGACGATACTCAGCGCAAGCGGCTTGAAAAAAACGTACGGAACGGAAGTTATCCTTGAAGACGTTACATTCAAGGTTGACGTAAAAGATAAAATAGGAATAGTGGGCGTCAACGGCGCGGGAAAAACAACTCTTTTCAGGCTCCTGACAGGCGAAGAGGCGGCGGACGAAGGCTCTGTTTTCGCGGAAAAGGGGCTTGAAGTTTCATATATGAAACAGCGCGCGGACGCGGTTACGGACGACAGAACGGCTTTTGAAGAGGCTCTCGAAGCGTTCGCGGACGTTATCGCGGCGGAGAAAGAGCTTGAAAATATAAATGAAGAGCTGACGGAAAAAACAGACTCGACGCTTATTAAAAGACAGGCGCAGCTGACGGAGTTTTTTGCTTACCGCGGCGGAGCGACCTACCGTTCGAGAACGCGTTCGGCGCTGCTCGGGCTCGGTATTCCGGAGGAGGAGCACGGACTTGCGATGTCTGCGCTGAGCGGCGGACACAGAACGAGAGTTCTGCTTGCAAAGCTGCTGTTAAAGGACAACCGTCTGCTGATGCTGGACGAGCCGACGAACCACCTGGACACGGACGCGACAGCGTGGCTTGAGGATTTTCTTGCGGAATACCGCGGAGCGGTTATGATAGTTTCGCACGACAGATATTTTCTCGACCGCGTCTGCAACAGAATATTTGAGATAGAAAACAGACGCCTCACCTGCTATGACGGCAATTTTACGGCATACCGCGAAAAAAAGAGATTCGACAGACTCACGGCGGAACGCGAATATGAAAAAAAGACCCGTGAAATCAAGCGTATAGAAGGTATAATCGAGCAGCAAAAGCGCTTCAATCAGGAACGGAACTACATAACGATAAAAAGCAAGCAAAAGCAGATAGACCGCATAGCGGCAACAGTTGAAGAAACGGCAAAAGACCCCGCGTCGGTGCATTTTTCATTCAAATGCTGCGGCGAAAGCGCGGGTGAAGTCGTTAAAATGAAGGGCGTTGCGGCGGCGTTCGGGGACAGAGTTCTTTTTTCGGACGCGGAAATGCTGTTAAAACGCGGAGACAAGGCATTCATAGTCGGACCGAACGGCTGCGGAAAAACAACGCTGCTGCGTATCCTGCTCGGCAAGCTTAAACCTGCCGCGGGCAGAATAGAAACAGGCAACCGTGTCAAGATTGCCTATTACGACCAGCAGCAATCGGATCTGAGCGACGAAAAAACGGTTTTTGAAGAAATTTCGGACGCTTATCCGCAGATGACAAACACACAGATACGTTCCGCGCTCGGAGCATTCCTGTTTCGGGGCGACGACGTTTTCAAAACCGTCGCTTCCCTTTCGGGAGGAGAAAAGGCGCGCGTCAGCCTGTTAAAGCTCATTCTCTCTCCTTCCAACCTGCTTGTTCTCGACGAACCGACGAATCACCTCGACATAGAGTCAAAGGAGGTTCTCGAAAAAGCGATAGAAGAATATGACGGAACGCTGCTGATGGTCAGCCACGACCGCTATTTTATAAACAAGCTGGCGACGAGAATTTTTGAGTTGACTTCAAACGGTCTGGCATCGTTTGAGGGGGGATACTCGTATTATCTCGAAAAGAAAACGCAAAGGCTGAATATTGCGGCAAAAAGAGAGAAGAACGAACTCTCGGCGCAGGAGCACCGCGCCGAAAAATCGGATCGCGCGGAACAGCGAAGACAGAGAGCGCGGCTCGGACAGACGGAGCGCGACATCGAAAAGGCGGAAGCACGACAAAAGGAAATCGAAAAGCTTCTTTCCCTGCCGGAAAACGCGTCTGACTATAAAAAACTGCAGGAGCTGACGGAGGAAAACGACCTCCTTGAAAAAGAGCTTGAAAGGCTTTACGAAGAATGGGAGGGGCTTGCCTGACAAGGTTTCGTTCCGAGCAAATATTTCAACAGCGCGATCACCGTGCCCCGTATCGGATAACAACGGACGGAAAGCTTATATTCGGAACGCCGAATTCTTTCAAAATCGCCGAAAAACCCTTCTGAAAAAAGTGAATAAAAAGAACGGGGGATCCGCCTTGAAAGACGGGTCCTCCGCTTTATATTATTTCTTCTTTTTCGCAAAAATCACTTCGCGCCGTTTTCGGCGGAAGCCTCTGTTTTATCGGCTGCGGCGGTTATCTTATCGCCCAGCTTTTCGTATTCGGAAAGAAGCTTCTCGCAGCGCGTGATCAGGCTTTCGCAAACGGTTTTTTCGATTTGCCTGTCGATATATGAATTTATCTCCGCCGCAAGCGTGTTTGCGGAAACGGCAAGCTCGTTGAACTCGTCATACAGCCCGGGCGCGGCGTTTTGCGAAGAAGTCAGTTTTTGGGACACCTTGTTTGAAACTTCCTTCAGTTCGTCGTACTTTTCGGAAAGAAAATTCAGTCTTTCCGCCGTGGCGTAATCGGAAACGTGACCGCATCCCGAAAAAAGGAATACGAGCGCAAGCATAAGAACGGGCAAAACCAATTTTGTTTTCATATTTTTCTCCGTAAAGGCGCAGTAAAAAATCCGCGCCGTCTTTTTCGGAAGAAGTCTTCGACGCCTTCCGAGAATATATTAACATAATGTCTTCCCGATTACAAGACCTTTTCGGCAAAAAACTCATAAACGGTTAATTTTTTTTTTGAAGGAAGTCCTCATTTTCCGCGCCAAAGATATATGCGGTCGGTGTCGTTGAGGAATTTCAGGTATATCATCGTCAGAGGCACGACGAACATTCCGAGAACTCCGAAAAGCTTCAAACCCGCATACATCAGAACAAGAGAGAGAAGAGGAGAAAGTCCGAGCCTGCCGCCGACGATACGAGGCTCGATGACCTCGCGAACAACCGAAATAACCGCACAGAGAACAAGTATCCCCGCGCCGAGAGCGTAGTTTGCCTTGAGAAGCTCCACGATGCCCCACGGAACAAGTATGGTGCCCGTTCCTATCACGGGAAGAATATCGAGAACGGCGACGACGAGCGCTATCAGAACGGCATAGTCCACGCGCAGGATCAGAAGCCCCGCAAGAAGCTCGCCGAAAGTTATCGTCATTATCAGCATATAGGCAAGCAGAAGGCGAAGAAGCTTGCCGGAAAAAAATTCTTTCGTTTCGACATAATCAAATCGTCTGCTTTTCGGAACAAGGCGCGAAACCGTTTTTTTGATTCCGGGCAGATCGGCGGAAAAAAAATAGGAGGACATAACCGCGGCGACGAAAAAAAGCAGCAGCTCGGGAACCTTGACGAGAAAATCAACCGCGGCGCCGAGCAGGGACGAAGCGGCTCCGACGGCACCCTCTATCCCCTGCTCGAAAAAAGAAGAAAACATATTTTCGACATCCTCGGCGCGGACGGCGTCCCCGAAAAAGCCCGAAACGGTTTCCGAAAGCGTTTTCAGGTCTATCGAAGAGATGAATTCGAGAAGATTTTTTGCCTGAGAGTAAACGGCTTGACCGAGCTTGAAAAGCAAAAAGCCCGCGCCCGACCAGATGGCGAGAACGGCAACCGCGCAAATAAAGGCGCGTTTCATTCGGGTCTTGCGGACAAGAAACTCTATCATCGGGTTTAACGCAAGCGCAAGCAAAAGCCCTATAAGAAACGGCAGCGTCCACGCAAAAGCCCATTTGAAGAACACATAGTATAAAACAACGATAACGGAATAGTAAAGGAGGCATATAAGCCTGTTTTTTTTCGTTTCCGTGTCAGACACGCTTATAAACCTCCTCTTTTTTACATATTTTAGGTTTAACGCTTTTTTCTCTTGACTAATTACTCTTCTTGTTGTATAATATATTCAGAAAAATATCGGTTTATACCGCAATAAAAAAACATTTTATCATATACGGAGGGTTTTCCAATGCCTGTAGCAACTTATGAACAGTATTGCAAAATGATGGACACCGCCTACGCGAACCATTACGCATTCCCCGCCATCAACGTTTTCGACATGGAGTCGATCAACGGCGTTCTCGCGGGACTTGCGGAGGCTCATTCCGACGGTATCATCCAGATGTCTTTCGGCGGCGCGCAGCACGCGTCCGGCACATTGAAAGATATGTACCTCGGAGCTCTTACACTTGCAAACCATGTTCACCTCATGGCTGAAAAGTACAATATCTTTGTTGCGCTTCATACCGACCATTGCCAGAACGACAAGGTTGACACCTTTATGATTCCCCTTATCGAAGAGACGGAAAGACGCCGCGCGGCAGGTCTTCCGAACCTTTTCAACTCCCACATGTTCGACGGCTCGGCGCTTCCCCACAAGGAAAATGTCAAGATAGCGAAGGGACTTCTCGAAAGATGCGCGAAGTCTCAGCTCGTGCTTGAAGTTGAGGCAGGCGTTGTCGGCGGCGAAGAGGACGGCGTTACCGGCGAGGCGGGCGCAAAGCTTTACACCACGCCCGAAGATATGCTTCTTGTTGAAAACGAACTCAGCGGCATCGGCAGATACACGCTTGCGGCAACATTCGGCAACGTTCACGGCGTTTACAAGCCGGGCAACGTAAAGCTCAGACCGAAGGTTCTCAAAGAAGGTCAGGACGCGATCAAAGCGGAAAAGGGTCCCGACGCGCACTTCAATTTCGTTTTCCACGGCGGCTCGGGCTCGTCCCACGAAGAAATTCAGGAAACACTTCAGTACGGCGTTATCAAAATGAACATCGACACAGACACGCAGTATGCGTTCTCCCGTCCCGTTGCGGATCACGTCTTCAAAAACTATGACGGAATCCTTAAAATCGACGGCGAAGTCGGCGTTAAAAAGGTTTACGATCCCCGTTCCTACCTCAAAAAGGGTTCGGCAGGAGTTTCCGCGAGAGTTGTTGAAGCCTGCAAAGACCTCAACTCTTTCGGCAAATCCATTTATTAAAGCAAAAATCAAAGCAAAAAGCCCGCGGCGCAAGCCGCGGGCTTTTTTCGTCTTGTCAGATTTTTATCAGTCGGGGAAAAGCTCCTTTTCCCCTTCGGAAGAAAATATGCCGTCGACAAAATACTGCATATTGAAATCAACATCTCCCGAATAAACAAACAGCTTTTCCCGTGAAGAAGACAGCTGCGTTATATTAGTCATGCCCCGAACGGCAAACGGGCGAAGTCCTTCCTCAAAGCCGTCAGAGCCCGCGACAACGTAAAATCTGCGTCCATACCAGACGATGCAGTACGGGCTGACGCCGCGAAACGCCGTCGGACGCGCGCCTTCCGCAAGAGGGTCGGCGTAATCAAAGTCTATCTTCCTGTCGCCGCCGACGGCCTTGCGCAGGGTCTCGACTTTCTGATAAGTCTGTTCTTTTTCTCCCTCTCTCCGGTCGGGGAAAAAGACGGGGCGATCCAGCGCTCTCGCGTTTTTTTCGGAAGACAAAAGTGCAAGCTTCTTTTTTAAGTCGTTCGCCTTTCGCGCGGGAATGAAGGATGAGGTGTTGACCGCGTCCGTCAGCAGCTTCAGTTCCTCGACGGACAGCGGCGCCGATTCAAGATAATAGCCGACCTCCTTGCTTCGGTGCATGATAATATGAAAGCCCATCTCCCGAAGCAGCGCAATATCGGAATAGACGGATTTTCTTTCCGCCTTGATTCCGTATTCGGCAAGTTCCTCGATCATATCCGCAACCGTCAAACGGTGGTCGCGGTCGCTTTTTTGCTGAAGTATGCGATAAAGATACATTATCTTTGCTTTTTGAGGCGTTGACAAAACAATTTCTCCTCTCCCCGAAAAAGCGAGCCCGTCGACTTTCCGACGGGCGGCTTTGTTCAATGTTGAGATCACTGATATTTTTTAACGATATTGTCCATTGTGTCATAGCGGGCTATCATATCAAGCGCAAGCTTGACCTGATTCGCGGCGCGGTTGTAGTTCTGAGTGGGGTACTTTATCTTAAAATACTTATCGCCTCTCAGATAATCTTCAAGGAATCGGCCTCCTATCTCCAGCGTGTCGATAATCGCGGCGGCAGCCATATTGTCGTTTTCTTCCTTGGTGAACATTCCTTCCATCGCGCCCATAAATCCGCGCGTAAACGATTCGTAGTTCTCCATGCTTATCGTTACGCGTGAAAGGTCGATCTCGTCTTCTTCCGCCGTATTGCCGGCAAAACGTATCGCGTCGCCGAAATCATAGCAGGAAATACCGGGCATAACCGTGTCCAGATCGATAACGCAAACGGCTTGGTGCGTTGCGTCGTCTATAAGGATATTGTTGAATTTTGTGTCGTTATGAGTTACCCGGAGAGGGATTTTGCCCTCCTGCTGAAGCTTGATTATCTTTCCGCAGGTATTTCTGTGCTCCTCAAAAACGGAGATAAGCCTTTTGCAGTCCTTCACTCTGCCGCAGACGTCCTTTTCAACGGCGTCGAAAAGGTCGTTCAGGCGGACGGGCGTATTATGGAAATTCGGAATGGTCTCAAAAAGCTTTTCCGCAGGGAAATCCGTCAGGCGGCGCTGAAAGGTTCCGAAGCCCTGTCCCGCGGATTCAAGCATCTTCTGATTGGTCACAACATTATACGTGCAGCACTTGTCTATGTAAATGCTCATTCGCCAGAAATCGCCGTCTTCTCCGTCGGGAAGCACGTAATTCTGCCTGTTTGCGTCGCGCAGATAGCGCAGAGTCTCTCTTTCGGGATCGCCGCCGTCCGCTCTGATCTTTTTCCGCAGATGATGCGTGACCAGATCGATATTTGACATTATTGCCTTCGGATTTTTGAAAACATAGCGATTAACGCGCTGCATTGTATAAAAAATATCGCCGAACCTGACGCGGTAAGTGTCGTTTATATGTCCCGCAGTAACTATCTGATACTCGCCGAGAGGGGCATCGACACCGAGCGTCCGCGCAACATCCACAAGTGTGGATTCAAGAGTTCTTTCCATGATAGCACCTCATTCATTTCAATTCGTCGCCCGTCGCAAAGCAACGGTTTTCGTTCAAAAGACGACAAAAAACGAAGACCTTCTTCCGCGGAAACTCAAACGGAGGAAAGCTCCTTTTTCGTTTTTTTGTTTTTAATTCGCAAAACGAGCGCGATAACGGCAGCGCAAAGCAATATTCCCGAAACGACTCCGAAAAAGTCGACCAGAACATCTTCAAGGCAGCCGTAACGCCCCGGAATAAAAGTTTGATGATATTCGTCAAAAACCGCAAGAAACAGGCATGCGCTCGCCGAATAAAGAGCCGCGCGCATATTTCCCGCACCGTACAGCCGGAATCTGAGCAGGAAAAGAGCTCCGAGCAAAAAAAACTCGGTGATATGGGCTGTTTTTCTCACCGCGATACTGATTTTTTCTTTAAGCATAAAACGGTCTATCGCCGGTCTTTGATCCAGATCGGTAACTATTCGGGAGGTAACAACGCTGTTGACCTTGTCTGTTATCGGTTCGCTGAATTCGTTCGATACCGCGCCGACCATACCCGAAAAGACGAAAATGACGGATATCAAACCGATTATCGCAACCCAAAGAGCAATTCCGAATATCTTGCCTTTTTTCGTTTCCACAGGTCGCCACTCTTCTTTAAGATTTTATTATATTATATCACCGCAACACCGATTTGTCAACCTTTTTCCATAATAAAAAAAACGCGTGAAGCGCAAGTTTTACAAATGCGCTATTTACTTTTTCATAAATTTATGCTAAAATCAATATATTAAGTATATTCCCGGCGCGGAGGAGGAACGGAGAGGTCGCACTTTATGAGAGTTTACAGAAAAATATATTCGAGACAAAAAGCGCAGAGGTATCTGATGATAACCGTTTGCGCGTGGATGCTTTCCTCTCTTGAGATCTCGTCCGCGGGGATTCGTCTTTCGGCATTTCTTATGGCGGCGTCGGTCATTCTCGGAATTGTCTGCCTGTCGAAGAACGGCGTGGCGAAAAAGGATACGCTTAACGAAACGCAGGAGCTGAATACCGAGCAGATGAACAGGGTTATGCGGATTTTGTTTTTTTGCTGTATGAGCGGCGCCGCGGCAGGCGTTGTTTGCTGCGCGCTTCTGTGCAAAAAGGATTTTTCTTCAACCTACGGAACGGTGACCTACATCGCAAACGTGCTGCTTCCGCTTCAGCTGATGTTCATTCCGGGATATACGAGAGCCGCATTAAAAGCCGCAGACGAATGCTCCGCGGAAACCCCTCTCAAAAAAGCCGAGCCGAAAAGCCGCGTTCTGCGCGGATACAACGTCTGCCTTATCGTTCTTGCGTTTGCGGCGTCCTATATTATGATTTTCTATGTCGCGCCCGCGCTGTATAAAGGGTCGGCTCAGTACAGGGCGGATCAAAACGATTGGCGGCGAAACGATATTTCCGCGGCGGCGGCGTATAAAACCGAAAGAGTTGTGGGAAGCGATATGAAGAATCTGCTTCAAAACCTTCCCGGCGCTTCGGCGCTGCAGGGATATTCGGGAAAGGGCGACTGCGTTACGGTTGAATATCCCGAGACGAATGACGCGGAAAAAAAGCGCGCCGAAATAGTTTACAACGCAACGGCGCTGTTCGCGCTTATAGACGATCTGAGAGAGATAAATTTTGTTTACGGAAAAGAAACCGTGACCGTTTTGCGCGCGGACGCGGTCGGATGTTACGATAATTTTCCGCAGATACTGAACGAGTGGCAGTTAAAGGTTTCGTATGAAATGAGAAATGCGGACACGGTTGAAACGCGGTTTCTTAAAATGGTAAAAACAAACGTGAAATGAATTGCCGCAAGGCTTAAAAGATAAGGGAAAAGGAGTTGGGACTTTTGGAAAAAGTTTTCAAAACCAACATATACGGGGTGGAGATAATGTTCACAACGGACGAGAGCGACGAAAACACTCAGCGCGCCGTTGACGATGTTAAAGCTCTTATCGCCGAAAAAATCGAGCAGGCTTCAAGCGTCAATGTTGCGAAGGCAAGCATTTTCGCTTGTCTCGATTTCTGCGACGAACGAAACAAGGCACTCGACGAGGTTGAAAAGCTGCGCGGGGAGATTCTTCGACTGTCAAAAAAGGAACAGGACGCGCAGGACGACAGAAAAGAGGCGCTTGCGCTCGTTGAAAGACTTCGCGCGGAAGTTCTCGACTTAAAGATAAGCCTTTCCAACGACGGAAAAGCGGAATAATATGGCAGCCGAATTGGAAATACTTGCACCGGCAGGCTCCGCGCAGGCTCTCGAAGCGGCGGTTTTCAACGGGGCGGACGCGGTCTATCTCGGGCTTTCGGAGTTTAACGCCCGTATGGGCGCGGAAAATTTCACGAGAGAGAATATATCGGAGTCCGTCGCTTTCTGCCACGAACGGGGAACCCGGGTTCACGCCGTTTTGAACACTCTTGTTTCGGACAGGGAGATGCCGCTTGCGCTCGAAAACGCAAAAACGCTTGCGGCGGCGGGCGTTGACGCGTTCATCGTTCAGGATCTCGGTCTTGCGGAAGAGTTGATGAAAAGGACTGACGTTGAGCTTCACGCATCCACGCAGCTTTGCGTTCATTCTTCCGACGGCGCGGCTTTTCTTGCGGATATGGGCTTTCGGCGCGTTGTTCTGGCGCGGGAGCTCTCGGAAAAAGAAATCGAAAAAATAACGGCGAAAAGCTCCGTTGAAACGGAGGCGTTCTGCCACGGCGCGATGTGCATGGCTTACAGCGGTCAATGCTATATGTCCGCCATGGTCGGAGAACGCAGCGGCAACCGCGGCAGATGCGCGCAGCCGTGCCGCCTGCCCTACGGGAACGGTTACGAGCTGAGCCTGAAAGATATGTGCCTGCTTCGGTATGTTGACAGGCTTGAACAGATCGGCGTTGCGTCTCTCAAAATCGAGGGACGGATGAAAGGCGCGGAATATGTCGGTGCGGTGACGCGCGCCTATGCCGACGCGAAAAGAGGCAAGCCCTTTGACGGGCGCGACGAAGAGTTTCTGGCGGGGATTTTTTCGCGCGACGGCTTTTCGGACGGGTATTTCACGGGAAGTCTCGGAGAAAAAATGTTCGGCGTGAGAGGGCTTACAACAAATTCTTTTCCTCTGAAAAACGCGGAATACAAGAGGGCGAAAATTTCTTTCTCTCTTTCAAAAAAGGACGATAAGGAGCTGACTCTTTCGGCAAGAACCTCGGACGGCTACGGCGCGGAAAGCTCCGTTTTATGGGAAAAGGCGACAAAAACGCCGACTGTCGGCGCGGATACGGTAAAGGCGCTTTCAAAACTCGGAGACACGATATATACACTCAAAGACGTATCGCTCAACCTGCCCGAAAACGCGTTTATTCCCGTTTCGGGGCTGAACGCGGCAAGGCGCGAGGTCGTTGCGAGCATTGCGAAGATGAGAAAGACCGTGAAGCACGGTTTTCTTGACATAAAGCTTTCTTACCCCGAAAAGAAAGAGGCTTTGCGCAAGCCCGTGAACGAGGCTTTTTTTCTGAATTGCCCGCAAAACGCGGCGGATTGCGGCGCGGATTTTATCTGGCTGCCGATAACGCAGGCGGGAGGAAAAGCGTTTGACGGGATCACGGAAAAAATGCCCGACGGGGTCGGGGTCTGGCTTCCGCAGGTCTTTTCGGACGATGAAGCCGTCGCGATAAAAGAGTTTTTGAAAAAGGCGAAAAAACAGGGGATAAAAAAAGTCCTCGTCAACAACGTCGGGCAAATATATATGTGCAAAAATCTCGGTTTTGACGTGGCGACGGATTTCGGATTGAATGTGTTCAATTCTTTTACGGCGGACGTTCTGCGCCGGGAGGGGGTTGCGGAAACGACGCTTTCTTTCGAGCTTAATTTTTCGCAGATTAAAGATATCGCCGCGGAAGATTCCGCCCTGACGGTTTACGGCAGACTGCCTCTGATGTGCGTTCGGAACTGCATAAAGAAAAAACGCGTCGCCTGCTCGGGAAACGGGCACGGAAAGCCGTATATAATGACGGACCGCACCGCGAGAAATTTTTTCGTCACCTGCGAATACGGCTGCCGGAACAGGATCTGGAACGGAGACGTTCTGTGGACGGCGGACAAAGAAATTCCGCGCTGCGGATATTACAGATTTATTTTTACGGACGAGACGGAGAAAGACGCGTCCGCCCCGAAAGAAATAATCGGGCTTTACGCGCGGGGCGCCCCGTTTGCGGACGAAAAAGGCTTTACAAGAGGGCTTTACTTCCGCAAAGTGTAAGGCCCGCGATCGCAGAGCAAAAGAGAATTTGAAATATTTTATCAAACTTTTCTTTTCCTCTTGCTTTATGGAAAAAAGTATGCTATAATATGCTCGTATAATATGATAAGCCGTCGCGAAAGCCGATCTTTTCGGCGTTGCGAAGCTAAGCGAAAAAACGGAGGATCTTCGGATATGAAAAAAATAATTGCGTTGCTCTGCGCCATAGTCATTATGCTCGGAATGGGACTTTCCGCTTTTGCAAGCGCCGATTCAAGAGGCAATTGCGATGGTTCCGTCGGAGGAGAAGTTGATATCTCCGACGCTATGCTGCTGCTCTATTATGTTGCAGGAAAGAAAGATGTTCGGGACATTCCGGACCCCGAAGCGATGGATATCAATCAGGATTATTCCGTTGATATCGTGGACGCGATGCTTCTTCTGTACAAAGTCGCCAATAAACCGGATTCCGAATTCCCCCCGTTTAAGGACGACTATGACTACGCAAGGCTCAGAGAGATTCTCGGAATAAACTGATCGAAAAAGAAAAAACATTACGGCGGCATTGAAATAATGCCGCCGTCACTGTAATTTACGGGTTTATATATGAAAAAGGTCTTCAATTTCATTTTCAGCAGAATTGTCGTCGTCGGTGTTCTGCTCGTGTTGCAGATCGCGGCGATGGCAGCCGTTTTTATGGCGGTCAACAGGTACTTTACGTATTTCTATATTTTTTGCGATATCGCCGCCGTTATATGCACCGTCTGGCTGATAAACGACGACGAGCGTCCGCCCGATTACAAGATAGTCTGGGTTATGTTCATCCTTGCCGTTCCCATCTTCGGAATAGTTATGTTTTTGCTTTACGGCGCGGATAAAACAACAATCAGACGAAGAAGAAAAATGCGGCTTTTTGAGGATAAGCCGCGCAGATTTTGCGAGCAGAACGAGGCCGTTATGGCGCGGCTTTACGACGAGGACAGGGACGTTTACCGTATATGCAAGTATATCGCGGACCGCGCCGCGTATCCCGTTTATGACAACACGGGGGTAACGTATTTTTCGCTCGGGGAGGAAAAGCTCGACCGTCTTAAATGGGAGCTTGAATCGGCGCGCAGATATATTTTTCTCGAATATTTCATCATCGAGGAGGGCGAGGTCTGGAACGGCATTCTCGAGGTGCTGAAGCGCAAGGCGGCGCAGGGCGTTGACGTGCGCGTGCTTTACGACGACTTCGGATGCGTTTCAAAGCTGCCCTACCGCTACTTTGAAAAGCTTGAAAAATTCGGGATCAAAGCAAGAACTTTCAGCCCGTTTATTCCCGTTATGACTTCAAGGCTGAATAACCGCGACCACCGCAAAATATGCGTGGTTGACGGTCATACCGCTTTCACGGGTGGCGTCAATCTTGCGGACGAATACGCAAACAAGGTCGTCCGCTTCGGACATTGGAAGGACACCGCCGTTATGCTGAGCGGCGACGCCGCATGGTCGATGACAGTTATGTTTTTAACGATGTGGCAATACGCGGCGGGCGGAGACGAGGATTTTGAGAAATTCAGACCGGACGAGTTCGAGCTTTTTGAAAAGGAGCAGAACGACGGGTTCGTTCAGCCTTATTCGGACAGTCCGCACGACGCGGAGAATGTCTGCGAAAACATATATATGAACATAATCGAGCGCGCAAAGGATTACGTCTACATAACAACGCCGTATCTCATTCTCGACGACGCGATGGAGACCTCGATCAAAAACGCGGCAAAGGCGGGCGTTGACGTGCGGATAATCACGCCGCATATTCCCGACAAAAAGCTTGTTTTCGAGGCCACGCGCGCAAACTATATGCCGCTTTTGAGGGCAGGTGTGAAAATATACGAATACACGCCCGGCTTCGTGCATGCGAAAATGTTCGTTTCGGACGATAAGCTGGCAACCGTGGGAACCGCGAACCTCGATTACAGAAGTCTTTTTCTGCATTTCGAGTGCGGAACGCTGCTGTACCGTTCGGCGGCGGTGTCCTCCGTCAAAGCGGATTTTCTCGAAACGTTTGAAAAGTGTCACCGCTGTTCGATATCGGAAATGAAGCGGCGCTCCCCGTTCGGAAAAGCGCTGGCGTTCGTCATGAAAATAATCGCTCCTCTGCTGTGAAGAAGCGAAAAGTTTTCATTTTTTTCGGCGAGTTACTACACAATTTCAGTTGACATCAAAAAAAATCTGTGCTAAAATTTTATAAATCTATTTTAATTATCCGCAAAGCGGCGCGTTGGAGGTGCCGCGCAATATGCCCGCAGTCGGAATGACAAACGCGTTGTCCGATGTGGGCGTATTTTTGAGAGGAACTGTGGGAAAGGAATTTTTTGACGGATGATAAAAAAACTTGCAAAATGTGTACGCGAATATAAAGCGTCTTCCGTTCTGACGCTTGTTTTCATTGTCGGGGAAGCGCTTATCGAAACGCTTATACCGTTTATAACCGCGCAGCTTATCAATCATATCAACGACGGCGCGGATATCGCGGAAATTCTTAAAACGGGGCTTATACTTGTCGGAATGGCGGTGGCGTCGCTGACATGCGGAGGCATCGCGGGCTTCACCTGCGCGAAGGCGTCGGCAGGCTTCGCAAAAAACCTGAGAAGCGATATTTTTTCCAAAATTCAGTCTTTTACTTTCAAAAACATCGACAGGTTCTCGTCCGCGTCGCTTGTAACGCGTCTGACAACGGACGTGACCAATGTTCAGATGTCGTTTATGATGATAATACGAATAGCCATACGCAGTCCGCTGATGTTTGTTTTTTCCATTATTATGGCTTATTATATGGGCGGTTCGCTGGCGATGGCGTTCGTTATCGTCGTTCCGCTGCTCATCGTCGGTCTTGCGCTTATCGCGAAGTTTGCGATGCCCGCTTTCAGAAGGGTCTTCAAAAGATACGACAATCTGAACGAGTCGATAGAAGAAAATGTTCGCGGAATGAGAGTTGTAAAAGGCTTTGCCAGAGAAGAATACGAAAAGCAGAAATTTGACAGGGAAGCGGAAAGCATCCGCCGCGATTTCACCTTTGCGGAACGCATAGTCGCGCTTAACACTCCCCTTATGCAGATCTGCGTCTATTTCAATATGGCGTTTGTGCTGCTCGTCGGGTCGCGCCTTGTCATAACCGGGCAGAACGGGCTCGGCGTCGGTCAGCTTTCGGCGATGCTGAATTACGGAATGGCTATTCTGATGTCGCTGATGATGATTTCGATGATATACGTTATGCTGACGATGTCCGCGGAATCGGCAAAGCGTATCTGCGAAGTGCTTGACGAAAAGCCCGATATGGCAGAACCGGAAAGCCCGATAACCGAGGTCGCGGACGGCTCGATAGACTTTGACGGCGTAAGTTTCAGATATTCGGAAAAGGCGCAGAAATTCGCGCTTTCTGACATTGATCTTCATATCCGATCGGGTATGACCGTGGGTATAATCGGCGGTACCGGCTCGTCAAAATCGACGCTCGTTCAGCTGATTCCGAGACTTTACGACGCAAGCGAAGGCTCCGTTCGCGTCGGCGGCGCGGATGTTCGCGATTACGATATAAAAACGCTTCGCGACAGCGTTGCGATGGTTTTGCAGAAAAACCTGCTTTTTTCCGGAACGATCAAGGAAAACCTGCGCTGGGGCAACGCGGACGCGACAGACGAGGAAATTCTCGAAGCGTGCAGGCTTGCGCAGGCGGATGAGTTCGTTTCGTCCTTTCCGGACGGTTACGACACTCACATCGAACAGGGAGGAACGAACGTTTCCGGAGGACAGAAGCAGAGGCTATGCATCGCCCGTGCCCTGCTGAAAAAGCCGAAGATACTTATTCTTGACGACTCAACCTCGGCGGTCGATACCAAAACCGACGCAATGATACGCGCGGGATTCAAAAGCTTTATCCCCGAAACGACGAAAATAATCATTGCCCAGCGAATTTCGTCGGTGCAGGACGCGGATATGATAATCGTTATGGAAAACGGCAGGATCTCCGCAAAAGGCACGCACGAAGAACTGCTGAGGACAAGCGGAATATACCGCGAAGTGTTTGAGCAGCAGACGAACGGAGGTGCAGCGCATGAAGCAGACTGAAAAGCCGCGCCCGCAAATGCAGAAAGGCGTTTTAAGAAGAATTCTGAAAATGCTTTTCAAATTCTATCCCGTTCTTGTTCCGTTAACGATAGTCTGCATAATCTTTTCGGCGGTCGCGTCCTCTATCCCGGCGATCTTTCTGCAAAAGGTGCTTGCGGTCATCGGCACGTTTGCAAAGAGCGGGGATTGGACGGCGGCAAGCGCGCAGATAATTCCGAAAGTGCTTCTGCTTATCGGTTTTTACGTTCTTTCCATCGTTACGATAACGCTTTACAGCCAGCTTATGGCGTATATAACGCAGGGTTTTCTCTACAAGATGAGAGCCGAGATGTTCAACGGAATGCAAAATCTTCCGATAAGATATTTCGACACGCATAAGCACGGCGATATCATGAGTTACTACACAAATGATATCGACACTCTCCGCCAGCTTGTTTCGCAGTCCCTTCCGACGCTTGTTCAATGCGGCGTTATCGTGATTTCCGTGCTTGCAATAATGCTTTGGTACAGCGTTTGGATGACGCTTATAATACTTCTCGGCGTGGTGCTGATGACGCTTATTTCCAAAAAGATAGGCGGCGGCTCGGCAAAGTATTTCGTTGAGCTTCAACGCACGATAGGCAAACAGGAAGGCTTCGTTCAGGAAACGATGAACGGGCAGAAAGTGGTCAAGGTTTTCTGTCACGAGCCCGAATGTACGGAAGACTTCGAAAAGCTTAACAACGACCTTTACGAAAGCAACAGAAAAGCGCACGCCTATGCGAACACTCTCGGTCCGATACTGATGAATATAGGCAACGTGCTTTATGTTATCATTGCTCTCGTCGGCGGCATCTTCCTCATTTCGGGAACGCCGAACCTCGCGCTCTCGGGGCTTGCGTTCAGCATAGATATCATCGTTCCGTTCCTGAATATGACAAAGCAGTTCACGGGTAACGTCAACCAGCTTTCACAGCAGATAAACTCCGTTGTTATGGCGCTTGCGGGCGCGTCGAGAATTTTTGAACTCATCGACGAAAAGCCCGAGGAGGACAACGGTTACGTTACGCTGGTCAACGCAAAAACGGACGAAAACGGCAATATCGTCGAAACCGCCGAGCATACGGGAAAATGGGCGTGGAAGCATCCCCACACGGACGGAACGCTGACGTACACGCCGCTCAAAGGCGATGTGCGTATGACGGACGTCGATTTCGGATATACACCCGATAAAACCGTGCTGCATAATGTTTCGGTCTATGCGGAACCGGGTCAAAAGGTTGCGTTTGTCGGCGCGACCGGAGCGGGCAAAACAACGATAACAAACCTTATAAACCGTTTTTACGATATAGCGGACGGAAAAATCCGTTATGACGGAATAAACATCAATAAAATAAAAAAACCCGACCTGCGCCGCAGCCTCGGCATAGTTTTGCAGGACACGAACCTTTTTTCCGGCACGGTTATGGACAATATCCGCTACGGCAACCTTGACGCGACGGACGAAGAATGTATTGCAGCGGCAAAGCTTGCGGGCGCGGACGACTTTATAACGCGCCTGCCGAACGGTTACGAAACCGAGCTTTCAAACAACGGCTCAAACCTTTCGCAGGGGCAAAGACAGCTGATTGCAATCGCGAGAGCCGCCGTTGCGGATCCTCCGGTTATGATTCTTGACGAGGCGACTTCCTCGATAGACACAAGAACGGAAGCGATCGTTCAGCGCGGGATGGATAAGCTTATGGAGGGCAGAACGGTGTTCGTTATCGCCCACCGCCTTTCAACGGTTATGAACTCCGATGTCATAATGGTTCTTGACCACGGCAGAATAATCGAGCGCGGCAGCCACGAACAACTGATTGCCCAAAAAGGAACATATTATCAATTGTATACAGGAGCTTTTGAGCTGGAATAGGGGATGTTAAAAATGCCCGGACCGCAAAAAAAACGATAAGACAATAAGAAATATAACGGAGCCGTAAAAAACGAATGTTTTTTTACGGCTCCGCTTTTTATCCGAACCGATTACAGAACATAGAACAGTATGCAAACAAAGTGGCACACGCTCGCAAGGTCTATGAAGATATGAAAAACGGAATGAATATATCTTTTTTTGTGGCCGAACAGATAGAATACCGCGCCTATCGAATACATAACGCCGCCTGCCAGAAGCCAGATAAAGCCCGCGGTTCCGATGCCGTTCAGAACCGGTTTTGCGGTGAAAATGACGCACCAGCCTATCGCCAGATAAGAGATAATCGAAAAAACCTTATATTTTTTCAAATCAATCGCATTGAGAAGCGCCGCAAATGCGGACGTACCCCAGACGATGCCGAATACAGTCCAGCCGAGCGCGGGATTCTGTTCGCGCAAAGTGCAGAGAGTGAGCGGCGTATACGTTCCGGCTATCATAAAATATATAACGCAGTGGTCAAGCACCTGCATCACCTTTTTGCCTTTTTCGACGCGAAGCCCGTGATATACGGAGGAGACCGTAAAAAGCACGACGACGGAAGCGCCGTAAACGGAGGCGGAAACAACGGAGTACGGGTCGGAATGGGTCGCGGCGTAAATAACGCAGAGCACAAGATACGCAACGCCGAGCGCGCCGCCCACGATATGGGTGACCATATTGAAAATCTCTTCGCCTTTCGTATAATCGGGAAGCTGTCTGTCTTTGAGTTTTGTTCGCTTCATGTTTCTTCCTTTCAAGACGGTTTTTGCCGTATGTAGTTTTAAAAACTACATACAGTATATACGATAAACCCTGTTTTGTCAATCGGAAAAACCAAGGTAATACGGAAAAGTCCGAAAAAAGACAGCGGAGTTTCCTTTTTCATATTGAAAAAACAGAAAAAATATGATATACTTTATATAATAACTCAAACGGAGAAGAATTATGGCAATAAAAGTTATCATATACGTCTGCATCGGAATACTCGCATATCTGCTCGGCTCTGTCAGCAATTCGATAATTTTCGGAAAACTGCGCTTCAAAAAGGACGTCCGCTCGCAAGGCAGCGGAAACGCGGGAGCGACGAATGTTGCGCGGGTGTTCGGGTTAAAATTCGGATTTCTCGTTCTTTTTCTCGACGTCGCAAAGGCGGCGCTGGCAACGCTCGGCGGATATTACATAATTCTTCTGATAAACTCTTTTTACCCGCTCGGCGCGGATATCGAACTGCTTCAACAAACAGGAAAATGCGTTGCGGGCTGCTGCTGCGTGTTCGGACACTGTTTTCCTCTTTATTATAAGTTCAAGGGCGGAAAAGCCATCTCCGTCGGGCTTTCGGCGGCGATCGCCGTTGACTGGCGCGTCGGCTGTATAGCGCTCGGAACATTTATTCTCGTTTTCATTCTTTCAAAAATAGTCTCTCTTTCCTCCGTTTGCGCGGCGGCGGCTCTCGCGGTTTCGGGCACGCTGTTTTCGATCTTCGTCACGCCCTGCGTTCCCGATATCGTTTTAAGTCTTTTTGTCGGAGCGCTTGCGATATTTATGCACAGGGAGAACATACAGCGGCTTGCCAGAGGCGAAGAAAAACGATTTATACCGAAAAAATAACAAAGTTATATTTAAGGACGAAGCCCTTCGGGGCTTCTTTTTTTTGCGTAAAAAACGGCTTTTGCAAGAGCGCGGATACGGCGGACGAGACTTTGCCGCAGGCATTTTTTTTGTATGCTTGGCAAAAAACGGGGCTCTCCGATAAATGCAGTCCGCAAAAGCGGTTGTCCGACGGAGGCGCCGCGGCAAAGTCCCGAAAAAAGGACATCAAATACGATAAAATATACGAGGCGGTGAGGAAAACCCGAAAAACGGTCGTCTCATAGTTTCGAAAGTCAAAAAATACAACCGCGTTTCCTATCGGAACGTATTTGTTTTATAATGAGGCGCGAACAGAAAAAATTCTTTACTTTTTACATCCGATGATGTATTCTTTATGTAAAAGAAAGGAAAAAAGCACATGCTCGACGTCAAAACAAAGAAGAATTCTCTTTTTGTCATTGTAAACAAACGCGTTTTCGAATACTCTGTTTTCGGAGACAGCGAGGTTCTGAACATTCGTTTCACGGCGCAGCAAAAGCCGCTCTGTTTTTCGGAAGAATTCAACGATATACTGTCTTTTATAACAACCGATCTGCAAACGAAAAAAACCCTGAAAATACTATGTTCGGCGTTCTATACGAACAAAAGAGCCGTTGAAAAGCTTTTTCGCGAAAATGTCGGAATGACTTTTCACGAATATATGACGGAACTCAGGCTCGGAACCGCAATAGCGCTGCTGTTTTCTCCGAAAATCACCGTTTCGGAGATAGCGAAGGAGACCGGTTTTTCTTCTTCGCAGAATTTCAGCAAGTTTTTCTCAAAAAATCTCTCTCTTTCACCGTCGGAGTTTCGCGCGTCGCTGCAGGAAAAGGTTTTTGAGACGATGAGCAGAAACCGCTTGTCCGAGTTCGGAAGCGCGGGACTCCCGGACGGTTTTCACCTGTACATTCACTCTCCGAAACAAGAGGAAAATCCCGTAAAATCAACGGTTTCTGTTACCCCCCCCCCCCGAAAATCCGGGTTTTGAAAGACCATGAAGATTAAAAAGAGGATCTGAAAAAATGGGATACGGAATAAGCGAAGTCGCGCGGACTCTTGCAAAACGGCAGGAGGGTTCGGGAAAGGTCTCGGGAGCGGATTTTCCGCTCGGAACCATTGTGCGGTTCTCAACCTCGAACGGCCGCGATTCAATGATTTTTGTCTGCAAAAGCAAAGAGGATTACGTAATAACAAAAGACCGCGTAAAAAAAGCGGAGATAATCGCAATGGGCGTTATCGGACAAAAGCCGAAAGGCGAGGAAACCGTTGCGTGCTACGGCATAAAGTACAAAATAGAAACAGAGGACGGAAAAACCGCGGTTGTGACGGTTGAGGCGGGAGAAGCGCAATATAAGATCGAACATATAATTTTTTAAGACGGATTGCCCCCTGTAAAAAATATGAAGCTTTCCGCGGAATGCGAGGCTCTTACGCAATTCAGGTCGCTTCGTCTGTTTTATATAGGACAGAATCTATCCCACCTTTTTTCTGTAAAGACGAATCTTGCGTAGGAGCGCCGCATTCTGCGGAAGGGGCTGTAAAAAACACTCGTTTTTTACAGCCCTGCTTTATATAAAAATCCGGGAACGCTTCCCTTCTTTTGCAGTAAAGATAACGCGGACAAAAACAGCCTTTCTTCCTGCGTTTTTTGTGTTTTTGCGTCTTTTGCATTCGCATGCTTCGGCATCGCGGATCTATTTTCAGAATAATTGTCATCCCTTCTTCATACTTTGGAATGAAAAGTATAACGGCAGGCGTCGCTTTTGCGACAACGCCGAAGAGAGGGAGAAGGCTATGGACGAAGAGTTGACGCTCCGCGCGCTCAGACTCGGAAGATACATCGCGGAAAAAGGCGCGACGGTCAGAAATGCGGCGAAGGAATTCGGGATCTCGAAATCGACCGTGCATAAAGACGTCGCGGAACGGCTCGAATATATCAACAAACCTCTTTTCCGCCGTGTTCGCAGGGTTCTTGACAAAAACAAAGAGGAACGGCATTTGCGCGGAGGGCTTGCGACAAAGGAAAAATATCAGAGGCTCAAAGATATCGAATAATGCCAAAGGGGCTGTAAAAAAAACTTGCGTTTTTTTTACAGCCCCTTCCCGTTCTAACTCGGGTTTTCCCGCGCGGGTATGTGAAACAGCGCGCGGAGCAAGCCGCGCATAAAGGAGGGAGCCTTTACCACAACGATCTTCATTCTATCACCTCACCGACAAAGAGCGACCGCTATTACCGTCAGCGCAAGCGCGGAAATGACAAGTATTGACGGAAAACAGAGTCCGACGATTATTCCCACGGCGGCGGCGATGCATATTTGCGAAAGAACGCAGAGACCTCTTCCCTGTCTTCTCCGACGCATACCGCGCACCTCCGTCAAAAAAATTCGGGGCTGAAAGCCTACACCACACAATATGCGCAAACGCGGTTGTTTGTGAATTTTTTTTAAACAAGAGAAAAAGCTTGCAGGTTTTTTACATACTTCGCGCGTATTAATAATCAGAAAAGAAAAATTCGGGGAAAATGAAAGGAGGGCGTCGCAAAATGGCGTATGCTTTTACGGATGAGTTTCTGAGCAGGCTGCGCAGCCGCTGCGATATCGAGGATATCATCGGAAAATACGTGCAGCTCAAAAAAACGGGAAGCTCAACGGTCGGGCTTTGCCCTTTCCACAGCGAAAGAACGCCCTCGTTCCACGTTTCGGGCAGAAAACAGATGTTTTACTGCTTCGGCTGCCACAAGGGCGGCGATGTTATAACCTTTATTATGGAGGCGGAGCATCTGCCGTATGTCGATGCGGTGGTATTTCTTGCGAATATGGTCGGGCTTCCCGTTCCGCAGAAAAACGTGTTCGACACGGAAATCGCGGAACTCCGAAAGCGAATACTTGAAATCAACCGCGTTGCGGCAAGATTTTATTTTGACACGCTGTTCGCGCCGGAGGGAGCGGCGGGGCTTGAATATTTCAAGCGAAGACAGCTTTCGCAGACCGTTGTAAGAAGATTCGGGCTCGGATACGCGCCGGACGCGTGGGACGGATTGCTGAAGCATCTGCTTGCAAAGGGCTACGCGATTGAAGACATAAAGGCGGCGGGGCTTGCGGTTCAGTCCAAAACGGGCGGCAGAAATTTTGACAGATTCAGAAGCCGCTGTATGTTTCCGATAATCGACCACAGAGGCAATGTTATCGGGTTCGGCGGCAGGACCATGGATGCAAACAATCCCGCAAAATATCTGAACTCTTCGGAAAATCTCGTTTTCAAAAAAGGGCAGAATCTGTTCGCGCTGAACCTCGCAAAAAACACGAAAGCGGACTGCCTGATACTCTGCGAGGGGTATATGGACGTTATTTCGCTGCATCAGGCGGGGTTTGACAATGCGGTGGCTTCGCTTGGAACGGCGCTGACGCCGGAGCAGGCGAGGCTCATACGCAGATATACGGAAAAGGTCGTTATCTGCTACGACAGCGACGCGGCGGGCAAAAAGGCGACCCAGCGCGCGTTGGAGATACTTCCGGCGGCGGGACTGAACGTGAAGGTGGTAACCGTCACGGGAGGCAAGGACCCGGACGAGATGATGAAGGAGGAGGGCGGAAAGGAAAAATTCCGCAGACTTCTCGACGCGGCGTTCAACTCGGTGGATTACCGTTTTTCCGAGACGCTTGCGAAATACGACATCTCGGTGGATACGGAAAAAATCGAATGTCTTAAAAAAATGGCGGAGATAATCGCGCCGCTTCCCTCGCCCGCGGAAAGAGACGTATACGCGGCGAAAATTGCGGAGATAATGCAGGTGGACAAGCAGGCGGTCACCGCCGAAATAAATCAGCGCAGGCGGCGCATGCAAAGATACAGGGAAAAGGAGGAACAGAAAAAACAGCTTTCCTCTTTAACGGACACGGGCGACAAAATAAACCCGCAGCGTCCGAAATATCTGAAAGCGGCGAAAGCGGAGGAGGACTTGCTTTCCGTTCTGATAAATATGCCGGAAAAGGCGGAAAAGATAACGTCGCGGATAACGGAAGAGGATTTTGTGACGGACTTCAACAGGCGCGTCTTTATCGCGCTTAAAGAAAAGATAGCGCTTGACCCGACGGCGGAGCATCTTTTGAACATAGCGCAATATTTCAATCCGGATGAAATGTCGCATATCAACACATTTATGGCGAGCGTCGAAACCATAAGCGTCACGGACGCGGCGATAGACAGCGCGATAAATGCGCTTAAAAAGGAAAAGAAAAAAATACTTCAACGCTCCTTCGACTCGGACGAAACGTTTGCGATGAGATTGAAGGAACTGCAAGGAGGAAAAGAATAATGACGGAACAAAAAACAAACGAACAGCAAAACGCGGTCAACGAAAAAAAGCAGGCGCTTAAACAGTTGATCGAGAAGGGCAAAGAAAAAGGCTCGCTTTCCTACAACGAGGTCAACGCCGTTTTGGAAAAGCTGGAATTCACGGAAGAACAGAAAGCGATAGTTTTCGATCAGCTTCATTCCGAAGATATCGAGCTGCAAGAGGATTTTTCCATTGATTCCGAGCTCAAGGAACTTGAAGAGGAGATAAGCGTGCTGCCCTCCGATCCGGACGATATGGAGGCTTTGCTCCAATCCGAGGGGATCACGATAGACGACCCCGTTAAAATATACCTGCACGAGATAGGGCGCGTTCCCCTGTTGACGCCCGAACAGGAATCCGAGCTTGCGGCGCGGATAGCGAAGGGCGACGCGGAAGCGAAGCGCATACTTAACGAATCGAACCTGCGGCTTGTTGTCAGCATAGCAAAAAGATACGTGGGCAGAGGGCTTTTGTTCCTCGATCTCATTCAGGAGGGCAACCTCGGTCTTATAAAAGCGGTCGAAAAATTCGACAGCGACAAGGGCTACAAATTCTCGACCTATGCCACGTGGTGGATAAGACAGGCCATCACGAGAGCCATCGCGGATCAGGCGCGAACGATAAGAATACCCGTGCACATGGTTGAAACGATAAACCGTCTTGCGAAAACGGAACGCGCGCTCGTTCAGGAACTCGGCAGACAGCCGCAGGCGGACGAGCTGGCAAAAGAGCTGAATATGCCCGTGGACAAGGTTCGCGAGATCATGAAAGTTGCGATGGAGCCCGTTTCGCTTGAATCCCCCGTCGGCGAAGAGGAGGACAGCCACCTCGGAGACTTCCTTGCGGACGACGATATTCCCTCACCCTCCGATTCCGCGGCGCAAACGCTGCTGAAAGAAGAGCTCAACGAGGTTCTGAAAACGCTTTCCGACCGCGAAGCAAGAGTTTTGCGTCTGCGCTTCGGGCTTGACGACGGCAGAACGAGAACCCTTGAAGAAGTGGGCAGAGAGTTCAAGGTTACAAGAGAGCGTATCAGACAGATCGAAGCGAAAGCGCTGAGAAAACTGCGTCACCCGTCAAGAAGCAAGAGGCTTCGCGACTTTATAGAATAAAATTCGGAAGAGGCAGCGATGAAAGAGGATTTCAGAAAAGTCGTCGACGGCAAAAAAGGCTTTATATGCGATATGGACGGCGTTGTATATCACGGCAACCGTCTTTTGCCCGGCGCAAAAGAATTTGTTCAATGGCTGAACGAAAACGGGAAGAATTATTTGTTCCTGACCAACTCGTCGGAGCGTTCTCCGCGTGAACTTTCGCAAAAACTCGCAAGGCTCGGTCTTGATGTGGGAGAAGAGCATTTTTACACGTCGGCGATAGCGACGGCGTCGTTTCTGGCAACGCAGAAGCCGGGCGGAAGCGCGTATATTATCGGAGAAGCGGGGCTTATAAACGCGATGTATGCGCACGGCTTCACGATGAACGACGTCAACCCCGATTACGTTGTTGTGGGAGAGACTCCGTCTTACAGCTACGACAAGGTCACGAAAGCGGCGCGGCTCGTTCTGGCCGGCGCGAAGCTGATAGGAACAAATCCCGACGTTTCGGCGCCGGGAGAGCACGGAATATTGCCGGCGACAAAGGCGATAATCGCGCCTATCGAGCTGACAAGCGGCAAAAACGCGTACTATATAGGCAAGCCCAATCCGCTTATGATGCGCCACGCGATAAAGCTTTTGAATGTTCATCACAGAGAGGCGATAATCGTCGGCGACAGAATGGACACGGATATTATCGCGGGGCTTGAATCGGAAATAGACACGGTGCTTGTTCTTTCGGGAGTTTCGAGCCCTGAAACGGTCGATATGTTCCCGTATTCGCCGAAATATATCATAGACGGCATCGGAGATATTCCGCCGAGAGAGTGAAAAGGCGCGGAAATACCGCGTCGGACATAAAAGATGTTTAAGATACTGAAATATTTTTTGATCGCGCTGCCCGCGCTTTTGGGCGTGCTGATACTGACGATTGCAAGAACGATGCCTTTTATGGCGGAAAACGTGTTCGCGGCGTCGTTTTTCCCTGTCGTGAGCGGCGCTCTGACGTGGTTTTCGGGGCTTTTCCCGTTTTCGCTGACGGAATTCGGGCTTTACGCGCTTGTTTTGGTTTTGCTCGGAGACATTATACGGCTGATAGTTCTGAAGCTGCGTCCGTTCCGCTTTTTCCGCAGGGTTCTGCTTATCTGCTCCGTTTCTTTTCTGCTTTACGCGATAATGCACGGCGTCAACTTCTACCGTCCGACGGTGCAGGAGTTTATGAAGCTCGGCGAACCGCCCGACGGCATCGAAGCGCTTTATAACGCCTGCGTTGAAGAAGCGAAGGCCGCAAGCGAGCTGCGCTCGACGCTTTCCGAGGACGAAAAAGGGCGTTTTAAGCTTTCAAACGGCGTTTCGGAAACGCTGAAAGATATCGGAAGCGCGTATAACGGCGAGGAGATGCGGTCGCTGACTTTTCTGAAAAAGGGCGCGTCAAAGACGAAAGGGGTGCTGATCTCTCCGCTCTGGTCGTACACGGGCATAACGGGAATGTATTTTCCGATGCTCGGCGAGGCGAACGTGAACACGAACGTGTCGCAATCCGACCTGCCGTTTACGGCGGCGCACGAGCTGGCGCATACGAAGGGCGTCGCAAGAGAAGACGATTGCAACTTCATCGCTTACCTTGCCTGCATTCATTCGGACAATGCGGAGTATCGCTATTCGGGTCATCTTTCGGCATATACGTATCTAGCGAACGCGCTTTATGCGAGAAGCCCCGAGCTTTTCGCAAAAGCGGAGCTGAACATTTCGCCTGCCGTTGAGAGGGATATTGCGGAACAGCGGGAGTATTATGAAAAATATTCGACGGGAAAAACCGCGCAGATCTCGGGCAAAATAAACGACTCGTTTATCAAGTCGCAGGGCGTTCCTTCGGGAACGGCAAGCTACTCCGAGGTCACCAGGCTTATTCTCGCATACAAGGAATCCATAAAATAAAAGAAAACTCTGCAAAAGGCAAAAGTCTTTTGCAGAGTTTTTTTAATAATAGATGTCACTATTTATTCTGCGGATTCAATTTCCCGTCCGGCTATCTCACGCCCCATAAGAACGCCCATAACGGACGCCATCATAAGTCCGCGCGTCCAGCCGCTTGAATCACCGAGACAGTGCAGACCGCGCACGTTTGTGTTGAAGTGACTGTCCATTTTGATCCTGTTGCTGTAAAACTTCAATTCGGGCGAATAAAGAAGCGTTTCGGAGCTTGCGAAGCCGGGAACGACCTCGTCCATGGCTTGAATGAAATTGATTATGTTTATCATCGCGCGATACGGCATAGCGGCGGTTATGTCGCCTGCCACCGCGTCGGGAAGCGTCGGTCTGACATTCGACTGCGCAAGTTCTTTCGGCCATGTTCTTTTTCCGTCGAGAATGTCGCCGAAGCGCTGAACAAGAATGTGCCCGGCCGCAAGCATATTGGTCAGCTCGCCGACCTTCTGCGCGTAAGCAATGGGCTGATTGAACGGATGATTAAAGTTATGGGAAACGAGGATGGCAAGGTTTGTGTTGTCAGATTTCAGCTCCTTGTAGGAGTGGCCGTTGACAACCGCAAGGTCGTTGTCGTAGTTTTCCTGGCTGACAAAGCCGCCGGGGTTCTGACAGAACGTGCGCACCTTGTTTTTGAACGGCGGCGGATAGCCTATCAGCTTCGATTCGTAAAGAACCTCGTTGACTTTTTCCATAATTTCGTTTCGGACTTCGACGCGAACGCCTATGTCAACGGTTCCGGGAATGTGGGCGATGTCATGCTCCGCGCAAACGCTTTCAAGCCATTCCGCGCCTCTTCTTCCGGTTGCGATGACGGTCGTTTTTGCGTGAATTTCTTTCGTTTCTTTGCCGTTTGTAATATAAACGCCGTCGCATCTGTCGCCTTCCAGAATTATATTTGAACATTCATAGCCGAAAAGCATCTCAACGCCGTTTTCAAGCAGATATTTCTCAATCGCATAGTAAAGTCCCTGCGCCTTCTCCGTGCCGAGGTGGCGAATGGGACAGTCAACAAGGCAAAGCCCCGCTTTTATTGCGCGGCGTCTGATATTCTTGACTTCCTCTTTGTTGCCGAGCCCCTCGACGTGCGGATCCGCGCCGAATTCAAGATAGATTTTATCGGTATAATCTATCGTTTCCTGCGCGAGATCTTCGCCTATGAGAGACGGCAGATCGCCGCCGACCTCACAGCTGAGGCTGAGTTTTCCGTCCGAGAACGCTCCCGCGCCGGAAAAGCCCGTCGTTATATGGCAATAAGGCTTGCAGTTAACGCATTTTTTCGTCTTTTCTTTCGGACAGTGCCTGTCCTCTATCGCCTTGCCCTTTTCGACGATGACAATATGCTGTCTGCTGCCCTTTTTAATCAACTCTATCGCGGTAAATATCCCCGCGGGACCCGCGCCGATGATAACTATATCGGTTTTCATAAAACTTCCCCCTCCGAAGCGAAGCCTTTTATTGCGCGCGGACACGCCCGTCGCGCCGCATAGTATTATACCATAAAAATATAGGTATGTCAATGACGAATGCCGCAACTGAATGTGTCCTCCGGGTCGTTTCCCGTATTTGCGAGCGATTTGAAAAAGTATAAACGAATACTTTCGTATCTGCGAGCGATTTGAAGAAGCATGGGCGAAAATCAGCCCTTTTCCGTTCCGACCGACGCGCAGAGACTTTGCGGAGATGATTTTTGTTCAGGCGATGAAAAGCGCGAGGCGAATACTTTTCTGTATTTGCGAGCGATTTGAAGAA